>JABSOX010000002.1 GCA_013215655.1 Colwellia sp.
AACTTGATCGCTTAGTTGAACCTTTTTTAGAAAATGCAAAGCAATTATTTAATGAAGACAATTCATTAGTTTTTATTGCGCCGATGATCAGTGATAAACGTGCTCAGCAGTTTCAACAATTAAAAGACGAAATAGCGCCACAATTACCGATTACCATGGTGATTAACCAAACACATGCGGCTATGGCGGCAAGTGACTGTTTATTAACTGCATCGGGCACTGTCACTTTAGAGGCTGCCTTGATCAAAAGACCAATGGTGATCACTTACAAATTTAATTTATTAACGTATTGGCTGGCCAAATGGCTGGTTAAATTACAATGGTTTTCTTTACCTAATTTACTTGCTAATAAATCCTTAGTACCCGAATTATTACAAAACGATGTTAACCCAGAGCAAATTGTTCCGTTACTTAAAGAACGTCTTTATACAGAACAAACGCAATTAAATGATGAATTTATGAAAATTCACCATGCACTACGACAAAATGCTAGTGAAAAAGCAGCGACTGCTGTTTTAACCTTAATGACAGTAGAAACCACTAACGATGACGGACAGTGATGACGGACAGGGTGACGGTAAAACGATGACTACAAAAGCTAAAAAAATTCTACCCATATTTGAATATCCTACCGCTTATTGTATTGCCGGTGTTGATGAAGTCGGGCGTGGTCCTTTAGTCGGTGATGTCGTTACCGCAGCGGTAATACTTGATCCTGATAATCCCATTGAAGGTTTGATGGACTCAAAAAAACTATCAGAGAAAAAACGTGATGTTTTATCCGTACAAATTAAGGAACGTGCCATCGCATGGGCAATTGGGCGTGCTACCCCAGAAGAAATTGATACCTTAAACATTTTACATGCAACGATGTTAGCAATGCAGCGAGCTGTGCAAGCATTAGATGTAATGCCCGATCATGTTTTAGTTGATGGTAATCGTTGCCCTACTTTTTTAAGTCATGATGGTGTCATCGCCTGTCAATCTGTCGTGAAAGGTGATGATCGTGTTGCCGAAATTAGTGCGGCTTCCATTATAGCCAAAGTTGCTCGCGATCAGGAAATGGTAGACTTAGATAAAAAATATCCTGAATACGGTTTTGCTAAACATAAAGGTTATCCAACGAAGTTTCATTTAGAAAAGATAAATGAGCACGGTGTTTTAGATTGTTACCGTGTTAGTTTTAAGCCGGTAGCTAAGGTTATTGCGAATCAAGGGATAATAAGAACTTAATGTCACAAGAGCTTTCAGCAGCAGAACCTTCATCAGCAGAGTCATTGCCAGCAGAAATGCCAATTGATGATACTTCTCACGATACAAATCAGGAGTATTCTCCTAAGTTTATTCATTTGCGTGTGCACAGTGATTATTCAATGTGTGACGGTCTTAACAAAGTAAAACCCATTATTGCTAAAACCGCTGACTTGTTAATGCCGGCAATAGCATTAACGGATCAAACCAATTTGTGTGGCTTAGTGAAATACTATCATGCAGCTCACGCCTCGGGTGTTAAGCCGATCATTGGTTGTGATTTCTGGGTGCAAAGTGAAGAGTTAGGTGATGAATTATCGCGCTTGGTTGTTATCACCACAAATAATATCGGCTATAAAAACCTGACGGAGCTTATTTCTAAAGCTTATTTAAGAGGTCATGTTCAAGGTCGAGCCGTTATTGATAAAGAATGGCTAATTGAATATAAGTCAGGTTTATTATTACTTTCTGCAGGAAGGGAAGGGGATATCGGTAAAGCTTTAATTAAAGGTAATACCGAGCTTGTCGAGAAAATGGTGGTTTTTTATCAACAACACTTTCCTGATGATTTTTATTTAGAGCTGATCCGCACCGGTCGAGAAAACGAAGAAAATTATATCCACTTAGCGGTTGCATTGGCTGATCAAGCTCAGCTACCGGTAGTCGCTACTAATGAAGTGGTTTTTTTAGCTCCTGAAAATTTTGATGCTCATGAAATACGGGTCGCTATTCATGATGGTTTTACTTTAGATGATAAAAGAAGACCCAAACGATACAGTACCCAGCAATATTTACGTAGCCCTGAGGAAATGTGTGAATTATTTTCAGATATTCCCGAAGCACTTGAAAATACCATTGAAATAGCTAAACGTTGTAATGTCACCGTGCGTCTTGGTGAATATGTTTTACCCGATTTCCCTACCGAAGGTTTAGAAATAAACGACTTTTTTATTAAAGTCTCTGAAGAAGGTTTAGAAAAGCGTCTTGATCAATTATTTGATCGCAATGCGGAAAATTTTGCTGAAATTCGGCAACCTTATGATGAACGGTTAGCCATTGAGTTAAAAGTTGTCAACAATATGGGATTCCCAGGATATTTCCTCATCGTCATGGAATTTATTCAATGGAGTAAAGATCATAATATACCTGTTGGTCCTGGTCGTGGTTCGGGAGCCGGCTCTCTAGTTGCTTATGCTTTGGACATCACCGATCTTGATCCCCTAGCGTATGATTTGCTATTTGAACGTTTTCTTAATCCTGAACGTGTTTCTATGCCTGATTTTGATATTGATTTTTGCATGGACAGACGAGATGAAGTTATTGATCATGTTGCTGAACTTTATGGTCGCGATGCGGTATCACAAATTATTACTTTTGGTACTATGGCGGCAAAAGCGGTAATTCGCGATGTTGGTCGTGTGCTAGGTCACCCTTATGGTTTTGTTGATCGTATTTCAAAACTTATTCCGATGACGCCGGGCATGACCTTAGCAAAGGCGTTTGAAGAAGAACCCAAACTTCCTGAAGCTTATGCACAAGACAGTGAAGTTAAAGATTTGATCGACATGTGTCGCATCTTAGAAGGTACCACACGTAATGCCGGTAAACATGCCGGTGGTGTGGTTATTTCACCGACAACCATCACTGATTTTGCGCCTTTATATTGTGATGATGAAGGTAAAAATCCGGTCACCCAATTTGATAAAAACGATGTTGAAGATGCGGGTTTAGTTAAATTCGACTTCCTTGGTCTACGTACTTTAACCATTTTACAATGGGCCATAGAAATGGCTGATGATAAATTGTTAAAGGCTGGTAAAGAGCCTATAGATATTACCAGTATCGATCTAGAGGATAAGGACGCCTATAAAGTTTTATTAAGAGCTGAAACTACGGCGGTATTTCAGCTTGAATCAAGTGGTATGAAATCACTGATCGTTAAATTAAAACCAGATTGTTTTGAAGATATAATTGCACTTGTGGCTTTGTTTCGTCCAGGCCCCCTACAATCAGGCATGGTTGATAACTTCATTGAACGTAAACATGGTCGTGAAGCGGTTAGTTACCCCGATGAAAGATGGCAGCATCTTGATTTAAAACCTATTTTAGAACCTACCTACGGCATTATTTTATATCAAGAACAGGTCATGCAAATTGCGCAAGTTCTTGCAGGTTACTCTCTTGGCGGCGCGGATATGTTGCGTCGCGCTATGGGTAAGAAAAAACCTGAAGAAATGGCTAAACAGCGTGCCGGTTTTGAAGAAGGCGCTATTAATCGTGGTGTCGATGGCGAGCTTGCCATGAAAATCTTCGATTTAGTAGAAAAATTTGCGGGTTACGGTTTTAACAAATCTCATTCGGCAGCGTATGCGTTAGTTTCGTATCAAACCTTGTGGATGAAAACACACTTTCCTGCACCGTTTCTGGCGGCAGTCATGTCAGCAGATATGGATAATACCGAAAAAATCGTTACCCTTGTCGATGAATGTGGAAACATGAAAATCGACTTATTGCCGCCAGATGTTAACGTCGGACAATATAAGTTTACTGTTAATGAAGATAACCAAATTGTTTATGGTATTGGTGCTATTAAAGGGGTCGGTGAAGGACCCATTGAAGCTATTATTGCCGCGCGTGAAAAAGACGGGGAATTTGCCGACTTATTTGATTTTTGTGCCCGTCTTGATCTTAAAAAAATTAATAAACGTATACTTGAGAAACTCATTAAAGCAGGAGCTATGGATGCGCTTGGACCTCAAGCAAAGTGTCCTCAAGGGAAAGTTCCTCAAGATAATTCTCCGGAAAAGAAAACACCACATCGTGCCGCATTATTTGCAACTTTACCTGATGCGATAAAAGCCGCTGATCAACATGCAAAAGCGCAAGCTTTAGGGCAAGAAGACCTATTTGGTTTAATTAATGAGGCTCCTGAAGATACCCGTCAGTCATTTAAAGACGTGCCAATGTGGGCAGAAGAAATTTGGCTTAATGGTGAAAAAGAAACCTTAGGACTATACCTTACTGGACATCCTATTAATCGTTACTTGGCTGAAATTAAACATTATGCCAGCGGACGATTAGTGAGCATGCAACCCTCAGGAAAAGATCGGACGACTGTCGCGGTTGGTTTGGTTATTGGTGTACGCGTTTTAGTGAATAAAAGAGGTCGTCGCTGGGCATTAGTTACCTTAGATGATAAAAGTGCACGTATAGATATTCGACTATTCCCTGATGATTATGATACCTTTGCAGAGCTTTTGGTAACAGACGCTATTTTGGTCTGTCGTGGGCAGGTCAGCTTTGATGAATATTCTGGTGGTAATACCATGACCGCCCGAGATATAATGACCATTGCAGATGCCCGAGAAAATTACGTGACATCACTTGATGTACAAGTGAATCGCATGGCAATAGCAGATAACTTTATAGAACAATTTACAGAAGTATTGTCTCCTTATAAAGACGGTACTTGCCCTGTTCGAGTATTTTACCAGCGTGAAGAGGCGCAAGGTATGCTTGAGTTAGGCGTACAATGGCGGGTAACCCCAGCAGATTTATTAATACATGAATTAAAAACACTGCTGGGTGATGAAAAAATAGCCCTAAAATTTAAATAGGCTTTGCTTAAATAAAGCTGCGAAGCGACGAACATAGGTAAAAATAAAAACATGTCATTAAATTTTTTAGACTTCGAGCAACCGATAGCGGAACTTGATGCAAAAATTGAAGAATTAGAGCTAGTAAATAATGGTCAAGATCTTGATCTTAACTTAGAAGAGCAAATCACGCAGTTACGTGAAAAAAATAATGAGTTAACGAATAAAATATTTTCAAATTTAGACCCATGGCAAACGGCGCGTGTTGCTCGTCATCCTCAGCGCCCTTATACTTTAGATTATATTGCTCGTATTTTTACTGACTTTGATGAACTTGCTGGTGACAGAGCTTATGCTAATGACCGTGCCATTGTTGGTGGCACGGCACGTTTAGATGGTAAACCGGTAATGATCATTGGTCATCAAAAAGGTCGCTCAACGGCTGAGAAAGTAAAACGAAATTTTGGTATGCCACGCCCAGAAGGATACCGTAAAGCTTTACGTTTAATGAAGATGGCAGAGCGTTTTAATATGCCAATCATTACCTTTATTGATACTCCAGGCGCATACCCAGGAGTTGGCGCAGAAGAGCGTGGTCAAAGTGAAGCTATCGCAACTAACTTAAAAGTAATGGCGCGTTTAACTGTTCCTATTGTTTGTACCGTTATTGGTGAAGGTGGCTCAGGCGGTGCTTTAGCCATTGGTGTTGGCGATCGTGTTAATATGCTGAAGTATTCGACTTATGCGGTGATCTCTCCGGAAGGTTGTGCTTCAATTTTATGGAAAACGGCTGAGAAAGCACCAACAGCTGCAGAAGCTATGGGCATAACGCCCACACGAATCGTGACATGGATAAAATGGCTGCATTTTTAAAACAAGGACTAAAAGCGAGCTTAGCGTCTTTAGATGGCTTATCAAAAGATGAGTTAATTGAACAACGCTACGATCGATTGATGTCGTTTGGTTATTGCTAATATCGATGTTTGGTAATACTTCCTCTTTTGAAAGCACTTAAATAGTGCTTTTTTTGTTTTTATTGCTACAGAAGATTTGAATGTTAACTATTGAGTCAACACTTGCACGTTTTTTTCAACAATACCCTAACAAGGATATTGTTGTAGCTTACAGTGGCGGAATTGATTCTCAAGTGCTCCTGTATGCCCTTGCTCAATTAGCCAAGCAAAATATTCTTAGTAATAAAATCAGTATTTGTCATGTTAATCATGGTTTAAGTGAAAATGCACTAACGTGGCAGCTCTTCGCAAAACAACAAGCTCAACAATTAGGACTACCTATAGAAGTTTGTGAAGTAAATGTTGTACCTCAAAAACAACATAGTCTTGAAGAGCTTGCTCGAGATGCTCGATATAAAGCATTACAAGAGTCATCTGTAGACCATGCTTTAATTGTCACCGGTCATCATAGTGACGATCAAAGCGAAACTTTTTTACTTGCGATAAAGCGTGGTGCTGGCTTAAAAGGTCTATCGGCAATGAAAACCATTATGCCTTTGGGTAAACAGATATTAGTTAGACCTTTGTTGAATATTTCTCGTCAAATGATCATGGATTATGCTAACAAGCATCAGCTTTCATGGATTGAGGATGAGTCGAATCAAGATAGTCGTTTTGATCGCAATTTTATTCGTCATAACATTATGCCGGTATTAACGGAGCGCTGGCCAAGTATGTTAACAACCATTGCTCGTAGTGCGTTGCATTGTCAGGAAGCTGAATCGTTGTTAAGAGAATTAGCGGCGCAAGATCTTAAGTTTTGCCAAATATCACAAACTAGTCTTTCAGTTGAAGAAATAAAAAAATTATCAAAAGCGCGATTTAACAACCTTATTCGATACTTTTTGCAAAACCATCAATGTTTAATGCCGAGCACTGAACAGTTAGAACAAGTGCATAATCAACTTAGTGCAGCAGCAGATAAAATACCAGCAGTTAAAGTAGGTCACAGCTGGTTAAGACGCTTTAAAGGTGAACTTTATTTAACGGCTGATTTTGACGATGTTTCTAGTTGGGTGTATGAGATTGATGTTCAACGTGAACTTTATTTACAACAAATTCAATTACCTGATAAACTTGGGGTTTTGATTGTTAATGCTGAGTTTATTGATACAGATATCGATAACTTTGATAACGGAGTAATAACACAACACCAAGTTATTCCTCCAAATCGAGGTCAAAAAGTGATGATAAAATTTTCTCATAGAAATCCTAAGTGTTTACCTGACTATCGGCAACATTCAAGATCTCTAAAAAAGGTATTACAAGAGTTATCAATTGCACCTTGGCTACGGCAACGGTTACCTTTTCTTTATTATGATGAGCAGTTAGTGGGGGTTATTGGGCATTTCATTTGTAAGCCTTTTATTCCAGAGAAAGGTGAACCTGCTTTAAATATCCGTTGGACTAAATAAAAGTTAAATCAGATTAAATACTTGCTAAGATGGTAAACGTCTTGTGCAATTAATAACAATTAAAATTAAAATAAGAAAAATAAAAATTATGATCTCAGAAACTCAACCTATAGAAAATACCTCTTTATTTAAAAAAATAAAATCAATCAATATCATTAATCAAATCGTTATCGCTATTATCTTAGGCGTGTTACTGGCGGTGGTTGCACCCGATACTGCCAAATCACTTTCAATGCTAGGAAGTTTATTTGTTAATGCGTTAAAAGCCGTAGCGCCAATCTTGGTATTGATTTTAGTTGCCTCTTCAATAGCTAATCAAAAAGCAAACAGTGACGCAAATTTAAAGCCTATTGTTGGTCTTTATTTGCTAGGAACAATAACGGCTGCGTTGGTTGCTGTTGGGATGAGTTTTATATTTCCGGTGCATCTTACTTTAGATTTAGCTGGCGCTGTTGCTAATCCACCCAAAGGATTATCTGAAGTATTAACCACCTTAGCCTTTAAAGTTGTTGATAATCCGATAAATGCCTTAGCAACAGGTAACTTTATTGGTATTTTAGCCTGGGGATTAGGATTAGGTTTTGCGTTGAAAAAAGGCAGTGATTCAACAAAAGTGATGGTGCATGATTTTGCAGAGGCAGTTTCTAGTATCGTTAAAATAGTTATTCGTTTTGCTCCTTTAGGTATCCTAGGATTGGTTGCCAATACTATTGCTACCACAGGTTTTTCTGCTTTAGGTGAATTCAGTCATTTGGTGTTAGTGTTATTAAGTTCAATGTTGATCATTGCTTTAGTGGTAAATCCTATTATTGTTTTTGTTATTATGCGCAAAAATCCGTACCCATTGGTCTTAACCTGTCTTAAAGAGTCGGGTATTACTGCATTCTTTACTCGAAGTTCGGCGGCGAATATTCCAGTGAATATGGAATTGTGTAAAAAGTTGGATTTACATGAAGATACTTATTCTGTTTCTATTCCTTTAGGAGCTACCGTTAATATGGCTGGGGCGGCGATTACCATTACCGTATTAACGTTAGCAGCAGCCAATTCTTTACAAATAGAAGTCGATTTTGGTACGGCAATATTACTGAGTGTTATTGCCGCTGTATCTGCTTGTGGCGCATCAGGTGTTGCTGGTGGTTCGCTGTTACTTATACCACTTGCTTGTGGATTATTTGGTATCAATAGTGATATTGCCATGCAGGTTGTTGCTATTGGTTTTATTATTGGTGTTATTCAAGACTCTGCTGAAACGGCGTTAAATAGTTCAACAGATGTAGTTTTTACTGCTGCAGCTTCTCATCATATTACTAAAAATTTATAATCCTTATTTAAAGCTCTATTATCAATTTTTTATTTGCTGATGATAGAGCCGCTCTCTTCCTCTATTAAACTATTTCCCGATGCTTGAATATAAGGCATAATAGCGCCAAAATTTTCAATGGACATTATCATGCCAGCACAACAAGCATTACAAAGTCGTAGTAACAATAGCTGTGAGCTTTGCACATCTACAAATAATTTATCAGTATACCCTGTTCCACCAACGAGTGATTTAAGTGCACAGCAGAGTATTTACCTTTGTGATACTTGTATTAGCCAAATTGAAGGTAATGTTGAACTTGATATCAATCATTGGCGTTGTTTAAACGACAGTATGTGGAACCAAGAGCCTGCTGTACAAGTCATGTCATATCGGATGTTACATAAATTATCGACAGAAAGCTGGGCACAAGACGCATTAGAAATGATTTATATGGAAGATGACGTTAAAACATGGGCTGAGCAAGGCATTGCTGCAGAAGAGCGTGAAGGACCAACACGTGATAGTAATGGTGCTGAGTTACAAGATGGTGATGATGTTACTTTAATTAAAGATCTAAAAGTTAAAGGGGCTAATTTTACCGCTAAACAAGGAACGTTAGTCAGAGGTATTACCTTGACTGATAATCCTGAGCATATTGAAGGAAAAGTAAACGGTACACGTATAGTACTTGTTTCTGCTTATTTGAAAAAAGCTTAATAAATTTTATAAGAGAAATTACCCTGTAGAGAGATAAGTATTCGATGACTTATTTCTCTTTTGTTATTAGCTTAGGTATTGTTAAATCCAGCGTGCCACTGTCAACTGAACTTTTTATTTATACAATTAATACGCCTTGTTTGTCTGCATTTCTTGCTTAAAATATAACAGCCGTTTATTCTTGCGGAAACTTTAAAACTATCGCAAATTTATTGGATAAAAAATTGATGAAATTCATTATGAGATATTGGGAAATTCCGCTATTCATCGCGTTTATTTTTTTAAGTATATTTTTTTCACCATTAGATCTGTGGATAACAGCGTATTTTTGGACACCAGAAGCCGGCTTTTATATGAAAGATAGTGGGTGGGCTGATTTTTTATATGTTGTTTTTAAACATATGCCAAAATTTATTTTGCCTATATTGTTGTTTGCGATGATATACCCTCAATTTAAAAAGGCTTATAAAAGCGCTCAAAAAAAGGCGACATTTTTGTTTGTCGTTTTATTGATTGGTCCGGGCATTATTGTCCATTTAGTCTTTAAAGATCACTGGGATCGTCCAAGACCAAGAGATGTTGTACAATTTCAAGGGGAAAAAGAATTTAATCCTGCCTTTATTATGGCTGATCAACCTGGGAAAAATAAAAGCTTTGCCAGTGGTCATGCGGCAATGGGCTTTTTCTTTATCGCATTTGCCTGGATTGCACGACAAAGACGTTATTTTTGGTTAGGAATGACCATTGGTGGTTTAGTGAGTTTAGGAAGAATGGTGCAGGGAGGTCATTTTTTAACTGATATATTAACTGCTGCATTTGTGGTTTATTTTACTTGTCAGGTAGTTGCATATTATATATTGGGCTATAGTCGAATTCGCCCTGAGAAGCTTGATTCTAATTAACCTATTTATTATAAAATAGAAAACTGATAGAGATCAAAGATCTTACATTTTATTACGCTTTGTTTTTTTTATATATGTTAACATGTCGCGATTTTTATACTCCGGAATGATTTAAATGAGATTAGTGTTATTAATATTGTGCTTAGCATCATGGCACTCGGTATCTGCAGAAGAAGTAGGTGCACGAACAAAAGGTACAATATATTCCTACTGGGGCTGGAATAGAGGTTATTATTCAAACTCAGATATTCACTTCAAAGGTGATGGTTATGACTTTACTTTACGTGATGTTGAAGCGACAGACCGTCCTACTAAATTTGGACTAAATCCATATTTTAGTCCCGGTGATATTACCTTGCCACAAACTAATTTCAAAATTGGTTACTTTATTGCGGACAACTTAAGTTTATCTTTTGGTGTTGATCACATGAAATATGTGATGAAAAACAATCAAACGGTTCATCGTAAAGGGACTATTGCTACCGGAGGTGAGTTTGACGGAGTATACGACGGAGATATTGATTTAACTGATCAGAAGTTTTTAAAGTATGAACATACCGATGGTTTGAACTACATTAATTTAGAAATTAATAAATTTACACATTTAACGCATCTTTTAAATGGCAAATTAAACTTATCATATCTTATGGGTGCAGGTGTTGGTTTTACCTACCCTAAATCGAATGTTACTTTGATGAATAATAAAAAACATGATGATTTTAATGTCGCTGGCTATGGTGCAGATGTTAAAATAGGACTGAATTTGGCCTACGACCGTGTGTTTTTACAATCAGAATATAAGTTTGGTTATGTGAATATGCCTAATATTAGAACAACACATGACAGTGCTGACAGTGCGTCACAACACTTCACCTTTCAAGAAATTAACATTTTAATTGGCTATTACTTCTAAATATGAATTAACGTTTATTAGTCAATCGCAAAAAAACAAAGCCACTCAATTCGCAGTGGCTTTTTATGTTCAGGATGAACGGTATGTCACGGTCACATGGATGTGAAAGAGTGACGATGTTCAGGATGAACAGTCAACTTTTCAGTTTCAGACAAAAGTTAAGTACCTGCGTCCATGCAGGCAATGTCACGGTCACATGGATGTGAAAGAGTGAAGATGTACAGGCCACTCTCAGACATCCTGTCTTTCGAGGCAGTAGTGCATCCATGTACGTCGATGAATGGTTAATAGTGTAGGTCGATGTTTGCTTACATAGATGTAAGTACTTAGGTTATATCGGGAATTAATAACCTGTACCTCGACAAAGCGCTTCAATTATTTTTTAGTCGAGCCTCGTTACACTCGTGTCGACCTACTTCAAAGAATCATTTATCTACTGTAATAGAGTATCCTTGTGCATCAATATTTAAGAAAGATAACCTGTTAAAACACATCTTTGTTAGCCTTTATAATTCATTGTTTTTAAAGGGTTTGTGTTTATTTGTTTTTCTATTCAATTTCTATATGGTTAATAATAGAATTCAGCTAAGACTTTAATTATCCTTCTCAACTATTCTTCCTATTACTTAATTTGTCTTAAAGAAAGGAAAAATCATGTTGCCTAAAGTTGTCCCTTTATTCATCGGCCTGATCTTTTTATCTCATTTTCAACATTCTCTAGCGGGTAATGTTGAAAATGAAATAATTAAAAAGGTCGTAAAATCCTATGGGGGTGAAATATTAACTTCAGCTAAAAGTATAACTATTACTGATTATAATAAAGGTCCTTGGCCGGGGCAAAGTGAAAATCCGGGTGTACCCGAAATTTGGCGAATTAATGAAGTATTAACCATAGATTTAAAAAACAAACGAAAAAGCATGCTTTCTTGGCGAGTATCGCGCACATCAAAAGATTTAGATCGCTTTGTCTTCGATGGTAAAAAAGGACGTATCGATGATATTTTAAATCAGCGGTTTGCTGAACAAGAATGGCTTACATATGACTCTGTTGGTCGTTCAGTATCCGGTCGCAGTGATACCATGATTGCTCATGACTTAATATTAGGAAAAGATGTAATAACTACTTACGATGGTGAAGCAATGTATCGTGGTGTTGTGCATCAAAAATTGAAAGTTAAGTTAAGATCAAGTGCTGAAAAGATACTTTATATCGATAAAATCTCTGGCTTAATTTCTAAAGTGATCCGTCAGCACCCCCGTGCAGGTGAGCTTATTTATGTCTTTTCCAATCATAAACAATCCAACGGTGTTAGCTTTGCACAAGATATGAATTTCTTTGTTGATGGCAGTTTACGTCTTATTTCCGTAGACCGTGATATTGAGATAAACCCATCACTTGAGGATATTGTTTTTGATTTAACGCCATATGAAGAGTGGGGTGAGGTTTTTGATACATCAGTACTTTCTGTAAATGAACTTGCCGACAATGTTTACCATGTAGGCAAGGATGGTTCATATACCTTATTTGTTGATGCTGGTGATTATTTTATTGCCTCAGGCGGCGAAGGTACTTTGAAAAGTAATTTTCAAGCGGTTAAGACGTTTTCAGGTATTGATAAACCTTTAAAATACATGATTGTTACCCATCACCATATCGGTAGTGTAAATGAAGCTATTGAATTAGGTGCTAGTATCGTTGCTGCAAGTGAACACATCACAACCATAAAAAAAATGTTACCTGAAGGAAATGAAAATGATGTATTTACATCGGTAAATGACACTATTCAATTAGGTAATGGCGCTGTTGAAATTTATGATATCGCAACTGCGCATTCTGAACATTACCTCGTAGTATATGTTCCTAGAGCAAAAATTGTATTTGGCGAAGACCATTTTGGCACTGAGTTAAAAACGGCGATACCTAGAGTTCATAAAGATATGGTGACATTTGGGAAAGCAATTGAAGCCTTAGGCATAGACGTTGAACGTTTTATTGATGCACATGGTCTGCGCCAATTATCAATAACGGAGTTTCGTGGTGCAACTAATGCGTATAAAAACGTTATTTGTCCTAAGGGTTATCAAATATGTGAAAAAGGATAGGTTAACGGTCATTATCAGTGATGACTTTCAATGTCCCAATTATCATTTATAGAGAAAAAACAATGCAATTTAATTTTAAACATATATTGTTAATTTTAACATTATCAAGCTACTGCCAAACCCTTTCGGCAGATGAACTTAAGGTCGAGCATATTGCCAACGCTGGTGTGAAAATATCTTCTGCTGGTCAAGTTGTCTTAATTGACGCACTTTTTGGCCCCCATAAAAGATTCAACTTCTTAAACGAAGAAGACTTTAATAAGTTGACCAAAGAAGGCGCTGATATCGCACTGGCAACACATATACACGCCGATCATTTTGGCATTAAACGAACTGCCGCATTCCTCGATAAAAATCCGCAAACACTTTTTATTGGTACGCCGCAAATACTCACGAGCCTCGAGGGGGAGGTTACCTCAGCTCAACTAGTATCTGAAGCATTAACTGATTTTCAATCTACACGTTTCACCCATAATGACATCAAGGTCTCCGTACTCAACTTTCCTCATATGGGTTTTGATAATCATGAAAAAACTCAGAATTACGCATATATAGTGGAGGTTAATGGTTGGAAAGTCCTTCATGTCGGAGATGCGGACGTTAATGCTGATGTTATCCAAGGCCATAATCTTGCAGATGCGAATATAGATATTGCTCTAATACATGATCTATTTCCGGTGAAGAAAGAAAACTACGTTGATCTTCTTAAGCTGATGAATGTGAAAAAAGTCGCTTTTATTCACATGACTGACAATAAAGCTGACTCTCTGGAAAAATGGCTTAAGAAAAACATTCCCAAAGCTACCATGTTAGTCACGGGGCATGAAGAAGTTGTTTTAAAAAGGTGATGTCGTAATTTATTGTTTTTAATCACTAAATATTCTATTTGAATTCTATTCTTACAACAATAGAATTTGATTAAGATTTTGTTTTTAACTATTTGATAGTCTCTTTTATGAATTATTTAAGGAAACTATATGAATTTACTAAGCCCCAAAATACTAACAGTTAAATTTCTAGGCCCATTACTTTTATTAAACAGTGCTGTGGTTACAGCAAACACGATTCCGATTGAACCGGTGTTAGTTCCACTTATTAATCAGGAAAAAAACATTGATATTCATATCGGAAAATACGAAGTCACCATTGCTGAGTTTATACGTTTTGCCAATGCGACAGACTACCTAGGGTCTAAAAAATGTTATTTGTATAGTCCAACAAGCCTGCCAGCTGACAGTTCAGGCTATTGGAACCATCCAGATTTGATCAAAGAGCCATATAGTCCGGCAGTTTGTATGGGTACTGAAGGTGCGTTGGCATATGCCAGTTGGTTAGCAAAAAGCACGGGTAAACCTTACCGATTAGCGGAGCAAAGTGAGTGGCGATATGCTGCTTCTGCAGGGCAAAAAAGTCGTTTGGCTTTTGGTGAAGATTATAGTCAAACACAAATATGCGAATATGAAAATGTCGAAGACTTTGCAACAATTGCAGGTTTGAAACGTGATCATAATGAACGCTACACCAACAGTGCTAGTTGTAATGATGGTGCCGTTTATCAAACAGTTGTTGGCATGTATCGACCAAATCAATTGGGATTACATGACATGATGGGAAATGTCAGAGAGTTATTACAAAGCTGTCATAAAGTAGATGAAAAAGACAAATCTAAATGCAAAGAATACGATGTGGCTGGCGTATCTTGGCATTGGCAAGCACGTTATATAAATACACCTGATTGGATAGAACCTAATTTTTACGGCAGTATAGAAGGTTTTCGTTTAGTTTTGGACAGCGATAAAACGCCGATTGAATCACAAACTACGAGTGATTTTATAAAAGAATTAACTAAAGCGCAAAAAAAGGCGCAAAAAGAACATCAAAGACTAAAATCCTTACCGCTAAGCCCATCAGGCCTGATAGCGGAGTTAATGAAAAACAATAAAGTTGAGTTGAATTGGTTACCTGTCGCAGGAACTGATATTAGTTACTCTGTGTATCGCAGTTATTTAGATGCCAAAGGCAAAATAAGCCGAAAGTTAGAACTTGTTATTGAAGGTCTTAAAAAAGCCTCTTTTGTTGACCAATTACCAGGCTCTGGTGCTGCTAGTTATCATGTTTTTGCAAGCTCAGTTGTTGGAGAAAGCATGGCAAGTGATGAAGCTCTTGTTGGTGAACATACCGTTTTTCATGTTGGTGAGCGTATTCAAGCGGAACAATATAAAACACAACGTAATACTTACGTCAGGTTTAAAACTAATAAAGAAGACAAAGAACAAGAGAAGGAGCAAGAGCATAGTATCGGATTTAACCCTAATGTGCGTCATTATGTACCTACAACTGTTCCATTCTTTCCTGCGTGGTTAACATTCGATTTTAAAAGTAATTATACCGGTCAAGGGCAATTAAAAATGCGACTTCTCAGTACGGAAGGCGCTCAGTTTGAGATCTGGCAAGGCCAGCATTTAGTTGCACGAGTAACCACTGACAAAAAAGACTCTTTTGTTGAGATTGAAGCAACTGTATCTCTTATTAGCAGTGAGCAGCCCTTAGAAATTAGAGCTGCAGATCAAAATTGGTTTAAAATTGACTGGTTTGCATTTAGTCGTTAAAGCCAAAGAATAACACGCTCTAATAATAAATATTACTCGCTGGCTAATTCTGTCTCGTGCATTTTTAGCCAGCTTGAGCTGGCATTACTTTGTAAATAGGCGAGATATTCGGCGCGCACTTTAGGTTGGTCTATTGAAAGGTGATAGAGTGAAAGTGCAGCTTGTAATACAGTATGAATATCATGATGTAACCTAGCTAATTCAAACGCTTTTTCAAAGAGCATTTTTGCTTCAGTTAGTTTCTTCTGCGCTTGAAATACCTTTGCTTTTAACAATAAGGTTAAAGGTCCTTCCCATGTGTCGTTAAATAATGCGTATGCACGGGTAAAGTTTTGTTGTTCAATATGATGATTGACTAACATTTCCAATGCGTCGTTGAGAATCCAATCGTTACGCATAGTACGAGGTAAAGCTAAAATTTGCTCTAAATAGGGAATTGCTGCAGTTTTGCTGCCAGTAAAAGGTTTATCTTCGGTAAACAAAGCAAAATGATAATAGACAACCGCTAAATTTGAATCATCAAGCTTATGTTTTAACAATAAAGCTTGTGCCTGATTCAGGTGGCTATACTTTTTATGGTCGTCACCTACCTTTCTTGCCACAATAGAATTTAGAATATGCAGCTCAAATAATGTTAAAGGATCTGCATGATCCTGAAGACTAGTAAGTCCTTGTTCGACAATTCTGAGCATCGTTTCATTATCGTTACGAGCATGAGCGAGCCAAGCATTGGTATTGATATTATGAAAACTTAACGGCCATAGCGGTGTATCAGCTAGAATATCTGACATGGTATCTAAACTATTTACGGCTTGAATGTGCTGACTGCGCATTTTATATATTTTGCCGATATACCATTGAGCTTCAGCTTGGTAAGCACTAAATCCGTAAGTGGCATCTAAGTTAGTTAGTTTTTGTAAATAAGTCAGAGCGACGTCAAGGTGTTGAACAGTAATATAGTGTCTGGCTAACAATAACAACAAATCAGGGTCATGCTGAGCAACGTTATACATCGACATTAGGGTATTGATATCGAGTTTTTTATTGACTGTTGTAAATAATCCCAATGTATCTAGTTCATTCAACCTTTTTGCTAAAGCTAGTTCTAGCTGCTGAGCATTTTGTGCATACAAGTAACCTTGCCAATAGGTATTATCGCGAGACAAACCAAAATTAAGGAATATACCTTTTTCTGAGTGACCCTTTTCAGGAAGACTGTTTTTAGCTGTATAAATATCTCCCCAAATAAGCCAATCGCCAACGGGTAAATTTGCTTGTTGCCACACCAATTTAGGCGCTGCGAATGCTTGTCTTGCAGTGCTAGCAATTAGCTTTTCTTGTGATGAAAATGAGCTGCTTTGTGCAAGTACATTGCTGAGGATATTGTTGAACTGTGCCTGTGACCGTGTCGTTCTCTTTTTGTTATAAAGAATATTAAAGGACGTTCTATTTTTTAACGATATAGCTTCATTATTTGTTAGCTTCACGGAATACATGTATGTCGCTATAATTATTGAAGTAGCGAGCAAGCTGATAATTGCCCATAGCCATGATAATTTTTTGTAGCTCGTTTTGTTAGTAGATTCAGTTTCTGTTCTATAGTGAACTTCGCCACTTTCATCTTTTTCTTGCTGTTTAGGAATAACAGTAAGTTGCCATTTATAGCCTTTTTTAGAAAAGGTCTTAATAGCATTATCTCCTAACAAAGCTCTTAATTGACTGATGGTTTGAAATACAACCTGTTCAGAAACTACTCTATCTTGCCAAACAACATCCAAAATTGTGTCTTTGCTGTGGATACCTTCCGGATTGGACAAAAAGAAGTTTAATAACACCGCCTGATTGCGTTTGAGTGGGATCAGCTCATCATTTTTATATAAAATGAATTGCTCGCTTAAAAATCGATAATTAGCAAATTTAACTTCCATACAACTCTGCTGTTTCCTTTCCACTTTATTACAATTTCAATACGGTCTAAATGGTACTTCTTTATTATCATAATGCAAGATGGTTAGTCGATGTTAATCGGGTATTGGTCTCATACGATTAAGCTTTCAGGTATGGTTGTTAATATTTAGTCTATAGTTACGGTACATTGTTTCTTTCTAATAATACTAATGTTTTCAACAAGACATCCTCACAGCTGTACCTTTTTTAGCACATTTACAAAGAGCAAGTCGATTTGTCTTAGTCTCTTATTGTTCTCTTTTTTTTCGCATGCAATTCAAAACAAAGCGGCTCAAAAACAAGTCAGTCAGAACCATATTGAACTTCAAAACATGGTTGAACTGAAAGTTTTTGGTCACACTAAAAATCATCCTTTTGTCTATAAAGATAACAATGCTACTTGGCAAGGCATTGAAATTGATATTATTTCTGAATTGGTTAGACGGGCTGGTTTCACTTACAAAATGATTGATAACTTAGATTGGAATCAGGCATATACCGCCCTACGACGTGGTGAAATTGATATGATGCCAACACTTTCATATACCTTAGAGCGAAAAAAAGACATCCATTATTTAGGGATTTCTGGTTATGAATATGTGGTATTGATAACCTTAAAAGACACAAACATTACCATCACTACCTTAGATGATTTTTTACAGTCGAAGTATAGCTTTGGCCTAGTTAACAATGTTCTATATAGTGATAATTTCAATAACCGACTAAATAATGATAAAAAATTTAAAGAAAAATTCTATTTCGCTAACGCTTTAAGTACACGTGTGAAGTTATTAAAGAATAAACGTATTGTCGGCTTTTTATATCGTAAACACGCAGCCTTAGAAAATTTTAAAGATAATAAAAATTTTAAAGGACTTAAGTTAGTAGAGCTACAAGTATTTAAACCAGAGCCTATTTATTTAGGCATTAGAAATACCTTACCGCTGCATGTTATTCAGAAATTACAGCAGACTTACCGACAACTGATCAAAGAAGGGATAATCGCCAATCATTTTTATAAACGTTTTAACATCGAGTCTAAATAAATTTAAATAACAGATAAAAACAAATACTTTTTATTGATATCAGGTACAATTTCCTTCAAATAATATTCTTGTAATTCTTTCATCTATGCGCATTATTCATACTTCCGATTGGCACCTCGGACAAAATTTTTATGGAAAAACTAGAGCCAATGAGCATAAAAAATTTCTTACTTGGTTACTTAATACGATAACCGAACACAACATTGATATGGTTATTGTCGCTGGAGACATATTTGATACAGGGTCGCCACCAAGCTATGCCCGTGAGCTTTATTTTGATTTTATCGTTAAGCTTCATCAGTTAGGTTGCCAGCTGGTTATTTTGGCAGGGAATCACGACTCTGTTGCCATGTTAGGTGAGTCAAAACAATTGCTTGATAATTTATCCACTAAAGTGATTCCAGCAGTGACGGATAATATTGACGAACAAGTTTTTTATCTAAACGATAAATGTGGTGTTCCTAAAGCGGTTATTTGCGCAATTCCTTTTATTCGGCCAAGAGATATTATCAAAAGTTCGTCTGGGCAATCGGCGACAGATAAGCAACAATCATTACAACAAGCTATTAGCGCACATTATCAAAACTTATTTGAACATGCTCAGCAACTAGCAAACACCTTCAAAGATAATAAATATCCGATCATTGCTACCGGACATTTAACTGCTGTTGGTGTAACGGTGAGTGAATCGGTACGAGACATTTATATTGGTACTTTAGACGCATTTCCTGCTAATGCTTTTCCAAAAGCTGATTACATTGCTTTAGGCCATATTCATCGTGCGCAAAAAGTCGCTAAAAGTGATCATATCCGCTATTCAGGTTCTCCTATTCCTTTAAGCTTTGATGAAGCTAAACAAAATAAAGTGGTTGTCATCGTTGATTTTACTTCGGATAAAGCACAAATATGTGAACTTACCATACCGCGTTTTCAGCCGATGGCAATGATAAAAACGCAGTTAGATAACATCGACGAAGATGTAAAAAATGTGGTTGCTGAGCTCAACGATGACCAAATCTTGTGGTTAGATATTGAAATTGATAGTGCTCAGTATTTGGATAACTTAACACCGCGAATTGAGCGCCTTATAGAAGACTATCCCGTAGAAGTTCTTTTAGTTAGACGATGTAAAGAGTCACGAAAATTAATGCCCAACAATCAAAAGAAAATCACCTTAAATGAATTATCTCTAGATGACGTTTTTAGCTCTCGCCTTGAACAAGAGCATTGGCAAAGTGAACAAGAACTGGCACGGAAATCTCGCTTAACACAATTATTTAAGCAAGCGGCAGAACAAGTTAGGGATGAACAAGTTAAAGATGGACATTTGGACGCTGCATTATGAAAATTTTAAGTTTACGTTTTGAAAATATCAACTCATTAAAAGGTCAATGGAAGATTGATTTTAGCCAAGAGCCTTTTAATAGCAATGGTTTATTTGCTATTACCGGAGCTACGGGAGCTGGAAAAACAACCATACTTGATGCCATCTGTTTAGCACTTTATCACCAAACACCACGTTTGACGGTATCAGACAAACAAAATCAATTGATGACTCGCCATACGGCAAACTGTTTAGCGGAAGTTGAATTTGAAGTGAAAGGGCAGGGCTATCGTGCTTTTTGGAGTCAGCGTCGTGCTAAAAATAAACTTGATGGTAACTTACAAGCACCAAAAGCAGAATTAGCAACATTATCTGGTGATATTTTAGCCGATAAACTCTCTAAAGTTCGTAGCGAAATAGCGCGACTTACTGGGCTTGATTTTGCGCGTTTCACTAAGTCGATGATGTTATCACAAGGACAGTTCGCCGCTTTTTTAAATGCTCCGGCTAATGAACGCGCCGAATTATTGGAAGAATTAACCGGAACTGAAATATATGGTTTGGTTTCTCAGCAAGTTTTTGAAAATCATAAAGCAGCCAATGAATCCTTAAATTTGCTACAAGCACAAAATCAAAATGTGAATTTATTGAGCGCTGAACAAATAGATGAAATCACTCAGCAGTTAAGCAATATTGTCGAACAAGAAAAGCAGCTACAAAGCCGAGTAGAACTTTGGCAAAAAACCAAAGCTTGGCAAGTTAATTATGATGAAAATAGTGAACAGCTTAATGATGCTAATGAACAATTATTGCTAATTAAAGATAAAGAATTAAATGCTGAAGAGCAATTGGCGCAGCTGGGGAAATCGGAACCGGCTGAAATTTTACGTTTACCTTTTGAAACTAAACAGAAATTACAGCAACAATGTCATAACTTAAACCTTTCTCGTCAGCAAATACAGACATCATTAACGGATAGTGAAATATTCGCGAGTAAATTTGAGCAGGCGTTGCAAGAAGTTACAATAAAGCAAAAAAAGCAGGCATTAGAGCATATTAAAGTTGAGAGCCTGATTGTTGAAGTTGTTTTACCACTTGATGCAAAAATATCAAATCAGCAACAACAAAAACACACATTTGAACAGGAAGTGAAGCAAAATAATCAGGTGCTTTCCACGGTAAATGAAAAACTAAACGATATTAATCGGCAACAACAACAGCGTCAGCAGCAAATTGATCATGTCGCGAAGTTTATTGAGAACCATCCACATCTAAAAACCTTACCTGAAAAACTGCCCTTGTGGGAAAATCAGTTTAGCCAATTAGCAGAAGAGCAAATGCTGTTGGTTAAATTAAATCAACAACATGACGAATTGTTCCAACAACATAAAAGTTCTACTGAATTATTAGCTACGCAACAGCAACAATTAAATACTCAACAACTTAAGTTTGAACAAGATAGGTCAGCTTACCAAGTTATTGTTGAACAAAAAGAAACTTTATTAAAATCAGCTCTTTCTACAACGCATTTTTCGAATGAGCAAGCCCTAGATGCTAATCGTGAAGAACAAGTATTTGAACAGTTAAATAAATTACAGTCACTAGCCAATGAGCAAGCGCAAGCGTTACATAATGCACAGCGAGTGCAAACATTGTTACATGAGCAACAGTTGCTTGAAGAGCTGAGTCATCAACAAAAGCAACAACTAGAAGTCATTGATAACGATTTAAAACAGTTGCGTATTGTCTTTAAGCAAACACAGCAGCAACGTGATGATGTGGTACTTATTGTAAATCAGCAACAGACTATTTTCTCTCTTGCTGAGCACCGGAATAATCTCCAACCCAATGATACTTGCCCTTTATGTGGTTCTCTTGAACATCCATTGATCATCGAGTATCAACAAGCAAATAGTTCAGAATATCAACAACGACTTGAACTGCTCAATCAAACGTTAAGTGAGCTTGAAACTCAAGGTAAAGCGCTCAATGCGCAGCAAAGTAAATTACAAGCTGAGCAGAATGCTGCCATTGACAATAAACAATTAAAAACCAATGAAATTAGTTTATTTAAGAATAACTGGCAGGCCCAACAGCAGGCGTTGGCAATAACGTTTTCAATAGAAAATATTGAAAAAATAGAACAGTATATTAGTGAAAATCAACAAGGTTTAAATGATTTAATATTAGTTAACCGTCAGTTACAACAAATTAATCAGCAACTTGAGCAACAGTATCAAGTACTTACAGTACAAGAGAAACAGCTGCTTAATGACCAAAATCAGCATGGTCAACTTGAGGTAAGTAACAGGCAACAGTCTCAACAAATTAAAGTACTTAGTTTGCAAATCACCGATAAAAACGAATTTACAGACCATCAAATTAAAGCCTTGCTTGTTGATATATCGGCCATTGGACTTGATTGTCCAGAAGAAATCATGATTGATGTAGAACAAAGAGGTTATGAGCCTTGGTTACAGAATCAACAGCAAGCAGTAGCTAATTTTAACCATATGGTTAATCAACATCAGCAGCTAAATGAACAGCTCATTCCGTTACAGCAATCGTTTGTGATTGAACAAACACAGCAACAGCAGTTATTAACTGATATTGATAAATATAATCCAAAAATACAGCAACTTATTATTGAGATCACAGCAAATCAACTACAACGTTTTCAACTTTTTACGGAGCAGAGTATTGATCACGTAAGGACTAATATTGCCAATGAAAAAATAGAAGCCGAGCAGTTAATTCAAAACCAGCAAAAACAAACCAACGAGCAACAACAACAAGTTCAGCATTATCAAGGGCAATTACAAGCTTGTCAGCAACAGTTTGCGGAATATCAACAGCAATTTGATGATGAAAATGCGCTGTGGTTAATACAATTAGAAGCAAGTATATTTACGGATGAACAAGCATTTGTCTCAGCACTTATGCCACTAGAAAAACGTATTGAACTAAACCAGTTAAAACAAACATTGTTTCAAGAAAAGCATAAAGCGCAAACAATTATTGAACAAAAACAAACTAAATTTGAACAACTTATTAGCGAACAAAATGTACTTGCGCAAGCAGGTATTGATACTTTTAAGTTAAAAGGTATAGAAGATAAATTGACAGGTTTTTCTCAAAGTATGAAGAGTCTGCAAGTGAACCAAGGACAGCTAAGTCAGCGTCTTTCTCTAGATAAAGAATTAAGTATAAAACAAGAAGGATTAATATTAGAAATTGAAAATCAGCAGCTTGCGGTTGATGATTTATCACATTTAAATGGCTTAGTAGGCTCTGCAGATGGTGCTAAATTTAGACGTTTTGCTCAAGGTTTAACCTTAGCTCACCTCGTTTATTTGGCTAATCAGCAATTACAACGGTTACATGGTCGCTATCAATTACAAAGACAAGAGTCAGATACTTTGGCTATCGAAGTATTAGATACTTGGCAAGGTGACAGTGTTCGTGATACTAAAACCTTATCGGGCGGTGAAAGCTTCTTGGTAAGTTTGGCCTTAGCGTTAGCTTTATCTGATTTGGTTAGTGCTAAAACCAGTATTGATTCATTATTTTTAGATGAAGGTTTTGGTACCTTAGATAACGATACTTTAGAGATCGCTTTAGATGCGCTCGATAACTTAAATGCTAGTGGTAAAATGATCGGCATTATCAGTCATGTAGAAACACTAAAAGAACGTATTGCCGTCCAAATAAAAGTAAGCAAGTTAAGTGGATTAGGAGTGAGCGAATTGGATAGTCAGTTTAAGTTTTCGCCAGTTGCTCAAACAAGTTGATTTTGTTTTACTTGAGAGAGTAGAGTTGCATTAAATTAGTTTTTGCATTGCAGTCGTTAAGAATATAACGACTGGACTTGCAGTTCGTTTTAATGAGCAGAATAAACCTAAGCTAATTCGTTTAAAACATCTAAAACCACTTGATGGTGATCTTTCGTTTTAAACTTGTTAAATACATGGCTGATTTTTCCATCTAAGCCAATTAAAAAGCTCAAGCGATGTATACCGTCATATTCGCGACCCATAAATTTCTTTAAACCCCAAATACCAAAATCATCAGCTACTTTATGATCAACGTCAGATAATAAGGTGAAGTTAAGCTCGTCTCTTACACAAAACTTAGCTAATCGTTTACTTTCATCAGGACTGATACCAAAAACAATGGTATTAAGCTCTGCTAATTCAGCTTTAATATCACGCAAATTTTGTGCTTGCACAGTACAGCCAGGTGTCATGGCCTTAGGATAGAAATAGACTAAAACTTGTTGTTTACCGATATAGTCGGCTAATGAAACGATTTGTCCATTTTCATCGGGTAATTGAAAAAGTGGTGCGGTTTCACCAACGGTAATTGTTTTCATGAATTTCCTTAATTTTATTTCGACTAGAGCTATAGAATTAAAAGATCTTAAAGTAAATTTGAACTGATTTTTTTAATGCAGCCTTGTACATCAATCAGTTCACAGAGCTCAAAATAGTCATGCTCTATGCTCTCGATACTAACATCATCGGTAAGGGCAATAAGTATGCTGGCTTTCATTAGGTCATTTTTTGGATCTATTTCAGATTTTAATGATGAGATATCAATTTTACGTGTTGCAAAAAAAGCAGTAACTGCCTTTAGAACTCCAGGTTGGTCGATACCTGCGTAATCAACTTGATAATGATGAGTAAGGTCGCGAGGCTTATAATCAGTCGTTCGTTTCATCATGGTGATTAATTCTAGGTTGAGTGCAATCGCAGGTAATTTACATTCAATTTGGTTTATTGCTTTAGCAGAGCCATTAAGTAACATGATTAAGGTAAATTCAACACCAAAAATGGCCATTCTGCTATCAATTATATTACAACCACACTTACTGGCTAATTTAATTAACTCACTAACACTGCCTGTTCTATCGGCACCCATAGCGGTGAGTACTAAATATTGCGACATGGTGTAGACCTAACCTAGTTTAAAAAAGCGACATTGTAACCGAACTGGCAGTAATTGACATAAATAAACACAATTTAAGATAAATTTCTCTTTGACCACCTTGTGTTTACAAAATCAGCCAAGTACCATGGAGCGCAATTATATTAACGATAGTCTTATCGATAAATTTAGTTTCTATTTTATGAACTAAATGTTGCGTTTGAAATCCAATAGCAGCAACTAAAATTTGTTTGATATTTTGTTAAATCTTTTTTAGATATTAATGCACTCTACTTGAGTGTTATTGGCAAATAATTGATTATTTAAACATTAGAAAGATTCAGAACGTATCCGCAGGAGTTTTAATGAGTCGTAAACTATTTTATTTTTCACTATTGAGTTTATCAATATCAGCTTGTAGTGGTGTTAATAATAAACAGGCAATGGGTGGTTTTGAGTACGCAAATAAGAGTGAAGCAAAAATCCTCGCTATTCCTGAAGGGTTAGATAAACCAGCACAACATAAAGATTATTATGTTAACAATGATATTAACCACGAAGGCCCGGTTGGCAACAAAGTTGATATTCGCGCACCGTCACTGGTTTTACCTATTGCATCTTCTTCTCGCGTTGAACAAGATTCTTCTGCTGCAAAAATATGGTTTGACCAAGTCTTAGAAGACAAAGATTTGCAGCTCTTTATTTATCAATCCGTTGAAAAACAACTAACGTCTGACGGTGTTAATTTAAACGTCGTTGATGATGATAAAAAGATATTTGAATCAGAATGGTTTCATAACACCATTGAATCAGGTTGGTTATTTAAAAGTGAAGAAATCTCAAAAAGCATGCGCTTTCAATTTAGCTTTGAAACTAAACCTCACGGCCGCAGTGTTGCATTAACCGTTAACTTGGTTGAATATAAAGACGTTGATGGTAGTTCTTCAATGGATTTAATTGATAAACACCGCGCTGAAATGGCGATGCTAAATCAGATAATTGGCCAAGTTGATTATCAGTATCGTTTGCAACAACGTGAAAATCGTTTGATGAGAGCAAATCAACAATTAGTATCTATCGGGGATAACCCTGAAGCAGAACCTGCTTATATTGTTGAAATGGAACTTGAACCGTTGTGGTCTAATATGCCTATCTTCTTTGAAGATTATGGTTTTAGTATCACCGATTTAAATGAAAGTAAAAAAATATATTATGTAGACTTTATTAAGCCTGATAGTAGTTTTTGGGATCGTATCTGGGGTGATGATGCTCCGGTTGTTAATATTAAAGAGTCAAGTTATCAATTTGTTTTAGCAAAAATGGATGAGCAAACTTCAGTGACCATTTATGATGCTGACGGTAATGTTTTATCTCATGATACTTTAGAAAAAATAATGCCAGTAATGGAACCTGGTCTATCATTTAGGAATGTTTTTTAGCTCTGCTCGATCGATTTATTTAATACCTAAAAATTCCGCTTTATATTTATGTAAAGCGGAATTTTTTTATTCTTTATTTGAGCTTTCATTATTAGGAGTAACGGTTGGCATTTTATGATCAGTTTTATTACTTCTTGGCAGGGTTTCTTTTAAATCATTTAAGCCTTTCTTTCTTAATGGTGTTTTAGCACTTTTTTGAAAAGTACTCAGGTTACCGATAATAATGGCAAATGCAGCAATGATAAGTAAAGGCACTATCCAGTTGTCCATATTCATTTCTGATTAGATCTCTTTATTAATGTTAGTGACATAACAATTATAAATGTTCTCAATGTTATTGATGATTTCGATTTTTCCATGAATGTCACTGTTAAGTATAATGGTGGTTAGTTGTTCGCAGCTTAATTGTGATAAAAAACTACTCGCTAAAGGTTTATAGGATAAATGCCAAGGTTCAGCGGCAACACCTTGACGATATTTATCATAAGGAAAATAAAAGCCAAAATCGCTACTGTGCTCATTTAGCCATTGACTTAAAGGTTCAAAATAGCCATCTTGTTGATATTCCCATGGCTCAAGTTGTAGTGTCTTATTGTTAGGTAAAAGGTTCTCAGCATAAATATCTATATCTGTTCCCCAATGATGACGACTGGCCCCCGGCAGCGCTGAAAACAATAAAATAGCATCAATTTTCTCTTGATCAGAGTTCATATTAAAATCAACAAGTTGTCCTTGTTGATTCTTAACAAGTAGTTCACCAATGAATTTTCTATTCCATATCGACAATTGTCGTTCAAAACTGCGATAACCACTGGCAATTTTTAATACTAAATTCTCTTGTAATGCAGCAGAGCACATTTTTTGCCAATGATGCTCAATATCTTTGTGGATACCACAATGCTCATTTAACCAAAGTATATGTGAGTCATTTTGTCCGGTAAGCTGCTTAATGTTCATTTGTTATTTGTCGTTGTTGCCTAATATATTCACTAAACTGTGATAATAAATATCAACTAACTGACATAAATCATCACAACATACACTTTCATTAACTTGATGAATAGTGCTATTGCATGGTCCTAACTCAACTACGTTTGCACCCGTAGGGGCAATAAAGCGGCCATCTGATGTACCACCAGCGGTTGAAAAATCAGGTAAACTACCCGTCACTGTATTAATCGCTTTAGCAACAGCATCTAACATTAAACCCTCTTCGGTGATAAAAGGTAAACCGTTATAGGTCCATTTTATTTCATAATCTAGTTGGTATTTATTAAGGATAGCTTCAATTTTATCAACAATTTTTTTAAAGTTCAGCTCAGTACTAAAGCGTAAGTTAAACCAAGCGTTAATATGCCCAGGGACAACATTGGTAGCACCTGTGCCTGATTGAATGTTTGATAATTGAAAGCTTGTTTCGGGAAAGTATTCATTGCCATTATCCCAATGGGTTTGGCTAAGCTCAGATAGTGCAGGCATGGCCAAATGAATAGGGTTTTTTACATGATCAGGGTAGGCGACATGACCTTGTTTGCCATTAATGGTTAGTTCACCGGAAATTGAACCTCTGCGGCCATTTTTAACCACATCACCTACTTTATAGGTACTTGAAGGTTCACCAACGATGCAATAAGTTATTTTTTCTTGTCGAGCTTCTAAGGTATCAATAACGCGGGTGGTACCATTAATGAAAGGACCTTCTTCATCACTGGTGATAAGATAACTGATTGAACCTTGATGATCAGGATAATCAATAACAAACCTTTCCGTAGCAATAATCATTGCTGCAAGGCTACCTTTCATATCTGCAGCGCCGCGACCATATAACATGCCATCAATGATTGTCGGCTCAAAGGGTGGGGTATGCCAAAGTTCAAGATTACCTGCAGGTACAACATCGGTATGACCCGCAAAACAAAATACGGGATCTGTGGTACCGCGGCGCGCCCAAAAATTTGTAGTATCTTCAAAGATCATTGATTCGATGTTAAAGCCTATGGGTTTAAGTCGCTCTGACATTAACTCTTGGCAACCTGCATCTTCAGGGGTAACTGAACGTCGAGCGATAAGATCTATTGCCAGTTCGATAACTGGGGCATGTGCTTTATTCATTCAAAAATAACTCTTGGTATTGTTGTTCTTTAAAACCAACACTCAAAACATTCTTATGTATAAGAACAGGTCGTTTTAATAGTGTCGGCTGTGCTAATACGGCATCAAACATTACTTGCTCAGTTAAGTTTTCTTTAATTTCATTGGGTAGGTTACGAAAAGTGGTGCTGCGTTTATTGAGTAAAATTGACCAGTCACTTTGTTTGTTAAAAGAGCTCAATAACTCTTCTGATAAACCCTGCGTTTTAAAATCATGAAAAGTATATTGAATTTCTTGGCTATCTAACCATTTTAAGGTTTTTTTCACAGTGTCGCAGTTTTTAATGCCATAAACTATTGTCATTGATATTCCTAGTGATTATCTGTCGTAGATAAGAGTACTTGATAATTTTTTGCACGTAATGCTGTGATAGCATCAGCGATCTTCTCAGTTTTAACCAATATATAATCAGTATCAAAGGTAGAAATCGCAAAAATGCTAATTTTCTCATTAGCAAGAACCATTGAGATGTTAGATAAAATGCCGGTAAGGGTAAAATCAAGCGGACCAACAACTTCAAGTGCCTGCCAATCAGGTTCAACTTCTTCACTTTCAATTTTTATTGATTCAGGTAAAACAATGGAAACTTCTTCGTAGGTTTTAGCAATAAAAAATACTGGAGCAGAAAATACGTGTTCAGGTATTTTACTATTGGCAGGTAAGCTATGAATTGAAAAAATATCGTCTAATAACTTCAGCGTAAAAGTTTTCATTAAGAGTCATTCAGTTTCATGGATATTGAGACCTACTATACAGATAATAGCCTTTTAACACTACCACTGGCTGATGGTGAATTAAACTTGCTTAAATTAAAAGTTCAATATAAATATTGTATACAACTAGAGTGTAAATGAAGGGTTTGTTGCTTGTATTTGAATGTACAGCATAAAAGGGCTGTATATGAGTATTATCTTTGAATAATTTAGTGTTTTTACGGTTGTTGATGAAAATAGAGGATATCCACAAAAGCTGTGGATATCTTTGTTAGTAACCATTGTGTTGTTTTGTATCTAATTGTATTTAAAGGAAAAGTTTAGGTGTTCGTTTTTTGTCTTGTCTTGTTTTACTTTATCAATTTATTAAAAAGTATAATTAAATGCTTGTATTGTTGATATTTGTTAATAAACACAATAAATACCAACAAATAACACTCTATGTAGAGCATTATAGGCACCGTAAGTTATGTTTTTACTTGTATAGCTGTTAAAGCTATTGTGTAAACAATATCGTCGACAAGTGCTCCTCTAGATAAATCATTAACGGGTTTACGCATGCCTTGTAACATTGGACCAATACTCACTAAACCTGCAGAGCGTTGTACGGCTTTATAGGTTGTATTACCGGTATTTAAATCAGGAAATATGGGTAATACATTCACTTGTCTATAGTGCTATTTTTTACGGTGTTTTCCATAATAGCGGCGTCATATTGTAAAGGACCATTAATAGTTAATAATTTAACGGAAGAACTGCCACAGTTAATAACTAAAATAAGGTTTTTTTTCATAGAAAATTAAATAGCGTAATACGAAAGGTTAATGTCTGAATTATAGACTAATATTTGTTAGCAAAGCTTGATATGGACTAACGTTTATAACTTTAGTTTTTATTTAATAGCCTGTAGTTGCTGAGTTTGTGCTATCTTTTAATTAACAGTTGTTATAGTGTGTCGCTTATGAATATGAGTGTAGTAGATATTATTAAGCTGGGTCGAAAGTATATGAACCTTTGGCCACAGCGAATCGAATTAGCGAATTATTTTTCTGAATATCGCGTTGTTCAAGTTGGTCGTTTTGCCTGTCGATATCTTCCCGGTTTAGCCGTTTTTATTTTTATTATGCAGCTTTACCTCGGATCCATTGCGGTATTACCACAAGCGGTTGTTTATAGCCTCTTTATATTGAGTATTCCGGTACAAGCTTTAGTGACTTTAGGTGTAAAAGCCGATAAGTTTTTACCACCGGGATTAGCCTCGTGGTATAAAGAAGGGGTTGCTAAGGTTAATGAAGGTGGTGGAGAGATAAAATTATCTGTACTTAGACCACGTTATCTTGACCTTGCTAAGTTACTTAACATCACTTATACAAGCATGGCTGCTAAATAAGCCTTTGCGGACTGAATAAACTTATTTAGTCCATTTAGTTTGTATTTACTTCTTTAATATTCTTTTTTTCTCGCCCTAGTTTTCATCGTCTTTTTGATACAAACGAATTAAAAAGTCTGCCTGGCAACTAAACTGCGTTTTTGCCTTAAGTTTGGTTAATAACTCAGGTGTTGTTTTAAAAGCAAACGGGGTCATTGCTAATAAGTTAGTTATGTCTTCACCGTTATTAAAATCCATTTGATAATGCAATCGTTGCTCTTTAACTAAAGTCATCTTTGTTATTGGTGTTTTTGCAGTATTGTGCTCTCTTGCTTCACGATAAATTAACGACTTTAATTCAAATAAATGATTCTCTGCAGGCGTAACAGTTAGTAAGTATCCATTGTTACTTAATACTCGACTAAGCTCATCTTCCAAAATTGGTGCATAAATAGAGTAGATCCAACTAAAAAATCTATCATTAAAAGGTAGGTTCGATAAAGTACCTACTGAAAAATTGCAAGTTTTGTAACGTTTAGCGGCAATTTTAACGGCATCTTTTGCGATATCGACGCCATAAATACTGTTTGTTAGGTTTTTATGTTGGTGAGTATAAAAACCTTCACCACAACCCGCATCTAATATCGTTGCTTTACTATCACCAAATTCTTGGTAAAGGTTAGTGATTTCATCAATTAAGGGTTGATAATAACCTTTGTCTAAAAAAGCTCGGCGTGCATCTACCATGGTTTTATTATCACCAGGAGATTTTGAATGTTTATGCTGTACCGGTAATAAATTTACGTAGCCTTCTTTAGCTTGATCAAAACAGTGGTTGTTATCACAGCGATACGTTTTCACCTTTAATGCTAAAGATGAATTACATAATGGGCAACGGTAGTTTGGTGATGGCATAACTTCAGAGGTCACTTATTAAATACTCAGTTTCAATCACTTTATTTAAATGTAGACCAAATGGGGGCGTGATCTGATGGTTTTTCTATTGCTCTTAGCTCATAATCGATATCTGATTCAATACAGCTTTTAGCAAAGTCATGAGTTGCTAAAACCACGTCAATACGTAAACCACGATTATCAACAAAACCTTTTGAGCGATAATCAAACCATGAATATCTTTCTGTTTTATTTGGGTGCAGTTCTCTAAAGGTATCTTTAAAGCCCCAGTTCATTAAAGTTGCTAACCATTCACGCTCTTCGGGTTGGAAACTACACTTGCCTGTTTTTAACCAGCGTTTTTGATTTGGTTCACCAATACCTATATCTAGATCAATTGGCGAGATATTGATATCTCCCATGACCACAACATTTTCATCAGGGTTATGGTTGTCATCAAGGTAGGTCATTAAATCTTTATAGAATTGGCGTTTATACGGATATTTAGTTTCGTGGGCGACATTATCGCCTTGTGGAAAGTAACCATTAAGTACAGTTAACTTTTCACCCTTATCATCAGTTGTTGTCACCATGATCATGCGTTTCTGTGCTTCTTCATCATCACTTGGAAAACCCATTTGTACATTGGTAGGCTCTTTTTTACATAACATTGCAACGCCGTAATGGGCTTTTTGACCATGAAAATAAACGTGATATCCCATCGCTTCAACATCAGCTAATGGAAAAGCATCGTTGTGTACTTTTATTTCTTGTAAACCAATAATATCAGGTTGATGTTTATCAATAATAGCTTGAAGTTGGTGCAAACGAGCACGAAGGCCGTTGATATTAAAAGAGATGATTTTCATTGATAAAGTCCACTTTAAAATTTGGTTGTTATGCTACCAGATGTGCTCATATAAGGTTATTAATAATTTGAGTTTTATAGATGTAACACATTGTTACGTATTAGTAGAAAATCAATATTGAGTCTTTTTTCGCCTTTGTTATAGTCTATGGTTATAAAATATATTCAATAGCAATTTATTTGTCTAAATCAGGGTAACTATTGAAGCAAGTGTTTCAAATAAAAGTAAATAATAATAACTAGAAGGGAATAATAAAATGGAAAGACGTGATTTTATCAAATTCACTGGAGTTGGCATGGGAGGGCTAATGTTGCCCCTTTCAGGAATGGCCGTTTCAGCTGAGCAGCTCTTAGACGCACCAATGGATGCCGCTTATAAAAAGAAACTTGCGGATATTGCACTTAATGCTGCCAAAGCAAAAGGAGCCAGTTATGCCGATGTGCGTATTGGCCGTTATTTAAACCAATTTGTTACTACACAAGAAAAACGTGTTGATAATATTGTTAATACAGAATCTGCCGGCGTTGGTGTTCGTGTTATCGCCAATGGTACATGGGGTTTTGCTTCTTCTTCAAATATGACTCCTGATAGCATCGCAAAAACGGCTGAAAAAGCAGTCGAGGTAGCGATGGCTAATTCTAAATTTCAAACGGTTCCAGTACAGTTAGCTCCGGTTAAAGGCGTGGGTGAAGTTAGCTGGAAAACACCGGTTAAGAAAAATGCGATGGCAGTGCCAATAAAAGATAAAGTCGATTTATTGTTATCGGTTAACGATGCGGCAATGTCCAATGGCGCAACTTACATTACATCAATTTTATTTTTGGTTAACGAACAAAAGTACTTTGCTTCAACTGATGGCTCATACATTGATCAAGATGTTCACCGTTTATGGGCACCATTTTTCGCGACAGCTGTTGGCAAATCAGGCTTTAAACAGCGTACTGGGTTAGGTAATCCTGTCGGCATGGGTTTTGAATATTTAGATGGTTTAGAAAAAGATAAAATTCGTATTTCTGGTGCAAATGTTGGTTATAAAAATTCATACGATATGATTGAAGATGCGACCGCTGCGGGTAAACAATTACAAGCTAAGTTAAAAGCTAAATCGGTTGAACCGGGTAAGTATGACTTAGTATTGGACCCTGCACATCTGATGTTAACCATTCACGAATCGGTAGGCCATCCATTAGAGCTTGACCGCGTATTAGGTTATGAAGCTAACTATGCTGGTACAAGTTTTGCCACACTCGATAAATGGAAAAGTGGTAAGTTTAATTATGGTTCTAAAATTGTTAATTTATTTGCCGATAAAACTCAACCTTATTCACTAGGTAATGTGGGATATGATGACGAAGGAGTGAAAACTAAAGAGTGGGATTTAGTTAAAGATGGTACTTTAGTTAATTATCAAGCGATTCGTGATCAGGTTCATATGATCGACCAAAAAGAGTCACATGGCTGTTGTTATTCACAAAGCTGGCGCGACGTGCAATTTCAACGTATGCCAAATGTTTCATTAAAACCCAATGATGAAGATATTTCAGCAGAAGATGTTATTAAAGATGTTGAAAATGGCATTTACATTGCAGGTCGAGGATCATTCTCTATCGACCAGCAACGCTATAATTTCCAATTTGGTGGTCAGTTATTTTATGAGATCAAAAACGGAAAAATTACTGAGCAAATTGAAGATGTTGCGTATCAATCAAATACACAGCAATTTTGGAATAGTTGTACACAAATGGCAGGGAAGTCTGATTATCGTTTAGGGGGTTCTTTCTTTGATGGTAAAGGTCAACCAGCACAAGTAAGTGCGGTTTCACACGGTTGTCCAACCACACGTTTTAATAATATTAACGTGATTAATACTGCACGAAAAGTGTGATCTTAATTCAAATCCTCATAGAAATAAAAATATAAAGGAAGAAATTAACCATGACTATTTTAACAGAACAACATGCTAAAACCTTATTGAAAAAGGTATTATCATTCTCAAAAGCTGACGAATGTGAATGTAATTTAGATGGCCAAGTTGGCGGTAATATTCGAACCGCACGTAATACCGTATCTACTGCTGGCGAACAAAGCGATTTAACACTTGCGGTACAATCTACTTTTGGTAAACGCACCGGTGTCGCAACGATTAATGAATTTGATGATGAGTCATTAAAAAAAGTGGTTAGACGCTCAGAAGAATTAGCAAAACTAGCACCAGAAAATCCAGAGAACATGCCGTTATTTGGTGTGCAAAAATATGTAAAGCCTAACAATTATTTTGATTCAACGTCTAATGTTACACCCGATGACCGAGCACAAGCTGCTGAAGACAGTATTAAACCTTCAAAAGAAAATAAGTTGGTATCGTCTGGATTTTTACAAGATGCAACTACATTTGTTGCAATAATGAACAATAAAGGTTTGTTTGCTTATAACAAAGCAACAAATGTTAACTTTACCGTAACTATTCGCACTGAAGATGGTAAAGGTTCCGGTTGGGTAAGCAGAGATTACGGTGATGTGAAAAAGCTAAATACCCTTAAATCCTCACAAATAGCTATTCAAAAATCTATGGATTCAGCTGAAGCTAAAGAAATGGAACCGGGAAAATATACGGTTATTCTAGAGCCTGCCGCCAGCGTGCAACTACTCAGTAATATGTTTGGCAATATGGGGCAACGTCCTGCAGATGAAGGTCGTAGTTTCTTAAGTAAAAAACAAGAAGAAGGTAAAGAAGACGGACCAACGAATAAATTAGGTGAAAAGCTTTTTGATGAACGTGTTCATATTTATTCTGACCCCTTAGAGCCTGAAGCGCCAACAGCACCTTTTGCTGGCGATGGTCATCAAGTAAGCAAAACAGATTGGATCAAAGACGGTAAAATAGTCAATATGCCAAATTCAGCTTACTGGGCGAAGAAAACCGGAGTCGATTACAAACCAACAGCTTATACCGGCTCCGGATTATTTGCTGGCGCTGCGCAATTTGTGATGGCAGGTGGTGATGAAAGTCTTGAAGATATGATCAAAAATACTCGCCGTGGGGTGTTAGTAACACGTTTATGGTATATCCGATCGCTTGATCCACAAACCTTGCTTTATACGGGTTTAACACGAGATGGCACTTTTTATATTGAAAATGGAAAAATAAAGTATCCCATTAAAAATTTCCGTTTTAATGAAAGCCCCATCGTTATGCTAAACAATATTGAAGCGTTAGGTAAGCCGGTAAGAATCAATGGTTCTATGGTGCCACCAATGAAAATTCGCGACTTTACCTTTAGCAGCTTGTCTGACGCTGTATAAGCTTAGTTAAGTCAAAAGAGAGTAATTAACGGCTTATTACTCTCTTTGTTTTTGACTACTTTGATTACTTAATATGATGAATAGACGTCGATTTTTAAAAGCTCTGTCACTTTTTTCTGGTGCCGGAGCTTTAGCTTATATACCGCGTGCATTTTCAGCTCCTGATTTTGATTTTTACTTCACTCGTTTAAGTTATGAGTCTGGGGATTGGGAAGTGGATGAGCGGATGCCTGCCAATGTGCTTAACTCCTTAATTGAATACACTAGTCTAAGAGTTGATATTAAAGAGCGTATTGTGCCGTTATCTGATCCGGTAATGTTAACCGCCCCTTTTTGTTATTTAGCGGGACATCGTTTAGTGCAATTTACCCATGAAGAAAGACAAAACTTTAAACGTTATGTCGAAAGTGGCGGTTTTGTTTTTGTTGATGATTGTAATCATGATATTGATGGCATGTTTGCACGTAGCTTTGAATTGCAAATGAGCGAGATATTTGGCGAACAAGCACTACAAAAAATTCCTAATGACCATCAGTTATATTCTTCTTTTTTTTCTTTCGAAGGCCCACCTCGTACTTCCATAGAGCTAAACGGTTGGGGCGATGATTTGGTACATAACTATCTAAAAGCAATAGAAGTTAATGGCCGAATTGGTGTTTTGTATAGCAATAAAGACTTAGGGTGTGAATGGGATTATGATTTTAGAAATAAACGTTGGCTTAAAATTGATAATACTCGTTTTGCGGTCAACATTGTTATGTACGCTATGACTGTTTAACACTTTAATTAATTTGGTATAAAAATGAAAGAACTAGAAATAACAGAGATTTTAGCAAAACTCTCTAACGTTGTTACCGAGGTTGGCAAAGTTATCGTTGGTCAACAAAATGTTATTGAAGAATTACTTATAAGTATTTTAGCGGGCGGACACTGTTTACTTGAAGGTGTGCCAGGCCTTGCTAAAACCTTGATGGTCAGTTCTTTAGCTGAGACTTTGGAATTAGATTTTAACCGAGTGCAATTTACACCTGATTTAATGCCAAGCGATATCATTGGTACTGAAATTCTAGAGACGGATCATGACAGTGGCGATCGTTTTTTTAAATTTCAAAAAGGACCGGTGTTTACCAATATCTTATTAGCCGATGAAATTAACCGTACACCACCAAAAACTCAAGCGGCATTATTAGAAGCAATGCAAGAACGATGCGTTAGTTATGGTGGTGAAAGTTACGCCTTACCACAACCCTTTTTTGTTTTAGCGACACAAAACCCTGTTGAACAAGCCGGTACTTATTCATTACCTGAAGCACAGCTTGATCGTTTTTTGATGTTTATTCGTGTTGGTTACCCAACAGCTGCAGATGAAATTGAAATACTTAAACGTACCACAGGTACAGAGTCGGTGAAACTTGAACGGGTATTAACCGGTGATGATTTAATTGCTTTACAAAAATTAGTACGCTCGGTAGATATTGCTGATGCTTTACTTGATTATGTGAGTCGTTTGGTGAGAACTACTCGCCCAGATGACGAAAGTAAAAACCAAAACCAAACTATTAAAGATTATGTTCGTTGGGGGGCGGGGCCAAGAGCGGGACAAGCTTTAGTTTTATGTGCAAAAGCAAAAGCTCTGTTATCAAACCGTTATGCGGTGAGTTTAGATGATATTAAATTTGTTGCGCCGGCAGTATTGCGTCACCGAATATTACTTAACTTTCAAGCAGAAGCTGAGAATATAAATACCGATCAGGTTGTCAGTACGTTATTGGCAAGTATTAATGAACCAAGCAGTCCACTGGTTTAGGTAAGAACTATAAGTATGCATCAGTTTATTGATCCTAAAACATTATCACGTGTAAAAGACTTACCTTTGGCGGCTAAGACTTTAGCGCAAGGTTTTTTACAAGGCATGCATAATAGTATGCAACGTGGTGTTGGTATTGAGTTTAGTCAATATCGAATATATGAACCTGGTGATGATTTATCAAAAATAGATTGGAAGCTTTTTGCACGCTCTGATCGTTATTTTGTTCGTGAAGCTGAGCGAGAAAGTGACATTAATGTCTATCTGGTGCTTGATTCTAGTCGTTCAATGTTGCAAAAATCACTCTTTAGTCATAACAAGATAGCGAGTGAAAAAGGTAACAATGAAAAAGTTAACTGGGATAAACTTGAATATGGTCGCTATTTACTGGCAACGGTCGCTTATTTGGCACAAAAGCAAGGTGATGCCGTTGGCTTATTGAGCCTTTCTTCCGATCATAGTAGCTATTTACCTGCTTTTTCTGGAGAGAGACATTGGCAAAAAATCCTTATACAACTTGCTCGTATGACCGCGAAAGATACTTTTCCTGATATTGATCAAGTACGTGCGCAACTCAGTACGATGCGAAATAATGGCGTGATATTTATTGTCAGTGACTTTCATCAACAAAATAATGAGATTATTGATTTAGTCTGTCAGTTATCTAACCCTAGAACTGATGTCGTTGCGATTCAATTAGAGTCACAAGATGAAATTGATTTCCCTTATAAAGGTGCAGTACGTTTTGAAGACTTGGAAACTAACGAGCAGATATTGGTATCAGCAAGCCAAGTAAGAGAGAACTACTTTAAAAATAAAGCACTCTATCAAGAGCAACTTCTTGGTCAATTAGCCAAACATAAAGTACAACATTTTGTTGCTAATATTGATAAACCGCTTGATCAAACCTTGCATGATATTTTACGCGCTAGAAATAAGGTTGTACGTTGATGTTTTCTTCGTGGTCACTACAATCACCCAATTTATTATTGGCTTTATTGAGTTTATTAATACCACTAGCTATTCACTTATTTAGTAAAAGCAAAGGCAAGTTAGTACCCATTGGCAATATTAAATTTATTCAAACAGGGAAACCTGTGCGAATGAGAGAAATAAGGTTAGTTGACCGCTTGTTATTGCTTTGTCGATTATTGGTTTTATTTTTTTCGGTGCTCTTATTGGCGAATTTGTTTTTTTATGGACAACTAAACCTACCAAATAATGTAGTAATAATCACTGCTGATTGGTTAAATAACTCTAATAAAAACGAGAAACGTCAGTTAATAGAAAATGAGCGAGGCAGTGATTATTATCTCCTATCTAATAATATCTCTGCAAATATATCTAAAAATTCGTCTGCAAAGACGTCACAAAAACTATCAAAAGACCCATCTTTATCAAATAAAAGCTTATCTAAACAAGATATTTTGTTGTGGCAACCGGAGAATATTGATTCGCTAAACTCGCGACCCCTACCAACAACAAGAAAAAATACTTGGGCATTAGTAGCTAATTTTGAAAAAACACTTGCTGAAAAAACCACATTAACAGTATATAGCACCAATCGTGTTGCAGAGTTTAGTGGTAATAAAGTTAAGTTTTCAAGAAACGTTAATTGGCAGATAAAAGTACTTGCTAATAATCCTACGACTGCCTTTCAAGAACTCAAGCAAGTGAGACTATCAATAGCTGTTATTAGCGACGATGATCGCAAAGAGGATGTAAGTTATATCAAAGCAGCGTTGGATATTTTAAAGAGTGAGAAATTAAAAAATTTAAAACTTACTTATTTTGACGATGTTTCTTCATATCAAAGCTTTTATAAAAATGAAGCGACGCAATGGATCTTTTATCTAAGTTCAATGGCTGTACCTGAAAGTATTCTAAAGCAAGTAAAATTAGGTAGTCAGCTTCTCCTTGATGCTAAAGTAATCGATGCGCAAGAAGGTGATACAAAAAAAACTAAAACATCATCTAAGCATTTATGGGAAGTACAAATTGCAGAACATAACCTTAGTATTATCAAAGGCTTTCTTTATGGGAATACAGTTTTAGAACGCATTAATTTATTAGATGAAAGTTTAGTTATTGATGTTTTGTGGAAAGCAGCTGCGGTTAACAATAAGGTTAAAAAAGATCTTTTAATAGAGCATTCACAAGGTTTAGGGAAGATCATTGCATTTAATAGCCGCTTTAATCCAAAATGGAATGATTTAGTCATTCAACCGCAATTTCCACATTTTATCTTATCTTTATTTTTATCTGAAAAATTAGCAGAGCTTGAGCAACAGCATGGTCGCTTAACTCTTGAGCAAATAGGCACGGAGCAAATAAGTACTGTAGATAGTAAAAAACAGAGTCAGGATAGTTTTTCTAATGAGGGTAATAAGCGACCATTTAAAGAAAAATCTCAATCAATGAGCAAGTCTTGGTTAAATAAAATACTGATGGTTTTATTAGTCTTATTCTTCTCAATTGAACGTATATTAAGTGAAATAAAAATAGCAAAAAAAGTACGCAGCTTACAAGACTCAAATGCAGGGTCGTTGTAATATGTTCACCAAAAAAACGGCTATTAAAAAGCGTCTAAATACCCTTATTAAAACGCTAAAACAAAAACTGTTATTGCAAAATATTATTCAGTCTTGTTCATGGATTATAGCGCTAGCCTTTATAACGTCTTGGTTGAATTTATCGAATATTTACCAAGTAATAATATTCTTTTTTATTATTATCATTCGTTTACTCATGATGACAAAATCTGCTCGTTATAAGGATATAACCGTAGAAAACCTTGTATTACATTTAAATCGTCAATATCAGCAGCTAGAAGAAAGTATGCAGTTGGTTTTTATTGAAGATCACCTGCTCACGAATCTACAACTATTGCAGAAAAAAAGGGTTATACCGCGACTTAATCATATTTTAGAAAAAAACAATGAGCAATTAATACCGGCAATATCCTACCGAAAAAGCTTTACGCAATGCTTAATTGTTATAGCGATTGGTTCAATCCTATTGTTTGCAAATAAGCTCTTATTTCCAATTTCTTTAATTGAAGAAAAAATGAGCGATGTTCAACAACAATTATTAACAAAAACTCTAGCCAAAATAAAAACGAGTGAAATAACAGTTATTGCCCCTCAATATACGTCATTAAAAGATAAGCAATATGAAACACTTAATGTGGAGTTTATCGAAGGCGCCACTATTCGTTGGCAACTTAGGTTTAGCGATGAACAGCAAGACTATTTTATTAAATTTGCGGATGGAACGTTAAAGCAGTTACAACAACAAACCGATAAATCTTATTCGCTGGAAAAGAAGATATATTTTACCGGTATTTATCAAATAGTGACTAAAAATGAAGTGTTGGAAAACATTTATACCTTAACGGTGATAAAAGATAAAAAGCCCCGTATTCGTATTATTTCACCTAAGAAAACCATCACCGAAATAGCAACAAACGGTATTACTGAATTTGAAACACAAGTGCTAATTTCAGATGATTTTCATATCAGTAAAGTTGAAATTTTAGCATCTATTGCTAAGGGCTCAGGTGAGTCGGTTAAATTTAGAGATCAGGTGTTTTCTTTTGATTCCAAACAACACCTTGATGGCGGTGATCTTTATAGGAAAAATTGGCAGTTAACATCTTTAGGTATGGAGCCTGGCGATGAGCTTTATTTCACCATTAAGGCATGGGACAACCATGTACCGACTGCACAAATGACACGCTCGGCAACTAAAATTGTACGCTGGGTAGAAGAAGAAGAGCAAGGTGTCTTATCAAGCGGTATTTTAATTGATTTTATGCCTGAGTATTTTAAAAGTCAGCGTCAAATTATTATTGAAACTATTGAACTCATTGACGATAAAAAAGAGTTATCAAAAGATAAATTTGTAGAAACATCTGAATTATTAGGCATCGCTCAAAGTGAATTAAAAGAAAAGTATGGCCAATATCTCGGTGATGAAGTTGAAGATGGCGGTGGTGGACATGCTATTAGTGCTGAAGATATTGAAGATCTTTCTCATGACAACCAAACCGCACATGATAGCAGTGAAGAAAACAGTGGTCATGGGCACGAAAATGAACATGTTGTAGACACTTTTGCGATGAATAGTTTTGGTAATGACCGCTCTGGACTTAGTGATAATATCGCTCGTTTTGGTCATAACCATGGAGATGCAGATATTGGCATAATGAGCCGACAAGACCCCAAGGCATTAATGAAAAGATCGATTTCAAACATGTGGCAAGCAGAATTACATTTAATGTTATCTGAGCCTGATAAAGCACTACCTTTTGAACAAGAGGCGTTAAAGTATTTAAAAATGGCGAAAAAAGCAGAACGAATTTATGTGAAACGTTTAGGTTTTGAGCCACCTCCAGTGAGTGAACAGCGTCGCTATCAAGGAGAGTTAGACGATATTTTAAGTTATCAGCGTAACCAAAAAGTTGATTTAACAAACAGTGAAAGTAAGCCGTTATATGACTTGTTTACATTGCTTAATGAAAAATTATCGTTACGCGAGTCTATAGAAAAGCCGTTAAGTATTGGGCAACGTAAGTTGATACAAACAGTGAAAAGTCGATTTGAACAATTATTACTTAAACGCCCTGCGTTGATAACGTCAGTGGCAATACTTGAACGAATATTACTCGGTAATAGTTTTAGTTTAGCGAATTGTCAGGACTGTCAAACTAAGCAAAATAGTATTGCGCAATTGAGTCATAAAATTTGGCAGATTTTACCGCAGGTAACGGCTATGCCAAGTGTACGCCGTGAAAGTTATGCTGATAGGGATAGCTTGTTTAAAAAATACAGTTCATTTTTAATCGATGAAGTGGACGTTAAATAATGAATGAAGCGATGATCTTTAATTTATTTGGTTATATAAGCTTTATTTTACCAACAATCGTTGAGCAAATACTTTTTGTTATTGCTGTCATTATTTTATTTGTGACAATACTTTTATCTTTCAACAGGATTATTGTTAATTCATCTCATGAAAGTACAGTACTTGATACTTTGCGCTTTACTTTGGTGGTAATACTTAATATCGCTACTTTTATTACCATGATAGTACTGATTAATGAGGTAAAAGTAATAACAGAAGACACAGCCAAACATGTATTGATTACATCAGGAACCAACCAACTACAACTAGCTTCACTTCACTTATCTGATAATGATCATGTTTATTTGTTATCTCAGTATCGGAAGAAGTATCAAAATGAAAATGATGAAAGTGAAACTATAAATACTGCTATTTTAACCTCGAGTATTATTAAGATTGATAATGTTCAACAACTTCTATATTTAAAACCCAATCTGTCAAATTTAACAGTAGTTGGTGATGGTTTAACAAAGCAAGAGCTATTATATTTAAAGCAAATAGATCTTACTTTTAACTTATCAAAAACGCTAATGGGGCCAGTAAATATGAGCTGGCAAAAGCAGTTGTTGATGGGGCAAATATTGACGATACAAGGCGTATTTCAAAGTGCAGAACTTGATGAACAACAAATTTACCAAGTTGCTTTATACGATACAGACGATCAACAAGTGGATAGCTTACGGGTTAAACATGATGAACACTTTACTTTGTCCTTATTGCCGAAAACAACGGGGTTGTTTGCTGCTCAGTTGAAAATATTTGATGAAAATGAAACGTTATTAGTAAGTGAACCTATTGCTTTTGAAATTATCAAATCAGTCTCACCAGCAATTGTAATCAAGCAATCATCTGCTTCTTTTGAATCTCGCCATATCAAGAATTGGGCAGAGCAACAGGGCAGTAAAATATTACTTTTAACACAAGTGAGCAAAAATAAACAAATCCAACAACAGGTTAATTTTGTTGATAATAACAATACAGCAGCTAACCTTGACGGCTCAGTGTTAAAAAATAATGTCACTAAGTTAAATCCTGACTTTGAAGTATTAGCACACGCTTGGTTGAAAGATTTTGATCTGTTAATTATTGATGGCAGAGCTCTACTTGCTTTAAATAGTAATGAACAAGCAGAGTTAAATAAAGCCATTGTTGATGGCTTAGGTCTTTTAGTCTTAGTCGATGAAAGCTTGGTTGTGGCTTTTGAACAATCATCGCCTAAAATTTTGACTCAATATCAATTGACACCAATACCAAGTGGTATTAATAAAAACTCAAATAAACGAGTAGATAAACAGAGTACAACGGGTATTTGGTGGGAAAACAGTTTTAGCAACATTGCTGAGTTAACTCTTCCATACAAGAACATTAATATCAGTGCTGTGCACGCTAAAACGTTAGTTTATGGCGACAATCGTAATCCTTTAGTTTTGAGTACAAATTTTGGTTTAGGTAAAGTGAGTATTTCACTTATTAATCACAGTTATCAGTGGTCGATATCTGGTCAAAAAACAGCGTATAGCCAGTATTGGCAATATCTAATGACGCAAATGTCGAGAAACACATTACAATCATATTGGAAAAATGAAGCCGGTAATGAAGTTTCATATCTGGGTGAATATTTTCGGTTATGTGCTCAGTCTAACGAAGAAAATTTAACAGCGTCGATAATTATTCAACGAACATTTACACGAGAGTCAACTTACTGCGGTATTGATTGGTCAACTAAACTTGGCTGGCAGCAACATTCTTTGTATCAGAAGCAAAATAATACTTCTGTTAAAAGTACCTTATTTGCACAAAAATCTCGTTATATTTATCCTAAAAGTAGTTGGTTAACTTGGCAGCAAGCACAAAAACATCAAGCTAGCCGTCAGGTACATAAAGAGAACAAAAATGTTAGAACGGTTAAAATTTACCAGCCAATAAATAAAGACGTCATCTGGTTAATATTTTTTATCTGTTTATCTTTTTTGTGGATTGAGCAGAAGTTTTTTAAATGATTTGATGTTTAGATAAAGGGAAATTACAACGCCTGATAAAACTTACTCAGACGTTATATTTTATAAGTGATATAAAGGACTTAAACTCGCAACGCTTTTTCACCACGCGCAATACCTACGCAGCCAGAGCGTACTGCTTCGATGATCTCGGTTTCATTGCTGAGTGTTTCAACAAAAGCATTAAGCTTTTCGGCGTCCCCAGTGAGTTGAATGGTATAAACCTGTTTACCAATATCAATGATAGAACCTCTAAAAATATCAGTAATACGTTTAACTTCAGTGCGTGATTTATCATTCATTGCCAGTACTTTTATTAATATCAATTCACGTTCAACATGTTTTCTCTCGGTTAAATCAGTAATTTTAATAACATCAATTAACTTGTTTACTTGTTTGACAATTTGCTCGAGGATTTTATCATCACCTCTGGTTGCTATGGTGATCCTCGATAAACTTGCATCTTCTGTTGGTGCTACCGTTAAGCTTTCAATATTAAAAGCACGTTGTGAAAATAATCCGACAATACGAGATAGCGATCCCGGTTCATTTTCTAATAATATGGCTAATATACGACGCATTATGCTTTTACTCCTTTTTTTATCAACATGTCATCGATTGCTCCATGGCGAATTTGCATTGGATAAACATGTTCTTTTTCATCAACTAAAACATCAACAAATACTAAGCGCTTTTTAATAGCGAACGCTTGCTCAAGCTTCTCATCTAACTCATCAATGTGATCGATTTTAATACCTACGTGACCATAAGACTCCGCCAGTTTAATAAAGTCAGGTAAAGACTCCATATAAGATGATGAGTGGCGGCCGCCGTATACCATGTCTTGCCATTGACGAACCATGCCTAATGAACGGTTATTTAGGGTGACAATTACAACAGGTAAATTATATTGCAGACACGTTGATAACTCTTGAATATTCATTTGAATAGAGCCGTCGCCGGTGATACAAATTACATGACTATCAGGGAAAGCGAGTTTTACGCCCATCGCTGCTGGTAAACCAAAGCCCATGGTGCCTAATCCTCCAGAGTTAATCCACTGGCGAGGTTTGGCAAACGGATAATATTGTGCAGCAAACATTTGATGTTGACCTACATCCGAGCATACATAAGCCTCACCTTTGGTAATACGATACATAACTTCAATGACATGTTGTGGTTTTATTTTATCGCCGTCTTTTGAATAACTGATGCTTTTAACCGCTCGCCATTCGTTAATTTGTTGCCACCAAGTATTTAAAGCCTCTGCATTAGGGCTATAGTCTGTGGTTTTTAATTCATCGAGTAATTGTTGAATAACAATATCAAGCAAACCAACAATAGGCACATGAGCGTTGATAGTTTTTGATATGGAGGTGGGATCAATATCAACATGAATAATGGTAGCGTCAGGGCAGAACTTTTTAACGTTATTAGTAACACGATCGTCAAAACGTGCGCCAAGCGCTAAAATCACATCAGCATTAGCCATCGTTTTGTTAGCTTCAAGACTACCGTGCATACCTAACATGCCGATAAAGTTTTTATGAGTCCCGGATAAACCACCTAAGCCCATTAATGTATTGGTACAAGGGGCATTTAGTTTTTCAACAAGTTCAGTTAATAATTCAGAGGCGTCAGCTATAACGATACCACCACCTGAATATACAACTAAACGTTTAGCGGCACTTATGGTTTTAACTGCTTTGCGAATTTGTTTAATGTGACCTTTTGCTGATGGATTATACGAACGCATCTTTACATCAGTGGTTATTTGATATTCGCCTTTGTTTTGTGGGATTAACAAGTCTTTGGGCAATTCAACAACAACGGGTCCTGGTCGACCCGTTTTAGCGATATAAAACGCTTTGGCAATAATGTTTGGGATGTCTTCAAGGCGGCGACAATTAAAACTATGCTTAACGATAGGACGAGTACAGCCAACAATATCGGTTTCTTGAAATGCATCATCGCCAATAAGTGTTGTTGCAACTTGTCCGGCCAAGACCACCATAGGAATCGAGTCCATATAAGCGGTGGCAATACCTGTTACACAGTTTGTTGCCCCAGGTCCTGATGTGGCTAAAACAACGCCAACCTTACCTGTCGCTCGGGTATAACCGTCAGCCATATGTGTTGCCGCTTGCTCATGACGAACAAGAATATGCTCAAAATCATCTTGTTGAAATATTGCATCGTAAATATCCAATACTGAACCACCGGGGTAGCCAAATACGTATTTTACATCGAGTGCTGAGAGGGCTTTTACCACCATTTCGGCACCGGTAAATAATTGAGCAGTCATGAGAATATCCTTTGTTAACTCTAATATAATTAATTATTAAATAATAAAAAACCCTCGGTCTTATGCAGAGCGAGGGTTTGTTGTTTTAGTTTGTTTATTTGCTTTTATCTTACACAACACCAGCCTCGCAATGGTTTGAGAACCACGACGACAGAGAGGACTTTATTGAGTGAAATGTTGAGTAAAATTTTGTGCATCATTATATGCTGTAATCTTTTTAATAAACTTGTTAACGGAAATACAAATAAACTTATGCTGTATTTTTAAAGGGTTTAACTAAATCTGTCAACTAATAAATACAAATAAAAACTTATAGCTAATAACAAACTTAAAAAAGGCATTGGTTTCTGCAAGATAAAGTACTATAAACATGACGAAAAATGCCAATAAACTAATAAAGCATATGGGTACAGTTAGTTTCAACACTATAATTTTACGCCATTATTACGCAAAAAAAAATGGATGGCTTACACTCAATAGTAATGTGATTCTAATAAATTGGTTTTATGTCAAATTTCCTCTTCAAAGATGAGCCGGAAGATAATTCAACTGCTCCAACAAAAAATCAAAAAGTTTGGAGGATTTTAGTGGTTGATGATGATGAATCTGTTCATCAAGTCACCAAGTTAGTATTGTCGGATGCAAATATAGAACATCGTTCTTTAGAGATTGTTTCTGCGTATTCATGTATTCAAGCTCAGGAAATCCTTAAAGGTGACGATTCTTTTTGTATGGCATTTGTTGATGTGGTGATGGAAACTGACCATGCAGGTTTAGAATTAGTAGAATGGATTCGAAAAGACTTAAAAAACCAAGCAATACGTTTGATTTTAAGAACTGGGCAGGCGGGTAATGCGCCTGAATCAAGAGTCATTAAAGAATTTGATATTAATGATTATAAGGAAAAAACAGATTTTACTTCCGGAAAAATGATCACCACGGTCTATGCAAGTATTAGAGCTTACCGCGATATTATGACCATTCAAAAAAGCTTAGACGGTTTTAAAAAGCTGATTGAAGTTACTCACGATTTATTGAAAATTGATCAATTTAAATTATTTGGCTCCGCCGCATTAAACCATTTATTAACCTTGATGGATGTTGAAAGTTCCGCTTTATATATTGCTCGTAATCAATTTGATTTTAATCACGAGTGCAGCAATATGATTATTGCTTGTACTGGGAAATATGTCAGTGAATCAGATAACCTCGACACATCAAATATTGACGAAGCGGTAAAAGTGCAAATTAAGAGAGTATTTGAAGATAAAAAACATTATTTAAGTGAAGAGTGTTTTGTTGGTTATTATAAAACAGCAAATAACTCATGTTCAGTGTTATATATTGATTTTGAAGATAACCCTGAGCATTTTAAGCTAAATTTAGTGGAAATGTTTGCTAATAATGTTGCCTTGATATTAGAAACATTGACCAAGCTGCACGACATGGAAAATAGTCAAAAAGAGTTAATGTACATCGTTGGTGAGGCTATTGAAGCACGAGAAGAAGCCAAAGGCTCTCATGTTAAACGAGTAGCTTTGATTTGTGAGTTATTGGCGAAAAAACTATCTCTTGATAGTCAGTTTGTTAGTGCAATTCGTTTGGCTGCACCCTTACATGATATTGGCAAAATAGCGATACCGGATGAGATCTTAAGAAAACATGGCAAGCTTGATGAAAACGAATGGCAAGTTATGAAAACTCATGCTGAAGTTGGCTGTGATTTACTTGAACAGTCAAAAACAAGCATCTCTAAATTGGCAGCTAAGATTGCTCATTTTCATCATGAAAATTGGGACGGTAGTGGTTACCCAGATGCTTTAGCCGGTAATGACATTCCTATTGCAGCACGCATTATGGCCATCGCCGATGTTTTTGACTCACTAGGTTCAAAGCAGTGTTATAAAGACTCTTGGGGTGAAGATGATATTAAAGCGCATTTATTAAAAGAGCGGAACAATAAGTTTGATCCGCAATTGGTCGATATTTTTATAGAGCACTTTGATGAATTTTCCAATATACGAGTTAATTACCCAGATAAGAAAAAGAACTAAGAAGCTGACAGTTTATCAACAGTGGAAGTACAGGCTTGTAAAAAAATATCCATAAAATATTTAACTTCAGGCATTTTTTGTTTAATTCCTTCCAATTTCTCTTCTAAGCGTTCTTTTACATGGTCAAATTCACGGTTCTGATGGCTGAGTTCATCTAAAGCTTTGATGTAAGCAACTAAAATATCGGCTGCTTTTACTATTTCTTTATATTCTGACTCAACATTATCTTGTACGATGATATCAGAAAAAATCTCTTGGAATTCATTAGGTAATGAGGCTAAGCATTCTTTCTCAGCCAAATATTCTATTTTTTTAAATTCTCGGGCAATTTCAGGATTAGCATATTTTGTAGGGCTAACAATATCACCATACCTTGTTTCACTGGCCTCATGGTAAAGAGCAATGGTTGCGACTCGGTCGGCGTTAATATTGCCTGAAAACTTTTTGTTTCTTATCACGGCAAGCAAATGAGCAACAATGGCTACTTGATGTGAATGCTCGGCAACATTTTCAGGTTTAACACAAAACATTAATGCCCATCTTTTAATGAGCGGCATTCTAAACATCCAAGCAAGAAAAGTACTTTGCATCCAATTCAGCCTTATTGACGATAATTATTAAAGAAGTTTTTGAGTTTGTCCATTGCTGGTACAAGTTCATCAACATGAGGTAAAAAGACTAAACGGAAATAGTTTTTTTCAACAACGTTAAAAGCACTGCCATGAACCAGTAATATTTTTTCTTGTTTAAGTAAGTCCAAAATCATTTTTTCATCGTCTTTAATATTAAATTTCTTGGCATCTACTTTAACAAATAAATATAAGGCGCCCATCGCCGGGTTACATGATAATCCATCGATATCATTAATCATTTGATGTGCTAAGTTACGTTGTTTAAGTAAACGCCCATCGTTACTAATTAATTCATTAATACTTTGATAACCACCAAGCGCTGTTTGAATGGCATGCTGACAAGGGACGTTAGCGCATAAACGCATTGATGATAAAATATTCAATCCTTCTAAATAATCTTCAGCATGAATTTTAGGACCGGTAATTACCATCCAACCCGCACGAAACCCAGCAATTCGATAGTTTTTAGATAAACCGCCCATAGTTATTATTAATACATCGCTGCTTAAGCGAGCGATAGGAATATGTACAGCATCGTCATAAAGGATTTTGTCATAAATTTCATCACTAAAAATAATTAAGTTGTGCTTTTGGGCTAAAGTGATGATGCCTTGTAATATTTCTTCAGAATAAACCGCACCTGTTGGGTTATTAGGGTTGATTAATACAATCGCTTTAGTATGTTTCGATATTTTACTTTCTATGTCAGCAAGATCAGGAAACCATTGATTTTCTTCATCACATTTATAATGTATTGGATTACCGCCTGAAAGGGCAACTGCAGCCGTCCATAGCGGATAGTCAGGTGCGGGAATGAGAACTTCATCGCCATTGTTTAATAAACCTTGCATTGCCATCACAATGAGTTCACTAACGCCGTTACCAATATAAATATCATCAACACTGACGTCTTTAATGTTTTGTTGCTGAAAATACTGCATCACAGCGACACGAGCAGAATAAATTCCTTTTGATTCACTGTAACCTTGTGATGTTGGAAGGTTATGAATAACGTCTTTTAAAATATCATCAGGGGCTTCAAATCCAAATGGGGCAGGGTTGCCAATATTAAGTTTAAGAATTTTATGGCCTTCGTCTTCTAAACGGCGTGCTTCGGCTGCAATTTGCCCGCGAATTTCGTAACAGACGTTTTTTAGTTTTGATGATTTTGTTATCTTCTTCATAATTAGTGTTCTTTTAGGGAAATGTACTATTTTTAATAGTGATTAAGGAAAAAATTCTTGATGTCCATTGTTGCCAATTATGAACAGTTTTGAAACAGTTTCTTGCAACTTTTTTATAGTAAAATGATTAAAAAAGGATAATCTTGTTATTAGAATCCTGTGAGGAGATTAAATTATGGCATTACCATTACTTTGGCTAGGCGCTGCGGCTATTTCGGCGTTGACGGTTAAAGGTTTATCCGATGACAGAGAAACCCAACAAAAAAAGCGGAAATATTCTTATAAAGCACAAACATTGTCGGATTTATCGGAACATGAGTCTGTAATAGCAACTTACCCTACCGATCTTTTTGATACGGATGAACTTGTTAAACCGCAAGTTGGAGCCATTGTTTGTTGTGGAATTGGCGGGGTTTTAGATCATACCGGTATTTGGGTTGATGATGATACTGTTGTTGAAATGGACGGACAGGGCTTAATTAAACCTATCTCAAGTCACAGATTTACAGCGGAAAGATCAGGGGAAAATATCTTCATTGCCTGTGACTCAAACGCCAAGCCATTGATAAGTGAAGTTGCTGCGCGGCGAGCACTTGAACAAATATTTCAGTGTCAGCAGTACGACATGATAAATAACAACTGCCATCAATTTCTCTGGCAGCGCTTTAAACCACAAGATCAAACTTTAACAACCTTTAAAGAATTAAATCAACGTATCGCGAAATATTTTGATCGACAAATATTTTGGGATGTATGTGATTGTTGATTCATTCTTTTGATGACATTAAGAAGTGCAAGCGATAGGTTTAACTTTAATAGACTCAAAATTTGAGTCAAACTGCTCAATACAATAATTAAGTGCGGCGATGAGTTTGTCCTTATCGTGGTGGTGTGCGGTATTTTCATGGGCAAGGTCTCGGCAAATAATAGCTACTTTTTCTGAAGTGGTATTTTCATCTTGACATATAACACTATCAATCGGTAAACATCCGATATTTTCTTCTATCCAAGATAACTTCTCATCTAAAGATAACTTTGCGGCAGGACTTTGTTCAGGAACAATATTTTCTATAAATACACAATGGCCTTTTCTATCTCTTAACGCATTAGAAATATCTCTGACCAGTAAAGGCGGTATGATACTCGTTAAAAAACTTCCAGGGCCTAAAATAATAAGGTCAGCATTTGCTATCGCATCTATACAAGGTTTAATAGTTTTTACTAGTGGTGCCAAGATCAAGTTTTTTGGCATAATTGGCATTTCATCAACTGAAAGTTCACCTACACGACATCTTCCTTTAGGGTAAAATGCCATAAGATCTGTTGGCGTTTCAGACATTGGCAATACGGGGGTTTTTATACCTAACATACGTCTAACGAGTTTGATCGAATCAAGAGGTCGTGATTGAATTTGTCCTAAGCCGTATAAAATCAAATTACCTAAGTTATGACCACCAAGTTCGTCGTTACCGTCAAATCTAAAATCAAAGAGCTGGCTACCGACAGAGTTTTTATCCACAAGTTGCGTTAAACAGCTACGCAAGTCTCCCCAAGCAATAGTACTACTACGTTTTCTTAAACGTCCTGTTGAACCGCCATTATCGGTTGTGGCAACAATACCCGTGAGTTGGGTTTTTAAAAAGGAGAGGGTAGAAAGAACTCGGCCTAAACCGTGTCCACCACCAATTGCGACGACGTTAAGTTTATTAATTTGCATAAAAACTTACTTTGTATGAGCTTAAGTAAACTCTACCTTGTAATCACCTAAAAATAAAGAATAGATGAGTGATTTAGCAGAAGATATGAATATTTTGGAAGATATAAATGAAGATAATAAATTTATCTATAGTTAACGGAGAAAATTAAACTGTGATGGTGAAAATTGAAGAAAGATAAACATTTGATTATGCAAAATTTAGTCAAGTTGTTGCATTAGTAAACACTTAGTCGTGAACTGTAAAAATATTGTCTTAATTATTCAAATAAGGGTTGACAGTAACAGGGGCTCTGCTTAGAATGCGCCTCGCTTTCAACAAGTACTTGTTACTTTGAGAAAGGTAAGTTAATAAGTATTAGGCCACTTATTATATTTACATGCGGGGCTATAGCTCAGCTGGGAGAGCGCTTCGCTGGCAGCGAAGAGGTCTGCGGTTCGATCCCGCATAGCTCCACCAATATTATCGTTAGCTGATTCTTAGAATGAGTTAACAAAATTAAAAAGTTAAGTGTCTTGTGAGTAAGTTTGCGTAGCAAATTTTTTTCACTACACTAAAACAATAAAGCAATGCTTTGTTGAACAATTTTAGTGTCCCTATCGTCTAGAGGCCTAGGACACCGCCCTTTCACGGCGGTAACAGGGGTTCGAATCCCCTTAGGGATGCCAACTTTTTAAAAGAATGAGTAAGTGTTTTTTGACACAAACTTTAAAGTAGTAGTTCATTTGCAAGCTCACTAGGCTAGAGCTTTCAGTATAAATGAAATTACAATTATACTTAACTGTTTACTGTGTCCCTATCGTCTAGAGGCCTAGGACACCGCCCTTTCACGGCGGTAACAGGGGTTCGAATCCCCTTAGGGATGCCACTTATTTCTTTATGATTTTGTGATAGAGCAATAGGTGTAAAAAGTGAAATATTAAAACCGACTTTTAGTCGGTTTTTTTATGTCTGAATTTTCTACACTATTATTTTAGTTTAATGCAGGTCGAGATTTACCTCGACGAGTACAATATTTAATCTTACTATAACTTCCTATTGTCCCAAGTTTCACTCTTATTGACCTAGCGCTCAAAAATTCCTTGCAGTTGTTTTTCCACATAATCGGCAATAAGTGGTTGTGCTTTTGCATTGGGATGAATGCCGTCACCTTGCATCATCTTAGAGTCTGTAGCTACGATCTCAACGAAAAAAGGTAATAAGGTTACTGCTTTTTCTTTTGCAACATCAACAAAAATCTGCTCAAACATTTTATTGTAGCGAGCACCGTAATTAGGTGTGATTTTTATTTTGTACATTGATACTTTTATACTTTTATCTTGAGCTAAGGTTATCATTTGTAACAAATTATTTTTAATTGCTTGAGGAGTATAGCCACGTAAACCGTCATTTCCACCAAGTTCAATAATTAAATGGTCTATACTTTTATCTTTTAAAAGTGTCTTAAGGCGAGACAATCCGCCGCCTGTAGTTTCTCCCGCTATGCTGGCATTGGTGATATGATAGTCAGCATTTCTTTGTAATAACCTTTGGTTTAATATATGAACCCACCCCTCATTTTGTTTCATTCTATAGCTTGCACTGACACTATCTCCTAGTAGTAGAATAGAGGTCTTGGCCCAAACGGACTGAGTAATTGTTATCCCGCATAGAAATATTAACGCTAAAATTGGATGTTTTTTCATGAAATCGAATTCCGAAATTATATTAAAAGTAAGTGAACTGACTAAATCAGTACAATTAGAAGATAAAACCTTAGTGCTACTTCAGCCACTCAACTTATCCGTGAATGCTGGAGAAACGCTGGCGATTGTGGGCTCTTCAGGTTCAGGGAAAACAACATTATTGTCAATTTTAGCTGGACTTGATATACCTACATCAGGGCAAGTCTATCTTAAAAACCATGCCTTGCACCAATTTAATGAAGAAGAGCGTAGCCAAGTACGAGCAAATCATGTCGGATTTATTTTTCAGCAGTTTTTATTGATCAATAGTTTAACTGCACTTGAGAATGTGATGTTGCCTGCTGAACTTGCTAACCTTGATGACGCTAAAGAGCGTGGTTTAGAATTACTATCTCAAGTGGGTTTAGCTGAACGATCTGACCATTATCCTTCTCAACTTTCTGGTGGTGAACAGCAACGAGTTGCCATTGCGCGAGCGTTTATTTCTCAACCCGATGTGTTATTTGCAGATGAACCTACTGGAAACCTAGACACTAAAACAGGTAATCATATTGCAGATTTATTATTTGAGCTGAATGAAAAGCTTGGTACTACTTTAATTTTAGTTACCCACGACCCTAAATTAGCTGCTCGTTGTCAACGTCAAGTTCAAATGGACAGTGGCTTCCTTTCGGAAAAATTATCAGAGAAAGTATCTGAGAAGGCATCAGAAAAAGAAAACATCATAGCGGCAACTGAACCTTCAACATCATCGATTTCTCAGGTGGGTTAGCTATGAACGATCTTTCTAAAATAGAACTGCAGGATAAAAGATTGTCGCAGCAGTCATCGGGTCGCGGTGCATCTAATTTGTGGTTGAAACAATCATTAAGACTTTTGCATCATGAATTGCGTCGTGGTGAGTTAACCATCATTTTTTTAGCTATTGTCTTAGCCGTCGCCACCGTGTTTTCATTAACGGGTTTCTCTGGACAAATAAAACAAGCAATTGTTGCCAATAGCACCAATACCATCGCAGCTGATCGGGTCTTTAGTGGTACAAGTAAAATTAGTGTTGAAATACTTGAAAAAGCTGAACAATCAAACCTTAAACTAGCCAGAAAAATTGAAACCGAATCGATGGTTTTTGCTGATGATAAAATGCTTTTAAGTGAACTTTCAGCGGTCAGTAATTCTTACCCATTACGAGGTGAGTTACTAGTGAAAACCCAGCTTGATCAAATGGATCCTGTTGCTGTTAATGCACCTCCAGAAGGAAGTGTATGGGTTGAGCGTAGCGTATTAGGGCGATTAGGTGTAAAAATTGGTGATGAGGTTGAAATTGGTGAAGCAACTTTTATCATTGCTGGCATCGTTACCGATATTCCTGATAAAAGTTATCAAATGCTCATTGCCGGACCAACAATATATTTAAATATCCTTGATATGCCAAAAACTCAGCTTATACAGCCGGGTAGTCGCATGTGGTACATGTATTTGTTTGCTGGAGAAGTAGCGGATATTGAATCGTTTGAAGAATGGGTTAAACCCAAGGTAAACGAAGCGCAAAATTGGTACAGCGCTAAACAAGCACAAAACAGATTATCTTCAACATTAGACAGTGCTGAGCGTTTTCTCTCTTTAGCAAGTATGTTAGGAATAGTGCTTGCAGCGGTTGCAGTAGCAGTAGCTAGTCGACGTTATGGACAACGACATCAATCAGTTGTTGCAGTATTTAGAGCTTTAGGTGCTTCAATCAGTCATATTCGAAAACTTTATACATTTCATTGGAGCTTATTAAGTTTAATTAGTATTTTGGTGGGCTTATGTTTAGGTTATGTTTTAGTCCTTATTGGCGCTAGTGCTATCGAAAGTTATCTTTCTTTAGATGATACGCCATTAACTTATACACCATTTCTAACCGCTATCTTTACCGGGCTTTTGTGCGCAATAGCTTTTGCTATTCACCCTATTAAAGAACTTGTTAATACTTCACCTTTGTCAGTGATTAGAGGTTTTAAAAATAACAAACTTGCGCGTTTTGGTTGGTATCAACTTCCGCCTTTAGCTGCCTTATTTATTTTATTACTACTCTTTAGTGGTGATGCGATTATGAGTATTGCCTTATTAGGCGGCGGCCTGTTTGTTTCGTTTTTATTATTGCTTTTTGGTAATAGTATTATGAGTGCAGGTCGAACGGTTGGCACAAAAGCGGGTAAGTCTTGGCATTTGGCGCTAGCAAATTTGAAACGTAGAGCAAGTGAAAACAGTGTTCAATTGGTCAGTTTTACTATTGCAATAAAATTATTGTTACTTATTACGGTAATGAAAACCTCGATAGTGGATGAATGGCAAGATCAGTTTCCTGAGGATACTCCTAATCAATATTTAGTTAATATTGCTCCACATGAAGTACCCGTACTTAAGCAGTTTACTATTGATCATGATATTCCTAATCGGGGTTTCTTCTCTATTTATCGTGGCCGATTATCAGCAATAAACGGCGAAGCAACGATATCGATGGAAGATGATGAAGTAGACAATTCCTCTGAAGAAAAAGATGAACAAATTAAGGAAGAGGATGCTGAACAAAGTGGCCGCGAAGGAATGGGACGTGAATTGGGACTTACATGGCTTAATGACGTTCCGATGGAAAATAGAATTCTCGAAGGGAGTTGGTGGCAAGCCGATGATAATAAACCGCAGGTTTCAATTGAAAGTGGTATCGCGGAACGACTAAAAATAGTATTAGGTGACCAACTCTCTTTCTCAATTGATTCACAAGAAGTAACCGCTGAAGTGACCAGTATTCGAGAAGTTGATTGGGAAACCCGTCAATTAAATTTCATTATGATATTTAATGAATCGGTACTGAAAGATTTTCCTGCCACGGCAATTTCTGCATGGAATATACCTGAAAACAAAAAGGATGATTTTTTTAAATTATTATCTGAGCACCCAACATTAACTTACATTGATTTTGAAGCCATTATGGAGCAGTTACATACCTTGATTGAACAAGTATCAATAGCGATAGAGTTAATTTTAGTCTTAGTTGTACTTGCCGGTAGTTTAGTTTTAGTTGCCCAAGTTCAGGCTAGTATGGAAGATCGTGAACGAGAGCTCGCTATATTACGTACATTAGGCGCAAAAGGCTCTCTGTTACGTAATAGTATTTTATTTGAGTTTGTAGCTTTAGGTGCTATCGCAGGGCTAATGGCAAGTATTGGTATGGAAATAGGTGTGTTTATTCTTCAAACTCAAGCGTTTGAAATGGCCGGAAGTTTTCATTTTAAATATTGGTTAATGGGCATTGGTGCGGGTGCTGGTTTTGTTGGTTTAATTGGCATGTTAAGTTGTTATCGCTTATTAAATTTAACGAGTGTGACCTTAATCCGTAGAACCATGTAATAGCAAATAGATTAATCACTGCCAACAACCTCAATATGCTGAAACTCGCATCTTGAGGTTGTTTGGGTATAATACCTTCAAATTATATTAGAACTTAACGCTATGACCTTATTGCCAAAATCTGACGGAGTGGTAAAAGTACTCGTTGTTACTGCTGCTTTGTTTATTGTTTTAGCGGGTATAAAAACAGCAAGTAACCTTTTAGTACCTTTTCTTCTTTCCGTATTTATTGCTATTATTTGTAATCCGATTATCGTTAAAGCGGCTAAATATAAAATACCAAAAGCCTTGGCAGTTGTTATTGTTATTGCCATTTTTGTTACCATCGCGTTGTCTTTGGCAGGATTAGTGGGGCAATCACTAGCGGAATTATCGCAAAAAATTCCCGAATATCGAGTACAACTTAAAGAGCAATTTTCTTGGTTAACAACCACACTTGAAAGTTATAATATTCAAATATCCTCCGAATTATTGATTGAGTACTTTGATCCCGCTGCTGCGATGGGTTTAGCTACGGATATGTTAAGTGGATTAGGCAGTGTTATGGCCAACCTATTTTTAATAATTATCACGGTAATTTTTATGTTATTTGAGGCTTCATCATTGCCAGTTAAGCTTCATTTAGCACTTGATGATCCTGAAATGCGGATGAATCAAATTGATCGTTTTGTAACATCAGTAAACAATTATTTAGCAATCAAAACGTTAGTTAGTATCGCTACCGGTGTTTGTGTCTCTCTGATGTTATGGATATTTGGTTTGGACTTTTTTCTTTTATGGGGAGTCTTAGCATTTTTACTCAATTATATTCCTAATATTGGTTCTATAATTGCGGCAGTGCCGGCGATGTCTCTAGCCGTTTTACAACTGGGTATCGCTGAAGCGGGATTTATCGGTTTGGGTTATATGATTATCAATATGGTAATGGGCAATGTTATTGAACCTCGATATTTAGGCAAAGGATTAGGGCTTTCAACCTTAGTGGTCTTTTTATCGTTGATCTTTTGGGGCTGGTTATTAGGTACTGTTGGTATGTTGTTATCTGTTCCTCTAACCATGGTGATTAAAATTGCTCTAGAATCCTCACAAGAAGGACGTTGGTTTGCGGTGATGCTGTCCAACGAAGAGAGCTCTTAAGGAAATTGAGTCTTACTCTTTCTTACATTTTTAAACGTTTTTTAGACAGTTAATTTGCTGATTTACATTCATTAAAAGTTGATAATGGTTTTATTATAAAGTTTCTCAAGGTGAAGCCTTTGTCATTATCACTTTTATCTTTTAAGTATGTAAAAAATACCGTTACTACCATTACCACATCATTTTTATTATGTTGTGCTTTCTCTAGTAATGCAGAAGATAGTTTTTCAATATTTATTTCAAGTGAACATCAAAGTGAAGATCAAATTAATGGTTTTGGTGTCTCTGCGTTATTAAAAAATTCAGAATCAAATATTGGTGTTTCAATATTTTCATCTATTGCACCATCTGAGGTTATTGATACTCGAGGGTTTAATCAACACTATATCGCTTGGGAGGTTGGCGCTAAGTTTGGTTACTTCTCCGATGTGTTTTTTTATGCCGAGCTAGGTTTTGATTTTGGTGAATTGACACTTCAAAGTCGAGGTGAAGATGACCGTTATGACTATCATGATGACGATGGAGAATTTGATTTTACAGACTTTATTGAAATCAGAAACCGAGTGCATGATAACTCTAATGATATCGACGGCTATGTTGGTATTGGTGCTGGTTATGATTTTGGACGCTTTCAAATTGAAGCATTCACCCGCTATCGACAAATAGATGGTGAATTTTGGAAAGCTGATAATCAAGCATTTGCTGGGGTCAGAGCTTCACTTTCCTTTTTCTAAAAAGTTTTATCAAAAATGGAGCAAATAATTTAATTAAAAAATTTAGTTATGAAGGTGACAAATTTATTTTCTGTTTGTAGCTGAGGTGCATATTCATAACTGTTTTTGAGAATAGTTAAGCGTAATGATAAAGTAGCGCCGTGTCCCCAAGGCCACCAAATGGCCAGTACTGCAGGTTGTGTATCTGTTGCAGGGCGAGTAAATAACTTTTGCTCTTTAGTTACTTTTGCTAATTCACCTAACTGAGTCTTTAATTCTTTAGGGGCTTTTTTAATGGTTTTTCTATCCCATTCATCAACAAAATTACTACGTAACACTGCCAATGTTTGCTCTGCTTTTCCGTTGGCAAACTCAGACAACATTACTTGACGAGATTCTTCCCAACGCCAATTCAATAGGTCTTTAAGTGGCTCAGTGATATCTAAAGTTACTGCTGATATTTCTTCAAAGCTAAGTGTCATTGATAATCCGTCATACCTTCTTTTTATTAGATACTGATAATATCTTATTTATACTTAAAAAATCAAAGCTCTAATGAGATTTATTTGCGATAAAACCAGGCTTGTTGTTGTTCTTTATTTAAAAAGCTCCATGCAATAAAACGGCTGGTTTTTTGGCCTTGAGCCATTTTTATAATTTTAATCTCTACTACCTTTGCTTTTTTCAATGCTTGTTTTATGGCACTTAAATTATCTTTTTTTGATATTAAACTGGTAAACCATAAGACTTGTTGTTGATAATGACAGCTTTCGTTGATGATATTTTTGATAAAGGTTAATTCACCCCCTGCGCACCATAACTCTGCATTTTGGCCACCAAAATTTAACTTAACTTCTTGGTTTCTTTTGTTAGTGCTTGGAGGGCTTTTAGCTTTATCTTTAGTTATATTTAAGTTTTGCCATTTACGTTGAGAACCTTGTGTCGCCTCTTCAATTGAACGGTGAAAGGGAGGATTACACATGGTTAAATCATATTTTTTATCAGCCTGTAATATTCCCTTAAATATTGATTTAGTATCTTCCTGTAATACACATGTTATTGCGTCATCAAGGTGAATATTGGCTTGAATATTCTTGTTAGCATATTCTATTGATATGGGATCAATATCTGTTGCGACAAAACGCCATTTATATTGCTGGTGCCCAAGTAATGGATAAATACAGCTGGCGCCAGTACCAATATCGACAACGGTAATATTTTCACTGTTGGGGATTTTATTGTTGTTAGTTGTTTTTAATAAATCGGCTAAATAATGAATATAATCAATACGTCCCGGTATTGGTGGGCATAAATAACCTTGAGGTATATCCCAGTGGGTAATTTTATAATGTTGTTTTAGTAATGCTAAGTTTAATGCTTTTACCGCATTAGCATCGGAGAAATCGATGCTTAAATTTTGATATTTATTGGTATAAATAAAGGGGGCTAGTGTAGGGGAACTTAACGCCAGTGCGGTAAAGTCATAACCGTATTTATGAACATTTCTCGGATGAAGATTATCTTTTATTTGCATAGCGCTATTAGGGTTTTGAACCGATTTTAAATGAACCGTTTGACATAAACTGCACAACTTCTTTGCGTTTTTTTCCGATCAATAATGTCCCATCATCCATAAACAAGAAGTTTTTCCAACAACGTTGAAAAACAGCCCATGTTGTTTCGATGATGTTACTTCTTGAAGAGCAAAAATAGACAACCGTATTATTATCCCAATGTAGGTGTTCAATCATTAGTTCAGGAAGCGCTTCATCTTCGCTATCCCATCTAGGTTCCCACTGACCATTGTCTTGCCAAGTATCCGTATTAAAAGCCCAATCGCCACTTTTAAAGAAATCGGGATGATCAACTTGTTTACTGATAAAAGTATCCCAAAGGATGTTAGCTCTACTCACTGACATCGGTTTGATTTTTGTGACATCAGACTCTTTAATGGGTAAGCTTTTGTGTTTAAAAATCCAAGCGTTTTTGAGCTGATCTAGCGAGGTATAACTCATCGTATTTATTGTTCTATTGTGATTTCTAAAAAGGCGAAGGAATTATAACAGAGTGATGGCAATACCAAACTACTTAAATTATTTGAATGTGATGAAACAACTAAAAGGCTCCCTATTAGAGAGCTTTATTTTGATCGGAGTATATGATTAATTTTAGGTAGATGATTTTTTAAATTTAAAAACAAATCTATCGGTTTTTCCTCTTACGGCAGGATCAAAAACCATTTTACTGTAATCGTCACTTTTGTTTTGTAAGAAACTCGCTTCAGCATCTAATGAAAATCCAGCTTCTGCAAGTTCATCACGGACACGTTGATGATGAATTCGGTGTAATTTAGGGTTGTGTTCTCCAGCACCTGATTCCATATCTATGAGTCCTAAAGTGCCTCCGGGTTTAAGGGCGTTTTTCAATTGACTTAATATTTTCATACGTGTTTCTTTAGGAACAACAGAATATAAGTCATGGTAGTTGAGTACAACAGTCACCACATCAACTTCATTGTTTAAATCAAACTCACCAAATTCTTTTTTATAATGAGTTACGTTTGCTAAGCGGTTATTGGCGGTGCGTTTATTAAATTCTTTACCAAATCTGCCATCCATAATCTCTAAAATGAATTTATTATTTTGCGCAATAACTTTACCTTTTTTACCTACGCGGTGTGATATAACTTCCGTGTAATAACCCCCACTAGAAAGTACTTCTAAAACAGTCATACCGGGCTCAATACCAAAAAACTGCATAACTTCTTGCGGCTTACGACCAACATCTATTTCTTTGTCTTTTTCTGCACGATGTTCAGATTGTAAAGCTTTGCTGAACTGCACTTCATTAGCAGCGAAACTTATTGAAGTATATGAACTGACGATTGCTGACAGGCTTATTGCTATTAATGTTTTTTTTAAGTAATTACCTTTAGTTAACATAAATATTCTCCGTATTTTAGTGGGTACTGATTAAAGAGGGGGCTGTTGATACTTGAGCTTTATTGTTTTCTACTGCTTTTCGTTTTTTGAATAAATAAATAACATATAAGCCACTGCTCAGATGACCAAGCATAATAGCTTGGAAAAAGCTGTTTTCACTCGCAATCAGTGCACCAATAAAAGCTATCGGTAATAAAAGTAATAGTCGGTGCACAATGCCAACCGAGCTTGCTTGTAAAGTTTTCCCTTCACTGTTAAGGCATGATTGATAAACAATCGCGCAACCTGCGCCAATATAACCTATGGGAACCCAAATTAAGAAATCTGTTATTAAGCGTGCAACGGCACTTTCAGGGCAAATAAAATAAGAAAGTAAATCGCTATTAATATAAAGCACAATAGCCAATATCGATTGACTTAATACCACGGTAATAAAAGTAATAAAATATGCCTCTTTCACTCTACTCAAATGTCCAGACCAATAGTTTGTGCCAATAATGCAGGGCATTGAGGTGGTTAATACCATGGGCAGTAACAGTAAAATAGATTCTATTCTTAAGATGAAAGCAAATGCGGCGACATAGGTGTAATCAATAGAAGCGGCGATCATAGTTAATAAAGCAATACTTATAGGCGTAATAAGTTGCTGTAATATAATGAATAATCCATCATGCTGTGAGGAAAAAACGGTGATACGTAGCTCAGCGAATGATGGTAATTCAAGCTCTGTTTTATTCACAAGTAGTAATAATGAGATAAACGCAAACAGCATATCAACAGATACATGACTTAACGCTAAGCCTGATAATCCTTGAAGATGCCAAGTACTTTCGGGGGTTAATAAAGCGATAGCTAAAATACTTTTTACTAATAACCAAGATAACATCAAACCGCTGGCTAATTTAGTATTACCTAAAGCGCGTAATATCGCATTTACTTGCCAGATAATGGTTAAAAATATCCAACCTAAGTAACGTGTATTTAAATAAGTATTTTGTGTATTGGCAAAATCAATGGTGCTATCAATGGAGTTTGACCAAGACTTGCTACCCAATAATGCAAGTAAATTGTCATTCATTGCGTAAAAGAACAATGATAAAAGCGAGACAACTAATACTGAAATAATGATTGAGCTTGAAATGACTTTGGCTAATTTTTCTTTGTGCAAACAAGCGTATTTAACGACTTTGTTATTTGTTCTGACACTGGTACCAATGGCAATAGCAGCGATAGCTGTGGTGATAGGCAGTGTAAAACCTAAAGCAGTAAGAACATGTTCGCCATTAAGCGCAAGTAAACTAGACTCTAATAAATCATAGGCGAATAGCGCAAGTATGGCACCAACCATAGGTACAGATGACTTCCATATGACTTGATGAATTTTTGCATGGGTAAACCAATTTTTTAATTGTTGATCCATCTAAGTTAACAATACTCAATAATTGACATCTTTTAACTAGATAGTGATTGTTGCCATTTAATTTCAGTTAGGAATGTAACATTTGATGTACTAAAGTGAGGAGGATTTTTCTGTTCACGTTAAAAGCTTATTAAATTTAATTTTCATCTATAGCCACAATACAATTTCGACCATTTTTCTTTGCCTGATAGAGATTTTTATCAGCAAGAGTAAACAGCGTTTTAACTTCATCATTTTCTTGAGGGATGATGGTTGCACAACCTATGCTCATCGTAACAAAGGAATAAAACGTGTCAGGAGCTTGTTCAATTTTTTCAGCAATCATAGCATCACATATTTGCTGACCAAGTTTGATTGCCCCTTGATTTTCAGTATTTGGAAGAATGATCACAAACTCATCACCACCAAAACGTGCCGGAATATCTCCTGGGCGATTAATAATGCTTTTTAGCACTTCAGTAACAGCCAATATACAATCATCACCATATTGATGACCAAAGTGGTCATTAATATTTTTAAACTGATCAATATCACAAATTAACAGTGAAAGTGGCGACTTTTCTCTACTGCAACGTTCCCACTCAGTTGTTAGTTGATGGTCTAAATGTCTTCTATTGGCTAAACCTGTTAACGCATCAGTACGAGATAATTCGACCAGTTGTTGATTGCTTATTTCTAGTTCTTGGGTACGTAAATCTACTTTATGTTCAAGTTCAATGGTTTGTTTTTCTAGTGCTTGGGTTAATACTCGATATTTATCACTTAATGCTAATGACAACATGATTATTTCGATAAGCAAACCAAGGGAAGATGAATTATGGGTGATGAAATTATCGGGTAGCACGCCAAAGCGACTGATGATTAACATGGCTGTGCCAACAGCATAAAATAGCCACGCAGCAACAAAATATCGTGCAAATCGATTACCATTTTTCCAACAAACGATACTGACAACTAGAATTAAAATTCCATTAAAGAGCGCTAAACCTGTCGCTATTTTTATCGCTAATTGATAAGGGCCTAATAAGCTAAATACTACCGAAAATAATGCTAAGGCGATTTGAATATTTAAAGCAATGTAAAGTCTAGGGGCAAAGCGTTTTGTTTCTAAAAACATTTGTGTAAAAAGAGCGCTAAAGACCATCCACAGAGAAGGGAGTAAAGGGACTGATGTATTTGCTAATTGAGAATTCTCAGGCCAGATATATTGATAAGCATGACCATTAAGTGCCATGATAAAAACACATCCAGATATTACTGAAAATACATAAATTAAATAAGAGGTATCCTTAACCGCGAGATATAAGAAAAAGTTATATATCGCCATCATTAGCATTATGCCGTAGATCAAACCAAAGAACATTTCGCTATTAAGTGCTGAAAGTAAAAATGCTTCTTTTGCGACAATGGCTAATCTCAGTTGCATTGAACTGGTCGTGTTAACTTTTACATAAAATTCAGTTACTTGATGTAAATGGGTATTTAATTTACTTAAAAAAGCGCGGTAACTTACTGGACGTTGGTTAAATGGATAATGATCACCCATGGTTTGTTCTTGCCAAATACCTTGTTTAGTTTTAGAGAAAACCACTATGTTGTCTAATAATGGATAGTCGATTAATAGCTGCCAGTTTATATTTTGCGTCGATTGATCATCAACAATGAAATTTAGCCATATTGTAGATTTAATATAACCCAGTGAAATATTATCTTTTTTAATGCCGATAAAATTGCCTTTTGAGGACATTTCTTCGACCTCTTGTAAGGTAAGTACGTTAGTTTTATCTTCAAAATAACGGATATGATTGGCTAAAGAGTAATTTAGTTGTTGTTCATTAATAACAAGTTTATTTTGTACTGAAGTACTATTTGCGTTTAAAGACAGTAAACTTAATAAAATAGTAAACAGTAACGAGCAAGAGAGAAGTTTATTGGTAAAAGACAAAGTAAATAATTTCAAAGATGTATGCTGCATATACTTATGTTACCTCTAAATACTCATTTCAGCGAGAATTAAAAGACATAGAGGTAGGTATTGATTGAAGAGAATAATAATTCTTATTGTTGGAATCAATAACGTCGCTTTTAAACTCACTCTTAGGGACTATTGAGAAAATTATGCTCGTTGTTGCTTATTTTTTAAGATTCTTTCATGAATGTAAGCCTTTAAGGCAACGTAGGACGCGGGTACCGAATAACCACTAACAAAAATAAGCGCCTTCTTCATAAATCACTTAAACGTCCTAAAATTAAACTTAAGGTGTCGAAACTCGTTAATTTACTCGTCATTTAACCAATCGAAATAACATTCAAAAAATTGTTCCCAAAAGTCTTTACAACTTGATGCCTCAATAAGTTGATTTTCTAATTGCGATAAAACTATTTTATCAATAACTGTGTGTTCATCAGGTACAAATATTGGACTTGCTTGGTCATTTGCTTTGATGAAAAGTATTAAACAACTGATAAAACGTTCAAGTGATTGTGCCACAGGATTTGTTTCCCAAGCACCGTCAATTTGAATCGCCGTATACACAGGTGAGTTATCATCATTAAGATCAATAAAGTAAGGATCGCCTAGTTCTGTATCTAATGCAATAACTTGCCAATTTCCTTGCCAATCACCTTGATTATTGCCAACCACATTGGTGCCATCAGGATGAATAGCAAAACCAATTTGTGCTTTTTCAAGCTCTTCTTCACTTGATGTTAATAGAAAACCTTGAGGGCCAAAATAAACTTCTTTTCTGCCTAAAGTACTGAGTTTCTTTAAAAGTTCAGCTGTTGTCATCGTTATCTCTGTAATAGCTATTTTATCGAAAGGATATTAACTCAATTTACTTTCATTGTATAAATTAACTAGGTATATAACATAAAAGTAAAAACGGGTTCACATTGTTGTGACCCCGTTTTTGTAAAATGGCAGATACTGATGTTAAGTTTTATATTTTGCGTTGCGTATTCATTCATTTATAGAGTTAGAACTATTTTAGAACTTTTTTACATAGAACTTTCAAGCATTTTAATTTCACTAAGTAGAGACTTTTAGTTGAAGTAATTAATTAGGGAAATGAATGGGTACAGTTAACATACTCAAGGTTACAGTCGCTGTGATATTCCCACGTACATAATGGCGTCAAAGTATTATGGTGCCTTTGTTGTTATGAACTTGAAAATACATAACAAACAACTATACCGAGCTTCTAATTGATAACAGCGTGTCGTTTAGCGATACATTTATATTAATAATAAACATCTTGTTAAGTCGTTAGACACTAAAAGAGGGTATCAACAAATGAAAGTATTTATTATCAGTTTCATCGCCGTACTTATGATGTATTGTGCCAGCGTACAGAGTAAGCCGTTGGTGGCAGATAGCGGTTTTGCCGCGCAGGCACTTAAAAGCTGCAAAACAGATTTACGTTACCTTAATCAGGTTATCGGTTGGCAGGTAAAGTGGCCTAGGCAATGGCAGAACACTATAACGGATGGACCAGATAGCGCTAATAAATCAATCACCACTTGGTCTCAAATTCCTGCGGCATTAACGTTCGCGATAGAGACACTGCGTTTAGGTATCGCCAGTAGTGAAACCGCACCACGCCCTGTGGTTATTAGAGTGCAGCAACAAGTTCGCGATCTTTTAACCGATCTCACGGCGTTAAATTCTAAGTATAGTTTCAAAAATGTTAAACATAAAAATGCAGCACAGTGGAATACACTTATAAACGAAAAAATTGCGCCAGCAGTTTCAGCGTTTGAGAGTTTTCTTCGCAATGAGTATCTCCCTAATACCAGTAAATCCCCCGGACTTTCTGTACTTAAAGGAGGAACTGAGTGTTTTTATGAAGCAGTAACATGGTGGACTACCTTAAACCCATCTCTGCAAGAAATTGAAGAGACGGGTAGGCGATTACTTGATGATTCACGTGTTCAATTACTGGCAACGGGGAAAGAAGGTGATACGGTTAGTAGCATACTTACAGGACTGCGTACTAAAACAAAGGCTAACCATACTACCGCTAAGGAATTACTTTCTATTTCCGAATTAGCATTGGCTCGGGCCCAAGATAAAACACTATTGTCATTTTCAAAGCAAACAAAAAAGAAATTTTTAGTGAGTGAAATGCCAATATATATGCAAGCTTCCGCGCCCGCTGGCTATTATGGTAAAGCACAAGGCAATACACCAGCTCGCTATATTATTAATCCATCGCGACCCAACGAGCGACGTCTGATGGCAGAGGTGATAGCTTTTCATGAAGGGATACCTGGGCATCACCTTTGGGTAACCTATCCCCGAGATAATCCTTCTACAGGTTATAATTCAGGCATTCTTGAGGGCTGGGCACTCTATTCTGAATATCTGGCAGATGAAATGGAGCTATATAGCACGACGTATGACCGCCAAGGTATGATCGCTAAGCATCTTTGGGCTGCGTGCCGTCTTATTGTTGAGCCTGGGCTTCATTTGCGAGGTTGGACACGTGAGGATGCTATTCGCTTTATGATGGAAAATACAGTGATGTCTCGTACTGAAATTGAAATTGAAGTAGACCGCTATATTGCCATGCCAGGACAATCACTGAGTTATATGCTCGGTGCTGATCTGATCCTGTCTGAACGTAAACGAGCCAAAGATCTTTTAGGCAATGCGTTTGATCTCGCTGCATTTCACGATGTCATATTAGGGCCAGGAGTACGCCCTCTACCTAAAGTTCGCGAAGATATTAGAAATTGGGTTCTGATGGTTAAGTGATGATTCAAGGTGGTTTGGAAGAATAACATAGCCATCAAGAAGAAAAACATGCTCCCAACTCAAAATAATTAATAAAGGAAGAAAGTGATCATGAACAGATTAGTTAACATGCTCATCATTATTGTCATTGGGTTGCAAATGTCCCCAAGTGCTAAAGCAAATTGGTTTGATCAAAAAGTTGCTGAACAACCCGCTGTAAAAAAAGTGATTGAATATTTAGACGAACACTTTCAACAACAAGTTGCGCAGTGGATAACCATTAGCGAAATACCTGCACCGCCAGGACAGGAGAAAATGCGAGCGAAATATATTTCAGCACAGTTTCGCCAATTGGGCTTAATACCTCAAAACGATGAACTAGGTAATATCTGGGTAGTTTTAAAAGGAATAAAGCAAGGGCCAACGTTATTGTTTGCGGCTCACATGGATACCGTATTTGATGCTGATACTGATGTTAAGGTTACCCGCAAGAATGGCCGTTTATACGGTCCTGGGGTTTGGGATAACAGTGCCTCAGTAGCCAATATGCTCGCGGTTGTTGAAGCTATGGTCAAAACCGGTTATCAACCCCAAGGTGATGTGATTTTTCTAGCGACGGTACAGGAAGAAGCTGGCCTGGTTGGTATGAAATATTTTATGAAAAAACAAAGCAATAACATTGATTATGTCGCTGCACTCGATGGCAATTTAGGACCGATACTCTATGGTGCCTTAGGTATCTATTGGATGGATATGACATTTACCGCAGCGGGCGCTCATACAGTTAATTCTTATAATCAGCCTCACCCTGCTAAAGCGGCAGCTCATTGCATACTTGATATTTATGATATTGATCTTGATATTAAGGAACACCAAGAAACCCCGTTAGGCATTTTCAATGTAGGTCAGGTGCATGGCGGTAAAATATATAATGGTATTCCGCCGGAAGTTAACGTAACTGTTGATTTGAGGAGCGCCGATCCAAAGGAATTAAAACGACTAAATAGTGAAATAACCCAAGCTTGTAAAAGCGCTGCCGATAATGAAAGTGTTTCTTTTGAGCTGAGTTACAAAGTAAAAAATGCCGCTGGCGGTACAATTAATAAGATGAAGCCTGCTTTTAATGGCGATTTTGTCCAGACCATCATCAGTATTCAATCCTACACTGGAGCACTTAAGCAGGGGCAAATACCTGCAATTGCGACGGGTAGTACAGATGCCAATATTGGTGTTGTTCGTGGACTGCCTTCATTTTCAATGGGACGAAGCTATGGTAAAGACCAACATACCTTAGGTGAATGGGCTGATATCGCATCGGCTAAAGTAGGAACCAACCAAATTATTTACCTATTGGCTGCACTCGACGCCTCGCAGCAGTAAAATGGAGCAAGCGGCAAAGCAGAGCAAGCAGTGAAATAGCTCTGATTTTAATACTTTTGTTGATACTGAATAATCCTTTTATAGTCAAAAACTTAACAACAGAGATATAAGCGGACCTTTGTATTGGCCGCGGGTATATGTTTTCATTTGCTGTTCAGTTATTGTCTGTTTATTTTGCGGGTGCCATTTTGCCAAATGGGATCTAGTTTCAGCCAGTTGTAGCTGAGTAGGGATGGTTTTGCCATGATGGCAGACTTTAAATTTTCAAATTCACTTTTATTACCTGTTAGTGCGTGGATTTGCAGCAGTTCAATTTCGAGATACATTTTCCCAATGGCATCCTTTTGTTGTGGATAAATTTCAAGTGCTGTTTTTGCCAAAATAAGCGCTTGTTGATGTCTTTGTGTAAGCGCAAATACGGTTGCTAGAGACATCATAACTCGGGGATCATGAGTTGTATCCATTGCTAACAATTGCTGTTCAGCTTTGACAAGCAATGCTTTTTTATTTTTTGATTGAGACTGCTGCAGATGAAGACTGATTGCTTGCAATAAACTTAATGGGTAAATTTGGTTCTGGTTTTCAAAGATATGCTCTTGTGAAAATACTTTAGACGTAAGAATAGCTTGATAGGCGGGTTCAAATACGTTAAATAGTAATATATGTGTTTGATTTTCAGGTAACTTTATTTTATTCATGGAATTTAATAAGATAGCCAGGTTAGCGTCTTTAAAGTAAAGGACTAAAGCGCTTCGATAATCTAATCTAGCGGTATCTTGATATCTTTCTCGAGCAAACAAGCTTGCCTTTTTCAACATATCTATAGCATTATCGTATTGACTAACCATAAGGTAAGTCATTGCCAGTGAATCAGCTAAAAAAGGTGTGCGAGAGTTATCTTTTAAGGCCTCTTCCATAATTGTTAATGACTGCTGAAAATCACCTTGTCTACGCAGAACTGCAGCTTTAAATAACTGAACATGGGAATTTAACGCCGGATCAGACTCTGCTTGTTTTATTGCTTGTAAAGCCTTTTGATGATCGCGTGTAATCAAGTAGTGCCATGACGCCAAAGCATAATGTCCCAAGGCAAGATCGGGTTGTAGCTGCAAGGATTTTATTGCGGCTTGCCACGATTTTTGCGCAACATCACTGCTTCTATCAAAAGTTTTGCTGTAAATAGTAGATTGAATAATGGAAAGTTGTGCCCATGCCTGAGCGTACTCGCTGTTTATTTCGACTGCGTGCTCATATTGTTTTAGTGCTTTCAAATAATAGGACTTATCTTCACTGCGGCTCTGGTAATCTAGACCAAGTAGATAGAAGTTTTTGGCTGTCTCAGTGGTATCGACTCGTTGTTCAGTGATCAATTCCTTGCCAAAATAGAGAACGATGATTAATGATAAGGTAGCAAGTAACCAATTTAATTTTTTGCCAGCTTTAAATTTAGATTTTTGGGTGACTTTTGGTAAAAATTGATAACCTTTTTTAGGCCAAGTTTTTATATAAATAGATTCTTTAGCTGAATCACCCAAAGCGAGTCTGAGCTCATTAATGCATTTAGCTAAACTGTTATCTTGAACTATGGTGTCTGCCCAAAGTTCATTGTATAAACTTTCTTTAGAGCAAAGTTGATTGTCTGATTTTAATAACAACAACAGTAATTGTGCATTTTTTACACGTAAGCTTACAACATGTCCATCTTTGGATAATGAACCAGTCTTATCATTAAAATAATATTCAGAGAATTGGTATTGTGACATTCATTGGTAACTGAGCAATCAGGAGGAAACAATCATATAATCTTCAAGCTGGTTACGCAACAAAGCACTAATTTTATTATATATTTAAACACATTACCTTATATAGACTACGAGTAAAAAAGGTTATTGAAAACAGCTATATCGAATGATTTTTTATTGCAAGCTTCTTACATATTAATAGCCTTTACCCGGTGTTACTTTACAAAGAGTATCAAGTTGAATATAACTTACATTTTTTAATAAATGTATCTGTTAACAATATGCTCTAACTCACCATTTATTATCAACTCTCTCATATGTTTATCAAATAGCTTTTTTACCAGAATTTTATCGAAAATATCTAAGGCACTGAAATATATAAAAATCACTTATAACTTTGTTTTGATTAGTTGTTTCCATTGGTGTTATGTTTGATTTACTTTAAATATTAGGGGAGGGTATGCAAATGATTTTTCGATTATTTATGATCACTTGGTGCGTTATATTGAGTAGTTCAGCCGTTGCACATCAAAAAGCGGTGCATACAATTTTATCGATGCAAGAACGTGCTATTTTCATTAATGATATTACCCAAAAAAGAGTCTCGCAACTATTGCCACGTCTAATGGACGAAACAGGAATAGATATGTGGGTAATGATCAGCCGAGAATATAATGAAGACCCTATTTTAAAAACGCTATTACCTGCAACTTGGCTTTCTGCACGCCGAACCACAATATTCGTTTTTTCAAAGAATGAAAATGAAAAGGTCAATGCTTATGCAATTGCACCTTATAAAGTCGGCAGTGTATTTAAAAAAGCTTGGGATAAAAATAAACATCCTGACCAATGGCAAGCATTACTTGCCTTAATCGCAAAAATTGATCCTAAGAAAATTGGTATTAATCAGTCAGAATTCTGGGCACATGCTGATGGCCTAGTTGCGTCGGATAAGGATAAGTTTTTATCGGTCTTACCTAAGAAATATCAGTCAAGGGTAGTTTCTGCACAAGCGTTAGGTGTGGCGTGGTTAGAGCAGCGCATACCTGAAGAAATAAAAGTTTATGAAGAGATTGTTGCTATTGCTCATGAAATTATAGCGCAAGGTTTTTCTAATGAAGTCATCAAAGTAGGTAAGACGACATCTAACGATTTAGTGTGGTGGTTTAGAGAACGAGTGAGAGAGTTAAAGCTTCAAACATGGTTTCATCCAAGTATTAATATTCAACGAAAAGACAGCAAGAAATTTGATCATGTTGATAGTTTTACCAATGGCTACGAAGATAATGTTATTCAACCAGGTGATTTATTGCATGTTGATTTTGGCATTAGTTATTTACGACTGAATACCGATACACAACAACATGCTTATGTATTAAATGATGGTGAACTTAGTCCGCCACAAGAACTTATTTCTGCATTTAAAAGTGGTAATGAATTACAGGATATTTTTACTAATAATTTTACCGTGGGAAGAACAGGTAACGAAGTTTTAAAACGTGCGAGAGAGCAAGCGATAAAACAAAACCTTAAGCCCACAATTTATACACATCCTATTGGCTTTCATGGTCATGCTGCGGGAACTACTTTAGGTATGTGGGATTCGCAACAAGGGGTCGCTGGGAGTGGAGACTATCCTTTACATGCTAATACCGCCTATTCGATTGAACTCAATAATGCTGTGTTTTTGAAAATATGGAATAAAGAAATTAGAATTATGTTGGAAGAAGAAGCTATTTTTGACGGTAAAGATGTTAAGTACATTGATGGTCGACAAACAAAGTTGCATATTATTAAGTAGTAATAATATGTGTTAGTTAGGCTAATTATATTTAGGTCAATTATATTTAGGTCAATTATATTTAGGTCAATTATATTTAGGGGAAAGTATTTTCCTCTTTGTGGTCTTAATTCTTGGAATAATTACCTCGACTTTTGTATCCATTAGTTTTAAGTGTTAATTTACTTTAGGGCAATCGTAAACGTACACAAACAGAAACCTATTGGAAATTTTCATTAATTTGTATAATAAATAAAATTACATTTAATCTCTAATTAAATAAAAGGAATATGGTCGTGTTTCTTGCGCATTTTTAATAATACCTAACTGTGTGAAACTTCAACTGATTGAAAATTACACAGTTATTATATATGCTGCGATTTGTACATTTACAATCCGAAAATAATTATAACAATGACTCATCAGTGTAGTAGGGACCGGAATACAAAGGGAAATTATATGATATTCCAATTTAGAAAAGTTAAACTATTAGAATTTGTAATTCTTTTTGGTCTAACGAGTACCTCAAATCTGCCGCTCATTGAACATGGCAATTATACATGAGCAATAAAATTGTAATCGTCATTTTGTTAAGCCTATTATGTGTGGCTTGTGGCAGCGATAACAAAAAAGAGCAGCCACTCCCTGAAATAGATAAATCTTATTTAACCTCGCCTGAAAACAAACTAAGAGATTGGCTTAGTTACGACGAACTCAATGCTCAGAAAGTTTCCAAAAAGAGTCCTTATCATAACGATTACTTTATGCCTATTGGTCAAGAAAATCCGGCGTTGCATGTTTTTAATGGCACTCTAACCATAGCTGGCAATAGATTAGATGGTTTTCCGAATAATTATTATGAAACCATGAAGCGCTTTCCGAACCTAACCGTTCAGTTTGTATCCCATGATGGCTATCTTATTCCGGCTAACCGAGACATCATAGTACCTGATGACCAGCAAAGTTTTTGGCGAGTGATATTGTCCCCCGGCAAAGTTTGGAGTGAAACCACAGATAATGGCATGTCACGGGCGTCATTCCCTTTTGTTTTAGTTGAAACTGGCTGGAATACTACATTAAATGGACTAGCGACTTTTTTATATGACGATAACCAAGTGTCCAGTTTACGTGTTCAGATTGTGCAGCATACGGCGCCAGGATTTAGGGATGAAGCAGCTGGCACACTTGGCTTGAGTTATCATACGACGCCAGACCAGGATAATTCCACTTTAACTCAAAAATTCGATGTCGAGTTACAGCAACGATTGCCGATAGCCAACTGGCAAAGCTTGATAGATCAATTTCCGTTATTAAACTGGCCACATTTCAATAGCGGATTGGCAGACAACGATATAAGTGCTTCTGCCATTTGGTTTCAAGAAAAAATTTATATGCAGCCTTGTCACACCCTCTACGGCGAATATCCATTTTGCCGATTTATGCGTCATGGCGTTTATTCCGCTACTAAACCGGCAGCTGGTGCAGTGGCATTAACTTATTTAGTACAACGCTACGGCAGTGAAGTTTTAAATTATTTTATCAAAGACTATGTTGAGGTAACCGCAGATCACAATGGATGGGACCAAGTTAGATTTGTTGACGCCTTGAATATGGTAACGGGTATAGGTAATAACGATCATGATCCCAATTCAACCAATACCTCTCCCGATGAGCACGGTAGTCTTGTAGGGGACTGGAGTCGAGCCTTAAGTGAACAAGAAAAGTTGGATATAGCTTTTCAACGGTACGGTAATTACCCCTGGGGACCGAATGAAGTATTTCGTTATAATACCAACCATTATTTTATTTTATCAGCAGCCATAGATAATCTTGTTAGACAACGAGAAGGAATAGGCTTATGGCAACTACTTAAAGACAATGTCTATCAGCCCATTGGTATACAGCATTCGCCTATGATGCACACCACAGAGTCGGATGGTAGTCGCGGAGTGCCTATTCTTGGTATTGGACTGTATCCGACGGTCGACGATATGATAAAAATAGGGCGACTATTGCATCAAAACGGCCAATTTAACGGTGCTCAACTACTGCATGCTGAAACCTTAAATAAAGCACTATTTAGAACTACAGAACATGGATTTTTCTCGCATTGGCATGACAATCAAGATGGAAAAGGACGTTATTTATTGTCGTTTTTTAGTGTGCCCTACCTAGGAGAAAGTGGCTGTTTAATTCAGGTGCCACTACTGAGCGGTTCTGGTGGTAATTTGGTGACCATATTGCCAAACGGCGTGATAAGCCTACGTTTTGCTGATGCTAAAAATTATGATGCACGCGCAATGATAGACATATCAGGGGCACTTGCACCTGTGTGTCAATAAAGAACTGGCTTCATTGATTGATTTAAATCGGTAATTGGTTTTCTGGTTCAACTACGAGAGTTCTTACGTTATGAAAAATCGCTTGATAAGACGTAGTAGTGAAAGGACTCGTAACAGTTTGCTCGGTTCTGCTGCGCTTCACAATTTGGCAAACTTTTAGCAGCCCCTTATGGAAAAGTTATCTATACAAAACCTAATTCGAATTCAGTTAAAGACTGCATTCACCATTTGAACTCAAGGCTCACAGTCGATGTTAGCAACCAAAAAACTAACGTCTTCTTTGTGGTAGAACGCAACCTTTTGAACCGATTTTTTATCGATCTAAAACCTAACCCGATACGATAATGTGCTTTCACAACTAGTTGATTATAATGATGATGATTAATGCAAGCTTAATCAGTAATATCAACATAACTTAAATATCTTTGTTGGATCTCTCTCACATAATTAACGGGTTCACTGCCACGACAATAACCATAACGAGTCTTCTTATAATATTCTGGTTGTTGTAGTAATAACATCGCTTTTTCAACGTTATCAAACCATTTGTCGTCACGAAGATTCATTTTCCTTGCTAATTTCTGGGCGTCTCTTACATGACCAAATCCAGCATTATAGGCAGCAAGCGCAAAGTATACTTTTTCCTCAAGGTGTATATTCTTTTCAAATCGAGCTCGGGTCCAGTCCATATACTGTATACCTGCAGCAATCGATTGTTCCGGTTGAGTCAAATCTAAATAGCCAAGCTCTTTTGCCGTGCGAGGTAGTACCTGCATTAATCCTTGGGCTCCTGCAGAAGAGCGAGCGTCAGGGTTAAAACGACTTTCCTGAAACATTTGTGAAGTGATTAATCGCCAATCAAATTGGTACTTCCTAGCGTCAGCTTTAACCTGCTGGTCATAAGGTGAAAGGTTCGAATCTACAGTGATACGCTCCTGTCGATAGCGTTTTAGTCTTTTCTGGCTAGCAAAATATTTACCTTTGATCACATTATAGAAAGTACCACGATATTCTTTTTTAATAAACGCGTTGAGGGCATTGAGTAACTGTGGATTATTCTCACGCACGGCATAAGCATAGGGCACATTTTCTTTGAGAGTAAGCGGCGTCACTATATTGTCTCTAAAGCGCTTTTCGATGCTGACTAAATTGCTGTCCGCTATGGTTAAATCGATGGTTTTATCGGCAACTTGAGCGATCAATAATTCAGTCGGTAGCTGTTCGTCGGCGGCGATGATGTTAACTCCATGCTGTTTAGCAATTTGCTGAGCGGTCGTCCAAAATGCGCTGGTCTTTCGTATGGATATCGTTCGACCTTTAAGGTCTTGAAGGTTTTTAATCAATGGGCTGTGCTTATGTGCCACTAACAATTCGGACACCCGATTATATCGCATACTAAATTTTAGCTCAGATTTTCGCTCTTCACTTCGAGAAAGGCCGGCGGCAATCAGATCGCCTTTTCCTTGTTCTAGCAATGATTTCATTTGTTGATAGTTATCAGCAACAATCACTTCTAATCTCACCTTGTGGCGTTTTGCAAATTCACGCATCAGCTCATATTCGAAACCCATTAACTCTCCGCGCCATAAAAAATAGGTTTCAGGGCTATTTCGAGTAATAATGCGTAAAGTTAAGTTGTTTTTATTAATATCTTTAAGGTCTAATTTTCGTTCTGATCTAAATGATTGAGTGACATGATGAACCGCGATAAATTCATTTAATTTGTCCAGCAGACTCTGGTTATTTTGACTGACCGCCCAAGCGAGTTTTCTAGACTTTGGCAAGACCATCAAAGCGACTATATCATCGCGATAGTTCAACAAAGTGTTCACGGATGCACCATCTAATAGGCTATATTCAAACTTGTCTTCAACCAAAGCATCCGCGATATCATCAGAGCTAAGTGTACCTTTCAAAATATCAGTTTTCCAATTTGGAAAATGATTGTGAATGCTGTCTATATAGGCGGTTCCTTCAGGAACGGAAACGGTAATTGATGAGTCTTGTGCCGGTTTTTTTGTGCCTTTTTTAGCGATTAGTACTTCCGTATCGTGTAACAGAGGTTGAGTGAAATCCATGTTGCTTAAACGATTCTTGGTGATGGTGAGATGTCGAGGAATAATGTCGGCCTTATGTTGAGCTAAATGCTCAAACATTTGATTAAGATCTTTAACCGCCATCCACTGAATACTTAAATCGTGTTTTGCTGCGAACTGATTAAGTAGTTCAATATGGTAGAAACTATTTGAGCCGGAGCGCGGCAGGCTGTTTTCTTCTTCCCATACTAATTTTAATGCCCTAATAACACCTGACTGTTTGATTTGGCTCCAACTTCGTAAAGTGTTTGCAATGGCTTTCATCGACGCACTTTTATTGCTTGGCTGTTGATTTATTAATGCCCTGGATTGACCTGTCTCTTTGCTGCTTGCTGGCTGATTTGTGTCAGAATGACTTGGTTCTGGACTACACGAAACAAATGTACAGAGCAAAAAAATCGAAAGTATGGTCCTTCGTAAGACTAAAAGCATAATAATAGACAGCACCTGTAATTAGAATTACTAAAGAAAATATCACAAATATTCTCGTCATGATAGGCAGTTACACAAGTGGATAAATGCAATTCTATTGATTCAATATAATAAAATAATGGAGGATAGATAAATCAGACTCAGGAGCAAAAAACTTCTATCAAGCTAAATGTTTAACCGTTGTTTTTTTTGCACCGTGTCGCTAAATTTTACTAACTACGATTTGTCTATTAGTGAGGTATAGTGAGGTATTATTGATTCAAAATTTAGTCTTAAACGTCATTTTAACATCAACTCCTAATGACGATAACATGGTACTTTATGCCCTTAACAATTCATTTTAAAAAATTAGCGAATTCTGAATGAAACCGCTATGTTTTAATTGTTTCTTGGTGTGCATTCCAGACAATAATTAGCTTAAGTGTTGATTTATACTCTGAGTCATAAAATCGAAATAATTTGCTTTGTTAGAAGAAAAACGGCAATGATTTAGGCAGCATTAAAGCAATCGATAATCTTTACCACTGAATGATTAACTCATTAAAATTAAAGCTATTATTTTTCTGATACGATAACATCGAGTAGGTTATTGCAACAATCATTTGAACATACTGTTTTTTGTTCAGGTGATAAAATATTTACCTATAGGTTTTTTAAATTTTGCATTGGGAGCAACTTACACATGTTAAAACATGTTAAAAATTTATCATTATTAGCCACTATAGTCATAACTTCATTTGTATCATTGCAGACAAGTTCAGCTGAAAAGGCCGATAGTAAACTCATCGATTACCAAGATATTTTTAACTTGGAATATGCCGCATCTCCACAAGTTAGTCGTGATGGTAAATATGTTATTTATGAACGCCGTTCTATGGACATAATGGCAGACAGTACTCGAATTAATTTATGGCAGGTTAATGTTGATGGCACCGGTCATGAGCCGGTATTGTCAGGAAAAGCGAATTATCGTATGCCACGCTTTTCACCTGATGGAAAACGTTTAGCTTATCTCTCTTCTGAAGAAGGGGATAACCAACTTTATATTCTCTGGCTTGCGTCAGGCAATACATCCAGTGTGACCAATTTACAAAAAACCCCAAGCTATATCTCTTGGTCTCCCGATGGACAATGGATTGCATTTTCAATGTTTAAACCGGGTGAAGCTACTCACCTTTTTGAGGATATGCCTGAAAAACCTGAAGGAGCAAAATGGGCAGGTAAAGCCAAGTATATTGATCAAATGTCTTACCGTAGCAATGGCGGAGGTTATACCGAAGCAGGTTTTAATCATATTTATGTTGTACCCGCACTAGGTGGTACCGCACGTCAAGTGACTTCAGGTGACTTTCATCATGGTGGCGTGATTAACTGGTCAAAAGACAGTAAAAAACTCATCATTGATGGCGATCGACATGATGACTGGCAAGACCGACCGCTTGAATCTGATATCTATCAAGTGGATGTTAATAGCGGAGAGATTATTGAACTGGTGAAGCGAACTGGACCTGACCATAGTCCTAGTATAAGTCCTAATGGTAAAAAAATAGCGTATTTAAGTTTTGAAGACAAAAAACTTTCCAGTCAAAATGCTCACCTTTATGTCATGGACAGTGATGGAAAAAATGCAAAAGACCTCACGCCTTCTTTAGACCGTAATGTGGGTAATGTACGCTGGGCTAAAAATGGAAAAGGTTTATATTTTTCTTATGATGACTATGGTCAGAGTTATGTCGGCTATGTCGATTTAAAAGGTAAGCTTAAAAAACGCATCGTTGAAATTGGTGGTCAATCACTTGGACGTCCTTATACATCGGGCGATTACTCTGTTGCAGGAAATAAAACACTAGTCTACACCGTGGCGAACAATCAACGTCCAGCTGATTTAGCTCTGGTGAATAGAAAAGGTAAGGTGATTCAATTAACGCGATTAAATGATGATCTCCTTGGACATAAAACTTTGGCTGCTGTTGAGACTATGACGGTTACATCGAGCGTTGATAGTCGTGATATTGAAGCGTGGATTGCTTTACCACCAAATTTTGATAAAACTAAAAAATATCCATTAATTTTAGAGATTCACGGTGGACCACATGCTGCTTATGGACCCAATTACAGTACAGAAATTCAATTAATGGCTGCTAAAGGTTATGTTGTTGTTTGGGCTAACCCTAGAGGAAGTACGTCTTATGGGGCCGACTTTGCTAATTTAATTCATCATAATTACCCTTCACAAGATTATAACGATTTAATGGATGTGGTTGATGGCGTTATTGCAAAGGGCTATGTTGATGAAGAACAATTATTTGTTACGGGTGGCTCAGGAGGAGGCGTTTTAACCGCATGGATTGTTGGTAAAACAAATCGCTTTAAAGCCGCTGTAGTAGCCAAGCCGGTTATTAACTGGATGAGCTTTAGTTTAACCGCTGACGGTTATGCCTATTACACTAAATATTGGATGCCTGGTAAACCTTGGGAGCATGCCGACCATTTATGGAAGCATTCCCCGTTGTCATTAGTGGGTAATGTAAAGACACCCACTATGTTACTTACCGGAGAAGTAGATTATCGTACGCCGATGAGTGAAACCGAGCAATACTATCAAGCGTTGAAGTTACAGAAAGTAGATTCAGCAATGGTACGTATTCCTAAAGCTCATCATGGTATTGCCGCAAGACCAAGTAATTTGATTCAAAAAATTGGCAATATATTAGCGTGGTTTGAAAAGTATAAAACACCAGAAAAATAGCTATGGCCACTAAATAATAATTATGAACTGAACAAAAAATCACCAGTAGTTACCTTGCTTGGTGATTTTTTAATTTTAAGCGTATGCATAGTACATATTAAGGGCTAATCTCAGTTTCGGAGACTTCCTCTTACGTATAAATTTTTTAAATGCATGTTGAAAATTCGATATAGCTGCAGTCAATCAACAAGCTTGCTCGTTAAATTAAAAGGATTGTTTAGCTAATAAGGATTGTTTAGCTAATAATGCTTTAATTCAGCTTCTAATAAATCCGATAGCTAGTGCCAGCTTCATTTAACGCTCGATAAAAATCGTCAATTTGGCAGAGTTCTTCCAATTGACAGACTACTCGATATTTTTCTATTGCGGGTTGATAACCTTGTAAAGCGGCCTGCAATAACCAATGAGCAGCTTTTTCAACATCACGACTTCCTTCAATGCCGGTTAAGTAGAGTTCAGCCAAGTTGGTTTGACCAGGTGCATATCCTAACTCTGCCGATTGTTTTAATAATATAAAAGCTTGCTCAAATCTATCATCAATATAATTTGCTTTAAGGAAAGCCACCCCTTGGGTATTTTGGCGCTTGCCAGGAATATAATGCCATGCTTCTTTCGCTACGGTAGGGTTAGCTACAGCATTACCATCAATCGTATAAACCGCTCGATTGCCACCGATCATATTAAATTCGGGCCGAACTACTCGATAAATAAAGCCTTGTTCAAATAAGCTGTCTAATTGTGCATAAGAAAAATGCTGACGTTGTTTTTCGAAATAATCAAAATTTCTAGTGTGGCCGAAACGCATACCATCGTTCAACGAATTTTTTAAAGGATAAAAGTAATTACCATAAGTAAGAGATACTGTACCACCCGTAATATCTACAATTTTAGCAAGTCGATATTTGTGGTGTGGACGTCGATCGCCTGCAACTTTTCGATAGTCTAAATAATAAAAATCGTTAACTTTAGGAGCATCAATATACACTTGGCTCTGACGGTATTTTTGTTGTTCTTCAGAAAAGTAATAACTCAGCAATAGGATGATAATAATGCTGCCAGTAAAAGTGCTAAGCAAGCGTAGCTTGTTTAAAAATGCCAAACTCAAATCAGAAAAAATGAGCTTTCGATCGGATGCATTATTAGCAACCTCAGCAAGGTTTTGACATTGCATACATTGTATTCGTGTATCACGCTTTACTGGGAAAATAGGTAAGTACTCAAAAAAATAAAAACCATAAGTGATCACTGAATTGACACGATGTTGTTGGCTACCGCAACAAGGACAAAGTAATTTGTCCGTTATGCCTAAACTCATTGTCGACTCGCGATAATCCATAATCAAAACCTATTGTTAATTAATACTTTTACATTGCTGTTATTTTTATAACATTCGTTTATAAAACAAACAAGTATTTTATACTAATGATTTCGTAGTTTGGCTTTGGGTAAATTATAATACCGTTAAATGAATGTTAATGAACAAGGGTTTGTGCATGAAAATAGGTGTGGCTGTGAACAAAAACGTCCCTAATGACAATTCCGGACGTCCGTAGTAAATTGGTGTTTATTTGAGAGAATTTTAATAGAAGTTGACGGATTAGTTATTGGCTGTGCTTTAGGTCAACTGATTGGTGTTAGTTGTCATGTCTTAATCGTTTGGATTTAAAGCATTAGCCACAAATTATTTGCCATATATTTACTAATGAAAAATCACAAGTGCTTAATTATTTACCAAGAGAGAACTCGGTGATATGTGCGAATGGTTATTGATTGCTTTTGTCACCGAACCCTTTAATTAGTGCTAAAATATTATAATAATCATAAATATCACATTAGATTATTGAAAGATAATTTCAATGTAAGTACGTATTAAGTGAGATTTATATGACATATTCGGTGCATTGGAAAGCTATCCTTTGTAATGTTTTCTTTCTGACGACAATCCTATGGAACTTTCAGGTATTCGCCGAAAAGATGCCCCAAAAAACTTATATCATTGGATACGCTCAAAAAAGTGCTTTTGCTCTTGATGCTATTTATAGGGTCAAAGCTATGTATGAACGGGCTGGTTTTAGTGTTGATTTCAAAGCTTTACCAGCCAAACGAGCCTTGTATAGTTCAAACGAAGGGGTGGTGGATGGCGACGTGGCGCGCATTCCATCTATATTGCTGACCTACAAGAATCTTCGCAGAATAAATGTAGTGTTGAGTAACCTAGAGGGTTTTGCTTTCACTCTTAACAAGACGTTAGCTGAAGTCGATGACAATATGTTGAAGCGATATAGAGTAGGGGCCATACGAGGTTCACTTTGGTCCGAAGCGCGCCTGAAAGGGATTGATGCAACTTACGTAACTAACAATGAAATCCTGTTCAAAAGGTTGTTAAATGGTCACTTTGATATTATTTTGCTAAATCGGACGAGCGCTTTAGCGTTACTCAAGAAGTTTGCTGGTGCAGTTTCTAATGTGAGGCGTTTAGAACCAAGCCTATATTCCTCAGTAATCCACCATTATGTGCATAAAAAAAATGAGGACATCATTCCTCGTTTGGAAAGAGCATTGTCGGAATTAATTAAGGAACATGGGTGGGAGTAACGACATTATATCTAATTTTGCTGTTTCAACCTCTAATTCTATACCTAAATTTCAAATTTAACCTTTAAGGTTTGTCTATCCACTGTCGGCTCTTGGCACTAAAACCGTCTTTTTGAGGTGGATTTTTAGTATCAAAAAAATGTCTTCAAAGTGGTGGAGAAGTCATTAGCGGTTACCTGTTTTTGATTGCTCATTGATTACGAGCTAATACTCACTTTCACCACAAAGCCGTCGTTTTTTGTGAACCAAAAAAAACTCAGCTAAGGGGCAGTTTGGATACGAAAGCTGACATTATCTCTTCCTTATCTAACGGAAAAAGTACCGACGATAGCGGACATTAACCTCAATAGATTTTGGGGCTGTTTAGAGCATTCAGAAAACATAAACCAATCTTTATCCTGACAGGCAACTAAGCCACCATAGTCGCCAGTCACGAAGTCGCATCGGCATGACTTCAAAGTGTGCGAAGCGAAAGTGAACGGCTATAAGCATGTATTTCCGCCAGTAAGAACAAAGCAGTCGTCAGAGATATCATCAGTAATGCATAATTGGGATAAAATTCTCTACTTGTTAATGTCCTTTTCCCTTTTGTAACGCCTTCACACATATTAGCAGTTTACTTTGTAGTCATAATTTTGTTACAACTAGTTCCATTAATTGATAAATCCCGAGTAATACATTGGTATTTATCAAAAATAAAACCTCTAAACAATATTTTAGAAGCATAAAAAATGAATAAATACATTTTAATCTTACTGTTGCTGTTGCCATTACCGGGAATTGCCGAGAGTGAAACTACTGTTGGGCTCGAGCGGGATCACCCTAAAGCAAACATGAAATACCTATATGGCAGTGTTATCAGAACCTTTGCCAATATTAGTGACAATGCATTGATCATGAATATGATGGCCAATGTTCAACTCATCGTTTATGGCAAAGTAACGCTAGCTTCAGTTGAGCTTGCTAAAAGCCAATTCAAACAAGTGATACCGTCACTTTTGAATGAAGAATACTATGAAGTAATTCGCCTAGGAGAAATAAATCAATTGCTGAATTTATCAGAGCTATTTGATGAATTTGGCCTCTATGCGTTAAAAGCTGGCGATCATATCTCGGCTATTTTCATTTTCAGAAGACAGGCTCAAAACCTGGAGTTTTTAGATATCTCAGGAGTATTAGAGCGGACAAAGATATCAACCAGTGATATTTCTTCACTGTACCAATTGCTTGATACCCTTAATAACAGTGATTTATTGAATTTTACTGAGGTAGAAGATGATACTTAAAATTGAAAATTTGAGTAAAAACTTTGGCAAGCTCAAAGCTGTAAATCAAATAAATCTACAAATTGAACAAGGTAGTGTTTTTGGCTTGCTTGGACCAAACGGCAGTGGTAAAACAACGACACTGGGCATGTTACTTGGGGTGACAAACCCTAGTTCAGGTTCATTTTCTTGGTTTGGGCAAGGGGACTCTCCGAAAGTAAGAAAAAATATCGGCGCTATACTTGAGCAACCTGTTTTCTATCCATATATGACCGGTGCTCAGAACCTTGATATTGTTTGTAAAATAAAAGAGGTACCAAAATCACGGGTTGAACAAGTACTGGAACAAGTTAACCTGCTAGACAGAAAAGATGATCTCTTTAGCGCTTATTCCTTAGGTATGAAGCAACGCCTTGCCATAGCATCTGCCTTACTGTGTGATCCTAAAGTATTAGTATTAGACGAGCCGACCAATGGCCTAGATCCCCAGGGAATTGCTGAGATCAGACAAATAATTACTGATATAGCCGATTCAGGTAAAAGTATTATTCTCGCTTCTCATCTTTTAGATGAAGTGCAGAAAGTATGCTCTCATTTTTGCGTATTGCAAAAAGGTAACCTCATATACCAGGGTAAGGTAGAAGACGATTTTTCTACGAGTACCAGCATAGAAGTCGCGAGCGATAATAATCAGCAGCTGATGTCAGTCCTTAAATCTATGCCTCACGTAAAAGAGGTTATTGAAAATGAAAAAACATTGCTAGTTAAAGGTGATAGCAGCCTTAATAGTTTGCAAGTGAACAAACATCTTACGGCACAAGGTATCGTTGTATCTCATTTGACAACCATATCAAAAAGCCTGGAAGAAAGGTTTCTTGAAATATTAGCAGAATCGAAATGATTAGACTCTTAAAAATAGAATTAGCGAAACTCTGGCCTGCCAACTATTTTCGAATATTATTGATGTTATGGTTAGTGGCTTTTATTACTATTCCATTTGCTAGTAATAGCTTTCTAGAGTGGATGGCAAGTAATAAAATGATGAGCCAGAACCCTATGTTCAATCCTAGTCAATGGCCAATATTCGATTTTGCCGACCTCTGGCAAAACCTTGCTTATATTTATAAAATGATCTCCATTTTCATGTCTTTTATCATCATCATTAGTGTAACCAATGAATTTGATTATAAAACGGTGCGGCAAAATGTTATTGATGGCTTCAGTAAAAAAGAGTTTTGGCTGAGTAAAATTAGTTTGATTGTTTGTTTTAGCCTATTATCTGCTGTGCTGTTATTCATCTTAGGTTTGATCATTGGCTACAGCATGTTTCCTATCTTTAAAATTGAATTACTGTTTACTAATATAGAGTTCGTTTTTGCCTATTTTTTTCAGGTTTTTTACTTGCTTATGTTTGCCTTTGTTTTGAGTATTTTGATCAAGCGTGCTGGCATTGTAATTGCCATTATGGTGTTTTGGATATACATAATAGAGCCTATGCTTAGCGGCATCATCGCCAGCTCTCTGGTCGACTGGCCGTTGGTCGCTGATAGTCTCCCTATGGAAGCCGGATGGAATTTGATCCATCTTCCTTTCAAAAAATATATAATGATGAAAACACAAGATTTTATCAGTTTACAAGATGTCGTTACAGCCGGAGTCTGGTTTGTTTTCTTTTTTTTGTCATCCTATTTGCTTCTTACCAAAAGGGATTTATAAGGCCGGTGCCCAATCAATTCCAATGTGCAACATGGGCTCTTGTTTAGTCGTCATGTGCAATCTCCTCAAAGTAATGTCAGGAGAAACAAAAGCTCTTCGAAAGCAATAGAGCCAGCAGTTTAGAGCAAGCCCTGAGTATTCGTTTATGAGCTTAGGAGTACCTGCAACATCGAAAGCAAAGCGGGAAACATTAACTGTGTTTTGAGTTTGTTATTCGTATGACGCAGACATATGACCTGAACTAGTTAAGTATGGCTTAATTCAGGACGGAAAGACTATATAGAGTTTACTACGTTTGTTCATCTACAAACCAATATCGTTGAATAGTCGTATCTTCTCTTATTTTTGATTCCATTTCTCTTGCTGCCCACCCGAAGGGGGAGAAAGAGCTCCGTGTAAAAGAATCTTAAACAGCTTTCACCATTTCCATTCCAATGAGAAAAAGTGGTGATTTTGCTAATTCAGCTAACAGTTTTACGTAATTTACACTTGTCATGCTGATCAATTCCATTAATACTAAAAACAAATTTGGCTAAATCGATGCCAAGGACTTTAATTAAAGACATATGAACTCTCCTCTAATTGACCGTTTGCACATTTAATATGGCACATAGAGGCCCTTATGCAGGGGAATCTATATCATTCGTTAGGAGCTAGCATGAACGAAACACATGAAGAGTGCGTTGAAATCGCTGAAGAGGTATTAGCGTTAATAAAGGACAGCTTCCAACCTCAGCATAAGTTTATTAGGGTCGACGATAAGAATTTTGAGGGTATTGACCCAGAGTTCTATACCCAGCAGCAAGCACGCTTTGAGGAGTTAGGCTTCGAATTTATCTGTGACCTAGAAGATAAAACCATCAGCGATCAAGGCAAGATAGTTACCTTTATCAGGACAATGAGAAATCCAGCCTCTAATGCAATGGCCGCTTTTTACCACGTGCCGATTCTTGATGTCGGTTTTTTTGAGATTGAAAGTTTTCTCTCCGATGGCAGATTTGTAGTCTCAACAATCGTTCCAGAATCAAACAAGATCGCTAATTGGCCCTCTATCAATAGTCATCATTACCTGATGGATATTGGCGAAGATGTTTTATACAAAAACCATCTGAGTAATGTTAAAGAAACCTGCGATGAAAACATAAATGCCATTGAAATCACTTCGTATGAGGCTGTCACTAAGCTACTAAATGCTCAGAACCGATATATGCATATATATCTACAAAGTATCTGCTGGGTTACCAAAGAATACCTGTTAAACCAATGTTCTGGGGACAAACAGCTTACCGATAGGGTATACAACGTTATTCAGGAGATGGCTAAGCGACCTACGAACCAGATGCAAAGATATCGATGTCCGTCCACGGTGAAGATACATTAGTGATTCCTAACAGTCTGTAAATAGTGCACCAATGTCATTAACTTAAGGATTTAACACATACGTTTATAATTCATTGGGCACTTATTTGTCTTGTTTCTACGGTCTTGTCGAACTGGACTTTCCAGTTTCATTAGACCATTACAAAATTAACTGTCCATTATTCTGGGGCAAGATCAAAGAGCAAAAAGCAGCCAACGGCAATTAAAAAAAATTCCATGAAAGAACAATTATCAAATATATTTATGTCACTTTATTCTTAGTTATAATGGGGTGTTCATCCTCTGGAGTTTTAATAATTGAATTTTTTTAACATTAAAGGAAAACTCACCTATGATTGAATTTGAATCTTTTCCAAGAATAACCATTTCTCATACACCAACACCTCTAGAGAAGGCACCAAGACTCTCTGATGACTTAGGGTGTAATGTCTATATTAAGCGCGATGATTGTACAGGCCTTGCGGGTGGGGGAAATAAAACACGAAAATTGGAATATTTGCTAGCGGATGCAAAAGTACAAGGAGCTGACACTTTAGTCACTATTGGAGGTTTACAATCCAATCATGCGAGACAAACGGCTGCTGCGGCCGCAAAATTTGGCTTTAATTGTGAGTTAATATTGCAAGATGTCATCGGTACACCTGAAAAAGACTATAAGACTAATGGGAACATTCTACTAGACCACTTATTCGGAGCAAAAATCCACCGTTTATCGGCAGATGAGGACTGCGAAATTTACGCTGCAACATTGATGAATCAATTACAATGTGAAGGTAAAACACCTTATTTGATTCCCATAGGCGGTTCAAATGAAATAGGTAGTTTAGGTTATATACGTTGTGCAAACGAGCTATTGGGTCAAATAAAGGCACAAGATATACACATTGATCAAATTATATTAGCAACAGGTAGTGCAGGTACGCAAGCTGGATTACTTGCTGGCTTAATAGCAGCTAAAAGTCATATTTCTGTCCTTGGTATTAATGTTAGTAGACCAGCTCAAGAACAAACTGAGTTGGTGGAATCACTACTTAAAAATATACTGCGAAGTCTTAACCTCGACCAAAATCTAGCAAATGGTAGGGTTTTCACTAATGGTAGTTACTACGGTGAAGGTTATGGTGTTGCAACCAAAGAAATGGTTGCTGCCGTTAAAAAATGTGCAGAATTGGAAGGGCTATTGCTCGATCCAGTTTATAGTGGAAAAGCAATGGCAGGCTTTATAGATTTATGCCAAACAAAGCATATTAAAGCGAGTAGTAATCAAGTATTTTTACATACTGGGGGGAGTGTCGGGTTATTCGCTTATCGAGAAGTATTTTATTAAGAGATACTCCAATCATAATGCTAGCCGCTTTATTGACAAACTATAGCCCTTCATTTCTCACGGTGAAGGGCTTTATACTTAATGCTAAGCCATGACCATCCGACAAATTATACTCTTTGTCCTTTGGGCTTGATTGTTTAACTTCAGTGTTGGTTAGGGGCTTGGTTAGCTTTGCCATGATATAAGTCACTCTGTGCGTATTAATCCTTTAAAATCAATGTGTATTGATTTTCCATGTAACACCAAAAATGTTGGTTTATGCTGGTGTTATAACAAGTGTTACATTGGAGACTATTTTTTACAATACTTTACAGGTCTTTAAAAAACCTTATAAAACTATGGATTAGTTATTCTTATTGGTCTGAGGGCACAAAAAAAGACGTCATAGGACGTCTTTAATCTTAAATATGGTGCTCGCTACTGGACTCGAACCAGTGACACCTTGCATGTCATGCAAGTACTCTAACCAACTGAGCTAAGCGAGCATATTCGTTTCAGTTATTCTTATATCTGAGTAACTTAACGAGGCGCTATGGTAGCGATCTGTTTTAGCAGTTGCAAGCAGTTTTATTTAATTCAATTTAAAATAAGACTGTTTGCTTGTTTTTACATCAATATTGTAATTGTTCAACTCTTTTTTGAACGATATTTAACCGCCAAGCAAGTAGTATTGCCGCGGCAGTGAGCCCTGATATAAATCCTATCCAAAAGCCATAAGGACCAATAGCAGGGATAATCCAATCAGTAATTCCTAAAATTAGGCCAATACTTAAACCAATACCCCAGTATGAGGCAAAGGTAATATATAAAATGGATTTTGTATCTTTGTATCCTCGTAATGCGCCTGCAGATATGACTTGAATGGCATCTGAAAATTGAAATAAAGCGGCAAGAAACATCAAGCTTGCTGCCAATTCAACAACGGCTTGATCTGTGGTGTATATACTGGCGATAGCTTCTCTGAAGACTAAGGTTAAAATCGCGGTGACTATGGCAAGAAGCAGTCCTAAAATTAATGAATATTGGCAAAGTTCTTTCGCTTCAATATAGTTTTTATCACCAACAGAAAAACCTACTTTTATGGTGACTGCCATGGCTAAACTTAGAGGCACCATGAAAACTAAACCGGAAAAGTTAATGGCTATTTGATGACTAGCAACCACTTCGGCGCCAAATGGTGCAAGGATAATGGCAACAACAGCAAATAGACTAACTTCAAATAATAATGAAAGTGCGATAGGTATACCTATCGCTAGTATTTTTTTTATTTCTGCCCAGTCAGGCCAATAGAATTGGTTAAATAACGGTGCATGTTTTAAGTGTTTTGATAGATAAGTATAAATAAGCATACCTAAAAACATCACCCAATAAACGATAGCTGTCGCTATACCACAACCCGCGCCGCCTAAGGCAGGTAAACCAAATTCACCATAAATGAAAATATAATTTGCTGGAATATTAATCAATAAACCAATAATACTAATGATCATGGTTGGTTTGGTATGTGATAACCCTTCTGAGTAATTTCTTAATACCAAATACAAACAAAATCCTGGACCACCCCAAACGATATAACCAAGATAATCAAACATTAAATGTTTAAGTTCAGGCTCTAAACCTATTTGTGGCGATATAATGGGGATGATTACACTAAAAAGTAATATCAATAAACAACCGAGAGAGATTGCTATCCATGCTGTTTGGTAAGTCGCTTTGGCAATACCATCAAACTTTTTTGCGCCAGCAAGCTGAGATACTATGGTGGCAAGTGCCATTATTAACCCGTAGATGGTTAAAATAAGCGGTAGCCAAACACTGCTAGCAACAGCAACGGCGGCCATATCGGTGGCACTAACTCGTCCCGCCATGACAGTATCAGCAAAGCCCATTAAAGTTTGGATCAACTGGGCGATCAAAATAGGGTAGGCGAGCTTCATTAAGCTCTTGGTATTAACTAAGAATTTATCTAAATTCATTGATTATTTATTTCTAGGTCTTGTTTGATAAAGGTATTATACCCGTGTTACTTCAAAATGCTTGTTCAGGACTGCTGAGTAATTCATGATCAAGGCGCATCTTTTTATTAATGGTTGCTCCCTTAAAAACAGGTGCAACGACGAACATGATTTGCTCAGAAGTCCCCTACGGGTTGTTTTATAAACGTTTTATGCTACGTTATTGATTTTGACAAGGGAATAACCATTCTCTACAATCAATACCTTGCCTAAAACGTTTATAAACCAACTGAATCATGCAGTTTGAAGTGTCACGGGTATAATCAAAAATATACATTAATTCCATGGATAATATATGTTTACAGGCATAGTGCAATCACAAGCTGACGTTATATCAATAAATATTGTTAATGAGCTTTGTCGTTTAGTTATTTCAGGTGAAACGTCACTTGTTACGTCATTATCATGCGGAGCAAGTATCGCTATTAATGGTGTGTGTTTAACTGTTGTTGAATTTTCTGAGCTCGATTCTGGGTTAGGTTCTGAGTTAGGTCATGGCAAAGCCACAATAGCCTTTGATGTGATTGATGAAACACTTAAAGTGACTAATTTGGGGATGTTGGCTTTGCATTCGCAAGTTAATGTTGAGCGTTCATTAAAAATAGGTGATGAAATTGGCGGACATATGGTTAGTGGACATGTGCATTGTCAAGCAACTCTCATTAGAAAAAAATCGACAGCTACAAACTGCGCATTGTTTTTTCAATGTGATAAAAAATGGATGAAGTATATTTTAGCAAAAGGTTTTATTACCCTTAATGGTACGAGTTTAACTATAGGGGAAGTGAAAGATGAGCATTTTAGTGTGCACCTCATTCCAGAAACTCTTGCACGTACAAATTTAGGGGGCTTAGCGCTACAAGAGCAAATAAACGTAGAGTTTGATCAACAAACCATGACGATAGTTTCTACGATAGAAAGAATGAATATAGGTTAGCTCTTTTCTAAACATTTTTTAAAACACCTGTTCGTCATCACTATCAATAGCTAGTTGAATTTTTTGATGGTACTCATCAATGTGCATATTAAAATGAATATCCTTGCAGCAAGAAGGGCATTCATCATAATAGTCTTGGTCGCCTGCTGAACTATCTAAGGTTACATGTAGATGATGTCCACAATGTGGACAGCTGATACGTTTTTCACTGGTTTTTTGTAAGTTAATATCTTGGGGCATGTTGCCTCCTAGATTTTTATCGAAAAAGGTGAACGTGTACTGCTAATTATGGACGATTTTAAGCAAAGTGCTAGGGATTATTGAACTTTCATTTAGACCCATTAATGCAAAGGCATAGACATAATGCGTGTTAAAATAGCTTTAGATTGGTCTATATAGTTACCACCAAACAAGTTTGCGTGATTAAGTACATGATAAAAATTATAAATGATTTTACGTTGTTCATAACTGTCTGGAAGTGGAAAAATTTCTTGATACCCTTGGTAGAACTCAGCAGGCAGATGACCAAATAATTCTGTCATCGCAATATCCACTTCTCTATCACCATAATAACAAGCGGGGTCAAAAATAATGGAACTTGACTCAGTAAAGCCTAAATTACCTTGCCATAAATCACCGTGAACTAAACAAGGTTCAACATGATGGTGTTTTAATGCATCGTGACAGACTTGAGTTATGTGCTCTATTTTACCAATATTAATAGATTTTTCATGTAACAACTGTAATTGCCATGCAATGCGTTGCTCTGCAAAAAAAGTTTTCCAGTTACTGCTCCACGTATTGGGCTGTAGAGTATCACCAATATAGTTATCAGTTTGCCAACCAAATTGTCCATGGCTGGAAGACTTATGCATATTTGCAAGTTGTTGTCCTAGTTGATGCCATTGTCGATTTTTTGCACCCGCTAAAGGAATATAATTCAATACCAAATAACTTTTGTCTAGTGTTGTACCCATAGTAACAACGTCCGGACAGGATATTTGCTTTAATGCCGAAATTTGTTTTAGCGCATAGGCTTCTGATTCAAAATGTTCGAAGTGGTCTTTATTATTGATTTTTACAAAGTAGTGGCGTTCTGCGTCACTTACTCGATACGATAAATTTATATCGCCTCCTGATATGGGGGTTTTTTCATTGATATGAAAGTTATCACCAGTCTCATTGCTAATCGCTTGTTCAATTGATCGCCACATGACGTTTTACCAAATACTTATGCTCATATGATGAGTATAGTAAAGATGTGCAATTATATAAGGGTCTGTTGATCTTTCGAGATTATTTTTACAGCTATTTATTGGGTATTTATACAAGGTAGAGCCTTTGTCATGTGGTTGTTCCACATAAAAAGGCGATAACGGCTTAAAAAGCTCCAACAGATGCTATCCAAAGGATTCGGCTAAAAGTGCTTTACTCTTTGTTGCCTACAGGACGTAGGTACTTAGCGTGAGCAGTATTTGCTTAGAATGGCTAGGCGACACACTACTCGCCACTATTAAAACGCTTTATTTTATTGCAAAAAAGGTGAACAAAATTTAACCGCGAAAGATCAACAGACCCTATTAACAGTGTTAAGTAGAGTTTTCATCAATAATAAGGTGCTGAATTTTGTTGGTTATTCCATCCCACTCTTTGGCATCGGTGGGCGGCGCTTTTATCTCAGTAATTCTTGGCCATACCTTTGCTAGTTCGGCATTAAGTTCAATAAATTCTTTTTGATTGTCAGGTACATCATCTTCTTGAAAAATGGCGTCTGCAGGGCATTCTATCGGGCATAAATCACAGTCAATACAGTCATCTGGGCTGATCACTAAAAAATTTGGACCTTCAAAAAATGCATCAACTGGGCATACAGCAACACAGTCAGTGTATTTACATTTAATACAGTTATCGGTTACTACAAAAGCCATAACTTCTCTTTTTAAAAGTGTAAAGTTGGAATGAATTATTTTGCGCTGATCATACCTAGCCTAGAAAGAATTTCAATTGTTGATTTATCTGTGTCGGCTGTTCAGGTAAAATACTGACAAATTATTACCTTCTATTACTCTTGGAAAACTATGTTGCGTTTAACAGACATCAAGTTAGCTCTTAATCATCAACCAGAAGAACTAAAGCAGGCAGTTCTTGATAAGTTACTGATCCTTGATGAAGAGCTTGTTGAATTTACAGTTTTTAAACGTGGCTATGATGCACGTCGCAAGAATAACATTATTTTAATGTATTCCCTTGATGTTGAAACAACGAACGATACCGCTATTTTAGAAAAATTTGCCGATGATAATCATGTCAAAGAAAGCCCTGATATGCATTATCACTTTGTTGGTAAGGCGCCTCAAAACCTTGAAAAACGACCGGTAGTTATTGGTTTTGGTCCTTGTGGTTTATTTGCGGGGTTAGTATTAGCGCAAATGGGTTTTAAACCCATTATTTTGGAACGCGGTAAAGAAGTGAGAGAGCGCACTAAAGATACCTTTGGTTTTTGGCGTAAAAAAATTCTAAACACCGAATCAAATGTCCAGTTTGGTGAAGGTGGTGCGGGTACTTTTTCTGATGGTAAGTTATATAGCCAAGTTAAAGACCCAAAACATTATAGTCGTAAAGTTTTAAATGAATTTGTAGCTGCGGGTGCACCAGAAGAAATTTTATATGTCAGTAAACCGCATATAGGTACGTTTAAATTGGTCACTATGATCGAAAAAATGCGCGCTAAAATCATTGAACTAGGCGGTGAAATACGTTTTTCAGCGCGTGTTGAGCAACTGCATTTTTCAAAAGTAGAAAGTGAAGATGTTGAAGGTGAAAATAGTCAAGATGAAGCTAGTCAAATTGATGGTAACCAAGGTCGTACAAGTAAAAGAAAAATAGTCGGCTTAACACTGGCTTCAGGTGAAAAAATTGAAACGAATCATATTGCTTTAGCTATTGGCCATAGTGCGCGTGATACTTTTGAAATGTTACATCATAATAATGTTTATATTAAAGCTAAGCCATTTTCAATAGGTTTTAGAATAGAGCATGAGCAGTCAGTTATTGATGAGGCGCGTTTTGGCAAAAATGCAGGCCATCCAATTTTGGGCGCTGCAGATTACAAGCTAGTTCATCACTGTAAAAACGGGCGTTCGGTATATAGCTTTTGTATGTGTCCCGGTGGAACTGTGGTTGCAGCCGCATCGGAAGAAGGTCGAGTTGTTACTAATGGTATGAGTCAATATTCACGCCATGAGCGTAATGCCAATAGTGCTATTGTGGTGGGTATTGAACCAAAAGATTATGACATTGATGGAAATGTCGATAATGTTTTAGCCGGAATAGAGTTTCAACGTCGCCTTGAAGAAAAGTCTTTTGAATTAGGGGGCAGCTCGTATGATGCTCCTGTGCAATTAGTGGGCGATTTTTTAGCCGGTCGTAAAAGTGGTGAACATGGCTGCGTAAAACCTTCATATAAGCCCGGTGTTAAATATTGTGATTTAAGTGAAACGTTGCCGCAATATGCTATTGATGCAATCAGAGAAGCATTGCCTGCATTTGAAAAGAAAATAAAAGGCTTCTCAATGGCTGATGCTACCTTAACGGCCGTTGAAACCCGCACATCATCACCTATTCAAATAACGCGAGATAAAGAAACGTTGCAGAGTCTTAATGTGGATGGGCTTTTTCCTGCGGGAGAGGGAGCTGGTTATGCTGGTGGTATTTTATCCGCAGGTATTGATGGCATTAAAGTCGCTGAGGCTATAGCTAAAGACATATTAAAATAACGCTGAGTTACTGAAAGCTGAAGATTACAACTAAGATATTAACAAGCATTTTAATTGGCAAGAATATCGTTAATGCTCATTGGATTTTGTGAAATAGGTAATGATATTTTAAAAATTCCGCCAGTATTTTCATCTGTTGTTGATTCAGCCCAAATCTTTCCTTGATGAGCTTCGATGATTTCTTTACTTATGGCTAAACCTAGCCCAGTACTGCCCATTCCTGTGCCTGTTTCCATGCTTTGATCTTGAATGAATTTATTAAAAACAACGTCAAGCTTACCTTGTTCGAGGCCTACTCCTTGGTCAATAATACTGAGTTCAAGATGTTGTGCGATAACGGTGTAGTTAAAGGTTATGTTTTTACCACGAGGAGAGTGTTTAATGGCATTTGATAATAAATTGGTGATCACTTGATGGAAAAGTGCATTATCACATTCAATTAATATCGGCGATGCTGGCTTATTGGTAATAATACTTAATTGTTGATCTTCTAATTTAACGGATAATTCATTACAGCAGTTATTAATGACTTCCTCAATATTATATTCTGCTAAGTTGAGCTCCATTTTTCCAGCTTCTAGCTTCGATATATCTAGAAGATTATTGATTAGCTCAAGTAGACGTAAACCACTGCTTTCAATATTTTCAAAATATCGTTTTAATTTCTCTGTTGATACTTTGTCGACACGTGTTACACCCATTTGTGCGTAACTTAATATGCCATGCAGAGGAGTACGTAGTTCGTGTGACATATTGGCTAAAAAATGAGACTTAGCTTTATTGGCATCTTCTGCTGCATTTTTAGCTTTTTCTATTTGGTTAATGAGTTGGTAGCTTCGTAATGCACTTTTAAGGTTCATCTTAAGATCGCGACTGGATAAGTGAGATTTATCCAAAAATGAGTTTATATCATATAAATCAAAAACCTCGTCTTCAGAGCACTGTCCTGTTCTTAATAAAATTCGCACTTGTTTATTATTCAATTCATTACGTACATAGGTCACGACATCTAAACCTGCACTGTCTGTTTCCATAATAACATCAAGTAAAATAACAGAAATATCTTGGTGTGTTTGCATCAATGTCCGAGCATCACTTCCTGAATAACCGGGAATGATTTCTATTGGTCGTTGGTCAAAAATAAAATCACGAAGTACTAAACCCGTACTTACATGGACACCCTCATCATCATCGATAACAAGTATTTTCCAAGGAGCCTTTGTATTTTCTGTAGAAGGCTCAATAGATTCACTGAACAGGAAAGTATCATCAGTCATTTTGATTACTACCGGGTATACGGCGTTGTAGTAAGTGACAAAGTTCTTTGATTATTTCATCAAAAACATGTTCTGCTTGTTTTCCATCTTCATAAACTTTATCCAGTTTGTTTTCTGCTGTTAATATTTGTTGTTTAATATGCTCTCCATCGTCTTCATCTAATTCTAGTTTTATAAATGAGTTTTGTATGTCTTTCGATAATCCTCCTAATATTTTTGTATTTTGTGCGCGATGATGAAGGCTTAACTCTTTGAACTCCTTTAACCGTAGTGCGACGACCTTGATAGTATTTTCGAGCAACTGATCTTGTCGTTGTTGTTTGAAATCAGTGACGCGCTGCTTTAATTTTTCTTCTAAGGCATCAATAATTATACACAGATGATCTTTATAGCGACTTTTAGCATCTTCGTCTTCAGGCATTTCCCTGATCAATATTGCTGCATGTTCACTATTAAATATGGCTCGATTAGAGAATTCAATAATTTTTCCTCCAAGGTGCATTTCACGTAATACATCTTGTTCAATAGGTCTTATTTTATTATCTGTGGAAAAATATACTGATGGCATTGTATGAGCTAACATAATGCAGGCTTCCAAATTGAAGTTTCTAAGTACTTCTTTTACTAATGCTAAAATAGCATTGAGATTGTTTTCTGTTAACAAAGACTTCAAAAAATGGAATATGGCACTTAGTTCACCGCTGCTTGTTAAAGCAGTCATTGCCGTGCCCATGGCATTGCGTATTTCTTCTTTGCTTTTGCTTTTGTCATCTTCTATTTTTAGTAATAAACTAATTTTGGCTTTTAATTCCTCTTCTTCAAAAGGTTTAGTTAGGTAGTCATCTCCTCCAGCTTGATAGCCCGCAAGTCGTTCTTGTGCGGAGGCCAATGCAGAAATGAAAATAATTGGCAAATCTTCATATTGTCTTTTTTTACGCAAATGTCTGCATGTATCTAAGCCATTTAATACCGGCATATTGACATCTAGTAAAATAAGATCAGGTCTACTATGTTCAACACTGTCAATGCATTCTCGACCATTACAAACAAACTCGACCTCAAATTCATCTTCTAATAAATCTAAGATAATATTTTGATTCATCACTTCGTCGTCAACGACTAATAAGTTAGGTCTAATATTCATTGTTACTACCTTGGATGTTGCACATTTTTTTAATTCAATGACTTGTTTTTTCTTTGATATGTTAACTTTAGTGCACAATATAGGCTTATGCGAATTGTTGGTTAACTAGGTTGTATCGATGTTTATTGCAAATTTACGGTATGAGTTGTTCAAGTAATAACTAACGTTAACTAGATAATTTAGAATGTGTGAGAAAATCATTTCTTTTAATGAAAAATGAATATATTGCATTGTTAGCCACTTTCGCCTATATTCCCGTCTCTGTTGGCTTTAAATGAAAGATTTTAAAGCTAATTCAGGTCCTCAGACCTAACAATAATTGTGCATTTTATTATTAAATATTAATGTAAAAATACTCAAGCGACGCCTCGTATACGCCGCCACTGATAAGGAAAATACATGCCTGTAATTACTCTCCCTGATGGTTCACAACGCACTTTCGAAAATGCAATATCGGTAATGGATGTTGCTCTTGATATAGGCCCAGGGCTTGCGAAAGCAACCATTGCTGGCCGTATCGATGGTAATCTTGTTGATGCTTGTGAATTAATTACCCAAGACGCGTCTTTACAACTGATCACCAGTAAAGACAGTGAAGGTCTTGAAATTATTCGTCACTCTTGTGCACATTTATTAGGGCATGCAATAAAACAATTATACCCAAATGTTAAAATGGCTATTGGTCCAACTATTGATAATGGCTTTTATTATGATATCGATCTTGATGAGTCAATAACTGAAGATGATTTAGTTAAACTTGAAAAGCGCATGACAGAATTGGCTCGTACTGGCTACCAAGTAGAGAAAAAAGTCGGTACTTGGCAAGATGCTTACGATGCGTTTACTGAGCGCGGCGAAACCTATAAATTACAAATTCTTGATGAAAATATTGAGAAAACTGATACACCTGCGTTATATCATCATCAAGAATATGTTGATATGTGTCGTGGTCCTCATGTACCAAGCATGCGTCATTGTCATCATTTTAAATTAATGAAAGTTGCGGGTGCTTATTGGCGTGGCAATTCAGACAACAAAATGTTGCAACGTATTTACGGCACTGCATGGGCAGATAAAAAACAACTTAAAGCTTACATTGTGCGTTTAGCGGAAGCTGAAAAGCGTGACCATCGTAAAATTGGTAAAACATTAGATTTATTCCATTGGCAAGAAGAAGCGCCGGGCATGGTCTTTTGGCATAATGATGGTTGGACAATTTATACTGAATTAGAAAAATTTATTCGTGAAAAATTACGCGAATATGATTATGACGAAGTTAAAGCGCCAATGATGATGGACAGAAGCCTTTGGGAAAAATCAGGTCATTGGGATAAATATAAAGATGGAATGTTTACCACGACTTCAGAAAAGCGTGAATACGCGATAAAGCCAATGAACTGCCCGGGTCATGTACAAATATTCAACCAAGGTTTAAAATCATACCGCGATTTACCTTTGCGTATTGCTGAATTTGGATGTTGTCATCGTAATGAACCGTCAGGCTCTTTACATGGCTTAATGCGTGTACGTGGTTTTACCCAAGATGATGCACATATCTTTTGTATGGAATCACAAGTTCAAGACGAAGTGAAAAAATGTATCGAAATGGTTTACGATGTATACAGTTCATTTGGTTTTGAAGATATTATTGTTAAATTATCAACGCGTCCTGAAAAACGTATCGGTAGTGATGAAATTTGGGACAAAGCCGAAGCAGGTTTAGCACAGGCATTAACTGATAGTGATATTAAATTTGACTATTTACCGGGTGAAGGTGCTTTTTACGGTCCTAAAATTGAATTTACTTTAATGGACTGTTTAGGGCGTGCTTGGCAATGTGGTACGGTGCAATTAGATTTTGCACTGCCAGAGCGTTTAGGTGCTACTTATGTTGGTGAAGATAACGAAAGATACATTCCGGTAATGATCCATCGTGCAATTTTGGGTTCACTTGAACGTTTTATTGGTATTTTGATCGAAGAGTACACCGGGAAATTTCCGACGTGGTTATCGCCAACTCAAGCCGTAATTATGAATATTACCGACAAACAGAGCGAATATTGCAAAATAATTGCAAAAAAACTGAAAGAAAGTGGATTTAGAGCAAAACTAGACTTGAGAAATGAGAAGATAGGCTTTAAAATCCGCGAGCACACTTTGAAGCGTGTTCCGTATTTGTTAGTTGTTGGTGATAAAGAAATGGAAGCCGGTGAAATTGCAATACGATCTCGAAGTGGTGAAGATTTAGGTAAAGTGTCTGTTGATGATTTTATTAGTAAACTTAATGAAGAAGTAAAACAAAGAGTTTAATGGTAAAATAACAGGCATAATATATTTTTTTAATCCAAGTATTATATTCAGCCCAAGGGTAAATATAACTTGGTACAAAGTTCTTTGGAGGAACATGGCTATTAAAGGTGGACAACGAGGCGGGCAAAAAGAGCCAGCACATCGTTTAAATGAGTTGATTACAGGCATCGTAGATAACGAAGTTCGTTTGATTAAATATGACGGAGAGCCTGGTGGCATCGTCACATTAGACGAAGCAATGGATCAAGCTGATGAAGCTGGCGTAGATCTCGTTGAAATTAGCCCAACAGCTAAGCCTCCTGTTCTTCGTGTAATGGATTACGGCAAGTTTCTTTACGAAAAAGCTAAAGAGCAGAAAGAACAGCGTAAAAACCAGAAACAAATACAGGTTAAGGAAATTAAATTCCGTCCTGGAACAGATGAAGGCGAC
>JABSOX010000016.1 GCA_013215655.1 Colwellia sp.
TTCACCAAAAATAAAGAGAATGTTATGAGTAAAGGTATAGTTAAGTGGTTTAATGCAGATAAAGGTTTCGGATTTATTACTCCAGAAGACGGAAGTAAAGATTTGTTTGTTCATCATTCAGAAATTCAATCAGGTGGTGAATACGCTACATTGGCTGATGGTCAAGCTGTTGAGTACGAAGTGGGTCAAGGTCAGAAAGGTCCATGTGCAAATAAAGTTGTTGCTGTTTAAGCCGTAACACATAACAAGTAAGTAAGCGGATGCGTTACACGCACTCGCTTACTTATGCGTTATCGATAGAAAAACTAATCCGAAATAACATTTACCTTTCTCTTGTTAACTTCCTATATAGTGGTAACTTCTGTCCTAATCAATTGTACGATTAAGTCAAAACTAATATTTAATACATAAAAACAGTTTACTTATTAACCTACTGCCTATATAGTAGCGGCGTTATTTACTCTCCTCTCGTTTATTTAACCGATTATCCTTAGTGATAATCAATGTTTTGTCTTTCCCTTTCACAGTCAGTCATCACTCAAATTATTAAGCTTAAATTATTGTCTGCGTTTCGAGATATACTCTCGTATTGACTTGATGTTTATAAACATCAAAAAGTTTTCACACAATAATATGGCTTTTATTATCCATGCGTTGTAGTGCCAAGTACTCAATTAATTTATTCACTTGGTCAACGCAAATTAAAAGAGTTTTATTATGTCTTATACATATAAAGGTACGATTTATTCAGTTGAATCACCGATCAGATCCATTTCAGTTAATAAACACAATGTTGTAGTTACTGATCAAAATGGCGCTAAGTTAGTTAAGTTTACGAATGTAAACGATTCAAAATGTTTTTTAGCATGGCTTTATCAAGTCTAGTTACTCAAAAAACAACCTGAGAGGTAAGTTAAAGAGAATATTTAGCTTTCTTCACATTTTTTGACTAAAAGCCGCCTCTATTGATGCGGCTTTTAAGTTTCTATAATGGGTCTAAAAAGTACCCGAAAACTTTAGAACAACAACTGGTTTAAATTTACGGTGAGCTTCTTGGCTACCATTTAAGGGGCCATTGCGATTGCCTTGATAGAAAAAGCGTGACCGTGTTTGCTCAGTGCTGCTGTTAATTTCCAGATACGTTTTTACCCCAAAAAACTGATTAGATTCAATAAAAAACCAAAATTTCTTAGCTTTATCCAAGGTTTGTACTTCATTGACACGATAACTTGTATTTAGAGTACTTGAGGAGTAGCCCAATCCCCAAGCTAAACCTTGTTCAATGAGATCCTGACGAAAATTCAGATCTAAAGCATTAGGCACATAATTGTTGATGTTTCTGTCTTCGTTAATTATTGAGTCATAAAAATTAGAATCTTGATAATTATGTGAAATTTCAAGTAATGAATCTGATAAAATAAAATCGAGGGGTAAATTAATATCTGTCTTTATTCCCCAAAATCTGGCGCTGCCAGCATTACCTAAACCATAGGCCAAAGTGCTACTATTATCCTCAGCGCTATTATATTCTCCAATAACAACTTGCTCTAAAATATCCTTGCGCCACTGATGAAATACTTTGACTTTAAGGCTGCCACGTTCACTAATACTCCAATCATAAGTAGCAGCTAATTCGGTAGTTTGATCCGGCATCAAGTCTGAATTACCGGTATTGGTTATACCATCAAAAGCCTCATTACTGGTGGCAAAATCGCCAAAATTCAATTGACCAACACTATGTGCCAATGCAATAGATATTTGATCTTGAGCACTGAATTTATAAGTGGAAGAAACTCTTGGTTTGAGAAAAGAAAAATTCTGTTTTTGACTATTAACTGAATCAACTTCGATTTGAGAATATTCTGCGGTTAGCCCACCTTCTAATGTCAGTACATCACTCGCTTGAAATACAAAGTTAGCAAAAAGTTCAGCTCGAATTTCTTCTACGACAACCTTATCGTTACCCTGCGATGCTTGTAATACACCGTTTTGAAACTGAACTAACGAACTATCGAGTTTGTTATTGGCCAGTTCAAAACCAAAGTCAGGTTTAAAATTAGTATTATTAACCTTTGCCAATGTTATGCGTGAAACCAGCTCTGACTTTCGACTATCTTGAATATCGTGGCTATTAAAATTGAATTGATTTGTATTGACGACAGTAAAGCTATTATCTGCAATAACGTCATTAAACATCCCTAGTCCAATCAAACGTAATTTCCAATGCTCATAAGTCTTGGCCCAGTCAGCGGCTAATTCTACTTTAGTGGACCTGTTGTCTTGAATTAATTCTCTGTTTGTATTCGCTTGAGTCTGGCCAGCATTATAAATATCTTGCTCGCTATCCCTAAGCCAGATATGACTGTATATGTAACCATTTAAACTGAGTTTTCCTCCTGAAAGCTCTCTGGATCCTTCCCCTGTTAATCTGGCCCATTTTTGCGATTCAACATAGTCTTCTTTTTCGCTAGAAGTAAGATTCCTGTCAGCATCATAATTACTGATCACTGCGCTACGATTATTCGGCCACCCAGCTATTATTGTATTAAAAGAGGTTTGCCATTGTCCAAGTTGCGTGGTTAATGACGCTTGCAACCGAGGAAAAGGAGATGCACCAAAATTGCCCTCACTGGTGAAATCCCAAGTTCCACTGGTACTGCCTTTGGCTCTAATAACATTAGCAACAATTGATTGCCCTGCGGTTTCTCCTGCACTATTACCACCACGAAGAATTTCTATTCGTAGCACTTGATCAGCAGGTATGCGGATAAGTGCCTCACTTAACCCTCCCGATTTCGACGTGGGCCGAGCACCATCAATTAAAACATTACCTGCATTTCCGCCAAATCCTCGATCATTACTGCCTTTATCAAAAGTAAAACCAGGTAGACGGTTAACCATATCTAATGCATTTTGAGGTAAATATTGATAAAAAAATGCAGTATCGTAAATGGAAGGCTGAGAAAGGGTAGTAACATCTGTTTCATTAGCATAACTACCTGCTGATGCTAGTACCATACTACTGACAATGCCTAAGTAAAAAAGAGCATTATATTTTGAGGCCTGTTTTGTTAATTTTGTCATCTAAAAGCTTTCCTGCGTTCGGTTATTCACTCATTTATTTACGAACGAAGGTAGCAGTTTGAAGTGATCTGGACTGTAAAACTTTTGTAAAACGATCTGGCTCAGACGTTTTAATTAATGAAGCACTTGGTAAAAATTAACCTTTGAACTTTAAGTTGAGGGTATTGATAAATAGCCTTGGATCGTCAATTTTATCTAGTATTGAAATATCAGGTAAGCAATCGTCGTCGACATAATCAATAAAGCTGGCCGCCGAATCAAAAACTAAGATATCTAACGCTAACCGATCCAATCCGTATAGACCTCTGTGGATCATATCAGCCGAAAAAACTAATACATCGCCTGCGGCTAACCTAATTTTTTTGCCAGTAGCAAGGTCTTCGCTACTCACTCTTCCTCTTTCTTCTTGTCGTACATCAAATTCTTCAGCGTTATCCCAGCGTTTGTGTGTTCCAGGCACTAGCTCCATACCAAGTTCATCAAATAAAGGTACTCTAAGATGTAATACTTGGGTGTCATGAATGACTTTTTTTTGCACGTCAACATCATGATCATATTGACAATCTCGATGCCAAAAATCTTTTTGTTGAGGATTAACGGGGTTGAAAAATAACTGGGTATTCATAAAAGCGGGATTAGCCGATATAACCGAATCGACAAGACTCATTATTTTTTTTGAACTGATAAAATTAAAAAGCTTTAGCCGATCGTCGAACGCTAAGTACTGACTTCCGGTAATTAAAGAAGAATTGAAAGCTTCCTCTTGATAGAATTCTGCGTTGTCCTGTTTCCATAGTTGGTGAAATTTTAAGACGACTTTTCTAAGTGTTGAAATCTCAGCTGCATTAAAATAATCTCTAATAACAAAGTAACCTTGTTGGTCATAATTACTTTTCAATAGACTGCTATTTACTTGATTTGGAATACTGACCATTAACGACTCTTGCTCCACTTTATTTTTCGTCTTTTATAAGAATTTAAAACAACATTGCCTAACTACGGATTTTCCGCCAGCTATGACCAATGACCAAAATACAAATTTTAACTCATCCTTAAAAAATAAATTAGCTTTATCTTTTACGTGAAACGTCTTTAATTACGTGTCTTTTCTTTTTTCAGCGTGAAATGCATGATTGCGCCGAAATTATTTACGCCATGTTACTTACTTGGCTTTAAAAAAATTAAATTAAAATAAAAATAAGGGAATGACATGTCATCATTGTTTGAACGTATCGGCGGGAAATCTGCTGTTAATGCCGCTGTTGATTTATTTTATCAAAAAGTATTAGCGGATGCTCTGCTTAGTCCATTTTTCGATTCAGTTAATATGAAGAACCAGCAGGCAAAACAGCGCAGTTTTTTAATGATGGCTTTTGGAGGCCCTCATAATTATTCTGGTAAAGATTTAAGAGAAGCGCATGCACCATTAGTGGCTAAAGGTTTAAATGAAAATCACTTTACTGCGGTTGCAAAACATCTTCAAAGTACGTTAGAAGAACTTGATGTATCAACACTGCTGATTGATGAAATAATGACAATTGTTGGTAGTACTCAACATGATGTATTAAATAAGTAATCATCTTGATGAGACTGAAAACTTTCATTGTTGTCGACAAAAAATCATAACGTTATCATAAGAAAACTGACACTAATAGGTAACGTAAATGATCTTTAAAAAACAGCGGATAGTATTATGCAATGTATTGCTTATGTTCTGCGGTTCAATATATGACCGATATATGAGCCAAATTTGTACCCAAATACACCCTGTATATCTTCACTTCGCCAAGTTTCATTTTGTGAAGAAAACATCTCTTCAGTACTTTTGGCTGATAATTTTTTACTCATAATGACTTAACTCGTTGTAATAAATAGTGAAACGCTCTGGAGGGTTAAAAACTATTGATACCACTGGTTTTTATAGGCCAAACTGCCAAAAAGAACTACCGCCTTGGCTTGTTCAGCCATTCCATTTTTTATTGGTGTTTCTATCAGTAGATTTTTCTTAAATTTAAATGCTCGAGCGTTTTTATTGGGTTGTAAAATGGTAACGGAGTCTGGTGTCATGTAAGCAAAATTCTTGTCATATTGCATCATGGCTCTTTGCTTTGATTCAGGTATGTGCTGAGTTAAATCATGGCCTAACATTGGCGTAGAGCCACTAATCCCGATCAGCGATAATAATGTTGGCGGAAGATCGATTTGACTTACCAGCCTGTCGTCAGATTTTGCTATGATCCCGTCACCTAAAATCACACCTGGGATGCGAAAACGTTCAATAGGTACAAGGCTTGCACCTGCTACCCTAGAGTCATGATCAGCAACAATTAAAAAGACAGTATCCTGCCAATAGGAGGATGATTTAGCCTTTTTGATAAATTTACCTAGGGCATAATCTGAATATTTTGCCGCATTATTACGAGTATTTTTTTCTTTATCATATTGGTGGATCTTTCCATCTGGATATTCAAAGGGTGAATGATTTGAGCTAGTGAATACTAGGCTAAAGAATGGTGAGTCATGTTGATTTAATTTATTAAACTCTATATGCGCTTGGTCATATAGATCTTCATCAGAAGCTCCCCAAGAACCTTCAAAATCTACTTTTTCAAAATCGTCTAGGTCCACTATGTCACTAAAACCGTTACCTAAGAAGAAGCTTTTCATATTGTCAAAATGACTTTCGCCACCATAAATAAACTGGGTGTTATATCCATTTTGACCGAGTAATTTTGCAATAGTAAAGAAATCTCGTTGCGATTTATCTAGCTTCACAACTGACCTCGAGGGCGTTGGTGTAAAGCCAGTGATAAGTGCTTCTATGCCACGAACTGATCGTGTCCCCGTGGCATATAAATTAGTAAAGTTCCAACCTTCAGCCATTAATTTGTCTAGATTGGGTGTTAAAGGAAGTCCGCCAAGTTCACCAACAAACCGCGCACCTAAGCTTTCTTGCAATAAAATGACGAGATTTTTCGGTTTACCAGAGTAACTCGACTTCTTCATTGCCCGTGTTGGAAATTCTTCGCTTGTAAATGCTTTATTATTGGTCAAGGTATTAGCTTTCACCAATTCAATAATTTTATCTTGCGCCATTTTGCCGTAATATTTTTCACTCGAATTTTCAAGGCCCATTTGTTTTAGCGCAAATACGGTTGAATAAATTGAATTTAGTGTTAAATCATTCAATAAATGGTCGGTAGAAAACGAAACCATTGCGGGGTTTAGAGGACGATGACCCAATGAGGACCTTGCCCCTAGAAATAGGGCTAATATCAAGGCGATACTTACAATAACTCGATATTTAACATCAATATCTATGCAAGGTATCCAGTTAGCACGAAATAGCTTAAATGCAGCAATGACTGTCAATACCAGCGCCAAAAAGCTTATAAATATTTCAAACTTATAGCCAGTCCAGAGCATTGAAAATACTTCTTTAGGATAAATAAGATATTCAATTAATAATCGGTTGGGTCTTAAATCATATTCTAGAATAAATGTTGGTGTAATTACTTCTAAATAAACAAGTAAACACAGTGAAATAACATACCAAACAAGCAGTGATTTACTTAGTAACTGTGAACCCTTACGGCTTATGTAAAACACCAGACTTATTAATAATGGAATAGAAAAAATATAACTTAGAGATGAAATATCGACGCGAACGCCATTTGTCATTATCATCCTAAAATTAGTTACATTTTCTATTCTCTCCGATTGCCAAATAACTAAGCCCAATCGAAAGGCAGACAAAATGAACAAAGATATGAGAAAAAAGATGACAGTTACCCACAAAGGGCCTAACCAATTTTTTAGTTTTTGTAATCTATTTGATGGTAAATCGACCTGACTTAAGAGCATAGAATAGCCCCCCAAATTAATACCGCTATTGGGTTTATTATTAATTATCATTATTGGCAAGTATTTAACTTGAATTGAGAAGCGATGTTAAAGAGATGATTTGTATCTAAAAACCATCTCTTTTTACTCTATTTAAAATCAAGATTATGTGGAATAAGTGGTAAGCTAACAAAGTGTTTGACCATAGTATTTAACTCGTTTTGTGCAAACCAATGACCATCGATCATCACCCCGTGTTGATTTCGAGTATTGGATATATTCGTAAGTGGGTTGTCCTTTAACAAGACTAGATCAGCTAAATAACCTACGGCGATAATTCCTCTGTCCTGAGGTTGGCTGGTAATACGTGATATCACTTGTGCGGGATTAAAGGTACCAGCACGTAAAGCTTGATAGGGACTAATACCTGCTTCTATCATAAGTTCAAAGTCTCGATGGAGAAATACCGGTATAGAACCCACATCGCCAGTATCTGAACCTACCTGTAAAACCACACCAGCATCCACTAGAATTTTTGCTAGCGCTAATGCTTCTTTGGTGATTTCATCGTCAATATCACTTGCTTCGGATACTTGTCGCCAAACATCAAGTAGCGCTTCAGGGAGTACTTGATAAATATCTCGGCTAAAAACATCAATTCCTTCGCTAAGTTCCTTATTTACTTCGTCTGTTGACCAATTAAAAACTAAGGAAATATCGTTTTCTAACATCGTGTTAACTAACCATTGTTGATATTCCTCTTTTGTACCTGAATACTCAACCGCCATTGGTGTTAGCTCGACAATATGGGCGATTTCTTGAAAGTGTGTTAATGCTGTGGCTATTGATACATCGGGGATATGTCCAGTTAGAAAAAGGTTTTCGTGCTTGGCATGCTCAGCAACAGATAAAAAAGTTTCCTCGTTAAGTTGAGAATAGACTTTTAAAAAGTCATAGGTCATCCCTTTTTGCTTGATAACTTCAAGGCGACCTTCTTCTTTATTGTCGGGAACAACAACGGGAGCGAGTGAAATGAATAGGTTTGACAGGCTGTCCCAGGAAAAACCTATCGTTTCTTCAATAACCAATTTATCGTGAATTATTGGGCCACTGGTTATTATTTTTGTCCCCAACCATTCGCCACTATTGACTTTATCTCGCCAGTCAATATTCTCGGGTGTACCTGAATAAGCACGAACTGTGGTAACGCCTTGCTGTAAATAAAGAGACATTTGCGCAGGATCAGTAAAGGTTAACGGATTGGGTTCCCCAGGGCCTACATGAGAAAAATGAACATGGGAGTCAATAAACCCAGGTAATAAATAACCACTCTCTCCGTCAATGACTTTATCACCATCAAGAATTTCAACGGACTCTTTGGTGCCGATGGCAATAATATTATCGTTTTCAATGACAACTCGATAATCGGTAAGAATATCTTCTTGGGTTTGACTGGTCATCGTCAAGACATTAACGTTATCAAAGACAATACGGCCATTGTATTCTGGTGGAGTTTGCCCAGTTTGATATTGTGGAATTACTATTTCCTCAGTCGGGGCGGGCGCAAGTAATGGTGGACCTATATCTATTTGTTTTTTTGATTTTCCTGAATCACATGCACTTAATAGTGTAGTGAATAAAAGTAGGATGATTAGTTTTCTTTTCATAGATACCTCTTAAGTTGATGGCACTAATTTGCAGAATAAATCATTTGTTTTCGTCCTTTCCGACGAATCAGGACATACTAATGCTCGTTATTTCTATTTTGTTTCGGTATTTTTTACTAAATAGAAATAAGGAAGTTGAAAGGGGCAGTAGTGTTGAACAATTGCTTAAACGTCAATATAAAAGATTGCTATTAATGTTTCCTAAACTCGCTAGGAGTCATTTGGGTATGCTTCTTAAAAGCATTATAAAAGGCAGAACGGGAATTAAATCCAGCATCTAACGAGACGTCTAATATACTCATGTTAGCTGAACTAACGAGTAATTTTTTGGCATGTTCTACGCGCAATGAGTTAACAAAATCAAAGAAATTTTTACCTGCGCCTTGGTTAATAGCCTGCGATAAATTATGTTTTGACCAGCCACTTTGCTCGGCTAATTGAGGTAGCGACAATTCAGTATTGAGGTGTAATTGTTGTTCGGTGATAAATTTACACAATTCTTGATATATCGACAGCGACAACTCTGTAGTTAAAGATGAATTTTGATATTTTTGTGTAGGGAGGTGATTGTCATTATTCGTGTTTTTATCTGGAGTCTGTTGAACATTCTCAATGTTTTTAGTTGTATTGATAGCCAATTTTTCGTCATAAATATTTTTGAATTTATCAAAAATTTCAGGTTGTTTTAGGCCGTAAATACTGATCACGTAAATGCAGATAACAGCGCCAATTTCAGAAAAAAAGAAAGCTGGTTCTGCTGTTACCCAAGAATGCTCACAGAATAAACCGCTACCATAATCAATACAGGATGCCGCATTTACCTCAAAAGCTAGTTCAAGTAAAAAAAAGACAAATAAAATGCTTACCATAATATTCAATCTAGCTAACCAGGTTAAATTTATTTTTTCGGTGTAGGAAAAATTATTATTAACAATTGTATGGTGCTGTTTAAGATGTCGGTGAATATTATTAAGATAAAGTGCTATTTGAATCGCAACAATGAAAGCAAAAACAAATTCAAGAATAATGACATACCATTGATTAATTTCTGAGAGGGGTTCAAGACCATAGATAAAATTAGATTTAAATTGGCCACTTTGTAGATAAAAAGGAATATTGATGATGAAGGCTATTATTGCTGGAAAAAAATGTTTTATTTTGACCTGATAAAAAGTTGTCGCACTAAGTTTTTTAACATAGATATATAATAATGGAGTAAATAAAAACATTATTGGTATATCAAGAAGAAGAGTATGAGGAAGGTGTTTTTGAACACCGCTTATATCTAACACAACTGAAAATAAACTAAGTGAGAAACAAAAAACAAAAAGGGCCAATATTAAATTTGCATTGTTATCAGTATTATTTTTTGAAAAAATCGCATAACTTAAATAAAAGCCATGGGTGCTACCCAGTAATAATAAAATATTTACGAACATCTAATCGAGCATCCTAAAGTACTCAATTTTTTGAATACGACAAAGCAGAGAGGTAAATTACTATTTATAGCATAACTAAATATTTATCTTATTGAAAAATAAATATTAGTAGTGCGATAATGCTCTATCTTTGATGTTTATCCAAATGGCAATGTAATGCAAGATGAAGACTTTGAGCCAGTAGCTAAAGAAATCGTTATACCAAAGAAGCAATTAGAGCGCTTACAAGCGTCGTTGAAATCGCCAGCGCAGTTCTTTGACAAATTACTAAAGGGTTTGTTGTGGTTGCCTAAAAAAATGGTTTCTTGGTGGCAGGTACTACATTCAAATCAAAAATTATATTTGTTAGCGGTCATACTTGGCATTTCTCAAGAGCAATCATTATCACGAGTGACAATTATGGAACCTGAACTAGGTCTGCTGATTGTCGGTTCGATTGCTATGATTGGTATGTTGCGTGAGTTATTAGATATTTTTACGCGGGTTTGGCAAACACTGCTTGGCAAAAGCTTTATTTTTATTATTTACGTTATTATCGGTAACTTTACCCTAGCTGTTGCCGCACGAAAGGTTAATTACATCACCGGTGTGGATCCTCATTCTTTAATTTATGCACAAGGTTTTACCACCGTTTTGGTACTCCCGTTATGGTTATTGCTATTAACATCAATGAGTTTGATATTACTGTTTACTATAGGAAATCTCTGGTTCTTATTTCTAAAGTTAGTTAATTTACTACGCCTGCACCCCATAAAATTTAGAGCAGGAGAACGCTTTTCAGTATTATTTGTTTTTCTTCGTTTATCATTAATTACGCCAGTTATGGTTACTTTGATGCAACCACTTAATTGGTATAACACTGAATTAAATATCGAAATTCCGGGAGTGACAATAAGTACAGGTCAAACAAACGATACTGAAGGTGCGGAGCAAGTAAAAGAAGAAACTGCCAAGGTTAGTTCTGAAAATGAAGTTGTAGATGCTGAACAAGCAGTGGCAGGTAATACGGAACTTCAGACAAGTAGCTCGAATACAGATAAACAGGATAAAAATAAGCAGAGCGATGAAGTTGATATTATCGCTATTAATGGTGCAGATGCTAATGGCACTGAAACAAAAGAAAAATATACTGATTTTGATCGAGCGATAGCTACTTTCGTTTATGAATATGAAACCTTTCAACTCTCCCGCTGTAAAAAATCAGCAACTGAACGAGTGAGTATCATTGGCGAAGATGTAATTTTAGTTGCAGAAAAAATGCCCGAACTCGAACTTGGCTACAAATTCAGCGCTAGAGTATGTGAAATAAGAGATTATAAATAGCCTAGTTGCTTGTTGAGAATTGTACTAACAGCCGTTACTTGTTGATAATTATTACGCTGTTCTTCGTTCAAATATTTTGTACTGGTTAAATAAGTGGGATTGACTGCTTATTTTCGTAAAAAAATCTTGGTTGTCAGCTTGCGATGCTAGAGGAAACTTAGTTTAAACGTCATGAATAGGTTCAATTTCTTGCTCATTAAAGAAGTCTTTTATGAGCAAGTAACCGTTTTATTGTATTTAGTTTTTAAGTATTTATTTTTCATATTTTAAAAGTATTAAGCTAACAATATTTTAAACTTGTGATGCAAAATACGCCATGATTTCAGCTTCAGTCATTTCTTTAGTTTCATTGGTGAAACAGTAATAATCAGGGCGTTTATCACTAAAATACTGCATGTTCATGCTTAAACCCCTAAGCTCTTTAAATAAACCTACAGGCATGTTGTAAGCACCTGTTTGCTTTAATTGATAAAACAAATGTGTACCACATTGTGAGCAAAATCCTCTTGAAGCCCACGCAGAAGATTCATATTTTTTAATGTTATCAGCGCCTTCAATCTCTACATTCTCGCCACATTGTACGGCAAAGTATGGCGCACCACCCCATGTCCTACAGGTTTGACAATGGCATACTGAAAACTTTGGATTAATTTCGTTGGCGGTTATTTTTACGCTACCACATAGACAGCTTGCAGTTGCTGATTTTAGCTCTGACATTATTTTTTTCCTCTAGATGATATTTTATGTTATACAACTAATAATTATTGCCCAAACGGATGTACTTTCGATAAAGAAACTAGTTCTTCTCTTATTGGCGCTAGTTGTTTTGCATAAATCACTAAACTTTTTATACCTACCAATAACCGAGATTGTACTTGTGAATATCTATCGTTTGAGTTTGGTGACCAAGGGTGTTCAAGGAATTGTTCAACGTTTTGTACAATGGCATGTAGGGGAAGCCAAGTAAGGTGACTATTTTTGGCCGCATAAGCCTTTAACAATGAGATCGGGTTACTACCACCGCCAGATGCTGATACACCAACTGCAAAAGCAGGTTTATGACCTAACGGTAAACCATTTGCTGAACCATTGGCAGTTAATAAGAGTAAATTAACTAACGCTGGCGGGATCATGCCTCCCCATTCAGGTGTAATAAAAACCACGGCATCACAAGCATATAATAAAGCCAATACTTCATCTTTTTCTTTGGCGAGTAATGAGTCATTATTCGTTTCAAAGCCACTGTTAGTTTCAAAGCCATAATGATCTAATAAATGGCGATATTTGGATAACTCTAAGATAGGGGATGATATTTCAGAACTGTCGTTCAAAATATTAGATTTAATGTATTGAGCAACTTTAAAACTGTTGGATTGCTCACGTTGGCTCGCACTTATCAGTAAGATATTCATTTTATTTTTGTCTGCTTGTTATATTTATAGTGTAAAAACTGTCATAGCCTCGCGAACAACCATAAACGATAATACGAGAGATGATAATGAAAAAACGATAAAGCGAGCAAATACGCGGTCAATAGTTGCTTGTATTAATGAGTGTACTATACGTAAAGCAACATACATCCATGCGCAGATCACATGTAATTGATCTACGTGTCCTAATATGGCAATAGAGATTGCCACCGCATAAAATAATGTTGGTTGTTCAAGTAAGTGATTATAATTATTAGAAACTCTTGAAACTTCTTTTGGCAATAGCGTACGTAAGGCTTGAGTATCTTGACCTTTTTGTGGGTGTATTTTTAATCGGTACATTGCTGGAATACGAGTGACATACATCCAAAAAAATATCACTACGGTCAATAAACCTAAAGCAAATACGGGTTGTAGAATTAAATGGGCTTGCATGGATTTTCCTCTTTTAATTATTATGACAGTGGTGCTTTAAAAAATTATTAAGTAATATCCCATTTGCATAAGCCTTTGATATCTATATTTGCGCCAAGACGTTCATAGAACTTAATCGCGGCGTGGTTATCTTTTTCTACTTCCCAACGAATACGATTTCCACCTTTATTTTGACAAACTTCTTTGGCTTTATACATTAGCTTTTCACCAACTTTTTTCCCTCTATATTCTTGCCAAACAAAAATATCATCAATATTCATATAACGGGAACCGAGCCAAATAGAGTAATTCCAAGTATATGAACAGTAACCTGCAACTTTGCCATCAACCTCGGCTAATAGAACGCCAAATTGTGGTTGTTTGCCAAAGCCTGCTGTTAGCAATTCATTTTTGTCGGTCACTACATATTGTTGCTGGTCATGATGTTTTGCGATTGCCATGATCAAGTCATATACAATATCTATGTCATCGGCGTTTGCTTCTCTAACTACTAGCACTTAAGTCTCCAAATGATGTTCGTTTTCATTTTTGAGAGTGTGAATCATTTTTCTTATTAAAAAAAGTGCCAAGAGTGCCAAAAAATTGATTGTAATTACCGTATTGCCAATTTCAAATGCAGCGCCAACCTTGGCACCATAATTTAAACTAGACGTGAAAATGTCATTTTTAATCGTAACCGTCTGCAACAAACAGAACCAAAAACATAGGTTAAGTATTTTCATGTTAACTCTGCGAAGTTGTAACATTAAATAGATGCAAAGCCATAATATAAAAATTGAAAAAATCACTTGGCTATAACTTAAAGTTTGAGAGTTGTTAATATAATTAGAAAACTCTAAGTAAATGGATAACGCAGTGGCAAGAAAATTAAAAACTAAAAAGAAAATAATAGCTTTTGTACTTTTATTGAAAGGTTGCAGCATGTTTGTCCTAACTGTAGTAATAGATATGAAACTGTGACAAGTAGTTACTTGAATTTTACAGCACTTTTTAACATATATACTTATCAATTACACCCTATTAAGTTTTCATTTATTTTAATCGTTTGTTACCAAAATATGGTGATTTATCGTGGTGTAAAGTTGATGCTACGTGCATAATAATATCCATAAAAAGTAGGGAGTATTAATTAAGTGGCTAAGTTTAAATAGGTAATCTTGAATGGATAAACATATAATCGTCGTTGAAGATGACCAACGTCTTAATCATATGATGAGTGAGATGCTATCAAGTGAAGGTTATCAAACTACTAGCATTTTTGATGGTTTGGCGGCAATTGAGGCGATAGAAAATAAACAGCCTGATATCGTGTTACTAGATATGATGTTGCCCGGTTGTGACGGCTTAGCAGTCTTACGTGGTATAAGTGAAGAGTTTACCGGTATTATATTAATGATCACTGCAAAAAAAGATGATTTTCTGGAAGTTTCAGCGCTTAATTTAGGTGTTCATGATTTTATTACTAAACCAGTCCGCCCACATATTTTATTAGCGAGAATAAAAGCCCTATCTCGATTAAATAACAATAATCACATAACAAATTCTGAGTTCATCAAAGTACAGAATTTAAAAATAGATGTTAATAGTCGAATGTTATTTCTTGGTGATGATGCCATTGATATCACTGATGCTGAATATGAAATTATTCTTTATTTCATGTCTAATCCCGGCATTATTTTAAATCGAGAAATGATCATTAACGAAATAAGAAAAATTGAATATGACGGCTTTGACCGTTCGATTGATATGCGTATTAGTTCGTTAAGAAAAAAACTCAATGATACAGCGCCTCCATACAAATATATTAAAACAATTCGTGCTAAAGGTTATATGTTGCCAAACTAGTAACGGTAAGAACTCTTTTTAGCAACGATGGATGTCATCAATGTTTACTCGCTTATTCCTCACCATATTTTCCGCCCTGTTTTTTGCTTTAACTTTAGGTGTATTGTTGTTAGATAACATTTATACCGAAGGTATCAAAAAAGATGAACTGATCAATACTCGTGGTATCAAGCAGGTTGTGCTTGCCGATGTACTTGAGTCTAACGATAAGACAAACAGGTTAGACTATTGGTCACAACGTTTTAGTTATCAGTTCTCGTTAAAAACACTCAATAACTTATCACTTATAGTAGAACATCGTGACGAGTTAATCCGTAATGATGTCTTTGTTGATGTTGTTAGTGGTTGGACCGTTGATGATATTAACCTTTATTATTACGACAAAACTTGTGATTGTGTGCTAATCATGGAGAAAAACTATGGGGCACATGGCGATTATCAAACGTATTTGCAAAATTTATTGCTCATTGTCATAGCAGTACTTGCATTCATCATATTTCGTTATGTGAATAGTCATAAAAAACAAGTAAATAAGTTGGTTAAAGTACATCAACAATATGGCTTAGGTAAATTTGACGTTAGAGCTGATATGTTTGTCCCTAGGCCTTATTCTTTGTTAGCAAAAAACTTTAATCAAATGATCGATCAAATTGAGTTGCTGCAAAAAGAACAAAAAAATCTTATTAATGGTGTTTCTCATGATTTAAAAACGCCGATTGCTAGGATAAGGTTTGCTTTGGATTTGACTCATAATTGTCATACCGTTGCTGATTATCAAACACAACTTCAAGATATGGATATTGACCTAGATGAATTAGATGCTTTAGTTAACGAGTGGCTTTTTTATGCTCAATTAAATGGCAAGCCTGCACCACTCATCAAAGAAAGGGTAAATTTTGCTGAGTTGACTGAGTTGACCGCTAGCAAAATTAAAACGTTATACCCTGATATTCAATTAAGTTTGGACTTACCAACAGGTTACATTAACGCTGAACCTCGCCTAATCAATCGCGCCATAGAGAACCTTGTAGTAAATAGTTTTAAATTCAGTAAAAGCCAAGTTGCTATTAATATTGAATTTACCAAAGATAAACTAATCTTTCGGATTGAAGACGATGGTATTGGTATTAGTGAACAACAAAAAGAACAAGTCATTCAGCCTTTTGTAATGTTAGATAATAGTCGAAATAGCGTAGGATTTGGTTTAGGTTTAGCCATTGTGAAAAGTATTTTGGATAAACACGCCGCCCAGTTACAGATACAAAAAAGCTCCTTGGGCGGAGCTTGTTTTGTGGTGACTTTACCTATTGAATAATCTTGGTGGTTAGCTGATTGGCGTTTAGTGATCGTTGTTCGGTTAAGAATTTTTTAAAATCTGTACAGACTACAAGCAATATTGGAATTAGGAATAGTGTGATTAAAGTAGCAAACAGTAAACCATAGGCCATTGATGCTGCAGCGGGTATCAAATATTGCGCTTGTTCTGATGTTTCACTTAATAAGGGATATAAGCCAGCAAAAGTGGTTACTGTCGTTAAGAAAATAGCTCTAAAACGATTTTGACAAGCTTGATAAATTGCGGTCAGCTGTGAATTGTTTTTTTTCCTTAATTCATTGTAACTGGTGACAATCAACAAACTGTCATTAACCACGACACCAGATAACGTTAATATACCGAGCCACGAATATAAACTGATGCTTAACCCTAACCATAAGTGTCCTAATATTGCCCCGACAATACCAAAGGGAATAGCCGCCATGATCAGTAACGGTTGTCCGTAGCGCTTTAGTGGTATAGCTAATAAAATGTATATCGCCATGAGTGCAATGATAAATGCCGTAACTAAGCCGCTTTTAGTTTCAACTGTTTCTTCTAACTCTCCAGCTCGTTTGGTCTTAAATAACGGGTATTGTGAGCTGACTTTTTGATAGAAGTCCTTGATGAGATCTTGATAAATTTGTTCAGGGCTTGTTTGATCTTTATTGACATCAATCAGTATAATTCTACTGTTTATACCGTCATAACGGCTGACAGAGTTTTGCACAAAATCGGTACTGATATCTGCAATAGCAAGTAATGGAATCGCCTTGTTTTTATCATTAAATATGTACATTTTTCTAAGATCAGTTCGAGAATCTCGTAATGATCGTGGCAAGCTCAAGTAAACTTTAACTCGGTGTTCATCGCGGTAAAAACGATCAACTTCTAACCCCCCATAGGCCGCAGCAAGTTGGTCTGCTAACATTTTACGGGTGATGCCAAATAACTGAGCTTCGCTTTTTAACGTAAACATTAATTGCGGCATGATGTTCGCCTGCTCTTCTTTTACATTGCGAATACCTTGTTGATTGTTAAGCCAGTGACGAGCTCTTTTAACAATGTTATCTAATATTTTTGTATCTGGGTGTTGAAAAACTACACGAGTGCCACTGCTTGTGCCTTCTAATGAAACCATCGCTTCTGTACTTACAACGGCTTCTAGTGTGCTCAGTGGCGTTCGCCATAATTGGGCTATATCTTTAATATTAACGTTAGGACGATCGTTTTTAGGTAGTAGTTCTGCAAAAATTAAAATCATGCCTTGTTCGTACATGATCGTCATGCTTTTATCGATAATGTCATCTTTAATATTGAATTGTTGTTGATATTTTTTATTAATGTCAGCCTTTACAGATTCTGCTTTATCCATGCTCTGCTGTATTAATGAAAGTGGTGCATTTGCTTCAAGCTCTACAGTTAAAATAATTAAATCACCGGGCACTTCAGGAAATAATACCGAGCGAATTTTACCTTGATATAAACTACCAATTACCGACAAACTAATCGCAAAAAAGCACATTAACCAAGCATAGCGATAACGTAAACTGAACTTTAGCAGAGGATGATAAAGTTGATAATTACACCAAGTTAGAGCGTGTTGTGGTATCTGCCTAATGCTAACCAAAACATGCTTAATTTTTGATGACTTTGTTGCGTCGATTTTTTGTATTTTAATATTACGTAAATGCGCGGGTAGAATGAATTTTGATTCAAGTAATGAAAACAATAGCGCAATAATTACTACCCAAGCAAAACCTGCAAATAAGCGCCCAGTTTCTGATGGAAATTGTGTCATCGGTAATAAAGCGACAACCGTAGTGAGTACACCAAATATTGTTGGTAAAGCGACTTTATGCACACCATCAATCGTCGCTTGTATGCCGCTACCTTGTTGCTCTTTACTCGAATAAATACTCTCACCAACGACTACGGCATCATCAACCAAAATACCCAATACTAAGATAAAACCGAAGGTGGTGATTTCATTAATGGTATATTGAAACCCTAACTCTCCTAGAACAATAAATGTGCCAGCGATAGCAACAGGTAAACCCATCGCGACCCAAAACGCCAAACGCATTTGTAAAAACAGACTGAGTAAAATAAAAACTAAAACAAAACCTTGTAAGGCATTATTCTGTAATAGATCTAAACGTTCTTGTACATAAGTACTGGCATCAAACCAAATGGTTAGCGTTAAGTTATTGGGCAAATATTTATTAAGCTGTTTGACTACTTGTTGGGCTTGTGCAGAAATATCTAAAACATCACTTTTAGCCGACATCTTTATCGCAAATCCTATAGTCGGTTGGCCATTAAAGTGAATGTCAGAGTCATGTTCAACAAAACCATCATCAATTTGAGCAATATCATCAAGAACTATAATGTTGCCATCATCGGATACTTTAATGACAAGTTCAGCAAGGTCTCGTTGGTATTGAGCGTGCTGCTCTGAATAAATCAGATATTGGCCATTATCGGTTTTTAATAAACCACTTTTACTGCGTACCGACTGTTGTGCAATAGCGGCAGATATTTCATCAAATGTTAGTCCTAATTGTCGCATTCTATCGGGATTCACGTTGATATAAATGCTGTAATCATGTGCACCATATTGCTCAATTTTATGAATTTCTGGGTTTGCTAATAGTGCTTGTTTAACGCGATGGGCTACTTTTATCAGAGTATCTTTATCGGTATCACCTGATAATTGCACCATTAACGCATCGAAACTGTCTTCGTTACGGTAAATTTTAGGTTTCTCGGCGAGCTGTGGCCAATCGTAGATATTCTCTACATTCGACTTTATGTCGGCCAGTAGCCGTTCCATTGAATGATCAAGTTTTTTCTTAACGGTAATATTTATCGAGCTTTGTGAAGACGCCGAATTAATGTGTTTAATACCAGCAATGCCTTGCAGTGCTTGTTCAAGTTTTTGCCCTAGCTCTCTGTCTATTTGTTGAGCTGTACGTCCTTCATAATAAGCACTAATGTTTATTTCGCTGGCGGGCAATTTAGGAATGATTTCTTTGCGCATCTTATTGGCAGATAAATAACCACCTAGCAAAAGTGTCATCATTAATAAGTTTGCCGCAACGGGGTGTCGTGTGAACCAGGTGATCATCATTCACCACCATCGGTAGTTAATGGCTGTATTTTCATACCTTGACTTAATGACGCTAATGGAAATAACAGGGCGTGATTGTTATTATTATTTGATTGTTTGATATTTTCTTGAGGGAAGTAAACCATGTTGTTGGCAATAAGGTAGTCATCTAGTTTTGTTCTATAAACTTGCTCTTGATTATCAAGCCACCAGACTTCACCTTTTAATGTTAAAACACTTTCTGGCAACATAAGTGTTTTAGACCAACCTTTGACAGGAAATTGAGCATAAAGGTATTGACCATACATTGGCGATGGCGTGTTCTTGATCGGTTCTAAATATATGTTTCTTTGTAAATTATGAGTATGTTGACTAATACTAACAATTTTACTTGGCCATTGATGTTGTTTATCTAGGCTAGTCAAGGTAATTAATTGCCCTAATGATAACTGTGCTAAATGAGTGAGATCTTGTTCGCTAATAGGCACACTAATATGTTTATTGGCTTTGGGTAAAACACTGACAATTTGCTGTCCGGGAGTGATGTACTCTCCTAAGTAGGCGTGAATATTGGTGATTTCAGCATCAAAGGGTAAAGTTACCTTGGTTTGTTCCAGCTGTTCTTGGGCATGAGCCAATTGACTCTGCGCTAATGTTAATTGCGCATTGGCGAGCTTTTCCGCTAAACTATTGTCAGCAAACTGAATGCTAATTTTTTTAAGCTCAACTTTGGCTGCGATTAAGCCTGCATTAGCTTCAGCAGTGGCTACTTGATAGGATAGAGGGTCAATAGTTAATAATTTTTGATCTTTTAGTAATGACCTACCGGGTCTTAACGCCGATGAAATACTTATTACTTTACCTGAGACTTGTGAGGTTATTTGACTTAACTTTATCGGTTCAACACGGGCTAAAAAATCTAGTTTCGGCAGAGCGCCGGCGAGCTGTGCTGTGACAATGGAGGCAGAAATAATATTTTTACTGGTATCTGGTATCGAAGGGGAAATTCCTTCAGCGTCGAGCTCTTCTAATACGGCTAATAAAATGAATAGACTAAAAATAAAAGCGATACTTTGCCTTACTTTTAAACTTTGAATAAGCTTCACCATCATTAATTCTCTACTGTAAGTTGATAAAAATTTGACCACGCTGGCTGCGAAACGAAAACACACTTTGCGTAAATGTCGGTGTTGAATTATCAGCTAAATTTATCGAACTGACGGCGAGTTTTTCTTTAGGTTCACCAAGAAAATCAACATCCAAATTGCCATCTTGATCCTCATCATGAAAAGTAAAAATGGCATAGTTTCCATAAGTAATATCTTTAAAAGTACATTCAGCCTTAAGTCGTTCTATTTTTGCTTTGCAAATAAGTAAAGGAGGTACTTTTTTTTCAAATTGTGCCTTGCTATTGAATAAATAAACTTCAACCTTGCCACTATTATTTTTTGTGCCGTTCACTGTGACCTGTAGTTCACCTTGTTTTTGTTCAGTCGCAAAAGTTAGTGTGATAAAGCTTAATAAGGTAATGACAATAAATTGAGTTTTCATTGTTTGTTCCATTTTTAAATGAGGGTAAATTGTAAATCGAATGACAATTGAGTTCAGTAAGGCTTTGTAACTACGCGCTTACAGAGGCTTACAGTCAGATGCTGATAATTAGGTATACTGTGGAGCTAGTATTGTTAGCCCTGTTTTAACTTAGATAAAAGGATTTTTGATGAAACTCACTTTTTTGAAACTTGTTTTTGTATTATCTATTTTTATATTCCCTATTTTTGTAACGGCTGTCGAAGCTGAAGAGTTGTGGTTTGAACATGAGCAAGAGCAATTACACGGACATTTTCTTGAACCAACAAGCGGAAAAAAAACAAAAGGTGTGTTGATATTTGTCCATGTGGACGGAGCAATGACATATGACGCGGAAGGTTACTACGATATTATTTGGCAGCAGCTTAGAGAGCAGGGTTATGCAATATTTAGTTGGGATAAAGCAGGGGTCGGAGAGTCAACAGGCAATTGGTTAAATCAATCAATGCAAGACCGTCAATCTGAAGTATTGGCCGCAGTTAGTTTTATTCAACAGAAATATAAGTTTACACCTAAAAATACGGGGCTAATTGGTTTCAGTCAGGCGGGTTGGGTTTTACCTGCAATTGCCAACAAAGAGAACAACATTGGTTTTATGGTGGGTATTGGCTTTGCGAGTAACTGGTTTGAGCAAGGCCAGTATTATACAAAAACACGTTTACAGTTATCAGGAGCCACTGCTGAACAAGTTAATATAGCACTAGCTATTAACTTATCAGGAGAAAAACTCCTAGATAGTAGACTGTCATATACTCAGTATCTAAAAAGTGTAGGTGATGACCCTATGTCTCAAAATCGCTATCACTTTGTATTGAAAAATTATCGCTCAGATGCCATTCAGGATTACCGTAACATAAATATTCCAACGTTATTATTGTGGGGAGATGGTGATCTGAATGTTGATGCCAAACAAGAGTTTAACCGGTGGCAACAAGCTGAAAATAAAAATAATTATGTTGAAACTCAACTGATTTTAAATGCAAGCCATGGGATGTTAAAAGCGAATGAATATAGCAGCCAAAATTTTGGTTTTAAGCAATGGTTAAAGCTGATGTGGCAAGGACAAGATGCCTTAGCAACTGATTTTATGCCGGCGTTGTTATTGTGGTTGGAATGCAATTATGGTTAAAAGTGCATTGGATAATGGCACACGCAGCCATCTTGATAACGATAAAATTATTTATCAATTGGGTATTCCCGAACATTTCAGAGCAGCAGCCGTTGAACTTTTTGATCAAGCTTTTGGTGAAAAATTTTCTGTTGCTATTAATGTAAAAGAAAAAAGAATGAAGCTCTTATTTGATAGTTTTATTTTAGACCATGCCATAGCTGCCATTCATAATGATCAGCTAATTGGTATTGCAGGCTTTCAAACACCTAAAGCATCGTTTACTAGCGGTATGACTTATGAAAAGTTATTAACACATTTAGGTTTTTTAAATGGTCATTGGGCTGTATTGATTTTTAGTTTATTTGAACGTAAGGCATTAACAAATGAACTCGTTATGGATGGTATAGCAGTACATAAAAAATGGCGAGGGCGAGGGATTGGCGGACAGTTACTTGAAGGTATAATTAATTATGCGCAAAAACAACAATACCAAACCATTCGACTAGATGTCATTGATATCAATAACAAAGCAAAAAAACTATATTTACAAAAAGGCTTCCAAGTAAAAAAAGAAGAATACTTTCCTTATTTACGTTGGTTATTAGGGTTTGCTGGCTCAACAACTATGGAGTACAGAGTTTAATACCATTTTCATTAAGTTTGTGATCTTGTTGTGCGCAGGAAAAATATTTCAAGGTAAGGCGCTCGATTGACCAATAGCTAGGCTATTGGGATTGAGAGCAACGCAGCCATGGAGTATTTTAACCAACACAAGTGGGCAGTAAGTTAATGGAATTGGTATAAGGGAGTAGAAATTAAAAAGCCTTCAACAAAATGTTAAAGGCTTCCTGGAGTTGCTTTGGTGTTAGCTGTCACACTAGTTGAAGCGTCAAGTCATAACATCAAGCAACGGCGACTTAAATCGTTTTTAATAAAAAGTATCTTCGCGATTGTGTGCTTGTGGATCATCGATAAGCTCTTCAAAATTCACTTCGAAATTATTGTTATCGTCTGTATTTGCCATATATATCGTTCGGGTAGAGCCATCAATCCAAGTTACTGTGCCACTGCCTTTTTTACTGCCGCACTTCATTCCTATGTGAATATCATTAAATTGCATCGTTCCTCCTAGATAAAAGTTGCTCAAGGCGTACACCATTAAATATTAGATTTCAAATTTTTAAAATAGTTCAATTTACATTCAACATCTAATAAAAGTACGCATGTTTTTTCAACAGGGAACGTTCTATTATAGGGATAAAATTATGCAAATCTAGTGCTTTTTATGGATTAAACTCATTCCCTAAAATGACTTCTTTGCTAGCCCCTGTTACCGCTGGAATGTTGCCAATAATTTTTTTATCAAAAGCAAAAGAAAACCAAGCAAATGCCATTGCTTCCAATGCATCGCTATCAATGTTAATTATGTCACTATTCATTACTTTATGTTGTTTAAGTGATTGTTTTAACTGGTTTACTAGGTGGGTGTTGAAGGTGCCGCCGCCACATAAATATACGTTGCCTTTCGTACTTAATTGAGTGATTTGTTGGCAAATTGAACGGCAAGTCAGGGCCGTTAATGTGGCTTGAATATCGGCAGTAGAGAGGGTGGAATTACGTAAATAATGTGCTAACCAAGCATGGTTAAAATATTCACGTCCCGTACTTTTAGGAGCATTTTTTTTGAAGTAATTATCATCAAGCATTTGGCTCAAAAGCATCTCGTTAATAACGCCTGATTTCGCCCAATTACCATCAACATCATAACGGCCATTTTGATGTTCTTGATACCAATTGTCCATTAATGCGTTGCCGGGTCCAGTATCAAAACCGATAATTGTCTGTTCTTTATCACCCGGTAAATAGGTGATGTTAGCAATGCCGCCAATATTAACAACAAAAACATCTGTTGATTCACAAGGGAATAATGCGCGGTGAAAAGCGGGTACTAAAGGAGCACCTTGACCACCTAATACCATGTCTTTTTTTCTGAACTGGCCGACTACTCGAATTCCCGCTAATGTGGCTAATGTTTGGCAACAACCTATTTGTAAGGTAAAAGGCGCTGTGATGTTAGTTTCTTTATTCGGGCGATGTCTAATGGTCTGTCCGTGATTGCCAATAGCGATGATATCACTTGCTTGTAATTGCTCTTGTTTGAGTAGATTAGCAATAGCTTGTGAAAATTGCTGAGCAAGCATTACATCAAGAGAAAAGGCTAAATCAATTTCATTTGCATTGGTTTGGTACAGGTTTGTTATTTGTTGATGAGTATTGTCATCATAGGCTTGATAAAAGCTTGCGACTAAACTTATCTTACTTGCTGAAAAGTCTACTAACGCCAAATCAATACCATCAGCGCTAGTACCTGACATTAATCCGATATAAAGCTGGCGTTTACTCATGTTAGTTTTTGCTCATTAAGGTGCTTGGGTATTTCTAGCTTGTTCATTTGAATATAGCATTGTAAACAGTGCTTGGCGTGAACCGGCAAGATCAACTAAGCGTTGTTTAGAAAGCTTGGCAAATGCTGATTTGAACTTTTTATTTATTGGTTTAGCGTCCGGTAATTTAACCGTTCTTGGGTTACGGTGTACGCCGTTTAATAAAAATTCGTAATGCAAGTGAGATCCTGCCGCAAGTCCAGTCGAACCTACATAACCAATCACTTGTCCTTGTTTTACACGCTGGCCTTTTTTAACTGCTGGGCGTTTATAAAAATGTAAATATTTAGTCACTATGCCATTACCATGCTGAATAAAAACATAATTGCCATTATATTTACTAAAGGTAGCATGAGTCACCTTACCGTTTCCTGCGGCTACCACGGGTGTGCCTCTTTTCGCCGCGTAATCTATGCCATTATGTGATTGCAAACGCTTTGTTACTGGATGACGGCGATTACGCTTAAAACTTGAGCTTATATATTTAAAGTTTACTGGAGCACGCAAAAAGGCTTTGCGCATGCTTTTGCCATCAGGGGAATAATATTCGCCATCAGTAAAACGAATTGCTTGAAATGGGTCGTCTTGATTAATGAACTCTGCGGCTAATATTTTACCTGTGCCAATAAACTCACCATTAATGTATTGGTTTTCGAAAACTACATGGAAGCTATCACCGGTGCGAATATCCAATGCAAAATCAATATCCCAGCCAAAAATATTGGCTAAATTAATAATTTGCCCATCATCAAGACCTGCTGCAATACCTGCATTCCAGAAGTTGGATTTAATAACACCATGAGCAATAGTTTCTCTTGTTTCTACTGTTTTGGTTTCTTTATTCGATTGATATTTATCGTCAACTAACGATATGTGTAAAGTTTCAGTTTTAGATAATGGGTAGCTTAACGCTGCAAGTTTACCTGTGGTATCAATACCGAGGCGCAATTTATCGCCGACGTCGAGCTTTTTAAGTAACTTGCTATATTTGCCTTTTGCGGAAATAACATCGTAAGTTGTTCTGGCATTGTAGCCAAAACGTTTGAATATTTTTGCCAGTGAATCGCCTGATTTAACTTTTGCCGTTTTCCACGTTAGATTTTCATCTTCTGAAAATTTATCTTGCTTAGCAATGACAGGCTTTTTGTTGATGACATTAATGACTGCCAACTCTTGTGATTCCTGAGGTACCGCAACTTGATAACGTTTACCTATTTGTAATGCGTTTTCTGAGTTTTGACGACTCGCAGTGGCTTTTTCTGAGGGGAAAAATAGCAGCAGCATTAAGATAATACTGAATGAGCTGATCACTATTTTATGTTGCTTGGGTAACTGTAAATATAAATTTGTTATGTTTTTCAAATGATTACTTTCTTTACAACTGGTTTAAATACGACGTTTCTCGTTTACTATACCAAAAAAAAGTAATAACAACAGCCTTATAGAGCAAGTGGTCAGATTAGCTATGTAAACTTAATGACAAAATATTACTCAATAAGGTTTTAACTCGTGGATAAATTGCCGTAGAATTCGACACATTATGTGTTTGTATTTATATTCTTTGGAGCCAAAGTAAATGTCAGATGTTAGCCAAGCGTTTGCAGAGTTAAAACGTGGTAGCGATGAAATCTTGCTAGAAGACGAATTATTAGAAAGATTAAAATCAGGTAAACGATTAAAAATAAAAGCAGGGTTTGATCCTACGGCACCTGATTTGCATTTTGGCCATACGGTATTAATTAATAAACTTCGTCAATTTCAACAGCAAGGGCATGAAGTTATCTTCTTGATTGGTGATTTTACTGGCATGATTGGCGATCCCACCGGTAAAAATGTTACCCGAAAAGCATTAACCAAAGAAGACGTTTTAGCGAATGCTGAGACTTATAAAGAACAAGTTTTTAAAATACTCGACCCAGCAAAAACAACGGTTGCCTTTAATTCCACTTGGATGGATAAAATGGGTGCGGCCGGCATGTTAAAACTTGCTTCTCGTCAAACTGTAGCGCGAATGATGGAGCGTGACGATTTTAAAAAACGCTATGCCAATGGTCAAGCCATTGCTATTCATGAATTTATGTACCCATTAGTACAAGGTTGGGATTCTGTTGCTTTAGAAGCGGATGTTGAATTGGGTGGTACCGATCAAAAGTTTAACTTATTGATGGGACGTGAATTACAAAAATCTGAAGGTCAGCGTCCTCAAACTGTTTTAATGATGCCATTACTTGAAGGTTTAGACGGCGTACAAAAGATGTCTAAATCCTTAAATAATTATATTGGCATAACGGATAGTCCAAACGAAATGTTTGGTAAAATCATGTCAATCTCTGATGTTTTAATGTGGCGTTATTACGAGTTGCTGAGCTTTAAACCACTTGTAGAAATTGAAGGTTACAAGGTACAAATCGCCGAAGGTAAAAATCCGCGTGATGTAAAAATTGATTTAGCAAAAGAGTTAATTGCTCGTTTTCATGATGAAGATGCCGCACAAGCCGCTCATCAAGAGTTTATCAATCGTTTTCAAAAAGGCGCAATGCCTGATGAAATGCCTGAAATAGAACTTGTTACGGAAAATGGCGAAATCGCGATTGCTAACTTACTAAAAGATGCTGGTTTAGTGTCGAGTACTTCAGACGCTTATCGTATGATCAAACAAGGAGCAGCTAAAATCGAAGGTGAAAAAATTACGGATAAAGGCTTAGTGATTAGCCGTGGTAGCGTAGCGGTTTATCAAGTAGGTAAACGTAAATTTTCTCGTGTAACCATCAAATAGTCGTTTATTCGATTACTTTTAGCACTTCTCAAACCAGCCGATATAGGCTGGTTTTTATGTTGAGGATGAACGGTATATCGAAATTGCAGGAGCATAATTTCGTGTATGTTCAGGATGAACGGTCAGCTTTTTAGTTCCAGACAAAAGCTAAGTACTTACGTCAATGTAAGCAATATCGAAATTGCAGGAGCATAATTTCGTGTATGTTCAGGACGAAGGCTTTTGAAGATTGAGGTTCACCTCGACAAATCAGAAGTCTTTTTATTGAACCTCGTTGCACTTGTGTCAACCTGCACCATAAATTTATACCTACAAAATTATCCTATCGACATGTCAGAAGTTTTTACACATATTAAAAATTAAACTTAACTGCATTTCTAACGTATTGAACAAAAGGCTTTTTATAATCATGGAATATTATATGCTTAATAAAAACGTTATCATCGAAATGGAGAACATCACATGGAAAAGTGTCAAAAAAGAGACCCGTTAATTGAAAGGCGTTTTACCGAAGAGGCTAACAGTGATTTATGGTCAAGTTTAACGCTAGCACAAAAATTTTCGGCTAGTAGCTTAGCAAAGTATGGTTATCAACTCGCTTTTATTCGTTGCTCTGAAGCTGGCAATGTTGCGGTAATGTTACGAGATGACAATACCACCATTATTAACTGCGAAGGTGATATCAATACTTCGTCAGATATTCATATCCGCTAAAACCCCACAATAGCACCTATTAATAACCCTTTGCTTCATAAGGTTTTTTGATGTGGACGTAGGTAAATTGATCTAAGTCATATTCTAACTATTCATTATTCTTCTAATTTCCGTTTATTGATCTACATCATCATTGCACATTTCTGCCCGCGTAGTATGTGTGACATATTGTCGCAGGTACTTTTCTAAACAGATTCATATATCCGCGATTTTTCTCTTAAGTTAGCCAAAAGGCATATCGCAATAGATGAAAGTCAAAGGTTTGATAAAAAGCATTACTCAACAGGTATCTTGCACATTAGCGGTGATGTTCTTTGTTGTATTTTCTGCGCAGGCATTATTTGTTAGTCCGCCTAAAGACCCAATGCCTTTTATTCAGCAAATATTTTCACAAGCAACTCAAATTAGTGAAAAACAAGGCGACCCATTAATTTGGACCATATACAAAGAAGATGTCGTTATTGGTTATGCTTTTGAAACTAACGATTTAGCAAAAATCCCCGCCTATTCAGGCGAACCTGTCAATATGCTTGTGGCAATAAGCCCTGAAGGTATTTATCTTGGTGCAAAAGTACTTGAACACCATGAACCTATTATTCTTGCTGGTATTCCTGAATCAAAATTATTTAAATTTACTGATCAATATGATGGTTTAAGCGTTAGTGATCGCCTGAAAGTAGGCGGCAATAATAAGGAAGGAGTGATTCATATTGATGGCCTTTCTGGTGCAACGGTTACGGTAATGGTGATGAATGTAGCGATCACTAAAGCGGCTACCAAAGTGGCGCGTTCTCTAGGTATTATTAAAGCTAACCAAGATATTATTCAACCGATGTCAACGGTTTATCCGGATGTATACCAAGAAGCAGATTGGCAAATATTGGTTGGTGATGGCTCAATTCGAAAGTTGTCTCTCAGCAGAAAAACTGTTGACCAAGCTTTTGTTGGAACTAAAGTTGAGCATATTGAAGAAGCCACTGAAGAACAAAAAGAAGATCTGTTTGCGGAAATTTATTTTGCACAAGTGGATATTCCTACCGTAGGGCGTAATTTATTAGGTGAAAGTGAATACCAATGGTTAATGGCAAGTTTGAAAGAAGGCGAACATGCCATTGTTATGCTGGGCAATGGTTATTCATATAAGGGTTCTGGCTATGTACGAGGTGGTATTTTTGACCGTATTCAAATATTACAAAACGGTGATGCTTTTGCCTTTCGTGATTTAGATTATAACCGTGTAACGGATATTTATATTGAAGGTGCACCAACATTTCATGAAATGTCATTGTTTATTGTGCGCGCACAGCATGAATTTAATCCGGGTATTGATTGGCAATTAGAGTTACTTGTTCGTCGTCAGCTTGGCGCTATTGAGAGTTTATTTACCAGCTTTAAAGGTGATTATCATACCTTAGAAAAATATGTTGATCGCCCGCCGCTTATTTATCCTGTGCCTGAGTTAACGTTAACTCAAGAGGTATGGCAGGAAAAAAATGTAGAAGTTATGGTGCTATTAATATTGATGGCGGTGTTATTAGCAACTTTATTTTTCCAAGATGTTTTAGTACGTTACCCCACTTTTTTACATAACTTTCGCCATGTTTTTTTAGTGATTACCGTAGTCTTTATCGGTTGGGCATGGGGAGGGCAGCTATCTATTGTTAACGTCTTTACTTTCCTGAAAGCATTTATGTCGGACTTTTCATGGGACTTGTTTTTACTCGATCCGGTAATATTTATTTTATGGGGAGCTGCTGCCGTCACCATCATGTTATGGGGCAGAGCGGTGTATTGTGGCTGGTTATGTCCGTTTGGTGCGTTGCAAGAATTGCTTAATGTTTTTGCTCGTTATATCAAAATACCGCAAATAGAACCGCCGTTTGCTGTACATGAGCGCTTATGGGCAATTAAGTATTTAATTTTATTAGCCTTGTTTGGTTTATCTCTTGATTCTCTTGCTTTGGCGGAACAATACGCCGAAATAGAGCCTTTTAAAACAACCTTCCTATTAAATTTTGATCGTGAATGGCCGTTCATTTTATGGGCATTGTTACTGTTATTTATCAATTTATTTAATCGTAAATTCTTCTGCCGTTATTTATGTCCGTTAGGTGCGGCCTTATCTACCGGAAATAACGTCAGACTATTCAATTGGTTAAAGCGTCGTCCTGAATGTGGACAGCCTTGTAAAACCTGCGCAAAAGAATGTGAAATTCAAGCGATACATCCTGATGGAACCATCAATATGCGTGAATGTCATTATTGTCTTGATTGTCAGGTGACTTATTTTAATGATGAAAAATGTCCACCACTTAAAAAATTAGCACGTAAAAAAGCAAGGTATAAAGAAACTGAAATTGAAGCAATAAACGTGGCTTAGCTTAAAGGTTAAACCCAAAATTTAAAAATTAATTTAATTATAAGTAAATGGAGAAGAGTGATGAGTAACGACAATAACAGCTCTAATGATCTAGAGTTAGAGAGCGAAGGTAGACGTAAGTTTTTTGGTAAAACAGCGTTATTAGGTGCTGGCGCTGTTGCTGCTCCTATGACTGCTGCGATGTTTGCCTCAATAGCAAAAGCTAATGCAAGTGAAATGAGTAATAGTTCAGTGGTTCATCCTGGCGATTTAGATGAATATTACGGTTTTTGGAGTGGTGGTCACTCAGGTGAAGTACGCATTATGGGTGTACCTTCAATGCGTGAATTAATGCGTATTCCAGTCTTTAATATCGATAGTGCTACGGGTTGGGGTTTAACCAACGAATCTAAAGCGATTAAAGGCGATGATTATCTTGCTGGTGATTGCCATCATCCTCATATGAGTATGACTGATGGGCGTTATAATGGTAAATATGTTTTCATTAACGATAAGGCCAACACCCGTGTTGCCCGTATTCGTTGTGATGTAATGAAAACGGATAAAATTCTCCATGTGCCAAATGTACAAGCAATTCACGGTTTACGTGTACAAAAAGTACCTTATACTAAATATGTGATTTGTAATGGTGAATTTGAAATCCCGATGAATAACGATGGTAAATCATCGTTAGAAGACGTCAGTACTTACCGTTCATTATTTAACGTTATTGACGCAGAAACCATGGAAATGGCGTTTCAAGTCATGGTTGACGGCAATTTAGATAATACTGATGCTGACTTTGATGGTAAATATTTTGCTTCTACCTCATATAACTCAGAAATGGGCATGAACTTAGGTGAAATGATCACCGCAGAACGTGACCATGTTGTGGTTTTTAATTTAGCTCGTTGTGAAGCTGCTATTAAAGCTGGTAAATTCAAAACCTACAATGGTAATGATGTACCCGTTTTAGATGGTCGTAAGGGGTCAAGTTTAACTCGCTACATCCCTGTACCTAAATCACCACATGGCATAAATACCTCACCTGATGGCAAATATTTTATCGCTAATGGTAAGTTGTCACCCACAGTTTCTATTATTTCTATCAAAAAATTAGATGCTTTGTTTAATGATAAAATTAAGCCTCGTGACACCATTGTTGCTGAACCTGAATTAGGTTTAGGTCCACTACATACCGCTTTTGATAACAAAGGCAACGCGTATACTACTTTGTTCCTTGATAGCCAAATCGCTAAATGGAATGTTCAAGATGCAATTGATGCCCATAATGGTAAAAAAGTTAATTATATTCGTCAAAAATTAGATGTACATTATCAGCCGGGACATAACCATACCTCTCAAGGAGAAACTCGAGATGTTGATGGTAAATGGCTGGTCGTATTATGTAAATTCTCTAAGGATAGATTCTTAAATACAGGTCCCCTTAAGCCGGAAAATGATCAATTAATTGATATTTCAGGTGATGAAATGAAACTTGTCCACGATGGACCCACTTTCGCAGAACCCCATGATTGTATAATGGTTCACCGTAGTAAAGTTAAACCTCTTAAAATATGGCCACGTACTGATCCAATGTTTGCTGCAACGATTGCCCAAGCTAAACGTGATGGTGTTGATGTATATACGCAAAATAAAGTGATCCGTGATGGCAATAAAGTACGTGTTTACATGACCTCAATTGCACCAACATACGGTATGGAATCATTTAAAGTTAAACTGGGTAATGAAGTAACGGTTATTATTACTAACCTTGATCAAGTGGAAGATGTAACTCATGGTTTTTGTATGACTAATCATGGTGTGCAAATGGAAATTGGCCCACAAGCAACCGCTTCAGTTAGCTTTACTGCTGATAAACCAGGCGTACAGTGGTATTACTGTAATTGGTTCTGCCATGCTCTACATATGGAAATGCGTGGAAGAATGTTAGTTGAGGCTTAAGCTCGAATAAACATTTTTTACATTAAAAAGAAGGGCATGTTATTTCAAATAACATGTCCTTTTATGTTCAGGATGAACGGTCTTGTAGGTCGAGGTTTACCTCGACAATGAATTAACAATAATATTAATTCATTGTAGAGCCTTGTAGAACTCGACCTACATTGATATCTATGCGATATGAATATCGAAGATATTTATTTCACTTCAACACACCTCTTTTATATCTCTTCCTTCAAAACTTGATCCCTTCGAGATAAAACTTAATTTCTTCCAACAAATTTAAAACTCTTCTTGCTATCTATTTTTTTCTTAAATAGAATGCGCATGATAATTATTATCATTTGTATTTGTGTTGTTTGGTGTATACACCATAGAAAAGAGTAATTCATGCGTATTTTTAGTTTTATCATTTTGTCTTTAGCTTTTGTTGTTCAACCTTGCATTGCCTATGGTACTGCTCCCGAGATAGAACGTTTTGTTATTTCGGGTACACGCACAGCTAAATTACTCAGTGATTCCGCAGTTGATGTCAATGTTATTGCTGGTGACGTGCTAGCACAAATTAGTCAAGGTACAGTTGCGCAAGCACTTAATTTTATTCCTGGAGTGGTTATCACTCGTAGTAGTAAAGATGGTTACAATATTCAAATGCAAGGTTTTGATAGTGACCATGTACTGGTTTTACTTGATAGCCAACCGCTTATCTCTCCTTCAGGTTCATCGGTAGATCTTGACCAAATAAATGCCAATAACATTGAACAAATAGAAGTACTTAGAGGTGCTTCTTCGGTGCTTTATGGTAGTTCGGCAATGGGTGGTGTTATTAATATTATCACCAAAAAAAATCGTGAAAGTGGCGTAAAAATAAGCTATGAAGTATCTAACTATCAGGGCAATGAAATTGCTGGTGATGAAATTAGCCATTTAGCAAAAATTAATGTTTCATCAACAATCTTAGGTTGGCAAACAACTGCAGACTTGCTGGTTATTGATGATGCTGGTTTTGATTATCAGCCAGAAACGGTTATTCAAGACGCAGCGAGTTTGGAAAAAAAGTTTGCTAAATTATCAGCCAGTCGAAGTTTTTATAATATTGATACTAAGTTGAGTTATCAATTTTTTAAAGAAGATAAAAACCGACCTACCGCAAGCATACCCGGACAAAAAACAGTCATTTCATATTTGTCTAATGTTGAGCAACAGCAATTTAATGTTGGCTTAGTTGGCGAGCAACAAATGTGGAAAATTAATGCTCGCTATATCACACATGACGAAAGCAGTGGTCAATCAAATAGTACTAGAGAAACTGAAATATCTTTGGCTGAAATTGATGGTCAAAATGTGTGGACTTTGGGGGGAAATGAAATCGTTGCGGGCTTTGTTTTACATCAAGGCCAACTTGATCAAATAAAACCCGCCGGAAAAGTTATTGAGATAAATGACGAATCACGTGAAAGCGCCGAAGCTTATGTACAAGCAAATTGGAATATTGCCAAACACCAAGTATTAGCGGGTGTTCGTATGCAACATGACGCTGATTTTGGCTGGCATCATGCGATGCGCTTAAGTGGTTTAGTTAACTTATCTGCTGCATCCAATCAATTGCAATGGCGCATGGGCGTAGGTGAAAGTTATCGTGTTCCTAATTTAAAAGAGCGTTTTTATACTTTTGATCATAGTAATTTAGGTTATATGGTTTTAGGTAATGAAAACTTATCACCAGAAACAGCAATCTCATTTAATAGCTCAATTACTTACAATACTAGTATTTGGCAAGATAGCGCCGACCTTGTTATTCATCTAAATGGTCATTATTCAGATACAGATAGCTTAATTGAAACCGTGATTGATGCCCAAGAATCAGCGAGTACCGGTTTAAGTATTTATACTTATGAAAATATTGCAAACGCTAAAATAAGTGGTTTTGATGCGAGTTTTGATGTCTCGTTAAATCAATGGCGTTATCAATTTAATTATAGCTATCTTGATAGTGAAAACGATGCGGGTAAACGTTTAACCGCAAGACCACGTCATCAAATCAAATCAAATCTTCAATACAATTTTGAACAACAACAAATAGACATTATTGCCTATCTTGTTTACCAAGCGGATGAAGCGATTCCTGATGATTATTTGAGTGAAGATGTTAATGACTATTTACTTGTCAATATGGCTATAAATCAACAGATAACCCATTCACTTTCTTGGCGATTAGGTGTCGATAATATTTTTGATCAACACAAAGATAGTAACGCTACGGCCAAAAGAGCCTTTGATGTAAGACCCATTTCGAGCAGAAAAATTTACGCTGGTATTAGTTACCAATTCTAAATACAAACATTATTTTAAGGTTTTTAACATGAACATATCGAACAAACTTCCATTATTGACACTTGCGCTATTGATGACTGCCTGCGGTGGCAGTAGTGATAAAAAAGCTGAAGCTATTGTTACACCTGTAGTGCCAGCTCCTGTGGTTGAAGAAACGGTAGTACAAGGTGAAGTTTTAGGGCCATATTCAACAGGTTCTACATCTGAACCGGTATTTGTTTATTTTGACTTGGAAACAAAAGCTGTTATTGAGCTAACCGCAGAAGAAGCGGCGACTGATACAGTTTGGGATATTGCCGTAAAACGTACTGGCGTTTATCTAAATAACCATGCAGACAATTTAGTGGGTGCCTATGATATGGGCAATAACAGCGACTTTATTGATGCTGATGGTAAAGCGATTGCCGATAGTTTTATTAATGCTACGGCAGAAACTGAACTTGAAGAGTATGTAGCAATTTCGCTTAGCGATATCCCAAGTGATGAAAGTGCTTTTACTAATGATATTTCATCTGAAATATTGGCTGGGTTTTATAATTATGATCATACAACTCACGTCGTTTCAGCGGCAACAGATAAGTATTTTGTGGTGAGCTCTGATCAAGCTTTTACAAAATTTAGAGCTAAAGAGTTAGCGACTGAAGGTAGAACATTATCATCAATTACTTTAGGTCTTGCTTACCAATCAAGCAGTGATAGTGAATTTTCAGCTGAGATAGAGTTAACTATTGATGCTGCATTAGCTTGTAGTAGCGACGAAGACATTTATGTAGATTTCGATATGCAGCAGGTTGTAACGTCGGCAGATAGCTGGGATTTACATCTGCCTTGTATAGCTGATGGCGATATAAAAGGTGCTGATTTTGCACTAAACATTACTGAAAATGCAGTTGCCTTACAAGACTTTACCAACAACTATGCGGCAATTGATCCTAGTGCTGTTGCTTATTATGGTTTCAAAAGCAATCAGTACATGGTTAAAGCGTTTGATGATACTTCATGGTATCAATATGGATTAAATGGCGGACATTTATTATGGTCACAGTTCAATGTTTATTTGATCAAAACACCAACCTCTGTTTATAAATTCCAAATCACCAGTTATTACAACGAAGAAGGAACTTCGGGCCATTATAGTTTTAGAGCCGACGAAGTTATTGCCGCGCAATAATATACCTTACTTTTAAGGCTGAGCTGCATTGTTGCAAGCTCAGTCTTTGTCGTTTTAATTGGAGTCACTATGATCTCATTTATAGAACAAACCATGTATCAGCTATCAGATTTTTTTATGGCACCGGTGCTGATTATTATTTCATTATTATTTATTTATGCGTTGTTCGCTACTGGACAGTTCTTTGCCCAAAGCCTGCAGCGTAAAAGTAATCAAGTGAATTATCTTAATTTAACGCATGGCAAATTGGGTGAAAATAGCTCATTAAATTTAGCTGGCTACCCAATGGCGCAGCTGGCTAATAGAGTACCGAATATCAGTAAAGATCAACTTGATGTTGCTGCATTAACAAATATTGAAGGGGTGAGGAATGTCAGCCGTTTAGCACCGATGTTAGGACTTATTGCGACGATGATCCCAATGGGTCCAGCGCTAAAAAGTTTAGCAGACGGTAATATTCAAGGTATTAGTGAAAATCTTATTATCGCTTTTTCTGCGGTAATTTTTGGTTTAGTGATTGCATCTATTACATTTTGGATAGCGAGTGTTAAAAAACGCTGGTTAGCGCAGGAGCTTGTCGCAATCAATCCACTGCTTGAACAGCATGCTATTTCATTAAAATCAGTTCAAGAGTTAACTGATTGTGTTGAGGATAAAACCATGAAAGAGGAAAACACTGATGAGGCTGCTTGATGAAGACGAAGGTATAAATCCCGCGCTTTCTGTTGTTAATTTAGTTGATGTGTTTCTAGTACTTGTTGCGGCATTACTGATTGCAATCGCTCAAAATCCGCTGAGTCCTTTTATGGCTGAAAATGTCACTGTGATTAAAAATGAGGGTCAAGAAAATATGGAAATCATTGTTAAAAAGGGCAAAGTGATTGAGCACTTTAAAAGCCAAGGTTCAACAGGTTCAGGAACAGGTAAAAAGGCTGGGACAGCTTATAAAATGGCTGACGGTTCAATTATATACGTTGCAGAATAATCCAATTTCACCAGTCGTGAATATTCACGACTGGTATATAAAGAGAATGTAATTCAAAATGATAGCTAAAACCGCCCAAATCGTTACACGATTATTTTGTGCATTTATGCTGATAACATGTAGTTTTCAAGGTATTACTGCTGATCAGCCAAAAGATAAGCTGAAACTCTTATTTTTAAGTAGTGCCCATAATAATAAAGCTAAAGTGAACTTACTTACCGACATAGTCAAAGAGCGTACAAAAACTAATCGTAATGTCATTCTTTGGGAAATAACACATAAATCAGAAGGCTCAGTAAAAGACTTAATTGCGGCTGAACAGTTATTCCAGCGTTATGACTTAATCATCTTTGATGGCGTTTCTGCACGAGAATCTAAAAAAGCATATACAAAGTATATTCCGTTAGTGGCAAAAAGTAATAAACGTTTTATCGCCACTAACTGGCTTGAACAACAAAATTTGCAACAAGGATTTTCGGCTCAACAGCAAAGTACAATACAAGCTTATTGGAAAAATGCTGGCCGAAAAAACTTAACTAATTTGTTAGATTATATCGCCCTGAACGTTTTTAATTTCATCAACCGAGATAATCGGTTGGTTGATATGCCAATAATTTTTCCAAATAAAGGTATTTATCATCCTAATCACCCCAATTTAATTGCCAAAGATTTACGTGAGTACTTGTTATGGCAACAACCAAAAAGTGAACAAATTAAAGTCGGCATTTTGATGCAACGTGCTTCGATAGAGATAGAACAAACAGAACTTATTGATGAGACTATTTCGCAATTAGAAGCGCAAGGTGTTGCCGTTGTTCCGTTCTTTTTCAAGTTAGCTCCTGGTGAGAAGAATTACCAAGAACTATTACAGCTTGAACAGAATAATGTATTAACTACGCAAGTAGATATCATTATTAATTTTCGAAATATTCACTGGGCAAGCCAGAGAAAAAGTGAGTTTGAACATTTTGGTGTACCCGTTATTCAAGCAATGACTTATTACGGTGGTGATACCAATGCATGGCAAGATGATCCTCAGGGGATTTCTGTTGGTATGATGTCGTTTACTTTAGTTTTACCTGAATCAGCCGGTGTGACTGATCCAATGATTGTTGCTGCTTACAATAGAGAAAAAAGTAGCATTGAAATTATAGATTATCAATTAAAGCATCTCGTCAATAAGGCGATAAATCTAGGGAAGTTAAAACACAAAGCAAACAAGGATAAAAAGATCACTATTTTTGTTTGGGGTGACCAAGATGTTGGGGCGTCGTTTCTTAACGTACCAGAAAGTTTAAAAACGATCAGTGGCAAACTTGTTGCTGAAGGATATGACATGCAACCACAATCAGATGATTTTTTTGCTGAGCGGGCAAAACGCATTCTCAATCCATTTTATCGTGATTATCAGCTCGACGAATTATTACAAGATGATTTAGCTGAATTGATGCCTATTGCTGATTACTTAAATTGGTTTAATGCTTTGCCTGATAAAGTACGCACACCAATCAATGAACATTGGGGCAATCCTCAAGATAATTTTATGGCGATAGAACGTGATGGCCAACATTATTTTGTTATACCACGCATTCGTAATGGCAATATGTTAGTGATGAGACAACCGCCTCGTTCAGATAAGGAAGATGACGAAGACGCTATCTATCATGTTGGTACAGTACCCATTAATCATTTTTATTTGGCGGCTTATTATTATGCTCGTGAATATTGGCAGAGTGATGCCATTGTGCATTTAGGAACCCATGGCTCACACGAATATTTAGGTGGTAAAGAGCGTGGCTTGTCGATGTATGACCAAGGTAACTTAGCAGTTTGGGATACTCCTGTGGTTTATCCCTTTATTGTCGATGATGTTGGCGAGGCCATGCAAACCAAGCGTCGTGGTCGGGCAACGGTAATATCCCATATGACGCCACCTTTTGCCGCTGCTGGTCTACAAGGTGAAATTGCCAACTTGCATGAATTAATGCATCAGTATAAGCAGCTTGATAACGGCGGCGTTAAGCAAAAAACGGCAGAACAGATGGTTGATGTTTGTTTAAAAACGAATATATGTGCTGATTTGGCATTATCTAAAGACGAAATAGACCAAGATTTTGCTGTGTTTTTTGAGAGTCTACATCGCCATCTAGAGGCATTGGCAACGGCAAATCAACCACTAGGTTTGCATTCTTTTGGCGAACTTGCTGAGCAAAGGTTAGTTACTTCAACTTTAGTACAAATGTTAGGTAGTGAGTTTAGTTCAATGGCAGGGGAGTTTGAGCATCAGTACTTTTTTGCAAATGAACATTCTGGAGCGCGTAAAGGTGAACAAAACAAAGAACAACACAGCTATCATCAGCCATTAAAAAGTAGCTCTGCCACAAATGACGAAGTCTTTGTTGCAGAACTAGAAAGCTTAGCTGGATTTCAGACCATCAAGCATTATGTGGTATTGGCTGGTAGTAGAGAAAACAAGCAACCCATGCGATTTGATGAGCTACCCGAAACCCTGCAGAATTTTGTTAATAAAGCACAGTCCTTCTATAAAGACATGACTGAAATTCGTGAACACAAAAGTTTGGTCGATTTTCTTAGTAGTAAATACATCCCAGTTAAAACGGGTGGTGATCCAATTCGTCATCCTGAGTCATTAGCAACGGGGTTTAATTTATATGGATTTGATCCTTCCCGCGTTCCAACCAAGGCGGCTTTTGAGCAAGGGAAAGAGCTGGTGGAGCAAATGATTGCTAATTATCAGCAAAAGCATGGTAACTACCCGGATAAAATGGCTTTTTCATTGTGGTCTATTGAAACCATGCGCCATTATGGCGTTTTAGAGTCGCAAGCATTATATGCAATGGGTGTGATGCCTAAATGGAGCCCCGATGGTCGTGTGATTGGTAGTGAAATTATCCCTTACAGTGAACTTAAAAGACCGCGCATTGACGTGGTGTTATCGGCTACGGGTTTATATCGAGATGCTTTTCCCAAGGTTATGCAACGATTGGCAAAAGCGGTTGAACAAGTCGCGCAATTAAAAGAAGACAATAATTCAATTTGGGAAAATAGCCAACGTATTGCTGCTGATCTTGTTAACAAAGGAGTTGCTGAACAAGAAGCACAATATTTGTCAACACTCAGAGTATTTTCCAATGCGTCAGGTGAATATGGTTCAGGTGTAAACAGTGCTGCATGGGCAAGTGATACTTGGCAAACAGATAAAAAAATATCAGATTTATATCTAAATAAAATGGGTTTTGCTTTTGGCTCTGATAGTTCTCGTTGGGGAGAAAAGGCAATGACTCAATCCGGAGAGCCGATTAATTTATATGCTCAGCAATTGTCGGGTACAGATATAGCTTTGTTTGCTCGTTCGTCAAATCTTTTTGGTATGTTAAGTAGTGATGACCCTTTTGAATATTTTGGTGCACTAAGTTTAGCGGTGCGTAATATTGATGGCAAAAGCCCTGATATGGTGATCAGTAATTTACGTGATGCAAACAATGCTATAGCGCAGGATGCGGCATTATTTATGGCAACGGAATTACGTACGCGGATGTTTCATAAACGTTGGATCACTGAAATGCAAAAAGAAGGTTACTCTGGCGCAGTTGCAATGAGTAGCTCCATTGATAACTTTTTTGGTTGGCAGGTGGTTGACCCTAATTTAGTTCGTGATGATCAATGGGACGAATATTTTGATACCTATGTTAACGACAAACTTAATATAGATTTAGATAAATGGTTCGAACAGACAAATCCCGCTGCACTTGCTCGCATGATGGAGCGAATGTTAGAAGCAGAGCGTAAAGACTATTGGCAAACGGATGAAACGCGTTTAGAAATTTTGGTTGAGCGTTATATCGAACTAGTTAATCAATATGACTTAATTATTGCCAATGATGCGCTAGAAAAAAATGTCAATAAATTAGCCCGAGGCTTCGGTTTAAATAAAGCCTTAAATCCAGCTAATTTGGAGAAAAGAGAAATTGCTAAACTAAACCAATCGGCTCAACAAGATATTGACAAAGCTCTTACCGGGAAAAATACTGCACAAGAAAATATTGAAGTGACTGGGCAAAAGTTGGAGAAGCAAACTACGAGTAACGAAGCACAACCAAAATTGACGTTAGTTTATGCGTTAGTGGTTTTACTATTGATTATTTTGAGTGGTATGTTTTTTCAATTTAAACCGCTTAATCGAACACAGGAATTTGTATAAGGAATACAAAGCTACTTGTATTACTGAGAGTAATATAAGTAGCTTTTTTATAATTTTTATATCTCAGGGCGAGTAATAGGATGCCACAATCGTGAAATAAACCTACGGTGTACAACATATCAACAGGAATTCCATTTATATATGGGGCTACAGCTGAGCGATATTATCACTTGGTGTTAGAAAATAACTATAAATAACAAGGCTATATCAATATTTATAAGATATATTTTAATTTGACTGATAATCTTGTTTTGTGAGCATATACTAATAATTAGCGATGAGATTTTGTTTATTGATAAACGTTTACAACAGCGCTTTGAGGTTCATGTTGATAACGAGTATACATACTTGTCAAACTTTCATGGTCAGTATCAATTTTTCTATCAATTAAAAATTTTGAGTTATACAGCTTGTCATATGAGCGCTCAGCCAAGTCACAGCAAAAAGTGACAATGGTGTTTCCTGAGCCCATTTTTGCAGCCGCATAAAGTGCGCCAGCGACATTTAGAGCTGAACTACTACCTAATAATATGCCATCAAGTTGACTCAATTCTCTTGATATAGTTACCAAATCTTGATCAGGTAAACTGATTGCTTTATTAATTTTTGCTTGTCGAAAATTCTCGACACTGCGCATAATGCCAATACCTTCGGTAAACGAGCTGCCTGTTGCTTGATATTTTCCTGTTTTTAAATATGCATAAATACCTGAACCGTAGGGGTCTACTAACCAAGTTTGTAACTTAGGGTTTTGTTGAGATAAATAACACGAATTTCCAGCAATGGTGCCTCCAGTACCTGCAACTGAAACTAGGGCATCAATTTTACCTTGTGTTTGCTGCCAAATTTCTACTGCCGTTGTGGAATAATGAGCTTTAAAATTACTCATATTCTCAAATTGATCAGCCCACCAATAGTTGGTGTTTTCTTGAGCTAAACGCTTTGCTGTATGATAAAAGTGATTGGGATCCGCAAAAGGGCAAGCATCAACCAACATTAGCTGTGCGCCATGCAAAGCAATCATCTTTTCCTTATCTTTGGCTTGTCCCTTAGGCATTACCGCTAACATTTTAAAACCATAAGCCTTTGCTATTAAAGCTAATCCTATACCTGTATTACCGGCCGTACCTTCAATAATTGTCATTCCTGATCTTAGTTTATTGGCTGCAATAGCATCGTTAACCATTTGCAATGCTGCTCGATCTTTTATAGAGCCTCCAGGGTTTTGCTGTTCACACTTTAGCAAAATTTCACAACCTGTTATCTCGCTTAAGCTATTGATCCGTAACAAATCAGTATGTCCAATCAATTCAGTCACATTCTGAGCTATAACTTGAGGAGTCGATGGGATAAAAGAAGGCATAGTGAATGGATCATTGTGAGGAGTTATATTAAAGCGTAGGTGTACCTTAGTTTAAGTCAAGAATATGTTTTTACTGTTTATAAAGAGAATGCTAATTACTTTAATACTCGGTACTAAAGGCGGCTAATATTCAATGTTGTTACGCATTTATGACTATACTAAAAGGTGATTAAATAAAAGTTACTGGAGTATCTCATGTTTTTAAAAAATAGAAATAATGGCGATATGATCGATGTCACTAGGTTGCAAGATCTAACTAATTTGTATCATCAAAAAGTATTAGGTAGCTATCAAGTAGGGGAAGAATTACAAGATCCTGAAGAGTTCAATAAGGCGGATTTAGTTTTTCTTTCTGGTGAAGAATTACCTAAGTGTTGGACCGACCCCAAATATAGGGTGCATAGTTAAGTCATTATCAACTTAACTAACTATAAGCCTATATCTATGTTGTGGATAACGTATTTGATTACATATTTTGTACTATTACGTACATAGTTGTTCCGTTTTTGCGGCCATTATAAAATCATTAATATGTAATCCTCCAATACTATGAGTCCACCATTGCACTGTGACCTTACCCCATTCGGTTAATATGGCCGGATGATGACCTTGTTGTTCTGCTAACTCAGCTATTTTGTTGGTTAGTAATATTGCATTAGCAAAATTATTTAGTTCGTATACACGCTGTAAACATTGAATACCTTTGATATTACTTAATTGCCACTGTGGAATATCGAGTAAATGCAGAGCTATTAATGAAGATTCAATTGGCGTTGAATCTTTTTTACATACCACACAATGTTGTGATAATAGAGTCATAGTGAGTACCTTGTTAATAACCTTGGCTTTTTTTAAAGCGTAAAAAGTATATTCTTTATTTTTGGGACTTTAATTCAATGATATTTCCTTCAGGATCTTTAATATATAGAGAATCACCAAAACCTTGTGCACCGTAACGTTGTGAAAAATCTTCAAGTTCAAGTCCAAAACTAGATAAATAGCTGAACATTACCTCATTTGAAATAGCTTTTAGCTGCAAGCAAAAATGATCAAGGTTATTGTTATATGGTGTTGGTGCACCACCACCTAACTTACCAAGCTGACTATCTACTTCAACAAGATCAATTAAAGCAGAACCCGCTCGTAATTGTGTTAAACCAAGCTCAGAGGATGTTTTACGTTCAATGTTACAGCCTAAAATTTGACAATAGAAATGTAGCATTTCATTGAGCTTGGTTGTTCTTAATACCAGATGATCAATGGCGATTATTTCTATCATATTTAGCCGTCTTAGTACAAAATTCTACCGTGCCCTTTGGCAGAAGCAATTCAACAGTATGAGTAGCCCTGTATCTATAAATAGTAGTTGAAAAGTTAATTTATTGTGTACTTATCAATACATTTCAATGGAAAAAGTAGCAAGTACTTTCAAAATGCTATACTTATTGATCTTAGGTAAAATTTTTTATAGGAGGCCTTATGAATGTACAACTTTTGGTGACTCAAAGCGATTTTTGTTTACCTAATCTAGAATGTGAATTAAAAAACATCGGCATTGATTATCATATTGAATATATTGAGGATAACCCCGATATAGTGAGTCTTTACCATTTAAGGCATTCACCGAATATATTGGTTAATGATAAATTAGTTTTCAGGCATCAGCCAACAGTCGCTGAATTACATGCTTATTTTTGTGGTTAATTTTTGTGTCTAATTCTTGTGACTAGTAAAGGGTATTAACGTGGCGTCTTTAACTCATATCGCATTACATGTTAAAGATGTGCAATGTTGTGTAGAGTTTTATCAAAAGTACGCTGATTTAAACGTTGTTCGTGACCGCCATGTTAAAGGTCAACATGTTATTTGGTTAGCCGAAGAGGGTAAAGAAACCTCGTTTATCTTTGTCATTCTTCCCGGCGGTCCTGGTCATCAACAATCATTAAATGATTTTTCTCACTTAGGTTTTGCATTGGCTTGTAAAAGTGATGTCGATGTTATTGCTAAAAAAGCGCAACAAGATGGCGTTTTACTGTGGTCACCCAAACAAGAACCTTTTCCGGTCGGGTATTATTGTGGAGTATTAGATCCTGACGGTAATCGAGTCGAATTTAGTTATGGTCAACCTCTGGGATAATCGAGAGAACTATTTGATAATTATAAGTAAAACAATCCAATTTTTAGGGAGGATTTTAAATAGTCATATTGTGCTTACAATTGATTGCAAGCACAATTTAAAACTTAAATCAGACCTATCATTTTAATGTGAATGCTTACGATGCATCTCTTCTAACTTGGTTTTTTGTTCATCATTAAGTAAAGCCTTAACTTGATGGCGACTATTGATATGCATAATCATTAAATCAGCCTTCTTCTCTGCAGCTGAAAGCAATAAATCACGGAGTGTTTGCTCATCTAAGGTTTCTTGTTTTGCTAATTCTCTAATTTGTGTTTTTAGTGCTTTTATTTCTTGGTGTTTAGCTTTTCTTAGTTCTTGTCCCGATTCATGAATGACTTTAATATCAGCTAGTTGCTGTTCAGAAGCACCTGCCTTTTCGAGTTTGTGCATCATACGCTGATGCATTTTATGACCTTTTTTATGATGCATATGACGCTGATGTTGTTCATGGTCGCTGTCATTATCGTGGTTGTGAGGGCTTGCCACTGTAATATTTGATGTTGTTAGCAGGCCTAAACTGATTAATAACGTTGCTATATATTTTAATTTCATGGTTATCTCTCTTAAGTTAATGATTACAACTTCATTGTAACGACGTTTAAGTAAAGTTATCTCAAGACACTGTAAAGGTTGTGTAAAGGCCCATTGCAAAAAATTAAGCAGGAGAATTCTTATGATAGACTCACAACATGAATATATTAATTGCTGATGACGACATTGAGCTTTGCCAGTTACTCAAAGAATACCTTGAGCAAGAAGGCATGCAAGTACAACTGACCCATGATGGTGTATCAGCTATTGAAACTGTACAACAACACGACTTTGATTTGTTAATTCTTGATGTAATGATGCCGGAAATGACTGGTTTTGAAGTATTAAAACAGCTCAGGAAAAATAACGAAATTGCTATTATTATGCTCACCGCCAAAGGGGAGAAAATAGATCGAATTGTTGGCTTAGAAATGGGCGCCGATGACTACATTGCCAAACCTTGTGATCCTAGAGAGTTAGTTGCTCGTATTCGTGCGGTAACAAGGCGTAGTATTCATAATAAAACCACAAAAACTAAAGTTGACAGGTTATGCCTTGACGATTTAATTTTACTTAAAAATAGCCGTGAGGTTTTTATTGCAGACAGAGCAATAGATCTTACTTCTACCGAGTTTGATTTTTTAGTGTTGTTAACCGCAGAAGCGGGTACGTTAGTGAGTCGTGAAAGCTTAAGTCAAAATGTGTTAGGTAAACGATTACAAACATTTGATCGTAGTATTGATATGCATATTAGTAACTTAAGAAAAAAACTGGGACTAAATTCGACAGGAGTTGTACGAATTAAAACCTCACGTGGTAATGGCTATCAATATGTTGTGAATCAATAACATGAAAAAAGTTTATAATAAAAAGCCATTTAGAATTAATTTATTCTGGCGAATACTTTTGTGGTTCTGGCTAGCTTTTGTACTTATTGTTACCCTTAACCTTTTTATTATTCAGATGAATAATGACAGCATACATTATCAGAGAATGCCGCCACATTTGCATCATCAAATTATTTTAGCAAAAAACAAGATTATTAAGTCCATAGAAAATAAAAGAAAATATAAACATCGTCGAAAATTTTGGCGGAGAATTTATTTAATTGATACTGCAGGTGTAGATTATTTTGGCAAAGATGTACCTGATCTATTAAACACATTAAGAGAACATGTTTATCGGGGACAGCATGCGATGTCTGTGATCGAGAAGAAGGAACTATTTTTCGGTGGCGTACCGTTACGAATTAAAAATAAAAAATACCGAATATATATAGGGCAAAAATTTAATTATATGAGCCGTGGTTATATAGGTTCATTTTTTAGAAAATTTGCACAAAACCTTTTAATATCAACGTTTATCATCAGTTTTCCTTTGAGTTTTTTATTAGCATGGTTATTTACTCGACCGATTAAAAAACTGCAACAGGCAACAAAAGATATTTCTCAAGATGTCACTAACCGTAAGAATTTACAGGCACTGTTAACACGACGAGATGAATTTGGTGAATTAGCACAAGATTTTGAATTGATGTCACAACATATTGAAAGCCAGTTACTTTCTAAAACTCAGCTATTAAGTGATGTTTCTCACGAATTAAGATCGCCATTGGCGCGTTTACAAATTGCTTTAGCCATTGCCGAAAATAAGTTAGCAACAGGCTCAAACAATCATGAGTTTGCTCGCATAAAAATTGAAGACGATAGAATGAATTTAATGTTAGCTGGGTTATTAGATTACGCTAAAATTGAAGCATTGAGTCATGCTAGTCAGTTTGAAATTATAGATATTAATAACTTATTATCACTACTTATCAATGATGCAAATTTTGAGGCACAACAGCAAAAAATTACTATTACGACTGAGCTGGAGCATAAGCTTAGAGTTGATGGCGATAAAGCTGCGTTGCTTAGTTGTTTAGAGAATATTTTAAGAAATGCTATCCGTTATGCAGAAAAAAAGATAACAGTGTGCAGCTATATTAAAAAAAATAATAATCAGCTGATGATCACTATTAGCGATGATGGCAATGGCATTAAGAGCGACGATATTGATAAAATTTTTGAAGCTTTTTATCGACCAAATCTTGATCGTTCACGAGACTCTGGCGGTGTTGGTTTAGGATTATCTATCGCTAAAAAAGCAGTCAAGGCGCATTCAGGAAAAATATGGGCTGAAAATATTCAGCCACATGGTTTTTCTATCCATATTCAATTACCTATTAAGCATGACAAATCATTACAACGATCGTGATTTAAAAAAAAGGGGGTACCATTCAAAACCCATGAAACATGCATGTTGCTGGGTAACGGGGAACTGGTGCTTTTATTATGGCTGTTTATCGAAAACTTGCACATCATCAGGGAGTTTATACCAACTCAGTTTTTCGCAAACCCAAACATGAGCTGAAGGGATGAATATCCTATCATCGGTTAAACTGACTGGTTTTAACTTTAATTTAATCGTTTCTTTGTCATCAGGATTATAGTGATAGATGCGATTACCACATGTTGGACAAAACATGGCGTTATTTTTATTGCCACTATCCGCAACTCTACTCCACTTATTCATTTTGCCACTAAATTCAATCGCACTAGCTTCAACAATCGCGGTAATACTAAATGGACTTGTTGAAAGTTTTTGACACTCAGTACAGTGGCAAGCTAATACCATTATGGGCTTTTTATGAAGCTTGTATGTCAATTGTCCACATTGGCAAGCACCATTAATCGGATAATCCATGTTTTACAGATCCTTTCAGTTTAAAGTCTTTTAACGTTTGGTAGTGATTAAATTTCTAATCCTTTTTTAATACATAATTTTTAGCATTAAATTACCAATATTTAAAGGATTAAGAGTTACAACAACAGAATACTATGTTGATATTGATAGTAAATTATGAAAATGAATTAAAGGATGATAGTTTATAGTGAAATCGATAAGTAGAGTTAACTGTTGACCTATAAACTGTTTTATTTAATTACGTTATTTTTCTGTTATTCATCCTTTTCGCAAACACTTAATGTAGGTGCATCTGAGTGGCAGAATTTTACTCATCAAGATGGCTCAGGCATTTATTTTGATTTAATAAAAAAGATATATGCTGATGAGAAATTATCAATAAAAATAGACAGCTACAACCGTATTCTTCACCAGTTTAATGAAAATAAATTAGATATGGTTGTTGGTATTTATCGTGGTCACGTAAAAAAAGGAATTCTTCCCAATTGGTATTTAGATACTGAAAGCCCAATCGTCGCAATTCATGATCCAAAGTTTACTAAATTGGCACACGCCTCGGATTTACAATTTTTAACCACTTCATGGATTCGAGGATATCAATTTGAACGATTGATTCCTGAAGTTGATACTCCTTATCTTATAAACTCTATCGATGATGGCTTTAAGTTGTTAGAAAATAAACGAATTGAAGTATTGATTGATTATGCTTATAACCTCATTGGTAGCAATAAGAGTAAATACAAATCGTTGGAGTTAACACCGGCACAACATGTTTATGTCGTTTTTCAGCGCAATAAAAATGGCAAAAAGTTAGCCGCGCGTTGGGATAGAGAAATGGCCTTGTTACGAGAAAGTGGTGAGCTTGAAAGTATTTATGGAAAATTTTACCCTAAATCTAATTTATCCAGATTTAACCCGAACAAAGAAAATGTGATTATTATTACGCAAAATTCTAATTTACTTAATCAAAAAAGAAGTGAAAAGCGCCCCTCAATAGAATCAAGAATATTAAACTTGGTTACTGAAAAGCTTGAAGCGTATCAATTAGAGCCCAAGGTTCTGAGAACTTATCTTGATATAGATAAATATAAAGACACACCTAATACGTGTTTTAGTAATATGTTAAGGAATAAAAAACGAGAAGAGCACTTTATTTTTAGTCGACCTATGGCAATGTATTTGGGATTACGTTTATACAGCAATGCTAAACTTACCTTAAAAGAGCCTATTGATTTAGTTGAACTGATGTCTTCTAATCCTGATTTTCAACTGGGTTTAGCTCCCGGTCAAAGTTATGGGGTGTACTTAGATAAAAAAATAGCAGAGGTGAAACCTAAACAAATAATTAATATTCCAGCAAAAACAACAACAAGTTTAAAAGCTCTGCAAGCGGGGAATTTATCGTTTTTGTTAGGGTATCCAACAGTAATTGAAAGGGGACTTGAGCAAACCGATGTGAAGAATATAGTTAGTTATCAATTAACCGGCGTAAAAAAATTCATTCTCAGCCATATGATGTGTAGTCGTACGGCGTCTAGCGGGAAATTTATTAATGAATTTAATGAAGTGCTTAGCGATCTATATCAAAGTGATAAGTACTTTAATAGTTTATCTGAAGATGTATCTCAACGGGAAAAATCAGGCTATATAAAAGAATTTGAGCGTATCATTATGGTTAAAGATAAAAAATATTTGAATAAATAACCTACCTACTTTTGAATGAACTTTTATCGCTAAATGCAATTGCTAGCCTTTAAATTCCTTAACTTTAGTGAGCAATAAACATTTGATTTGAACGAAATTTAAACAGTAAAGTTCGACAGATACTATTAAGTAAAGATAAAAACGATGCTTCATATTTCGTGTTATGCTCCTTTACTGTTTTGATATTTATTACCTGAGAATATATCTATGCTGCAAACTTATACTCGTTATTCTTCCATTGCCCTTGTTAAAGAAATTGAGTCACCAGAAAACCCCGGAGGGTTAGAAAAACGTGTTGCTTTGGTTCCTAATGATGTTGGCCTACTTGTGCAAGCAGGAATTCAGGTTTATGTTGAAGTTGGAGCAGGAGAAGGTGTTGGTTTTAGTGATGAAGAATACATAAAAAACAATGCTATTATGCAAACTGCTGAACAAATATACAAAGATAAAGCACTTATTATTAAGTTTAAAGGGCCAGCACTTTCCTCTATAGAACAAATGGATGAAGGATGTACATTGTTTTGTATGGCACATTTTCATTCTTATCCAGATCGAGCCAAATTGCTGCAAGATAGACGTATCAATGTTATTGCGATGGAAGAGATATGTGAATCACCCAAGCAGGATAGTGATCAGCGAATTCTTGGGCGTGTAGCAATGAATGAGGCGTTAACCCCATTTTTCAAGGATAATAGCATTGGCGGTTTACGAGTAAGAGTTATTGGTTGGAGTGAACGTTTACGTGGTGCTATTAACCGCTGTGGTAACCGTAGTCCTCGTTCATTGCAAATCATTCAACCTTCGCTTTCATTTGATGAACTGGATGCTAAGGGTGAAAATGCCTTGTATTTTTACGACGGCCAAAGTTTTAAAGATCCCAAAGGAATACTGAATAAGTTGCGTTCTCTCAAAACTCATGTATTTGATATTAGTCAATTTGAGTCGTCGCAGGGTCAAGGAGCAATTGCCTCTTATAAAGAAAGCCATCCACCAGCTCCATTTGGTATGCGTCGTATTCAGTGTTTACATGAAACAGGGCAAGCAGGGGCGAGATATGGGATAGACTTATTAAATGAAAATAAACCCTCTGTTGATAAAGAAAATATCAAAGCCGTTATTCTTGGTTATGGCAACGTTGGACAGGGAGCTTTGGATGAATTACACCAACAAGGCATTAAAAATATTCATGTCTTAGGTCGTGCTCAAACAACCAAAAGTCGTATTGATTATTGGCTGAAAGACGCCGATATTGTGGTCAATGGCGCGGAGCAATCGTCAGAGTTAAGAGGCAAGAATTTTTTGATTAGTAATCAACACATCAAAGATTTAATACCAGAGCATTCGGTAGTCATTGACTTGGTTGGAGGTAGTCCTACAAATAGAAGTCCCGTTGAAGCGGTTATAGGTTGTAGCTTTTTAACTGAACCTTATTTTGTTCAAGAAGGCGTTCTTGTTTCATCTTTATGGGGATGGCCAATGATGGGCATGATGCGTGAAACTGCTATTCGTTATTCAAGTCAAATTGTAGAGGTTTTAATTGGTCAGGAGAAACTTATTGAAGGGCTAGAACAGTTAAAACCAGGAGTTCAGCGAGCATTGGTTTGTGGTCCTTTTAGCAATAAGTAGTTGTTTAAAGGTTATTTCCCCTATAACTATTTAGGGGGAATCCTCTAGTAAAGCTTATGATAAAGCTGGGCCGCGTTACTAGTTAAAATTTATATTTAATTAATTAATTAGTTAGCTTTGGCTCTGATAAAGTCAATGCTAAAACTCTTACTTTTTCCGTCACTCACTATCACCATCATTTTATCCTTATTAATAGACTTATATTCAATACGTTTAGGAAAATCATGTTCAGTATTTTCAAAAATGGCATTTTCAACTGAGCAGTTTGTTAGCTTAAAAGCAATGGGTAAAGGGTTATGATTTACTTTGGCAATATAGAATAGGGCACCTGACATTTCAACGATCCTTAATGACTCACTGCTTTTTAACTTCCCCATGACAAAAGTTTCGCCATTACCCTCGATAGTGGTTGCACTGACTTGATGCCAAGACTCTGTAATAGTTTGCTCTTTATCCGTCGCTACCCAAGAACCTAGCAACCAATTAATGGTGGTCAAAGAATGGCAAGATTTAGCATTAGAGCAAAAGGGGATAATGAATAATAAACTTAATAGTATATATTTCATGTAGTGATCTCTCTTGAAGATTAAGGTAATGAAAACCCTTCGAATTTTTAATCGACGTGCTATTTTATATAAATGGAATTTCAGCCATTAAACCGATTAAATTATTATCAGGATCTCTTAAAAAACCGATCCATAAATCATGATCTGCCATTTTTGCTGCAAACTGAGGCTCACGTTCAAATTCAATACCTTTCGTTTTTAGTTGTGCTGTCGAGCTTTTAATATCGGTTACTTGGTAATAAATAACCGATGTTTTATGGTCTTCTTCTTTTCCTTGGAGTGTGGTGAGCATTAGCCTTGTACCGCCACAATTAAAAAATGCTAACCCTGTTGGTACTTCAAATAATAATTCCAATCCAAGAATGTCGCGATAAAAAGCAACAGACCTTTTTAAGTCGGTAATTGCTATGGCGATTTGACCTATTTTTTCAATACCTGTATCCATTCTTTTAATTTCCCTAATCTTAGACCAATCGTAGTAGTCTATTTATCGTTAATAATAGATAGACTTTTAATAAGTCCACCTGATTTATACAAAAGCACTATACCAATTACTACTTCAACAACTTCAGCAGATAAAAATGAAATTTGGGTATTACTGAATACTCCGGTTAAATAAAAGCCAACCAATCTAAAACAAATAAATGAACTGATAATAATGACGGCTAGTAAGGCCGAGTATTGCCATGTTTTGCTGAAATAAAACAATAATGCGATAGCAATGCCGATACCTACCATTAAACTACAATAAATTAAAATAAAAGCAATTTCGCCATCCGTAGTAATGGCACTTAAGCCTATTCTTGCCAGCTTTTCATCAATATTGAGTAAGGCATCAATGCCTGAAATAATAAAATATAAAGACATCATTGCAATGTAAATTTTACCAAAACTATTTGTTTTCATTAATTAATCTCAAAATAATGGTTTGTCTAATAAAATATTCAGCAGTATGAATTGAATATATCATTGCTATTGAATAGTTGTCATCTACGAATTCTTTCGTTATGGTGTTGGATGAGTATAAAAAACAAACATAATAATAAATTCATAATAACAAGAGCGTGATGATGGAATATAGACAAGTTGTTTTTAATGAAAGTACTATTGACAGTTTAGTTTGCCATTCTTGTGATTCAAAACAGCACTATGTTGTGGCTACAATAAAATATGCATTTATGTTTTTAGAGTACTTGCCATTTTTTCCCGTAAAAAAGAGCATCAAAATTAGTTGTCAGCATTGTCAAACGACTTATCAAAACAAGGCTATTAATGGCGATCTTTATAAAAAGATAAAACAAGAGTCGTTTAAGTTTTTAAAACTTATTCCGATGTATTCTGGTTTGATTATTTCACTGATTTTATTTTTATTTTGGTCCTATGGAAAATATCAAGAACATGTTTTTGCTCAAGAATATATCGGCTCACCTAAAGTTAATGATTTTTACTATATTGATCACAGCGGCATAAAAGAACAATTAAGGCCGAATCAAAAGTACTTGTTAGCAAAGGTGGTCAGTACTAATGACAATATTGTCTCAATGGTTTATAGCCGTTTTCGTTTTACACATAAAAGCTCTTTAGAAAAAGATCTTCGTGGCGGTATGGTGATTGACCCGCGATACTTTGATCAAAAACATCACCAATTCTCAATTGAGCAATTAACCAGATTATATGAACAAAACTCAGTATTGACGGTGCAAAGGCCGTTTAATTATCGCTTATTTGGTAATGTTGTTGTCAGTACTTTTTCTGCAAGTAATAAGAAAGTGCGAGGCGGGCGAGAAAATGATCAAGGACTTGCTTTTATGCAGCATTCTGATGTGCAATCCAATGTAGAAAATGCCGAAAAATACTTTTTACAGTCGGCAACTATGGGTTATTCAAAAGGACAATTTAACCTAGCCCGACTTTATTTAACCTCGAATCGAATAAATAAAGCACTTTCTTGGTTAAAAAAATCTGCATTACAAGGTAACGAGCAAGCGATAAAACTTTATTGGCATCATTGTGAAAAAACAGAGAACTGTGAGGTTAGTGCTTTTGAACAAGCATTATCGGACTCGGGATTTATTGTAAAATAGTTCTTTTATTATTGGATCTATCGATCTTTTTTGATGAAAAATTAAACAGTAAAGTTCGAAAGACCTTAATGTCATAAATATCAATATTACTTCATCATAAGTTAATTCAGATCAAAGGCATGACATTTTAAAATGTTATGCTCTTTTTACTTTTATTGGACAGTAAAATTTGGGTAGTGAAAACTTTTTGATAACTCTCAGCATACGCATAATGCTTTTCAGCTTATTGTGTTTTCATGTTAAGTCAGTAGTAGCAGAACAAATTGATGTATCTGCGCAAGACAACTTACAAATGGTGCTTGATCAAAGCGCTGATGGTGATGTATTGCTTTTATCTTCAGGCCGTTATTTTGGTAATTTTATTATCAATCATGCGATTACACTACGTGGTGACGGTTCAAATACCGTTATTGATGCCGAAGGTGATGGTCATGCCTTATTATTAAAAAACTCTCACATTACTATTGATAACTTAACCATTGAAAACTGGGGTAATGATTTAACTGAGCAATATTCAGGTATTTATTCTGATCAACAAGCAAGTCATTTAGTAATTCAAAATAATTACTTAAAAGGTGATGGTTTTGGTATTTGGCTGCAAAAAGGCGAATACATTAAAGTTTTAAACAACGTTGTTGAAGGTAATACGCAACTGCGTTCTTCCGATCGTGGCAATGGTATTCAGCTATCCATTGTAAAGCATGTTGAAGTACGTGGTAATGAAATTTTTCATACCCGAGATGGTTTATATATTATTTCCAGCCAAGAAAATGTTTTAGAAAATAATACTATGCATGATCTACGCTATGGCATTCATTATATGTATTCACATAACAATAAAGTACTTAATAATCATGCTTATAATACACGTGCAGGATATGCCTTGATGAGTTCTCGGCATTTAACTGTTAGTGGCAATAGTACAGAAAATAGTGAAGATTATGGCTTTTTATTAAACTTTATTACCTCTTCCACGATCAGCAACAATACCATCAAAAACGTGTGGACTAAGCCCGAAAATAAAGTACTTGGCCGTGATGGCAAAGGACTATTTGTTTACAATTCGGCTTATAACACCATAAAAGGTAACCTTATTGATACGGCTGAAATCGGTATTCATTTAACTGCCGGCTCCGAAAATACCAAAATTTATGGTAATAGTTTTATCAATAATCCTATCCAAGTGAAGTATGTCTCTAATAAAAAACAAGAATGGAGCTTAGATGGAAAGGGCAATTATTGGAGTAACTACCTTGGCTGGGATATGAACAGTGACAATATCGGTGATGTGATTTTTGAGCCAAACGACGGTATTGATAAGTTAGTGTGGCAATACCCTGAAATGAAAATGCTAATGGACAGTCCTGCGGTTCTGATTTTACGTTGGGTACAAAGACAATTTCCGGTGTTAAAAGCACCGGGCGTGAAAGACAGCTTTCCGTTGATGTCATCTCCACATCAGCAAATAAAAAAAACATCAGAATTGGCTACCAATATTGCAATGCATGAACGTGTACATTAAGGATTTAAAAATATGAATTCTCCGCTTATAACCCTTAACAATGTTAGTAAACGTTATCGACAGCTTGATGCATTAACGTCGGTAAGTATGAGTTTAAACCAAGGCGAAGTATTGGGCCTATTTGGTCATAATGGCGCAGGTAAAACTACGATGATGAAACTGATTCTTGGTGTGATTTCACCTAGCCAAGGAGAGGTGATTGTTATGGGGGGCGCGCCTGATTCAAAAGAAGCATGGCATTTACGAGAGAAAATTGGCTACTTACCTGAAAATGTTAGTTTTTATGAACAACTCACTGGTTTGGAAGTACTCACTTACTTCACTAAGTTGAAAGGCTTTTCTGGTAAAGACGCAAAAAAATACGCTATTTCACTATTAGAGCAAGTGGGCGTTGCTCACGCAATGAAACGACAAGTTAAGACCTATTCTAAAGGCATGCGTCAGCGCTTGGGGCTCGCGCAAGCTTTTATTGGAAAGCCTAAATTATTACTGTTAGATGAACCAACCGTAGGGCTTGACCCTATCGCGACCGCTGATTTTTATAAAACCGTAGATCAATTAAAAATCCAAGGGACGAGTGTTATTTTGTGTTCACATGTTTTACCCGGAGTTGAGCAACATATTGACCGCGCTTTAATTTTATCGTCGGGTAAAGTATTAGCTATGGGCACGTTAGTTGAACTACGTAATAAAGCTAATTTACCTGTAGCAATAAAACCCAGTGGTTTAAATGGTGCGGTACTTGAAGATATTAAGTTGAATGGATTTTTCTGTAAAAATACTAATAGCTTAAAAGTACCTGAAAACAAAAAAATGACCGTATTAAAACAACTCCTGTCCTATGACAACCTTGCTGATATCGAAGTGGAAACTGCTAGCTTAGAAAGGCTTTATCAATATTATCTAAACTTAGATCCAAGCTTAGATTTAAATAGTGACAGCAATAATCGAACACAAAGATCAACGTTAGAGGAGGCAGGAAAGTGAGTCAAATATTAACTGTTGCCAATAAAGAGTTTCAAGACGGCTTACGTAATCGTTGGTTAGTGTCTATTACTATAATATTTGCCATATTATCAATTGGTTTAACTTATTTTGGTGCTGCAGCTTCCGGTAGTGTAGGTATTACGTCGTTATCAACAACTGTAGCTAGTTTAGCCAGTTTAGCGGTGTTTTTAATTCCTTTAATTGCATTATTGTTGAGTTACGATAGCTTTGTTGGTGAACAAGAGAGTGGCACTTTATTATTATTGTTAACTTATCCACTGAGTAAAACGCAATTATTGTTGGGTAAATTTATTGGTCAAGGCGGAATTATTGCTTTGGCAACTTTACTTGGTTTTGGCGCTTCGGCAATCCTATTATATTTTCAATTAGGCGATAGCGCTGTTATACAAACATTTGCTTTGTTTATTGCTAGTGCAATTTTATTAGGGCTAAGTTTTACGGCAATTGCCTATTTGATCAGTTTATCAGTTAGCGAAAAGTCTAAAGCGGCAGGCTTTGCGTTAATTACTTGGTTCCTTTTTGCCTTGGCATTTGATTTAGCGTTACTGGCGCTACTTGTTGGTATCGAAAATGGTCTTACTCAACAAGGACTAATGCAGTTAATGATGTTAAATCCAGCCGATATTTTTCGTTTAGTAAACCTCGCTGGTTTAGATAGTAGCGATGTTAATGGCGTTTTAGCTATTGCCATTAATGCGAGTTTGTCGCAAGGTCAATTATTTTCAATTTTAATTGCATGGGTTGTTTTACCGTTAACACTTGCGACCTTTATTTTTAGGAAAAAGACGCTGTAATGAAATACTTTATCAATATATTCATAGTTGTCCTCGCCATTTTTTTGTTACAAGCATGTACACCTCAACAAGAAAACAAAATAACACTTCAGCAAGCGGTTAACATTGAGAGGGCAGATGAATGTCATTTGTGTGGCATGTTAATCTCCCATTTTGCAGGGCCTAAAGGTGAGCTTTATAGAAAAGAAGTTACCAAAGAAGGTAGCAATAGCGTTAAAAAATTCTGTTCTACTCGCGATATGTTTAGCTTTTATTTAGATCCTGAAAATAAGCGTAATGTCACTACGATGTTAGTACATGATATGAGCAAGTCTCCGTGGGATTCCCCAAATGATCAATATTTTATTGATGCTGAAAAAGCATGGTTTGTTGCTGGTTCTAATCAAACAGGTGCTATGGGAAAAACATTAGCAAGTTTTTCAAACAAACAAGACGCTGAGGCTTTTATAAAAGAATTTGACGGTAAATTACTTACCTTTGCACAGATTGATTTATCGATACTTATGGAATAAGTAGTTGTAATTTCTGGCTGGCGAGGTATTTTAGTGGGATATTTATTTAATTGATGCTATTTATGCCTCGAATACTTGTTTTCCTTTTTTTTGGTTTATCATTGCTTTTAAGCGCATGTAGCAATCAAGTAGCAACGGCTAAGTATCGTTCCAGTTTTAACTTCTCATCATTAAAAAACTATAGTACTTACGATCGTAACTCCCCTTTTAGTGAATTCCAAAATATTAGTGACACCATGCGTAACAGCATTGAAATCGCCATTGAGCAAGCCTTAGATGAAAAAGGATACCAATATCAACGTGTTACCGGTGCTGATGTGGTGGTGACTTACCATCTGATTAATCATAATAATAAAGAATTGAGAGAGTACAATAAAGGTATTCGTTATTGTCAGTGGTGCTTAAAGGGCGGTAGTGAAAAGGTCAATAGCAGACATTGGCAGATGAATTCGGGTAGCTTAATTATTGATTTTGTCGATACTAAGGATAACCGTTCAGTATGGCGTAGTGTTTATCCTTTACGTATTAAAGAAAAAGATAGTAGTTTTGAAATCCAAGAGAAAATAGTTTCAGCAATTAGTTCGATGATGTCAAAGCTACCAAATAAAGCTTCTTAAATTGTAATTTTATATCGATAAAAGGCGAAATTTTTTTTACTCGTAGCAGGTCTATATAAGCGGTTATATAAGCGTTTATATGTCGCGAGTGTACAAATAATGAACTAAACTGATAAGTATTAACAATACCTCAATATGAAAAGGAGTTAATGATGAAAAGTTTAATGATGGTATGGGTTGGTCTCATGCTAACCGTATTTTCTGTACCAAATTCAAATGCCGCTGATGCAGAGGTAACTTGGACAAATTCTGATAAATATCGAGATATTAGATCGGGTTTTGATAATCGTAAACGTTTTAAAGAACGTACTTTTAAATCTTTTGAAATACACTTTGCTACTTTAGCTGAAAGACTACCTGTGGGATTACTCTTAAAAATTGATGTTACTGACGTTGATTTAGCCGGAGATGTGCATTTTGATAGTAATCGTCAAATTCGAGTAGTGCGAGATATTTACTTTCCTCGTTTGAAGTTTTCATATGAATTATTCAATGTTGATAAAAGCATAGTAACCTCAGGTGATATCAACTTAAAAGATATGAGCTTTATGTTAAATCGTAATTTACGTTACCGTAATAAAACACTAGGTTATGAAAAGCGTATGTTAGATAACTGGTTTAAAGATACTTTCCGTAATATGTTAGCGAGTAACTAATACCACTTCACTCACCATTTAAAGCTGTTCTTATGCTTAAGTGGTGAGTGATACAGTGATTGATTTTTTTACTCTTAACTATAACTCTGCTCAAAATTTCCCAGTACAGTAAACAGCTGCTCAATTTTTTTAACTAACGTGATCAATAATGTTTGATCTTTGTTTTTCTGCCATAACATAAAATCATCAGCAACTTCTTCAACATAGGGTTGAAAGGTATTAGCTGAACTGTTAAAACCAGCATCTTTCGTAAATACTGCTTCAAAGCCTGCTTGTTTTTTCTCTCTTAAATTTTTTAACGTTGCATCTGCTGTTAATGACTTTTTTAAGATCAATGAAATATTGTCTAATAGCTGTTGGTTAATATTTTTGTTCATGTGTATTTCTCTAGAAATTATTGATTCAAAATATCGCAGTATTATGTCAAATTAATTGGGGTTTTGTTAGCTTGTCCTGCAATTTCTCGAACAAGTTTTGGCATTAAAAAACCGGGTAGTATTGCCATCATTTCTTTGACGATTTTAATCGCATCGTTTTCAGTAACATTAAAATGAGCGGCACCCTGTACGGGATCAAACATATGTAAATAATAGGGTTGAATGCCGTTATCAAAGAGCTCTTCACTTAGTTGTGCCAAAACATTGGCATTATCATTAATACCTTTAAGCAAAACACTTTGATTAAATAGAGGAATGCGCGCTTTACGCAGTGGTTCTAAGGCGTCAATGAGTATCTGGTCAATTTCATTAGGGTGATTGATATGTAGTACTATCGTCGCTTTTAATCGACTCATACTTAACTGTTCTACTAAGTTTATTGTAATGCGTTGTGGGATCACGACAGGTAAACGGGTATGAAGTCGCAAGCGTTTAACGTGGGCGATATTCTCTATTTGTTTAATCAGCCAAGTTAAGTGTTCATCACTGGCCATCAATGGGTCGCCACCACTAAAAATAACTTCTGATATTTCATCATGTTCAGCTATGTAAGTAAGTGCTTGCTGCCAGCGTGCTTTATTTGGACTGTTATCTGCATAAGGAAAATGTCGTCTGAAACAGTAGCGACAGTTAACCGCACACCCCGCTTTTACAATCATCAATACCCGATGTTTATATTTATGTAATAGTCCTTCGACAACCGTATCATGTTCTTCTAAAGGGTCTTCAACAAAACCATCGGTGACAATAAATTCTTGTGTTAAAGGCATTACTTGCATCAATAGTGGATCGTTAATATCGCCATTTTTCATACGTTTAATAAAAGGACGTGGTATACGAACGGGAAATAACTGCCTTGCTTTAAAATGTTGAAAATAATCATCCGGCGAAATATTCAAGATTTCCAACAACTCTTTAGGGTCGGTAACCACATTCGCTAATTCTTGTTGCCAAGAAATGAGAATTTTAGTGGCTATTATTGGTGATGTTTTATTTTCAGTTGAATTTACTAATATCATATTTTAAAAGTGACTACGGTGAATCGTTTTATGAGCTTTCACTGGATTTTGATAGGTATTTTATCATAGAAAAGAGTGATTTTAATGTTTTGTAAATACTGGGCATACATTATTGGCAGTTATCACTAACAAAGTAAGAGTGCATATATCTAATCTGATAAGTAAGAATTAACATCTAAAGAAACAGTATTCTCTATGCACAAAGTGGTGGTGAATAATATTTAACTTCTGGTCAATAGTTTTGAAATTTCATCGGCACTGATGGGTTTACTAAATAAATATCCCTGCGCTGAATCACACTCTAGTTCTTGAAGTAAGTCAAACTGTTTGCGTTTTTCAATTCCTTCTGCGGTGATTTCGTAACCCAGACTATGCCCCATTTCAATCATAGACTTAATCAGAATACGTGCTTTCTTATCGGTAAGCATGTCATCCATAAAATACTTATCGATCTTTAGGAAATCTACATTTAAGTGTTTAAGGGACGCGAAAGATGAATAACCTATGCCAAAATCATCAATTGCTAACAAAACGCCGAGTTTTTTTAAGCGCTCAAAAACATCGAGATTTTTAGTATTTGTCTGTACTACTCCTTCGGTTACTTCAAGCTCAAGATCGCCCGGAGTTATATCTGTCTCATCGATAATACGCTTAACTAGCGGTACTAGCTCACTATCGAGAAAATGGCTGGGGGAAATATTAACGGCCATGCGTAAAGTCTGAAAACCAGCTTTATGCCAAAGGCTTAACTGATTACAAGCCGTTTTTAATACCCATTCAGTGAGTGGTTTTATCATTCCTATTTGTTCTGCTAATTTGATAAACTCTGTTGGAGAAACCTCTCCCAGCTGAGGATGATACCAGCGTGATAAAGCTTCAACACTCTCTATTTTACCGGTATTTATGTCTATTTTAGGTTGATAAACAATTGATAGTTGCTGCTTTTCTATTGCTTCTCTTAAGTACTGCTCCACCTTGAATCGATACTCAGCCCTAAGTGTTAGCTCTTCTTGATAGAAAGCATAACGATTTTTACCGAAATCTTTTGCTGAGTACAAGGCAGTATCTGCTGCTTTTAATAGTGTCAGTAGACTATTTCCGTTTTCAGGATAGTGTGCAATTCCTATACTACAAGCGGGAGTATATTTTCTACCGACAAACTCTACAGGACATGCTATGAGATCGAGACAACGCTGAGCGACATGTGCAGTCCCATAGTCATCCACAATATCGTTTACAACAATACAAAATTCATCGCCACTAAGTCGTGCAATATAGTCAATTTCCCGACAGGCACTTTTCAGGCGAAGTGCTACTTCTTTAAGTAGTAAGTCACCAACATCATGCCCTAGACTATCGTTAACATTTTTGAAATTATCCAGATCGATATATAACAAACCAAACTGGCGATTATTGCGAGCTGAGGTTTTTACTAATTCATCAATGTTTAAATAAAAATGAGTACGACTAGAAAGTCCGGTGAGCTCATCGGTATAAGCTAAATCCCGAATATGTTTTTGATTCAGCTCTCGTTCCATTACAATGCCGGCCAGCCTTGATGCTGATACAAGGTCTTTTGATTCTTCTTTGTTGGGTAATGCGGGGTAATCATAATACATACCAAAAGCACCAAGTACCTTTCCTGCCGCGTTTTTAATTGGCTCAGACCAGCAGCAGCGCATACCATAAGGAAGAGCCACATGTTTTAATTTTGCCCATTTAGGATCCGTTTCTATATTTTCAACAAGCACACGTTGTCCTGTGAAAGTGGATGTACCACAAGAGCCAACACCAGGGCCATTGACAAGACCGTTTACAGCATCACAATAGCCTTTTGGTAGGCTTGGTGCACCACCATGTTTAAGTATATTCCCTTCTAATTCGAGCATTGAACATCGCAAGCCAGGATGTCGCTCCTCGTACAATAAAGCAATTTCAATATAAATTTCTGATACTGGTTTCCCTTTTGCGATCATTTCAATAATTTTGTTATGTCTTTCTTCGAATTGTTTTGCTTTTTTTTGGGGAGTAATATCTACATGGGTACCAATTAGACGTATGGGTTCACTATTTGGCTCACGAGTGACTTTAAACGCTCGAGAGCGAACAAAAATATCATGACCATTTTTATGATGCATGCGCATTTCAACTTCAAAAAACTCTGCTTCTCCAGTTAAGTATTCCTGAACTTTTTTTAAAACAGAGTCTTTTTCCTCGGTATGGACCAAAGTAGCCCATGTCGTCAAATTATTTTCGAGCTCATTGTCATCATAACCCAGCATGCTTTTCCAGCGAGGAGAGTAATAGACGTCATCTGTTGCTAAGTTCCAGTCCCATAGCCCATCACTAGCACCACGCATTGCCAGAGCAAACCGCTCTTCACTATTGAAAAGCCGAGCCGTATGCGTTTCAGTAGTTTGATGTAAAGACAAAAGCTCAGTACGTAATTTTTGGATCTCGTTGAGCAGTTGAAGTTCAGTGTTATTGGTTTCATTCATACCATTCTCAATGCTACTACACTAAATGAACTTTGCCGTTGAGGGGTGTCTATAAAATATTGCTAGGAAAGATGAAATCCATTTTCTAACAAAAATTAGCCAATACCTTCCTACCAATGTTTTGTCACTAAACCATACATTTCTATAAATTAGACAATTGCAGTCATTATTTTAGTTCACACGATAGCTCGTTAAACTATTTGGAGTAACGATACTAATAATTAGAAAGATGTCTTAAGTATATGACAATTTCCATTTATTGGATCTTAATAAGCATTCATCTAGCATTGGTAAAGTTAGATTAAGTAATCTAACGGTAGAAGTTAGGATATTACATTTATTCGCTTTCTCTATATTAAGCAGCGTGTGCATAATATTTAAAATACTTATGTCTGCTTTTTTTTCGAGAATAACGTCAATTTAGAATGTTCTGAGCCCATAAATTCGTCCTTCTTTTTGGTGATTTTATTTTTAAATCTCACTAGTTTTTGTAGCTAAGATAAATTAACTCCGTTAATAAAAAGATTGGTTGCAAAGCTTCTTCTTAAGTTAGGTAAAATGAAATGTTAAAAAATACAGCTATGTAAGGCATTTTTATATTAATTGCCAAAAACAGTTATCGGGAACATATAATCTTTAAAAAACGATGAAAAAAACACGTATAAGAGTTATTATCTGCGGCATTTATAATCTCAGTATCTTTGTAGAGCACAATTTATATGGCTAATTTCAGTACAAACCAGTTCAAAGCTGGGCTTAAAATAATGCTTGATGGCGAACCTTGTAACATTCTTGAAAATGAAAATGTTAAACCGGGTAAAGGCCAAGCATTTAATCGCGTAAAAATTCGTAAACTTATTTCCGGCAAAGTGCTTGAAAAAACCTTTAAGTCAGGGGATTCGGTTGAAGGCGCTGATGTAATGGAAGTTGAGCTTGCTTATCTTTATGCTGACGGTGAATTCTGGCACTTTATGAATAATGAGAGCTTTGAACAAATCGCAGCCGATGATAAAGCGGTTGCCGATAGTGTAAAATGGTTGGTTGAAGGTAATATTTGTACTCTTACTTTGTGGAATGATAATCCTATTATTGTTACGCCGCCAAATTTTGTTGAGATTGCTGTTACTGAAACGGATCCCGGTTTAAAAGGTGATACAGCAGGTACGGGTGGAAAACCTGCAACATTAGCGACTGGTGCGGTTGTACGTGTACCTTTGTTTATCCAAATTGGTGAAATAGTTAAAGTTGATACACGTTCAGGTGAATACGTATCACGCGCCAGTAAATAAATTCTAAGTGCGGCATGTTTCGCATTTTTTTGATAAATATAAGAAGCCAGTTAATGAAAGTTAGCTGGCTTTTTGATTTCAGCTTTAAAGTTAAATGCGCCTTGATTTGATTTTATCGATTATCTAACCAAGTCAAAACGTCTTTAATTAATTGTTTTTTATATTTATTTGGATTTTTCCAAGTATTGCCAGCAAAAGCTATAGTTAAATCTCTTTTAGGAAAATAGACGGCATCTGAGCCAAAGCCATTACTAGCACCACCATGGTAAAAATAACTTTCATTGTTGAAGGTGGCTGTATGCATACCTAAACCATAGTTAGTTTTCGTTCCGTTATTCAATGAACAAAACTGAGTCATTTCTTCAATATTTTTTAAAGGAACTAGTTTGCCTTGCAAAATAGCTCTGTGCCACTTGGCATAATCAAGTACCGAGCCACCTATACCTCCAGCACCGTGAGCAATTCGATACTCAGCATAGTTCTCATGTTCAGGAGTAAATAATATTAGCTGCCCATCTTTGTCGTCATAGGCCTTAGCCATATTTATAGGTTGAAAGGTATCGCCAAGATAATAAGTATTAGATAACTGTAGCGGTGCAATTATATTTTCACGATAGAAGTCGCCAATGCTTTGTTGGCTGAGTTTCTCAACTAGAACAGCGAGTAATAAATATCCTCCGTTATTGTATTCATATTGCTCTCCTGTACCCGCTATTTTGGGCATCTTATCCATTTGAGTAATGAGTGTGTTTAATGAGGAAAAATTTGCATTAGAGGGCTCATCACTATCATAAACATCACCTAATCCTGAGGTATGACACAATAGTTGTCGGATAGTAACGTTACTGTTTTTTAGTACTTTATAAGGTAGGTAATTTTCTATTTGGTCATCTAATTGAAAATATCCCCGACTTTGTAATTGCTGAATGGCAATACTGGTGAATACTTTGGCATTTGAGCCTAATGCAACAACGGTATTTCTTGTAAATTGTGTTTTATTTTCTATATCGGCGTAACCAAAACCTTTATCAAATATTAGTTTTTCTTTTTCAAGTATGACGACTTGTAATCCTGAATAGTTATTTTTAATCAGAAAAGATTCGGTGGTTTTAGTGATGATTTTATCTAGCTGTTTGATATTGGCTGATGCTTTATTAGTGAATAGATAAAGCATTGCCAGTAAATATATAAAAAGTAATTTCTTTATCATGAGTGAGTCTCGACGTTTAGTTGAGTAGATAAGTTTTTAACGTTCATATAGGTAATGGGTAGTATCAGATAGAGGATACTGAATAACATGATTGCGACGATGGGACCTACTTGTTGAATGGGCAGTAGGGTTAGCTTTAAATAGATTGCACCAAATACATAAGGAATAAATAGCCAAAGTAAGCTAAAAATAAAGAAAGTCGCTTTGCTTATTGTGTTTTTCTGTCGACAAAATGCAAGAATTTTCACTGAGATAAATGTCCACACTAAAGCTTCAAATTGAAATAAATAACTTAAACCTTTTATTTCATACATGCTTGTTGTGGCTAGCGGCCAAAAACCTGTTTGAGTTAATATTTTATGAACATTACCATTCTGTAGTTCGGTAAAAATATCGAAATTTATGCCTTCTGTACTATTAATATTTGATAACCAAGTGATCAGTAGGTAGATTGAAATAAAAAATATAGTGCCAATAAGCAGCATGATTTTTTGTTTTGAGTTTGCATCAATTAAAGAATTTTTACCGTGAATAATTGCGTATTGTATGGATGTTGTTAATGCCTGCTGCCAGTATTTTTGTTTAACCATTTGATGATTAGCACTTTTTGCGATTTTCTGATTAAACTCTTCTGCTAAATCGCCAAGTATTTCATTTTTAATGGTGTTTGGTAAGCATAGTGAAAGTAACCATTCAGCGATTATCGGTGGTTTCGATAAAGGTTTATTTTTCATGTTAACTCACCACATTATTAAGTTTTAAACCATGCCAAAGAATATCAAGACTCTTCTTTGTTGCCTGTAATGTGTCTAAGCCTTGTGGTGTTATCGTAAGGTAGCGTTTTGCTCGTCCACCTCTTTCAGGAGTTGGCTGGCTGCTGCGAGTGGTAATTAAGTGCTTCTTCTCTAATCTATCAATTGTTGCATATAGCGCACCTATGGAAACATCTCTATCAATAAGTTGTTTCACTTGTTGTCGCACAGTTACGCCATAGGCATCATTGTTTAACCTCATAATAGTGAGCAAAACTATATGCTCAAATTCACCAAGGTAACTTTCTTTATTTGCCAAAATTTTTGCCTTTAATATACTTTATTTAATAGAGTATATTAAAGCGTTCATATAATACAAGTTAATCCTCTATTAAATAGAGGAAACTATAGCGGCTATGTTCTTAAAGTCTAGTAGCCGTCAAAATTGATAGTTAATATTGGATCTACTTACCCATATTAGAAGTGAAATATGTACATTGATGTACAAAAGCCAGGAAGTGTTGCTTTGAATATTTAACTCTAATCGAAAATTTTTAATTAATATAGGCTCAATTGAAACACAACTGGATTAATGAGTATTATTAGCAGATAGGTACTCAACAAAGCTCTGGCTAAGCGCATTATGTTGAGTATCTTCACTGGTCACAATTGATAGTCTACGTGTTAAATCAAGAGGTGATGCCAACCCAATTAAGCTACCGAGTTTAAGTTCTTCTGCAATCACTAATCTAGATAAACAGCCTATACCTAAGCCGGCTTTTACCGATGTCTTAATGGCGCTTTGTCGACTTAATTCCATGCCTAAAGTCACTTGTGCGGCAACCCGTTCGATAGCCGCGTCAAAAATAGCGCGCGTGCCAGAGCCTTGTTCTCGTAATATCCATTGCTGTTGTTTTATTTGTGTTAACGATATTTTTTTGTCTAACGCTAAATCATGACTGGGATGACAAAATACTTGTAACTCATCTTGTTGCCAAGGTTCAATATGCAAGCTTTTATGAATGGTGGGACCTTCGATTAAACCGATGCTGGCTTTACCTTTATCAAGGGAGTTTATTACCATTTGGGTATTGCCAATGTATATATCTGGCTTCACCAGCGGATGTTTTTTAATAAAGTCGGCTAAAAGTGTTGGTAATAAATAAGTGGCAATAGTTTCACTGGCGACAATACGTAAAATACCATTGATGCTATCTAGGTTTGTACTTTGTAAGCTTTCAAGTAAATAGGCTATTTGACGAACTTTAGGTAAGGCTTGCAAACCCATTTCAGTGATAACTAAATCTCGTCCTACACGATTAAATAACGGATAACTTAAGGTTTCTTCCAGCTCCTTTAACGCTTGGCTTGCCGCTGACTGACTTAAGGAAAGCTCATTTGCGGCGAGAGTTAATTTGCCTAATCGAGCTGTTGCTTCAAAAAGTTGTAAACGTTTTATTGAAATACTCATGTGGATTCAACTTTTACTAATAGTTCGGTTTATTTAATGTTTATTATCGAAAACATCCATTATTTATATTTATAACATCTAGCTATAATATATTCTACTTTGTTTGAGAGTTAACTTCGGAAGCGAAAACACTATGCCACTATTTGTTGTTTTACCGATAATTTCATTGCTGGCTATTCTTATCGCTCAACTACCACAAGTTGCGGATGTTGGTTTGAGCGCACTGCCTTTAGCGATACTATTTGGTATTGTTTATGGGCAATTCTCTCCTGTTGAGCTAACAATAAAATCGTTAAAGTTCTCATGTTTTTGTAAACAGAAGTTGCTTAGGTTAGGTATTATTTTATTTGGTTTTAATTTGAGCTTTCAACAAATAATTGCTGTCGGTTGGCAGGCGGTTGTTATTGATTTAATAATCATTATTATTATTTTTACCGTCGGTACTTTTCTTGGTATTAAAGTTTTTAAACTACCTCGAGACGTTGCTATTTTAACGTCGGTTGGCAGTGCTATATGTGGTGCAGCGGCAATTTTAGCGACGGAATCTACACTAAAACCGAAACAACAAGATGTGACCATTGCTATAGCAACCGTGGTGTTATTTGGCACAGTGGCGATGTTTATTTATCCATTACTCTTTCAGTTTGTTGATATCAGTGAAAATGACTTTGGTGTCTATATTGGTAGTACTGTGCACGAAGTTGCACAAGCTGTCGCTGCAGGGCAGAGTATCAGTGCAGAGGCAATGGAAACTGCGGTGGTGGTTAAACTGATCAGGGTGATGTTATTAGCGCCTTTTATCCTAATATTAAGCACCTTGCTTTGTCACATTGATAAGTCTGCTGATTCAAAAAAGAGCACGATTATAATACCTTGGTTTGTTTTTGGTTTTGTTGCTACAGCCGCGATTAATAGCCTATTTGTTTTACCTGAATTTATTACTGAAACATTCAACGTGATTAGCCAATTTTTATTAGCGATTGCCATGGCGGCAATTGGCGCTCAAACTCGTTGGCAAATTATTAAACAAGCAGGCAGTAAACCGATGTTATTGGCGTTTATTTTATTTCTACTCTTAATGTTTGGTGGCTATTTTTTGAATTTTTTGTTTATTTAAATAAAAAATACGTGAGTGCATAATAAAGATTAAACAATACTACAAAGAACTAAATCGCTCACATCAGTCTTTAAATATTGAGTTTTATACCTTTGTGCTCTGACTGATATTTAAAAATCTTAAAAAGATGACCCTTTCTTGAGCGAAAAAAAAACACTCTGAATGGCCTGTTTATATACGAAAACGGACCATTAGGATTTTTGATAAAGGGGCTTCTCTGTGGTGAAAGTTAGCCTTAGATTGTTATAAATTAACATTGAAAAATAATATACCGCTAAGGACTTCTTGGTGCGCATTGCTGACTCTAGAGCTTGCTTGACTAACGTCAGCTCCTAAAAGCTGACGTTAAGTTTAATGCTGCTAATGGCAACTTGGAGCTTTAAAGCCGTCATTAACTGAATTCGATTTCAAGATAACTTTGTGTCAAGAACATAAATTCAGGGATTAAGAGTCAAGATTCACTTTTGATTATTAGCGAGTATAGTTAGAAATTACCGCTCCTAGTCATCTTTGACACCACGGCATACCGTTCATCCTAAACATGAAAAAGCGGAGTCTTTGCTGCGCGTCATGTGACTGAAAGTCTTTTTATGACTTAATCTTTCTTGAAATCATCATGGCAACCTCCACAAGTACGACCAATACCACCAATGGCTTTTTTAATTACTGCTTCATCACCGGTCAGTGCCACTTTTTTTAAGTTTGCCGATGCTTTGGTTAAATCTGAAATACGTTTAGAAAATTGCTCTGGCTGTTGCCATACTTTGTCGAGAGCTTGGGTTTCAACCTTATGTCCAGAAGTGTTAGTACCGGTATAATCTGCGATCATTAATGACAATTGATTAATACGTAATGCATATTTTTCAATTTGCTTGGCATCTAAAGGGATTCTTCCTTTTGCCATCCCTCCTAACGGCCCCATATTACTGCCTAATAATGAAAATATTGATTGTCGTAATTCCGTCGCTCGCTTAGCTTGTTTTAATGATTTCGCGTCTTGTGCAATAACACTCGTCGAAGCAATAGAGATGACTAAACCAATAGCGGCTGAAGTTAATAGTTTCATTTTCTTTCCCTTTTTATTTTATTTATGTTTTTTGTTTTTGTACTTTATTTGCAGTGTTACTCTTTTTATTAATCGTAAATATCTACCGTTTACTGTGCACTAATCATCACATCAAGCGAGACAATAACCAATATTGGCGCGGCAGAGTTTTTTGAGAGTTTCAACATTCGTTTTCTCCAGTCAACCGGTTAAAAGTGGTTCCGCTTCATCCAGCTGGCCACCGCTTTACCAATATTGTCCGGTTCATTTTCCTGGATAAAATGTATTCCTTTGCCGACAGCGACAATTTCAGTGCGCGGCAGATGCTCCTTCACCCAATTTACTTGCCATTCTGTCCCTATAGCCCCCGGTGTCACGGTTAACATCAGCAGCGGCAAGTCTATTTTTTGTTTCAGAAATGGAATGAAATTGGTGAAACTGCTTGCCACATAAACAGGACTTTGGCCGTCAGTCACTAAAGAACGCGGTAATTGGAGCATGGGCAGGCGGTTTTTTCCCTGAGCAAACGGCTCCAAGTATGCATCCAACTCGTCGGCAGAGAGAGTCCTAGGTAACATTTGAGTTAAAAAGACATTGTCTTCGATGATCATTTTCTCGCCGAGTCCCTGTGTTTTTACTTGCTTGACAAAGGTCGCATAGCTACGTGGGTCTGTCGGTTCAGGCGCTGGTTTAAGCGGGTATTCCATGATATTTTCGAACGGCAACAGCGCTTCCATAAAGGCGATGGCTTTCACACGATTAGGATTACGCGCAGTATAATCAAAGCCGAGAAATGAACCCCAATCATGGACAACCAACGTCACATCATCCAGCGCAAGTGCATCCATGAAACCTGCCAAATAAGTCGCATGATTCTTCACCGTATAAGCAAGATTTGGCTTATCAGATTTGCCAAAACCGATTAGATCAAGTGCGATCACTCGATGATTGTCCTCTAAATAGGGGATAACATTGCGCCACAGATAAGACCAAGTGGGCTGGCCGTGCAACATTACAATAGGTGTGCCCTTACCGCCCGTATCCACATAGTGCATTTTTGAACCGTTTACCTCAACATAGTGGCTTTTATAGGGGAAATCATGACGTGCGTTTTCTGCTGTCACGGTGGCCGTCATAAAACAACTCAGGATCAAAGCAATACAAAGGTTCTTTATCAATGCTCTCATGATTTTTTCCTTTTATTTGATCGGCTCAATCCGCCATTAAAAATTACCGTGTTGTTTTCGCTCGTCGCCTGATAGCGGATCGGGATCGCCACTTTCAAGTTACCTTCGCTACGATAAAATAGGTCAAAATCTTTTTGCGATGGGAATTCGATGAAAATTGTCCAATAGTCGCCCCAAACACCTTCAAGCTGCTTGGGATTATAGCCACCAAAGAGAACTTTGCCGCCGCCAGCACGCACATGTTTTGAGACTTCAGACACATAAGCCCCAAAGAACTTTTCTTTATCATCTATTTTCAACTTTGCCATGAAATAAACAGGGGCTTGCTCCCCTTTTTTATTATCGTTTGGACCTCCTTCGAACAATACGATGTTATTCATATCGGTCGTTTCTAGGCGCATAGGCTTAACTAACTGCTGGTATTTTTCGTTTAGATAAAATTTATCAAAGTCTGCTGCCGACGGGAACTTGACCACCACATTCCAATTGTGCGCCCATTCTCCCTCTAGCAGCTCGGCTGGCTTTTGTGTGGCAACCAAAACCTCGGCGTTGCCAAATGGTAAATACTTAACGACTTCTGATCCGTAACCGCTAAAATATTTTTTTTGATCGACAACGTTGATTTGAGCAACCAAGTAAACTGGCCGCTCTGGCGAGACATTTATTTTGCTTTTAACATCTGCGTTTGCTTGTGACAAAAATATAATAGAGAAGACAAGTAATAATTTATTGAATTGTCGTGACATGGTAATTTTTTCCTTTACAAGTTATATCGTTTAGACGACATCACTATATGAAAAAGAAAAGAAAACAATCTGTAACCGCTATGATATTTTTATGAAATTTAAATAAAGTAAATATTATCAATAGGATAAGCAGGTAAAAGTATCGAGTTCTTAACTAAGGTTGTGTTGGTAAACGAGACGAAATCACCATATAGAGAAATAGAAGCAAAAAAAAGCAGCTATTGGAAATAACTGCTTTGGTGTTTATTGAACGTACATAACTTTAATGGTTCTCTTTAAAACTAAGGAGCGCTGATTAAATGATTGGTTTTACAAATTTCAATACAAACCTATCAGTACTGTCTCTATTAGTTTTTACGTCTCTAAAGACATTAAAATCACGGGTATCTTTTGCATTGCTAAGAATATTTGAATCGGTTTCAAGAATAAAACCAGCTTGGGTTATTTCATCAATAACAAATTGTTTATCTATACGGTGTAAGGTTTTATTGTCGCGGGTATTACTGCCTTGTTCTGCACTGTGATCAACCACCAAAAATACTCCGCCAGGCTTTAGTGCATTATATAAGTGTTGATTCATCATTTTTCGGTTAACTCCTTGCCATACGGTATCGTGATAAAACAACACCATCATTGCTCTGTCTATTGGCAAAGGGTATGACATTGTGTCTAATTCTTCCGTTAGGGGGATGACATTAGATTGCCATTGCTTACTTGCTAATCTTTTTGGCCAACCTGATTCTTTACCTACAAAGAAATTAGCGAAGCGATTAACCACAAACGGTGAATTATGGGTAATAACTTGCCCTTTTTCACCGACAATACGCGATAAAATATCAGTGTAATAACCGCCACCCGCGTTTAAATCTATGATTTTTTCCCCTGCTTTAACCCCTAATAAAGACAGTACTTCACTTGGTTTGCGTTTTTTGTCTCTTAGTGTGTCTCGCTCGCTTCTATTTTTGTCGTTAACTGCTTTTTCAATAACGTCACTTATCGTTGCTGAGCTTGAAAATGCTAAAGAAAGTGTAATGAACAATGTAAATAATGCTGTCTTTTTCATAAAAACCTCTTAATTGTTTTTGAAAACACTTGTTTTTTCCATGTCATGATTTAAGAAATTACAGGTTAGCAATTACCCAAAGATGAGTTCTGCGGTTGTTATGATATTATTATGATAAAGAAGGTTCTCTATTTACATGCTGAATTTATTAGTGTTTTTATCTCTCATTAATCGAGAGAACTGATAAAATGATAATGGTGTCATAGGCATTAGTGTTTCATTTTTAAGTTCAATAGCGTGTTTTATTGCCGATTGCACGGCAATAAATTGTGCCGATGTTATTAACCGCTCGCTGCTGATCTTGGATAGCACGGTTAACGCCTGAATAGGCTGTTGTAACTGAACCTGACAAATAGCCAAATCGTAACGAATCGCATCAACTAATGCCGAAAAGTACTCTGGGTATAGATAACCCTTTTTCAAAAGTATTGATTGGTTTAGTAACTGCTTGAGTTGTTGTTGCGCATTATGCCACTGCTTTAGCAGCATCATATTTTTGATTTGATAGTATTGAGTAACTGCTACTGATAAATGATCTTGTCTTTGTTGATAGAAATCGAGCACTGGAGTTAGGTAATTAACTTCATTATTATCCACTTTATCCTTTTCAATGTTCACCACAGCTAATAAAAAATTATTGTCATTAATGAGCTTTTCTCGCTGCAATTCACCTGCTCGCGTCAGTGAAGCTTTTATATGAACAGCCGCTTTATTTAAGCTAGTGTGTTCAGGGTTAGCTCGTTCATGGGAAGTTGACATCTCCAGATAATAAAGAGCAATATCATGATGTATATTCGCAATGACCGACAGCGCGCCTAATTCGGTTGATTTTTCTAACACTTCTTTCGCCAATGATAACGCAAGTTCTGGCTGGTTTAAGCGCATCGCGGTGGCACTCATTTCATAAAGTACCGTGATCACTTGTGATGGCATGGCTAATTGTTTATACAATTTTAAACTTTGTGCTAAAAGTTTCCATTCTTGTTGTGGTTCTCGCTGATAAAAGTAACTTAGCGTGACTAAGGTTTTAGCTTGTCCTTTTAAGTCGCCAAGCAGTTGGTAATAATTATGCGCCTTCTCTAATTGGGCAATGTTATCAAGTTGTGACGACTCAAAACTTAATAGCGCCCCAATAGCACTACCCAGGTAGGAGTAATAAGCTTTTACGGATACTTGTTGTTTGATCTTTAGTTTGTTCTCTTTTGGCTCAGATACTGAAAGCGGCGGCACTGAAGCTTGTGAATATAATTGTTCAGCTCTTTGTTGAAATGATTCCACCGCCTCTGGTGAAGTATTATTAAGTAATTTGAAAGCGGCTTTATCTTGCGCTAAATTCAATAAAGCACGATGCTTTAAAAGTCTGACATGAGTGTTTATTTCATTACTTAACGCTTGTTGCGTTGTTGCTATATTATTCAACAAAGCTAAAACATCGCTGGAGTCACCTTGTTGTTCTGCAATATATGCCAGTCCAACAACCGCCCAGGCATTGAGTTGCTGATCTTGTTTTTCCTGTGCAATGACTCTCAGTTTCATCCATAGCTGTTTGCTTTGTTGCCAGTTTCCTAATAAATTATCTGACAAGGCCAAGTAAACTTTGGCGTGATCAAATGCTTCATCTCGTAATACAGCCGCCTGAAAATACTGTTTAGCAAGCAATGGTCCTTGCTTATTTAATGTTTGCAAGCCTTTAACAAAATCTAAATTTGCTTCATCATTATCAGACAAACGCTCAATATTTTTAACGGTAACAGTAAGATTTAAGTTGTGTTGAATATCACGTTTGAGCTCAGGTAATAGTGATAATAACTCACTACTAAATAACGTTTTACCTGTTATCGAGCCATCAATATTGAATAAGCGGTAATTGATACTGTATTCATCATCAACCTTGGTTATTTCAGCTTTAAGCAGGTGATCAACCTGTAGAGCCATCATCATTTTAAATAACTTAGGGTAATCAATCTCTTTAATAATTTGGTCTTGTTGACCAAGCTGCTCCGTTGTTTCAGCTAAAGGAGCTATATATATACCTTGTTCATCAAGTGATGAGACCAAAACCCGCCTAACGCCAAGTTCTAGCCAGTCCAGCTCTTTATCTAAGCTGTTATTAATAAAAGGCATTATCGCCAACCTTATTGGCTCATCAGCCGCTATCGTTTTATTGTCTGACCTATCATTTGTAGCAGAGATAAAATAATAAGAAAGAGACAATAAAAAGACAAAAAATAAACTCGCAAGCGTTTTAAAATTTAAGGTGTTATTGGCTATTTTTAGCCATGCTGTTTTAGCGGTATTATCTGTACTCGATCCACTAGACGCTTTATTATCTGAAATAGTGACTATTAATTTTGCAGGAGATTTTGACTGGCTATCACTAGTTTTAAATTCATCTTTAGAGCACAACTGAATATTAGTATAAATCCAACAATAGCCTCTTCGGGGATATGTTTTGATAAACACCGGAGATTTTGCCGAATCTGACAGAGACATTCTCAGCTCTTTAATTGCTTGATTCAGCGTATTTTCAACGACCTCAGAGCCTTGCCAGACTTGGGTAAGAATATCCTCTTTTGACAAAACCACATCAGGATTTTCCAAAAAAAACAATAATAGTTCAGCGACTTTATTTCGCAATGTGACGGTTTTACTTTCGACGATCAATTCGCCAGATTGACGATTAAAACTAAAGTGTCCAAACTGAAAATACGGCATAAGGTGAGAGAAGTAAAAATAGAAATAGCCGTTGATTGTAAATGATTTACTCTGTGAGTCAATTAGACATGAAACTTTGTATCCTTCATCTCCCCCTGTGTTGGCTCGGCCAATGAAATGTATTTATCAAACTAAGGTATAGCTATTATTTGTTCTTTAGGTCAACTGCTCGCTCTAAACAGCCAAAAAGTAATATTAAATCTAATGACTGCTATGTAGGAACAGTTGCCGTTAAATAAACAATGGGTAACGTCCGCTTTCTTATCAAAGTGACTGCCTCATAGATTTATATTAACAAGCAATTTATGACCGCTTACTGCCCCATAGTTGTCGTTGTGGTACCAAAAACCTTAGGTCAGCAAAGTAGTGAAAGTGAGCGTTTTTAATGTTTCTAGAAACTTCCGCTTTAAGCGAGGAGTTGACCTTAGGAATAATCAGTAGCTAATATCACAATACATAAGTTATCGTAAAACGATGGTTTCAGCCTATGAATTTCTCTTTACATTTCATTACTTTCTAAACTAACGAACATGCTATAAAGCATGTTCGTTAGTTTACTTGGTATTATTTCAAGGCTTTACTTCAATGTTTTAAAGCTAATTGAACTTGGGTATTTTTTACTGTGATATACCTTGTGTGTAGCCGTAACAAAATCGTCTTCCGTTGCTTCAAAAATGTTATCGACATATTTTTGAGGATTACGATCTAAAAATGGGAACATACTGCTTTGAATTTGGATTTGTAATTTATGGCCACGTTTGATGGTATGTAAAACATCATATAACTCAAACTTCACTTGGGTTGGTGTGTTAGGTTTAAAAGGTTCTGGATTGCTCATGCTATTACGAAAACGACCACGCATTACACCCCAACGAACCAGTTCATGACGATTCCCGGTATCTTTATCTACTTTGTCATCATTGATATCTTTACCCGGAAATACATCAACTAGTTTAACAACAAAATCGGCAGCACTTTGTGAAGTTGATACCCAAAGGTCGATATCAATTGCACCCGTAATGGTTTGGTCGTTACTATTCACTTCTGTTTCAAAAACTAAAACATCAGGACGGCGTGCGCTAAAACGCTGATCTTCAACCATATAAGGTTTATCCCAACCACGACCAATTTGGGCAGAATGTGGTACCGGTTTGTTTGGATCGCTGACATATTGGCTAAAGGCATCTGTTAATTCTTTATCACCACTAAGTTTTTCTTTAGCACCCAAATAGAGTGTTTGTGCTTGTAATTTTTTTGGCTTTGGTGGCCAAGTATCAAAACTACGCCAGCGATTACTACCTGTTTCAAACATGGTTGCTGTGGCTAGTTTAATATCATCACCATCTTTTAAATGTTGCTGGAAAAAAGGTAATAAAATATCTTTTCTAAAGCCTTCACTGGTATTCAAACCAAAGTTAGCTTCACCTAATTTGTCTCCTTTTCCTCGATTCCATTGACCATGATACCAAGGGCCCATAACAAGCTGAATGTGTTCTTTTTTATTGTTATGTGACATGGTTTGATAGGTAGCAAGTGGACCATAAAGATCTTCGGTATCGTACCAACCACCAACAATTAAGGTTGCTGGTTTGGTTTTATTTAAATGTGGCAATATGTTACGAGACTGCCAATATTCATCGTAATTTGGATGCTCGGTTAATTCCGTCCAAAAAGGACGTTCACCTTTAAAGTATTCTTTATTAACATTGGATAAAGGGCCAAGAGTGCGATAAAAGTCATAACCATCAGGGGTCTGTGATTTCATGCCTTCTGGCCAGGCACCATGTGGGTTTAAGCCTTGAACATCAAAAATATCAAAGAAGATAAAGGCCATCGGAACAACAAAAGCGCCGTTGCGATGAAAATCATCAAAAAACCAATCAGCAATAGGGGCCTGTGGAGAAATGGCTTTTAATGCTTTATGACTATTTATTGAGGCAACTGAAGTATAGTAGCCCGGATATGACGTACCCCACATGCCGACATTGCCATTATTATTGGGGATGTTTTTAACTAACCAATCAATGCTATCGTAAGAGTCAGTGGCGTCATCAATTGCTTTTTTCCCTCTTTTATAAGCATCTTGAGGGCGCATATTGATGAAATCACCTTCAGACATGAACTTGCCACGAACATCTTGAAATACAAAGATAAATTTGTCTTCTTCAAAGCTAGCGTCAGGGCCTAATGTTTTCTTATATTTATCACTACCGTAAGGAGCAACACGATATGGGGTACGTTGCATTAACATCGGGTATGTTTGTGATTTATCGTTCGGCATATAAACAGACGTAAATAACTTTACGCCGTCACGCATTGGGATTTGATATTCGTATTTTGAATAATTATTACGAATATATTCAGCTCTTTCTTCATCGTCATCAGCAGCAAAGGCGGTGTGGTTAATGATAAGAGAAAATAAAATGAGAAAACACCTAATAAAAAGTGCTTTTGTGCTTAGGTTTTTTGGCATGTTTGTACCCTAAAATGAATGTATATTATTGGCTATTAATTAACTTGGTATAAGACGTTTATACGCATTAGTATTAATACTTTAGAGCAAAGTGGGGGATAATTGAAGTATTCTTATCGAGTTAAACATTGATTTATCTGCTCCACTTGAAGATATAAATATGTTTACCCTCAAGTGGAATTTCCATCGATTATTTACTTAATCCACATTGAGCTTCTGTTTTCAGTCCTAATTTTTTGAAAAACATTGCCGCCGGGCAAAAGCCGGTAAATGAAAACTGGAATAAATTTGTACCAACAAAACCCGTTAACCAGCTAAAATTAGGGTGCACCCATTGGGTAAGCGCCATAGATAGTAATACCATAAAACCGGCAAAACGAAATACTGCATTTTCAACTGTCATGATTTTCTCCTACTACTAATACCAACATGGTATAAATTTTTAAAATTGATAACGAGCTCTTAACCAAGCATTGCTATTGTCTTGGTGTTGACCAAAAAAGCTAAAATTGTCTTTTCCCCAAAAAATGTTGGCGCCAGCGCTATACGACCATTGATCGTTGTGACGATAAATTATTGATGGTTTTAAAAAGCCATCATCATCAGTAAGGGAATAAAAAGTAAATAATGAATAGATGAGTTTTTGCTGCATGGCACTGTAGCGCAAACGTAATGTTATAAGCTGGCGGTTTTCATCAACAATTTGTTGGGGATAAAAACTGTAGCGGCGAAACTGAGCATAATCTTTAGTATGCTCAAAATAATATTGCACACTAGCAGTGAGGTTCTTGGCTAGTTCAGTTTCATAACCAAGCAATAGACGCTGTTGACCATTGGCAATAAAAGGATTTTCACCGTCATTATCTTCAAGACTGTTATAGCTTGCCATTTCTACATTAAATAAGCCGTTAGCGAGTGGCAAGCGTATGCTGGCTCCCCATGAATTCATTTTGGGAAAGTAGGGCATCGGCTGTTGACCCGCAGATAAACTCATACCTACAGGTGTTGTCCAAAAACCTTGGTAGCCATAAAGTGCGTATTCAATTCCATTTTTATTGGTTGCAAGGCGGGCAAACCATTGTTCGTTATTGGTTTGTTCAACGGTAAATTTTTCACTAGGCGCAATAATTTGTTGAGCTAACGAAGAGTAGAATGAAAAGCGTTCGCCAGTTAAATAGTTATCTGCGGTGAACTCTGGTGTCCAAACAACATCAAGCGTAAATTCGCCTATGTACCAAGATGTTTTTATGCTATTTGATGATGATTTTAGATATTCATCATCTCGTCCTGAAAAGAAAGATTGCCAATCTTTGGGAAACAAATCGTTGATAAATAAATAATCACTGGTGCCCCTGGTGAGGATTTGTTGGCCAATTTTAATATCAAGAAAGTCCGCGGGGCTAGCAGTTAAGTTTAATTCGCGAGTACGCCAAATGGCTTTTGCTAAAACATCGTCATAGACAAGATCACCTTTTACCGAAAACTCAAAAAGTTCATGGTTATAACTTAAATCAGCTCTTGTTGTTATTTCGCTTAGTGAATTACTTGAGGAGACAATATTGTTTTGTAAGAACTTTCCATATGCAAGTTCAGTGAAACCTGAAAACTGCCATGGTGAGCTTGTTTCTTCTCCCCATTCGTCATCAGACCAATCATCATTTTGGCTTTCTTCTATTATTGTTGTTGTCATATTTGAAGCAAAGCTATGCCAACCAATAAACAGGCTAGAGATGATAATAATAAGTTTTACTGATTTATACACGGTAGAGTAATACCTTAGTTTCATAAGTTCTTAATTTAACAATACGTTGTAGGTCGAGGTTTGCCTCTACAATTATCACCTGACAACATTGTCGAACCTCGCTACGCTCGTGTCGACCTACATTCGACTTACACTCAAGAGTTTTTCGGTTGAATATTCTCTTATTTTAGCCACTTTTTGGGTGGATTACGTAAACTACGCTCTGAAAAAACATTGTCCGGTAAGCCTAAGTTATATTTCACTTTTCTAAATTGCATCTCGGTATAACTGCCATCAGAGTGCTGAGTTATTTTTGAATGCGTCACGGTCGTAAAACTGTCTATTATTTTGGTTTTTAATACTTCAAGAGTGCGTGTTTTTTTACCTTGGCTATTAAAGTAATCTACGTGCATCGGTAGGAAAGTGCTTTTATCAACATTAACAATATAGTGATCAAACTCAACACTGCTTTTATCTTTAGGCTGTGCTTTTAAGGTATAAAAATTGTCATCTGTGCTTAACAAAGTAAAGTTATCTTCAGCGGGATTACGTCCGGAAACATCTTCATAGAAAAAGTGTGTACCAACAAAAGAGGTTCGTTTGTCTCCTGCTGAAATACGTTTTACCAGATCAAGTGCCGGTAGATATAACCAGCGGTCATCATCACCTTTTACTTTTTTTACGACCCGAAATACTGTGCCTTTAACATCGGTAGGACGAGAGAAAAATACCAACATGTCTTGATCGCCCAAATCGACTTGGTCTTTACGCAAAATAGTAAATTGACGCATTTGTTTATTGCCTTGAGCATCAACAATGATCATTCTTGCTTGTGCACTACCATCGTCAGCTGAATAATATGAAGCTAAGTTAGCTTTGGTGATGATTTCATTGGCATCAACTAAATCATCGGCATGTGCAAGAAATCCAATCAGTGAGAAATTCAGTATTAATAATGTAAAAAACAGCTTCATCGTAAAGTCCTATTTAATAGCGGATAAATATCTAACAATTAAATTCTTTTAGAAAAAAGAGTCATCAATGCCGGTAATAATACCAAGGTCACTAATGCCGATAATGCCATGATACTGGCAAGAAAAAATCCTACCGTGATATAGGGCATAAGTGGTGATAATAATAACGGTGTAAAACCAATGGCAATAACAATGGCGTTGCGTGAAATGGCACGACTTGGCTCTTGGAACATTGCTGCCAATGCTTGTGATAAACTACCTAGCTCTTTTTCTAATTCGCGGGCACGCTGTAAAAAGTGAATGGCAAAATCAATAGAAAGCCCTAAGGTTAGCGCTGACAATACCGCGATTGGCATATCATATTCTTTACCAACCCAACCAATTAATCCGTAGATCATTGAAATAGTAAAGGTGAGCGGTAACATCGCTAAAATGCCGTATTTTAGTGAACGGAATAAAAAAACCATCATCAAAAATACAATCACAAATGACGACAATAAACTATCGATCATGCCGTTGACCATGGCGTCTTGCCAAACAATGTTCAGATAAGACTTACCCGCCCATTGGTAACTAATATCTTTTGGCATTGGGTGTGTGGCAATATAATTATCAGCCCACTCAACCACCTTAGTGGTGTGTTGGTTATCACCACTGGTCATTTGCAGCCACAATAAACTTTGTTGATAGTCTTTGGTGACAAAATGCCATAAATCTTGTGGACGATGGGAAGATTGATATTGCAACAAGGTTTGCGCAACACCGTTACTGGATTGCGGAATGATAAAGTCTTTATCTTTACCCGAATAAAGCTCACGATTTACGGTTTTAACAATATCGGCTAAACCGTTACTTTTACCCACTAAACCAGTGGTCAGCAATGCTTGTTGAAAATCTGCTTGCCAGTTAAGTAAGGCTGGGTCGAGAAATACTTTATTGTCGTTAAAGGTTTTATCGGCAATGTTCACTAATTGTTCAAGCCATACTTGTTCGCTGTCGTCAGCTGAAAAACTTAAATCGTCTAATAACACCAGTAAATTTTGATTGATAAAAGAGCTTTGGTTCGCCTTGTTCGAATCAGCGTTAATAAAATCATTGATCTGCTTAACACTTTTCGAGTTAGCATCAGCCGTTGCTAATATTTTATTAAACTGGGCACCTGCCGTGCTATTTTTAGTATCATTATTTTTAAATACTAACCACGCATCATAAGTGCCAGCAAAATGTTCATTTAATACCTTATCGGCAATTCTAATTTCGTGATCGGCTTTGAACCAATTCACTGGATTATCGTTAATTTCAATACGGGTAATACCTTCAATACTTATTAAGAAAAGTGCGATAAAACCAATGAGAATAAGTTTAGTTTTCTGAGTGGCAAAACTGCCTAAACTTGTTAACGCGTTAGCTAATTTTCTTTTTTGCTCGATACGCTTAATCGCGTCATGTAATTTGGTCAGTGTCTCAGGTTTTAAACGAGAAATATAAGCAGGAATAAAAATAATGGTTAATGCAAAGGCTAATAAAATACCGGTGCCAATAAAGGCGCCAAAAACTTTAACGGGTGGAATAGGGGTTAACATTAGAGAGTAAAAGCCAATCGCCGATGTAATTGAGGTAAAAAGCATGGGGGTATATAAGTGCTTCATTACGCCTTTGACTACGTCACCAGCATCGTCGCCAGTTTTATATTTTTCGGCAAATTCAGAAAGAATATGTACTGAATCAACGACAGCAATAGGCATTAAAAATATGGCGATCATTGACGACATTATATGTACGGTAAAACCCATACCAATTAATGAACCCATAATAATAATAACGGTTGTCATCGCAACAATCATCGGGGCAATAATTAATGGCAGATTGCGGAAGAAATACCAAAGTAGAATAAAAATGGCTAAACCTGCAAGTGGTGCGGCAATGCCCATTTGTACAAACATTTCATAGCCAAATTGGTCTTCTGCAACCGGTAAACCGGTAATATGAAAATCAACATCAGCCACTAGTTCCGCAGGGAAACTTTTATTGATCGTGCGAATTTGCTCTGCAATAACATAGCTCATGTCTTTGCTTTCAATCGGCACATAAAGCGCTATCGCTTTGTTGTCACCTGATACTAAAGTATTGTTGAGCATAGGTAAGCGTTTAACGGCTTGTTGAATAGCAATACTACCTTCAAGTGTCGTCGGCGCTTGTTTCATTAAGTATTCGAAACGGATACCGCTATTTTCGCCTTGGCTGTCGATTTCTTGAGTAATATTGTCTACGACGCTCAGCGATAATAGATCTTGTTCAATCACGCCGTCTATTTGCAATATTTGTGTCGAAAGTTGCTCTATCACTTGTAATGCATTAGGGGTAAAAATGCTATTTTCGCTGACTAAACCTACCACGATCATATCGCGCATTTGAAAGTCGGTTTTGGTTTGGTTATGAAAAACACGTGCGGGTGCATCGCGGCTGAGCATGTTTTCAGGATCAGTATCCACAATTAAGCGGGGCATCATCGCAAGACTGAGTACCACCATAAGTAAAACGATACTGTAGACAAACTTAGGTTTATCAATGGCAAGTTGTAGTATTCGCGTGTAATTCAAGACTCTTCCTTAACGTTTAAACTTATTTTAAATAAAGTCATATATTAGATAAGTGTAATATACTTTTATATTAGCACTACCTAATGTAATATCAATGAATATTTACGAAATACAGATAACGAAGATAGATTTATGAATGCTGATACCCTAATAGGTGATTCAAGAATAGATATAGCTGAAATGCGTGAAAATGCTACTCAAGCAGCTGAGTTACTTAAAGCTATGAGTAATGAAAATAGGCTGTTAATACTTTGTCATTTAGGTGAAAAAGAAATGTCAGTTTCAGAACTTAATGGCTTTATTGATTTAAGCCAGTCGAGTCTTTCTCAACATCTAGCAAGGTTAAGAAAGGATGGTTTGGTGAAAACTCGTCGTCAATCACAAACTATTTATTACACGATTGCTAATAACTCAGTGGTAAAACTAATTGCCTTATTACAACGTGAATTTTGCCCGTAAGAAGTAAATGAAATAATCAATCTTAAGTAAATAATTTTTTTCTCACCATAGCGCGGTAATCTCTTGGCGTTAAATTGAGTGTTTGTTTAAACAAGCGTGTTAAGTTGCTTTGATCATGGTAACCAACCTGATAAGCAACTTCTTGAATCGATAAATTGCTTGAAGATAATAAATCTTGCGCTGCTTCTAGTTTTATTTTTTGCCAATACTCAGAGGCTTTTAAACCCGTAGCATCTTTGAATCTTCGGGTAAATGTGCGTTGACTAATAGTAAACTCATCTGCTAATTCAGCCAAGTTTAGCGTTGAGCTTAAATTGGTGCGCATCCAAAATTGAATTTGTGTGATCAATTCATCAGGATGACGATCACCAGCACCTTCTAAATAGCGTTGCTCCTCATAAGGTTTTCTAATTTCATGGGAAAAATTACGTTCAACATGTTGCGCTGCTTCTTCACCAAAGATTTGATGAATAACATGAACAACAATATCAGCAAGGGCATTTAAGCTCGCAGCACAATACAATCGCTCTGATTGGGTGATAAAAAAATCTGGCTTCATTTCTACTTGTGGATAGTCACGTTTAAATTGTTCAACATAATGCCAATGGGTAGTTGCAGGATGATTATTTAATACACCAGATTCCGCCATAAAACACACACCTGTACCGCCGCCTATCAAGGTTGCACCTTGTTGCCACATTCTATTTAACCAGGCGATCATCTTAGGGTATTTTTTTAATAAGGGTCTAGGGTTACGCCATAAACTGGGTATAAATACAAAGTCAGGTGCTTGCGCTTGGCTAATCGTCGCATCAGGTAATAGCTTAATCAGTGCTCTTGTGGTTACGGGTCTTTTGGTTTCACCGACCATTTCAAAAGACAATCGCGGTGAATTTTTATTTTGTCTTAAAGCAAAGGCCTCTCCTGCTCGTAGCATTTCAACGGGTAAACTTGCACTCGTCGATAACATATGGTCATAGAGCATTAGGGTGATTTTTACTTTTTTCGGCTTGTTAGATGTTTTCATTGGGATATAATTGCATTTTTTGGCCGTTATTTCATGTTTTATGGCTTAATATTCTTATTATTTATTAAGATAAACTCCTAAAATGGTTTTATTGAAAGTATTTTATTATTTATAGGGTTTATTATGACTGCTTTACCTATTATCGTTGGCATGGGCGGCATTAACGCTGCGGGTCGTTCATCATTTCACCAAGGTTTTCGTCGTATAGTCATTGATAAATTAAATGCTGAAGCACGCCAAGAAACTTTTGTTGGTTTAGCAACGCTGATGAATATATTGTCTTATAAAGATAGCAAACTTGTTGATGATAATGGCAATGTGATTGAGATAGCGGATGTAGAAAAGCAGTTTGGCCAACAAATACTTAATGGTACTTTAATTAGAAAAATTGAAAAGAATCACTTTGACCCTGATGCTACGCATTGCCATACAAGAATGATGGCGGTACCAAATGGTGAAAACATAACTTTTGAATTAAAAGAAAAAGAATTACCTAAGCCGTTGCCACGCACTTGGCACATCACACCACTTGAAGACAAACGCGTTAAAGTGGAAATTACCGATAACCTGGAAATAAAACATAGTAGTTATCGTGATAACCCAATTAAAGCCGCAGGGCAATTGCCAACAGGTTTTGAACCGTCAAAACTATATAACAGTCGCTACCAGCCACGGGGTTTACAAACCACCATTTTTGGCGCCGCGGATGCGATCCATTCAACCGGTTTTAGCTGGGATGAAATTTTAGAAAAAGTAAGCCCAGATCATGTTGGTACTTATTCTTCTTCTGCCTTTGGTCAAATGCAGTCAGAAGGTTTAGGTGGAATGTTACAAAATCGCTTACAGGGCGATCGTGTTACCACTAAAAATTTAGCGCTGGGTTTAAATACCATGTCGGCTGATTTTATTAATGGTTATGTTACTGGTAGTGTTGGTACAACATCCACAGCAACTGGGGCTTGTGCAAGTTTCCTTTATAATTTACGTAATGCCATTCAAGATATTAAATCAGGTCGTGTGCGTGTTGCTATTGTTGGTAGCAGTGAAAGCCCTATTACCCCAGAAATTATTGAAGGTTTTGGTAATATGAGTGCATTGGCTAATGAAGAAGGTTTGAAAAAACTTGATGGTATTACGGAAGGTCAAGCTAATCATCGTAATACCAGTCGTCCATTTGGCGAAAACTGTGGTTTTACTATTGGAGAAGCGGCGCACTTTTTAGTGATCATGGCGGATGACTTAGCCGTTGAAATAGGCGCTAAGCCGTTAGGTTCAGTGGCTGATGTTTTCATTAACGCTGATGGTATTAAAAAATCAATAACGGCTCCCGGTCCTGGAAATTACATCACCATGGCAAAATCGGTGGCCTTAGCAAAAAGTATTTTAGGTGAAGAATCAGTTCAACAACGCAGCTTTATTTTGGCTCATGGTTCAAGTACCCCACAAAACCGTGTAACCGAATCATTAATTTACCACCGTTTGGCTGAAACGTTTGATATTAACAACTGGCCGGTAGCCGCACCTAAAGCCTTTGTTGGCCATACCATAGCACCAGCAAGTGGCGATCAAATCACCATGGCATTAGGTATTTTTGCACATAATATTATGCCGGGTATTACCACCATTAATAAAGTAGCTAATGATGTTTATAGTGAACGTTTGAATATAGCGCTTGACCATTGGCACTGTGAAACCATGGATGTTGCCTTTATCAATTCAAAAGGTTTTGGCGGTAATAACGCCACTGCCACTTTACTTTCTCCTGAGATCACTATGGCAATGATAGAAAAACGCCACGGTAGTGAGGCAATGGCAAATTACCAAGAAAAATTATCAATGGTTGAAGCGAAGCAAAAAACCTATAAAGAGAAAGCAGACAACGGCCAATTTGAATTGATTTACCGCTTTGGCGTTGGTGTTTTAGGTGATGATGATATTGAAATTAATAAAGAAAGTATTGCAATGACAGGCTTTGCTAATAAGATCGCTTTGCCTAATGATAATCCGTTTGCTGATATGGTTTAATTCTTACTTTAACTTCTCAAATGTTAGAGCTAGTCATGGACGATAGGCTCTTGCACTATTTTATTGTTATTATAGGTAATTCTGTGGGGATCATATTCTCTCTGAAATGAAGATATACCATCTACAATTGCGATTTCTGTTCCTGGATATATACAATCTGTGGCAATAACCTCAATTTCAGCACGATGTGATGTAATGAGTTCGTCATTTTCATAATACTGTCGATTAAGTTTACTTATAAGTGGTAAAGTTTTACCTAGAGCAAGGTTGAGTTTTTGTAGTAGTTCAGCTCTATCTATTTGTTTATTTTCAATTTCCTCTATGATCTCACAAATTTTCTGCGTTTTTTCTAAAGTGGATATACTTTTGTTCTTGAGCTTGTCTTTATATTCATCCAGAGCATCGAGTAAGTGATTAAAATCAATAGTGGTTACTGCACCTGAGATGGAACCTAGCACGCCCGTTTGTAGTGATTTTCCTGCTTGAATATAACAGCTAAAAAGTTTTCCATCTGCTTTATCCTCTCTTCCAATCCTTAAATTTCCATGTAAAGTAATTTGGCTTTGTGCAATATATTGTTCAACAGATATGTCACCTTTAGCACGTAAGTTTGAATATTGAATAAACTTTGCGTTGATATTTCCACCAGCAATCAAGGTGGTAGTGTTGCCAAAGCCATCAAATTCATCTTCAACTTGATGACCAATGACACTTTGTGCAATATAAATGTCACCATTTGCTTTGATCGCCGCTGACTCGACATATCCTGTAACTATGACATCATTGCTAGCGATGACCTTCATTGCTACACAAACGTTTCCTTCAATGATCACAGAGCCATCGAAGTTTATGTTTCCTGTACTTATATCAACATTTTTGATACTAAAAACATCGGAGACACTAATACTATTGGGTTGATGTTTAGGCATGCCGTCCATATCAGCGATGATAACTAGCTCCTCTTTATTGAGAAAAATTGTATTTTCACCACATTCAAAAGCACACGTTTCACCTTTTTGAGCTTCTAGTACTGTGCCTTTAACATCAAAAACCATTAACTCCCGCTGTCGGTTCTATTAACTTAGCAATTGGAGTTCCTTTTTTCACAAAACATATTTCGCCTAATTCACGCATATCAACAGAGCCATCGTCCAATTTTTTAGGACGCAAAACTCTATCTATTGGATCTGATACAAGATAATCAATATAGCCATTGTCACCATTTACAATGTATCTACCTCGAGCAATGACTAAAGATATTTTTTCACTACTTTTTGCATCAGTGCCTTTTTTAATTAAAGACTTCATAGCAGCTTGATATATTCCTTGCTTTAATTCTTGGTCAATCAAAAACTTAGCCAGTATTGCCATGGTAATATCTTTTCCACCTTGTGCAGGGGTCAGTTCTACCGAAGCGATCATGTCATTTTCAGTAAACGATATTTCTAAAGAGGCGTCAGTTGCATTAGCGATCACACATGAAAAGATCATTAACTCATCTTTATTTTCAACACATGCTTGTTTGTATAGTTCAAATGATGAGCTTAATTCGCTGCCGTTATACAAAAAATTTTTATAATCAGATTGTTCAAATAACCGTTTTAATACGTTTATGTCTGGCAATGAACTATCTTTAACAGGGCTTAATACCAATGTTACTTCTGAATTGTTTTCATCTGCTATAAGTTCTATGTTAGACATCGTATAACTGTTTAATTTTAATCGTATATTTCAAGAATAGAACAAATACTCATTTATTCAATGTGTCTAATAAATATTGAGTTTATTTAACACGTTATAGAGATAAGGAGTAACGAGTGAAAAATTGATAAAGAGTTAAAATGGGAGCTGTAGTTTAGTCTACGTAAAGAATAAAAAAGCCCGAAATAATTCGGGCTAGTTTGGTCGATTACTGGTTTGATAAAGGATTAGCTCAAAACATAATCTAAAATGCCCATGGCAGCTTTTCGACCTTGGTCAACAGCGGTAACAACAAGATCTGAACCTAATACCATGTCGCCACCAGCAAAAATATTTTGTTTACTGGTCTGTAGAGAAAATTCGCTATTATCAACGGCGATAACACGGCCGCGAGCATCAAGTTCTACACCAGCATCTTTCATCCATTGTGGTGGACTAGGTAGGAATCCAAAAGCGATAACAACGGCATCGGCCTCCATAATAAATTCACTACCTGTAATCGGTTCAGGACTTCTTCTGCCATTGGCATCTGCTGCACCCAATTGAGTTTTAACAAATTTCACACCACAGGCTTTGCCATTTGTATCAACAGCAATATCAAGTGGTTGTAGGTTAAATTGAAAATCTACACCTTCTTCTTTAGCATTTTGTACTTCACGTGGTGAGCCCGGCATGTTGGCTTCGTCACGACGATAAGCACAGGTTACTTGTATTGCGTCTTGACGAATTGAAGTACGTACACAATCCATCGCGGTATCGCCGCCGCCTAAAACAATGACTTTCTTGTTTTCAAAGTTTACATATGGTTTTACTTCATTAGAGTCTTTTTCGGTGATGCCCATTAAGTTTTGAGTATTACCGATTAAGAAATCAAGTGCACTATATACACCTGCGGCGCCTTCATGCTCAAAACCGCCAGTCATATCGGTGTAGGTACCAAGTGCTAAAAATACCGCGTCGTATTCTTCACTTAATGATTCAAAACTAACATCAACACCGATATTGGTATTTAAACGAAATTCAATGCCCATACCTTCAAAAATTTCACGGCGGGTTTGAATAACTTCTTTTTCTAATTTAAAAGATGGAATACCAAAGGTTAAAAGACCACCAATTTGTGCGTGTCGGTCATAAACGACTGCGTCAATACCGTTACGGGTTAAGACATCAGCACAGGATAATCCAGCAGGACCTGCGCCAATAATAGCGACACGTTTGTTAACCTTTACTACGTGTGATAAATCAGGTTTCCAACCTTGAGCAAAAGCGGTATCGGTAATATATTTTTCAATATTGCCAATGGTGACTGCGCCAAAATCTTCATTAAGTGTACAAGCTGATTCACATAATCTGTCTTGCGGACAAACTCGACCACACATTTCAGGCAAACTATTGGTTTCATGGCATAAATCAGCAGCTTCAAAGATTTTACCTTCAGTGACTAATTCTAACCATTGCGGAATGTAGTTATGAACAGGGCATTTCCACTCACAATAGGGGTTGCCACAATCTAAACAACGATCGGCTTGTCCAGCACTTTGATCTGTACCGAGCGGTTGATAAATTTCAACAAAATTAATTTTACGTTGCTCAATCGCCTTTTTGGGTGGATCGATACGCTTTACGTCAATAAATTGATAAACATTTTTACTCATGCTGTTTGTTCCTCATTCGCATTCAATACCTAGATTTAACGCTTATTGTGCTTGAACGCGAAGTTCAGCAGTTGAACGACTCCGATGACCTAATAAGGTTTTAACATCAGTTGCCGTTGGTTTAACGAGTTTAAATAATGGTGAGTATCTATCAAAATTATTTAAAATTTCTTGGGCACGAACACTGCCAGTTTCATCAAAATGTTGGCTAATAATACCGCGTAAATGTTCTTGATGAATGGTTAAGTCGGTAATAGGTAATAGCTCTATAGATTCACTATTTAAACGAATAGTTAAATCATCCGATTCATCTAAAACATAAGCGAAGCCACCGGTCATGCCAGCGCCAAAGTTGACACCCACTTCACCTAAAATAGTCACTATACCGCCGGTCATATATTCACAAGCATGATCGCCCGTGCCTTCAATAACTGCATGAGCGCCTGAATTTCGTACCGCAAAACGTTCTCCCGCACGACCACTACCATATAGTTTTCCGCCAGTGGCACCGTATAAACAGGTATTGCCCATGATCATTGTTTCATGACTTAAATATTCAACACCCTTGGGTGGCTTGATGGTGAGCTTACCGCCTGCCATACCTTTACCAACATAATCGTTAGCATCACCAGTAAGTGTCATTTCTAAGCCACCAGCCTTCCACACACCAAAACATTGGCCAGCGGTACCGCAAAGGTGAATTTTAATTGGCTGTGCCGCCATACCTTGGTCACCATGATGACGAGCAATTTCGCCAGATAATGAAGCACCTACAGAGCGGTCAGTATTTTGCACTGCAAAGCGGAATTCACCGCCTTTACTATGTAAAACGGCTTCACTACAGCTTGTTAGTATTTCTTTATTCAATACCCCTTTATCGAACGGGTTATTTTCTTCGGTTTGATAAAGGGCTGTGTTCTCATCGGCCACAACTGGCGCAATAATCGGTGACAAATCTAATTTTTGCTGTTTAGCGGTTAAACCTGCTAATGGCACAAATAAGTCAGTACGACCAATGATCGCGGTTAAGCTCTCTACACCTAATCGAGCCAAAATTTCACGTACATCATGAGCAATAAATTTAAAGTAATTCATCACTTGATCCGGCAAACCCTTAAAGAATTGTTCACGCAAAACTTCATCTTGTGTTGCTACACCTGTTGCACAATTATTTAAATGACAAATACGTAAGAATTTACAGCCGAGTGTTACCATAGGTGCAGTACCAAAACCGAAGCTTTCAGCGCCTAATATGGCTGCTTTAACAATATCGAGACCGGTTTTTAAGCCGCCATCAACTTGTAAACGTACTTTATGGCGTAAACCGTTAGTGACTAATGATTGATGTGCTTCTGCTAAACCCAATTCCCACGGACAGCCCGCATATTTTACCGATGATAGTGGGCTAGCTGCAGTACCACCGTCGTAACCAGAAATGGTAATAAAGTCAGCATACGCTTTGGCAACACCTGAGGCGATAGTACCAACCCCTGGGCCAGAAACTAGTTTCACTGAAACAACAGCTTTAGGATTGACTTGTTTTAAATCGAAAATAAGCTGAGCTAAATCTTCAATGGAATAAATATCGTGATGTGGTGGCGGAGAAATTAGCGTGACTCCGGGTACTGAAAAACGTAGTTTGGCGATTAACGGCGATACTTTATCACCCGGTAATTGACCACCTTCACCGGGTTTTGCTCCTTGTGCGACCTTTATTTGTAGTACGTCAGCATTAACTAAGTAATGCGGTGTAACACCAAAACGACCAGAAGCTATTTGTTTAATACGAGAGTTTTTCACTGTACCAAAACGGCGTTCATCTTCACCGCCTTCACCTGAATTGGAATAACCGCCTAAACGGTTCATCGCTATGGCAAGTGCTTCATGAGCTTCAGGGCTTAATGCGCCAATGGACATTGCCGCACTATCGAAGCGTTTGAACATCTCTGTTTCAGCTTCTACTTTGCTTATATCGATCGCTTGGGTATCTTCTTTTAATGCTAATAAATCACGTAAGGTTGTCACTGGACGGTTATTTACTTGCTCAGCAAATTTTTGATAATCAACATAATCACCGGACTGTACGGCTTTTTGTAATGTCGTTACCACATCAGGGTTATAGGCATGATATTCGCCACCGTGAACGTATTTTAATAAACCGCCGTGACTCATTTTTTGATGAGCTAAAAAGGCTTTACGGGAAAGGTTAATGTTGTCTTGCTCAATATCAATAAAATCAGCCCCTTGAATGCGACTGGGTAAATCTGGAAAACATAATTTCATGATGTTTTGATGTAAACCAATCACTTCAAATAAACCAGCACAGCGATAACTGGCGATGGTTGAAATACCCATTTTTGATAGTATTTTTAATAAGCCTTTGTTGATACCGTCGCGGTAGTTCATTACGGCTTGACGGGCGGTTAAGTCTATTTGTCCTTGGTCGACTAATTGCTCAATCGTTTCAAAAGCAAGGTATGGATAAACCGCTGTTGCGCCTAAACCGAGTAATACGGCAAAGTGATGTGAGTCACGCGCAGATGCGGTTTCGACAATAATATTTGAGTCACAACGTAATCGTTTTTCAACTAAGCGTTGTTGAACTGCGCCCACCGCCATTGCTGCAGGAATAGGTAACAAACCTTGATGAATTTGACGGTCTGAAAGCACTAAGATTACGGTGTTTTTATCACGTACTAAGGTTTCAGCTTCATCACATAAACGAATGATTGCCGCTTCTAAGCCTTCGTCTGAATCATAATTTAGTGTCAGTGTATCGCTGCGATAATGCTCGGGATCAAGCTCTCGAAGTTGTTTTAAGCCAGTATACATAAGTATAGGTGTGGCAAATAAAATGCGATCAGCATGAGTTGTGGTTTCATTAAAAACATTATGCTCACGACCAATACAGGTACCTAATGACATGACATAGCGTTCACGTAGTGGATCAATGGGTGGATTAGTTACTTGGGCAAATTGCTGGCGAAAATAATCAAAAAGTGTACGGGGCTGGCTTGAAAGTACCGCCATTGGGGTATCGTCGCCCATAGAACCCGTTGCTTCCATACCATTTTCAGCTAATGTTTTCACTACTTGCTGAATTTCTTCATAGCTGTAGTTAAACATTTTGTGATACTGCGCCATGGCTTGATCATCAAAAACACGTTTGCCAATTAATTCAGCATCAAGTTTATGAAATGGCACTAAACGGCGAATATTTTTATCTAACCATTCACGATATGGATGACGAACTTTTAGTTCGTTATCAATATCTTTTGAGGTGAAAATTTTTCCTGTGTAAGTATCAATGGCAAGCATTTCACCAGGGCCAACGCGGCCTTTTTCTACGACTTCGTCTTCGCCGTAATCCCATATTCCTACTTCTGAGGCTAAGGTAATAAAGCCATCACGGGTAATTACGTACCGGGCAGGGCGTAAACCGTTACGGTCAAGGTTACAAGCAACGTGGCGACCATTGGTGACCACGACACCTGCAGGGCCGTCCCATGGTTCCATGTGCATTGAGTTAAATTCGTAGAAGGCTTTTAAATCGTCATCCATTAGTGGGCTGTTTTGCCATGCAGGCGGCATTAATAAACGCATGCCACGGTATAAATCCATACCACCGGCAAGGAATAATTCCAGCATATTATCGAGTGATGATGAGTCTGATCCGCTTTCATTAACAAAGGGTGCTGCATCTTGTAAATCAGGTAATAAAGGTGATTGAAATTTATGAGTACGCGCGCGACTCCATTGGCGATTACCTTTAATGGTATTAATTTCACCATTGTGCGCTAAATAACGGAAAGGTTGAGCTAAATGCCATTGTGGTGAGGTATTGGTAGAAAAACGTTGATGAAAAACACAAATCGCAGTTTGCATGCGAATATCAGCAAGATCTAAATAAAAGTTGGGTAAATCTACTGGCATCATTAAGCCTTTGTAGATAGTCACCAAGCAAGATAAACTCGCCACATAAAAAACGTCATCTTCAATACGTTTTTCAGCGCGACGACGCGCCATATATAAACGTCGTTCTAAGTCTCTGTTTCGCCAACCTGGAGGAGCGTCAACAAAAACTTGTTCAATTTGTGGTTTGTTGCTGGCGGCAATTTCTCCTAACATTGAATTATTGGTAGGAACAATACGCCAACCAACAAGCGTCAATGTTTCGCGAGCAAGTTCTTCCTCTAGAATTTTTTTACTTATCGCCGCTTGAATAGGATCCGGGTTAAGGAAAACCATGCCTACCGCGTATTTTCTACCTAGTTGCCAATTATTTTCTTCGGCTATAGCGCGAAAGAAGGTATCAGGCTTTTGCATCAATAAGCCACAACCGTCGCCTGTTTTACCATCAGCAGCTATACCGCCACGATGTTGCATGCGATCAAGCGCGTGAATAGCTGTTTTGACAAGCTTATGGCTTGCCTCACCTTGTTGATGAGCAATTAAGCCAAATCCGCAGTTGTCTTTTTGTATGCTGTGATCGTATAGCATGATGTATTTTCTCCTAAATAAAGATAGCCACTTGCAAAAAGAGGGGAGTAAAAAGAATAAAGTTATGTAAAAAATGCATAAATACTCTATTTCTATCCAAGTGGAACCTTCTACATTAAACACTTATAACCTAAAGGTCAATAAAAATAGAGCTTTTGCTCGTAATATTTTTACATTTTATAAGCTGCTGTATTATAAGGTTTATTTGTTTTTATTTCGATTTTAATCTTTTTTAGTGCCATTGCAGCTCGTTATTATCTTGTTTTATTTCAGTTTTACGCATGTTATGAAATTTTATTACGGTTTTTGGGTGGTAATCGATCATTGAATAATGATTATAAATGTTCTGAATATAAATAAACATGAAACATTATTCATTTATTATTCAATTATCAACATGGTTAGATGGTATTGTATGGAATAAAAAAGCACCCTTGAGGGGTGCTTAGTACAGTTGAAGCATAGCTTAATTAGAAGTGAAAATTTAGAACAGGTCGTTTTAGAATAGATAATCAGGGCTGATAGCCATCAACTAAGCCTTTAGTTGTAACACTTACGGCATCATGAGCATGTAATGACTCTAAGTGGTTAATACGGAGCCAAAAATCGTCAAATTCTTCAGTGTTGTTCATGGTAAATTGTAAGTGACGTGCAGCATCTTCACAAAACATTAAGTTTTGACCATTTAAGCGAGCAAACTCTTGCTCGTCTTCACGCTTAACTGCAGCTTGTACTGGTGTTTTTAAAGCCTTTTCAATTAAATCCACTAAATAAACAATGGGAAAATCTCCAGTTGCTTTGTTTAGTTTAACTTTTACTTCAGCTACAGAGCGTTGACTATGAGGTGTAGCAACGATCCCTTCTGTGGTACCTAGCCAATCATGTATTGACTCCAGTTCAACATTGTCTGCGGTGAACTTTGCTTTGAAAGCTTGTTGGATCAACTGACGAGCAAGTGCCGCTGAGCATGGGCAAGTGGAGGAATAACGTACTTCGGTGGCTAACTCAATGGTTACCTTGCCTTGGTCTAAACGGCCAGTAATTGTGGTTGGATAGGCTTTCCAACCTTGTTTACCACTGATCAATGACTTGCGGCGTAAATGATAATCAAAGCTAAACTGAACTTTTGCATTATCACTTAAGTCATGATGGCTACTGATAAAGTTATCTAATAGCGTAACCAAATTTGTATAATTTAATACTTCGTTATTAGAAAGCTCATCAAGGAGTAGATATAAACGAGACATATGTATACCTTTAGCTTTCGCCTCTTTAAGGTTTACAAATGCATCGACATGAGCCGAAACCATTCTTTCAGGTTCACCTTTGGATGCCACCATTATTGGCATTTCAATATTGCTCATACCTACCCAATCTAAAGTTCCTTCAGTTTGTGCTGTGGTGTGATTGGCAATATCAGGCATTGCTGTTGGCATTTCTACTCCAGTTCAATGTTTTTAGTGTTACGGCTATCTATATAGGGATAGCAAGGTAAAAATTCAAGGGCACGTATTTTATACCCGTTATCATTCAAAGTGCAAGATTTCAGTTGAGGGAAGCTTTAATTATTCGTATATTATTTATCATTTCTATTGTAAACATGTGACATTTGTAAATAGCTTGTTACAATGAAAAATAAGTCACATTGATATTAGGGCGTATTGTGAGTGAAATTAATCAGTTAGATTTAAGTTTGTTATCAGGGTATTTGGATAACCTCGGTAAAGATGTTGTTCAACAGATGCTTGAATTATACATACAACAGTCTGAAATATATCTTATTGATATTAAAGGGAGTGTTTCGACAAAAGAGCAAAGTACTTGGCAGGGTGCTTGTCATAAAATGAAAGGGGCTGCAGGAAGCGTAGGTTTGTTAGTTGTGTATAAAAACTTGGTTGAGATCGAAAGTTCTATGGCGTTAGCGGGTGAAAAATTGGTATATGTACAAGAGTTAACTACCTTAAATAATAAGGCAATAAGTACTTTTAAGAAGTGGCTGTTAGATATTTAACAAAATAACTAAAATACAGATTGGATATGATCATATCCAATCTGTATTTTTTTGGCTAATCTACAGAGCCAATAAATCGATAACCTTCACCGTGAATGGTATTGATCATCTCAGTTGCCCCTTCGATAGACTCGAAATGCTTGCGTAAACGTCTAATGGTGACATCAACTGTTCTATCGTTTGAACGAAGATCTCTTCCGGTCATTTCTTTAATTAGCTGTTGGCGAGTGACAATTTGACCTGCATTTTCAATTAACAAGCGTAATGCGCGATATTCGCCTCTAGGTATTGCAACAACACCACCTTCAGGGCTAGTCATTTTACGTGAATTACCATCTAAAACCCATTGGTTGAAAGTAATTACTGCTTTATCTGAGTCCGATTTTGTTTGCGATATTCTGCTTAAAATATTGCGAGCGCGTATGGTAAGCTCTCGAGGATTAAAGGGTTTGGTAAGATAATCATCAGCTCCAATTTCTAATCCCAGAATTTTATCGATATCACTATCTCTTCCGGTTAGAAAGATTAAACCTAATTCGCGATTATCGGTGAGCTCTCTTGCTAATAATAAACCGTTTTTTCCTGGCAAGTTTATATCCATGATCACAAGGTTAATTGCATTTTGCTGCAATTGCTTTTCCATGCTTTCACCGTCGGTAGCTTCAGAAACTTGATATCCTTCGGCTTCAAATAAATTTCGTAGATTAAAGCGAGTGACTTCTTCGTCTTCTACGATAAGTATATGAGGTTTTTGCATTTTATACTGCCCACTTTAAGTTCAAAATTAGAGTTAATGATATAATTAAATTATTTATGTTATATATTAACGTTATTAACAGCCATGTTATATAACCTTTCCTTAAAAGACAATGATGTAAACTGTTTTATCAAGTTCAGTTATGTAGGCTTTCGTATGTTTTATAGCAATTGACTCATTAATTGCTATAAATTAATCAATGGGGAAACTTATGTCAAAGTTAACACCTTGTCCTTTTTCGCTTTGTAAGTCTATAGTGCCGCCAAGTGCTTGTGTTACCAAATTATAAACAAGATGCAAACCAAGGCCACTACCTCCTGAACCTCTTTTAGTGGTGGTGAAAGGTTCAAATACTTTATTTTTTATTGATTCATCAATTCCAATACCATCATCTTTAAAGTGAATATTCAACTGTTGGCTTAATGGCATGACAGTGATGTAAACAGTACCGTATTCTCGACCTTCAAAACCGTGGATAACTGAATTAAGAATAAGGTTAATTAAAATTTGATTAATAGGGCCAGGCTTACTGGTTACGGAAAGGTTTTCAGGGCAATTAAGCTCAATTCTGTAAGGGGTTTTATTAAGTTCTGGTGCTAAGGTTAATACCACTTCATTGAGTAAATCATTGACATTAAATAGTCGACTATCTTCACTTGATTGATCAACTGCTACTTTCTTAAAGCTTGATATTAAATTTGCTGCTCGGGTAAGGTTGCGATAAATAATGCCAACGTTTTCTTGCCCTTCGTTAAGGAATTTTTTCAAATGACTCGATTTTAACGTTTTATCTTCAAAAGCTGTTTTAATTTCATTTAAACGATCAGATAGTAACGTAGAGGCTGTAACCCCTAGGCCAATAGGAGTGTTAACTTCATGAGCAACTCCAGCAACCATGTCTCCTAATGAAGCCATCTTTTCGCTTTCAACGAGTTGTCCTTGGAATTGATGAAGCTTCTCTAACGTTGACAATAATTCTTGATTAGATTCTTTTAAAGCATCCGTTCTTTTACTTACCTTTTTTTCTAATTCTGTAGTTAAGGTTATACTTTGTTGTTTTGCTTCAGATAATTTAAATATATGTCTTTCGGTTCTATTTATCATCATATTGATATTTCTAGCCAAAATATCGAATTCTTTATGATCCATTTCTGGACATTCAATGGTGTAATCTTTGCTTTGTGATATTTTTTGAATGGTCTCAACCAACATATTAATTGACGTTGTTACTACATGGCTTAATCTGAATGAAACCATAAGTCCGAAGAAGATAATGATGCTAGTGGTAATAATGAGTGTTGTCATTATTTGAGTTTTTAGTGAGGAAATATTGTCGTTATTAGATTGAATATAAACATAACCATATAATTCGTTATCTTGTTTAATCGGTAAAATAAACTCGATAATGTTAATTGCCATCATCGGTTTTGTTAAGTCTTTTATATTTTCAATTTTATTGGGTATTGCAGGGTAACCCGTTGCTTTATTATAACTAGTGAAAAACTCAATTTCACTTTGTGAATTGATTCTATAAATATGAATATAGTTGATCGATGGAATAGTATTCAGTTTTTTTAATTTGTCATGTAAGCTTTCATGGTCATCATTAGTGAGATCTTTAATTGTTACTGAAGAAATTAAATTAGCGAATTGTTGAATATTAACAACGAGTGCTTGTTTAGTATGTTCAATATAAAGTTTGGCAATAAGAAAGGTGCTGATAATGAGAGCAATAGAAATAAAGCCTGCAATCAAGAAGACAAATGAACGGTGAATGGTTTTTATATTTTTAGCTGGTGTCATAGCTGACTTAATCATACTCATTAGTGTATATCCGTGATACTTCAAAATATATTTTGAGAAATCACGGATATATATTTTTGTAAATAATGCTAAAAGTTAAAATGAACCCGTTTCAACTTTGGACTATATATAAATGTGCTCTAACCGTCGGTAGCTTCAGAAGATTATAAGTAATAGTATAGACAGGTAACATCATGTTTCTCAATTAATAATGCTTAAATTATTAAATTTTTAAATTTAACACTTACACCCTTCATTTTTCTTATTTACTTGAGTAGACCGTAAAGCCTTTTTCATTGCAAATTTTAAGGGTTTTACCGATGTGTTTTTCCATTATGGGCTGATAACGCAAAAAACTATTAGCGACAATAGTGACCTTACCTTGTTTAACAAGGAATCTCTTAATCTCACTGATAAAACACTCTGTGGCAATATAATTCGTTTTTTGACCTTGATGAAAAGGGGGGTTAGAAACGACATGGTCATATTTATTTTTTACTTCAGATAAACTATTTGACGCAAAAACATGACCTTGTAAACTATTTATAGATAAAGTTTTCTCTGCGGATTTAATCGCAAGGGCGCTAACATCTAATAATGATAATTTTGTTTCAGGAAATTTTTTACCTAAATAACTAGCAATAACACCTGCACCGCAGCCAAAATCTAAAATTTCACCTTTAATAGTATCGGGAAGGTTTTTCAGTAAAATTTCACTGCCCTTATCTAATGATTTTTGACTAAAAACTCCCGGTAACGCGGCAATTTTGATGCTGATACTATCAAGTTCAACTGTGTAATATTGATACCAATTATTTAAATCGAAAGGGACTTTTTGAGTGGCTATCGAAGCGACAAATAATATGCAGTGGCGAGCAGAATCTATTTTATTGCAGAATGTTAGTGTATTTTGAGTAAGTTTTTCTACTGACTTTATACCGCTTTTATTTTCACCAACGATTAATATTATGGCATCTGCACTAACATGTTCAGCAACCATAGTAAGCGTGAAATTAAGCTCTGTTTTACTTTTTGGAAATTGTAGAATAACTAAATCGTGTTTCTTTTCTGTTTGATAGTGAGCGGTGAATATACAATTTACTTGTTTGTTTATTTTATGTTGTTGCTTATGTTGCTGGTAATATTCGAAATGTGTATTGTAAGATGTTATCTGTGCTGTTGGGTTTTTAAGTAAATATGATTGGCTAAAATCGTCAGGTAATAAATTAATGAAAAGAGGCTCTTTTGCACTAAAAAAATCATCATTGCGAAGTAATAACTGGCTGATATTGGTTAATGACATTTATGACCTTAAATACATCGATACTATTTTATAATGCCGCATATTCTACGTGAATGAAGAACTATTCCCAAATGTATTCCTTCAATTGTTATTAAATTAGATAACAAAACAACTGGCATTTAACTTCTTTGCTGGCAATACTAGGATGTGATAACTCTTATTATTATCAAAAAATTCAAGGAGTAAAATATTTTTCCCAAAATGCTCATGCGGCTCAGAATATTATGGCTACGAAGTCGTGTACGTCGGTGTGCATTAACCCTGCGTTTTTTTACCTTTCCTCGTTTGTTGGGCAAGACCACAACTGTTGATGTATACCTAGCCTTAAATGATCCCCATAGCTTTATGTTAATTCAAGTTTTACCTGAATTTGAAAAAAGGTTTGCGATTAAATTTTCGTTGTACTTAATTTATGAAAGTGTACCGGGCGTTAGTATTGATGTTAATTTGCTTCGACAGTGGGCAATAAAAGATGCTAATTATATTGCAGCACAAAATGGCTTAATTAAGGTGAATGATTTTCCTTCAGCCTCATCACTCATTACGGGGCAACAATCTTGGCAGTTAAAAGTAAGAAATTTAAATGATGCTATCGATATATTTAAATGTACTTGGCTTAATAAATTTCAAGAACATTATCAACAGTCAACACCGGCAATAAACTTTCAAGTTAAAAACCAACAACGCCTACTTTCTTATGGACATTATTATCCTGCATCATTATTTTTCTGCGGAGAGTGGTTCACGGGGATTGATCGACTCGAGTATTTTGAGAAACGTTTAAATACTAAAGGGTTAAGTAAAGAATCTAATAAAGTCAACTATCAACAAAACTCATTGTCCTTCATCTGCCAAGAAGATAAAGTGCTACAAAAAGTGAGTGTTCTTGAGGCTTATATTTCCATACATAGCCCATATGCATATATTGGTTTATTACAGGCACATAAATTAAGTGAGCATTATGGTGTCGCGCTAAAAATAAAACCTTTACTGCCGATGATGACGGGTATTACTGTGGCTGAAAATAAACAGCGCTGTATTTTTCTTGATGCGGCAAGGGAAGCTAAAAAGCTACAAATTCCTTTAAAAAGCTTTTCAGACCCTATTGGTGAAGGGGTGGCAAATTGTTATCAGTTATTTGCTTATGCTGAACATAAACAAATGGATTTTATTTTTCTAAAAGCAATTTTTGAAGCTATTTATGTTAATAACATTGATTTGTCAGTATCAGAAAATATTGAATTGATCTGTGAAAACATAAAATTAGATTATGATGAAGCGCTTTTATATGATGAAAGTCATGACTGGCAACAGTGGTCTGATGCTAATCAAATTGAGCTTGATCACTCAGGCTTATGGGGCGTGCCATGCTTTCGTTATCGAGATGTTTCATGTTGGGGACAAGATCGATTGACTCAAATTGAACAAGCTATTTGTGATGATTATCACCTTGTTGACTAAATACTCTAAAAAATGTTTTAATAGTGTGTCCCTTATTCCAACTAAGTTGTTTTTCTAACAACGACGACTTAGTGAAGTAGGGCCAGAAGAGGAGCGTTAACCAGGTAGTTATCATCGTATTGGGCATTTTGCCTTATATAAAGAGATCAAACTCTGATAAATGATAATGAGGGGGATTAACGCCGAGGTAAGTGAACTTTTGATGGTTTATTTATCGGTTGTTTGGGTTGAATCCTAACAATTGTCACCAAATTGGTGGAGAGCTTCTGGTCTTTGTAAGCCTGAGCACTTCCTGGTGTCTTTTGGTTATTACAAATGCCTTTAAGTTCTCCGAACGAAATGAGTTCGAGAGCAATGAATCAAAATACAAAATTCGAAAATTTAAATCAAACGTCACTATGGACTGCGTTAATTACGCCCTTGTCTGCATCAGGTGAAATTGACTTTGCTAGTTTAGAAAATATTGCCAATGCCCAAGCACAAGCAGGTAATGGACTAGTATTGTTAGGCAGCACCGGTGAAGGTTTAGCGTTAACCTCGCAAGAACAGCTCAATATTGTTGAATTTATCTGTCAATTATCACTTGATGTGCCTTTAATGATTGCTGTTGGTGGCTATAATTTAGTCGAACAAGTTAATTGGATAAAGCGCTGTAACCAACTTCCTATCTCTGCTTATTTATTGGGCAGCCCTATTTATACAAAACCGGGCCCTGTTGGACAAACGCAATGGTTTTCCGCGTTACTTGACGCAGCGCAGCTTCCTTGCATGTTATACAACGTACCTTCTCGCAGTGGTGTAGATATCCCAATATCAACATTACAAGCGGTACAAAACCATCAAAATTGCTGGGCGTTAAAAGAGGCCAGTGGTGATTTAAATCAGTTCCTTGCTTATCGTCAACATTGTCCTAATATTTCGATATTTAGTGGTGAAGACGCAATGATGCCTTATTTAGCCAAAGCAGGCGCGAAAGGTCTGGTCTCGGTGTGTTCAAATGCGTGGCCAAAAGAAACAAAACTATATGTTGAATTATCATTACGAGGCGATACTCAAAGCTTATTTCCACTGTGGAATAATGCTGTCGATAGCATTTTTCAAGTGGCTAGTCCTATACCCGTAAAAGTATTAATGAGTAAACAACAAGTCATCAATACCCCATTTTTACGAGCACCATTAACCCATTTAGAGCTGGCAGATAACAATTCATTGTTAATGTCTGACAAGCTCATTTCCCAATGGTTTGCAGAAAATCAAACCAAAAAATCAATTTAGAGAGAATAATTAAATGAACTGGCAAGATACTTTAGAACAACTTGAAGCGGGTACTATCCGCGCAGCAAATAAAGATAGTGATGGTAATTGGCACGCCAATATCGATGCTAAAGAAGCCATACTTGCCGCTTTTAAAGCGGGTGAGAATGTAGATTGTGAAGGGATTTATCAAGGCTTTGTTGATAAAAACAACTTACCTGCAAGACAATTTACCATTAAAGACGAAGTACGTTTAGTGCCTGGTGGTTCATCGGTTCGTCGTGGTGCTTATGTCGCACCCGGTGTGATTATTATGCCTCCGGCTTATATCAATGTCGGTGCTTTTGTTGATAGCGGTACTATGGTTGATAGTCATGCGTTAATTGGCTCGTGTGCACAAATTGGTAAAAACGTTCATGTTTCGGCTGCGGTGCAAATTGGTGGTGTGCTTGAGCCGGTTGGTGCAAGTCCGGTGATCATTGAAGACGATGCCTTTTTAAGCGCCGGTGTGGTTATTGTTGAAGGTATTGTTGTTCGTAAAGGTGCAGTATTAGCGCCAGGTGTTTCACTATCTGCTTCTGTACCTGTTTATGATTGTGTTAATCAGGTGATGTTGGCAAAAGGAGCAGATATTCCTGAGCGCGCTGTTGTTGTGCCGGGGACTCGCCCGATGAACGGTGAATGGGCAAAAGAGCAAGGTTTGAATATGGCTTGTGCGCTTATTGTTAAATACCGGGATGAAAAAAGTAATGCCTCACTCGAATTAGAATCCGTTTTACGCTAGGTACTAATAATGACCAGTACACATGTTATACCTGATTGGTTTGATGAAAGATTGCGTGGTGAGTTACTTGCTCACCATTCAAAAAATAGCCATGAAAATGGTTATTTTGTTTATCAACTTGATACGCTAAAAGATCACTTGTTACAGCTTCAGCAACAAGATGTGATTAAATTATGGTTTGCAGTTAAAGCTAACCCTTTGTCTAAAATTATTCAAACATTAGATAGTGCGGGTTTCAATTTTGATGTCGCTAGCGCTGGTGAACTTGAACAGGTCTTAGCACAAGGTGTTTCACCACAACGAATATTAAATACAGGCCCGGCAAAGTCAAAAGTACAGATAACATCATTTATTAAACAAGGTGTGAATATTTTTGTTGCTGAAAGTTTAAATCAACTGTTTTGGTTAAATGAAGCGGCACTTGAAAATAATGTTAAACCTCAAGTTTTATTAAGAGTGCAATTACAATGGCCGGAAGGTGAAAAAAATCCATTAGGCGGTAATAGTTTAACACCCTTTGGTTTATCGGTTGCTGAATGGCAGAGCATACAAGTGGTTGATTTTCAACAGCTTGATATTTGTGGTTTACATATTTTTCAATGGGGCAATATGCTCAGTAATGAAAAAATGTTTTTGTTGTGGTCACAAATGATTGTGCCTTTAACAGAGTTAGCTAATAACATCGGGATGAGGTTAAAAATTCTTGATTTGGGTGGTGGCCTTGGTATTGATTACCTGCAGCAAGGCAATAACTTGTCTTGGCAAAAAATCGTTGCTGATTTAGCGGTTATAAAAGAACGGGCGGGTGTTGAAGAATTATGGCTTGAACTGGGACGCTTTGCGGTGGCTGAGTGTGGTTATTATGTAGTGCCTGTTGTCGATCGAAAGGTTAACTATCAACAAGAACAACTTGTTTTAGCTGCGGGTATTAATCATCTACTTCGCCCAGCAATTACAGATCAACCTTTCCCAGCAATGTTACTACGTGAGTCAGAAAAGTCCTTACATGCTTTTGATATTCATGGACCATTATGTACGAGCATGGATAAGTTAGGGCAGTTGCCATTGCCCGAAGATACTACGGTTGGCGATAGCATTGTTTTCGGTTTTTCAGGAGCTTATGGTTTTACTGAAAGTATGCCTTTTTTCTTGTGTCATAGTTTGGCTGCAGAGTATGTATATAGCCAAGGAGAATTAACAGAAGTTCGCTCGGCACAACCTGCGACTTGGTACTTAAAGTAAAGCTCTTTATAGGTAAAGTATGAACGAAATTAAAAAAGAAATAATGCATGTCGGTGAAATGGCCAGTGGTGCAGCGCTAACGGTACCTGTTTATCGTTTAAAAGGTAATAAAGATGCGCCAAGTGTTTACATACAGGCGAACATGCATGGCGCTGAAGTGCAGGGCAATGCGGTTATTTTTCAGTTACTAGAGTTATTGAAAGATACGGAAATAAAAGGTGATATCACTTTAGTTCCTTATGCGAATCCTGTGGGTTGTAACCATAAAAATGGTGAATATACTTTAGGGCGATTTGATCCCATAACCGGCATGAACTGGAATCGTATGTATCATTTTGATAGTGATATGATCAAACCTTTTGTTCGCGAAAGTATTGGTAAAGATGATCGAACCATTGAAGAAAACTTCAAAAAATTAATGATTGATAGCATCGAACAAAAGCTTGACCATAATATTTTTGGTTTAACCACGGGACAGCGTATTGCTTATCAATTACAGCGTTTGGCTCATCAAGCTGATTATGTACTGGATTTACATACTGGGCCTATCTCAAGTAAACATTTATATTGTCCTGAGTATGCTAAGGAAAGTGCTAAGTATTTTGATATTCCTCATACGTTACTTATTCCCAATAGCTTTGATGGCGCTTTAGATGAAGCAACTTTTTGTCCTTGGTGGTATTTACAAGATGCATTTGCTGAATTGGGGATTAAATTTTCGATTAGTTCACAAACGTTAAATAAAGAGAGTTTTACCGTTGAATTGGGCTCACAGGAGCAAATTGATTTAGACGTGGCTTTAGAAGATGCGATGAGCATATTGAATTACCTGCACTATAAAAAGGTAATTGCAGCACCACAATATCAACCTAAAGAAATGACCCGTTACGCATGTTACTTAAAAGACTACAAAGCCTTTTATTCACCGATGGGTGGTATGGTTGATTATTTAGCTGAATTTGGTAAACCTTTGCCAGCAGGAGAGCCTTTGGCAAGAATATTACGTATGGATAATTACGGTGATGGTGACCCCTTGCATTATTTATCACTTGACCATCAGGTGATACCCATTTTACATTTTGCCTCTGCTAGTGTGAATCAGGGTACTGAGTTATATAAAGTCTTTAGCCAGTATGAGTTTTTATAATAGAATAAACTCCTTGAATAAAACTTAAGGATCAAAATGAAAAAAATAAGTGTATTGCTAGCAACTATTGCATTATTAACTGCCTGCTCACCTGAGATTGGCAGTGAGCAATGGTGTGAAAATGTAAAAGAAAAACCTAAAGGTGATTGGACAGCAACAGAAGCTAAAGATTATACCAAGCACTGTCTTTTTAAATAATGTTAGTACGTATATAGTTTTAAATAACCAAACTGATAGTGTAAATACAATTGACGTTTGGTTGGTTTTTCTCTTTGTTGATAAGAAAATCTCCAGCTATCTCTTCTTGATATAATGGTTTGAGGCTAACGACATGGCGTTTACCATCTGGCGTATTCTCAATTGAAAATGTTCGGGTAAATGATAATGTTGATTGCCATTTATTTGAATTTAAGTAAATTATTTCATTATTGCTTTTCTGCCATGTGCCTTTAACAATATACTCCCCATAACGTTCTTCTTTTTCCAGCCAAATATCTACTTCAATCTTAAATTCACCACTTTCTTTAAGATATAAATTACTAGTCTGTTGGCAGGTGCTACTACCATATTCATTGACGATATTTTGAATCATATTAATTTTACGTGGTTTATAACCTGCGGGAACAAGATAAAGACCAATATTGTTCTCAGTAAAGCTCTGATTGTCTTGATGCAATAAACTAACCGCATTGATGTCATAACCAATATCCGTTAAAGCGTTTATGAGTGCTGATATATTTTGATTTGAGTTTAATGATGGTGTGTAAATTAAAGTATTTTGGCTAATGCTCTTAGGAAATACGACGTGATTAACCCTGAGTTCAAATACTGTAGGATCAATCACACCAGTAATGTTGTTTACTTGTTTTTGATCTAAGTGTGCTGCAAATAAGTTAATTTGAGTTTTTGATGTGCACGATGATAACAAGACAAAAAAGGTGCATATCAAGGCTAAAAAATGTTTACCGGACATATTTACTTCCCAAAAAATAAAAAATAAAAAATAAAAAATAAAATATAAAGATTACATTTGTAATATAACGAAAATTACAGGCGTAATCAATAGTGAGGGATGTAGAGATATTATTTTGTTACTTGAATATATTATTGGATAATTAGTCGGGGTATTTAGATATACCACATGAAAATTGTGATACATCTAAGATATGTTGAACTAACAGAAACTCATATGAAAGCGCTATAAACCCATAATGAAATTATGAATTATCTAATAACTTATCAACTAACCAAGCGTTATCTTTCTTGACCAGTCGAATTCTTTTATAGTCTTTAAAAGTACTACCATTTCGTTGACCAGTAAATAATACCGTCATGGTGACTTGTACATTAAAGTCGTCAATAATTTGCGTATTAGCGGCGGCTGTTTCTATGTTGACTGAATCAAATTGCATATTCAATACACGACGTGAAAAATGCTTTGCTGTTTTATACTGACTAATTTTCTTTTTAAAGTCCTCTGAACTTAGTTTTCTTATTTTGTTTATATCTTTTGAATTGTAAACGGCATCGAAGAAAGCTATTGCGACTTTCTTCTCGTTAAGTTCAGCCTCTTTTTTTTCTGAGTTGCATCCTGCAAAAGTAATTGAAAAGAATAAAATAATGAATAGGTATGATTTTTTTAAGTTTTCCATTTTTCCCTCTAATCGAGTCAGTTGGCTCTAATTTTTAGTTTGCTTAGTATAGGTAAAAATTGGACGGAATTATAGTCATACTCTTTTTTATTAAGCGAGAATATTACTACTTTTCTTCCGAAGAAGGGATTAAGACAACATCAAAATATTAGTAAAACAATGATAAAAATTAAAAAAATAATCTTTTTTTATTAAACGGTTACGCCAATGTAGATATTTTGTGTACAATTAATAAATTAACTATTGTTTGATATTTGAGATCGTTATGGCGAGAGAACAGTTTGGTATTTGTGCAGAGCCAAGTTTGCATGGTTACTATTTATTATTTAATGCACTTGATGATAAAAATGAATACATACGTCTTGCATTGGCACGTTTACCTGCTTTATTTGATAAATACGCAGACCGGTTTTCAGAAGCAAACTTAACTGGGGTTGTGGCTATTGGTGCAACCTACTGGGATGAATTTTATATTCACGGTCGTCCTAAATTACTCTCACAGTTTCCTGCAATGTCATGTGAAGATAGAACTGCGCCGACAGAAAACTATGATTTATATATTGAAATACGTAGTGATCGAGCTGATGTAAATCATATTGTTGGTACTAAGGTTTGTGCTTTGTTAGCGGATAGTGTTGAACTTATTGAGCAAGTCAGGGCGTTTCGCTTTTTGGATGGTCGTGATTTAACCGGGTTTGTGGATGGCACAGAAAATCCTAGAGGTCAGCATCGTCGAGATATTGCTTTGTTATCTGATCAACAAGATGCAGATTTCTCTGGTGGTAGTTATTTACATATTCAACGATATCGGCATAACCTGAATCTATGGAATACCCTAGAAGTTAAAGACCAAGAAGATGTTTTTGCTCGAACAAAAATAGATAATGATGAATATACTACTGAAAATAAATTACCTACTTCACATATTAAACGAACAAATTTAAAAGATGAAGATGGTAATAGTATTGAGATAATGAGGCAAAGCATGCCGTATGGTGATATGAAACTACAAGGGTTGTTTTTTGTTTCTTATTGTCAGTCACCTAAGCCATTTGAAAAAATTCTTAATAGTATGATCTATGGCGATAGTGCTGGAAATTTTGACCATTTGCTTAAATATACACAAGCGGAAACCGGTGCAGCATTTTTTGCTCCAAGTCTAAACTTCTTGGCTAATTTAGCAAAAGAATGAGAGTGATTATTAAAGTAGGCACCTTAGCTAATTAAGCTTAAGGTGCTATCAAAAGCAAGAATTTAGCTGGTTAAGTTTTTAGAAAACAATAACTCTAATTTAACGATTGTTTGCTTAATCAGATTTACATCAGTTGGTGCAATAAATATTGTATCATCACCCGCAATTGTCCCTAATACCCCATCACTCTTACTTAAGCTATCTAATAACCTTGCGATAAGTTGCGCAGCGCCAGGGCTGGTGCGAATAATAATCATTACATCATTATGTTCAATGTCTAAAACCAATTGCCTAAGAGGACTTTTGGCAGTGGGTACACCAAGTTCTGCTGGAAGACAATAAACCATTTCTTGTCGAGCATTTCGAGTACGGACTGCACCATATTTGCTTAACATTCGTGAAACTTTTGATTGGCTAATATTATCAAAGCCTTGTGATTTTAACGCATTAACAATATCACCCTGAGAGCCAAATTGTTCCTGCTTTAATAATTCTTTAAAGGCTTGTATTAATGCTTCTTGTTTTTGTTGTCCTGTCATAATCTACCGTGATAGTGTTTTATTTAAGCTGTGACAATATTGTTATTGAATAATTAGTTTACTCTATTTTAGTCCTATTTGGCTATTCGTATGAATACTATCCAGAAAAAATGTAGAATTTAATGATGGTGTTATAATCAGTTCAGATTATTTCGCAAAAGTTATTTTACGTTATGCTATTTATATTAAATGCTGTTAAGTATAAATAAATTGTTTTTTTGTGGCTGATGCTATATCTTTTGCCCCATCTTTTTACGTATTTACTCAAATTTCGGAGACACACATGAAAGTTGCTGTTTTAGGCGCAGCTGGCGGTATCGGCCAAGCGTTATCTTTATTATTAAAAACTCAATTACCAGCTGGTTCTGAGTTATCTTTATATGATGTTGCACCAGTTGTTCCTGGTGTTGCGGTTGATTTATCACACATCCCTACAGCAGTTAAAGTTGCAGGTTTTGGTGCTGATGCATTAGGCGATGCTTTAACAGGCGCTGATATTGTTTTAATTCCAGCGGGTATGCCTCGTAAGCCAGGTATGGATCGTGCTGATTTATTTGCAGTAAATGCAGGTATTATTAAAACCCTAGCTGAAGGTATTGTTGCTAATTGTCCTAAAGCATTAGTGGGCATTATTACTAACCCAGTAAACGGTACGGTACCAATTGTTGCTGAAGTATTTAAAAAAGCAGGCACTTATGATGCTGCTCGTGTTTTTGGTATTACAACTTTAGATGTTATTCGCTCTGAAGCATTTGTTGCTGAATTGAAAGGCTTAAATGTAAGTGATGTTAAAGTGCCAGTCATTGGTGGCCATTCAGGTACAACCATTTTACCACTTCTGTCTCAAGTAGAAGGCACTACTTTCTCTGATGAAGAAGTTGCTACTTTAACTCCTCGCATTCAAAATGCAGGTACCGAAGTTGTTAACGCTAAAGCTGGTGGCGGCTCTGCAACACTTTCAATGGGCGCTGCAGCTGCTCGTTTTTGTATGTCTTTAGTTAAAGGTCTACAGGGCGAAGAAGTTGTTGATTACGCTTACGTTGAAGGCGCTGGTGAAGACGCACAATTTTTTGCTCAACCCATACGTTTAGGTACTAATGGTGTAAGTGAAATATTATCTTACGGTAAACTTAGTGCCTTTGAAGAAAAAGCTAAAGTTGATATGTTAGATACACTTAAAGCGGATATCCAAGAAGGTATTGATTTCATCAAGGGGTAATTGCTTATAGTCAATTACACTTGTATGTTATACATTGCAAATGGAGCCGCTTTTATAGCGGCTTTTTATATAGCTAATTACGAATATAATCTCTTTTTTGAGATATTATACTGAATAATATTATTGCTAAATTCATGCTACTTATTTGGTGATGAATAAAATTTAATTAAGAGTCTCAAGTGTATAAAGCATTAAAACTAACTGTATTACTTTTATGTGCCTTCTCAGGTACATCACAAGCTGAGCTTTGTGAAACAACACTGACTCTTGGGCTTGGTAATATTTGGCCTCCTTATTATTTTGAAGAAAACTCCCAACCTGCCGGTGCCGATATCGATATTGTTCAACTCATTTTTGCTGAAGCGAATATTTGCTTAAATTATCGAAAAATGCCGTCGAGTGCTCGGGCCTTGCTCGAGCTAAAAAATGGCAATATTGATTTCTTATATGCCGCAAGCTTTAGTGAAGAAAGAGCAAAAATAGCCATTTTCTCTACACCTTATCGACATGAAACCGTAAGAATATTTTGGCGTGCAAATGGGCTAGAGTATTTATCAAGTGCATCGTTAAAATCTTTATTTTTATCAGGTCTTATTGTGGCGACTAATAGAGGAAGTTTTATTGGAAAAAAGGCTGATAAGATATTAAAAATGCAAAATAATGCTGCTGTTATCAGTGTACCAACGATTGAGCAGCGTATGATGATGTTAACTCATCAACGAGTCGATTTTATTATTGAAGATGAGATTGCAGGGCTCTATTATATTCATAGAGAAAAGATCAAAGATATTAAATTACACCCTCATGTTATTTATCAAGATGATATTTCATTGATGTTCAGCCGTAAAGTTAGCCAGCAAACAATAACTTTAATCAACACCGTTATTCAACAAAATGGTAAAAAAATAGATAAAATCATCGAATCATATGTTAATAAAAATTAATTGTAATCGACAATAATAACTGCAAAATTAATGTGAGGAGAGTGGTAGTCTGCAGTTTAAGTATTTCTGTTTGCTGCAATATGCGCTAGTGCAATCAAAGCTTGTTTATGCTCTGAATCGGGTAAAATACTTAATGCATTGATAGCTTTATCTGCCTCTAGCTCTGCTTTTTTCTGAGTGTATACTAATGCACCTGTCTGTTGCATGGCGTGAATAATTTCATCCAAATGCTCCATACCATTACAATGTTCAATAGCGTCACGTATCAATTGTTTTTGCTGAGGATTGCCATTGTTCATCGCATATAAAAGAGGTAAGGTTGGTTTACCCTCTGCTAAGTCATCACCGACATTTTTCCCCATGGCTTTAGCATCCGCGGTGTAGTCCATAATGTCGTCAACTAATTGAAAAGCTGTACCTAGATGCTTACCATAATTTTGCATGGCGAGTTCAGTTGCCGCATCTTGTTCTGAAATAACTGCAGCGAGCCTTGTTGCGGCTTCAAAAAGCTTGGCTGTTTTACAATAAATAACTTCCATGTAACTTTCTTCAGTAGTATCAGGATCATTACAATTCATTAATTGTAATACTTCACCTTCAGCGACAATATTGGTGGCATCAGATAATATATCCATAATTTTCATATGGCCTAATTTAGTCATCATCTGAAAAGAACGTGTATATAAAAAGTCGCCAACTAAAACACTGGCACTATTGCCAAAAAGCGCATTAGCGGTTTCACGGCCGCGACGCATGTTTGACTCATCAACTACATCATCATGTAATAATGTGGCAGTGTGGATAAATTCAATGATTGCCGCTATAGCTGTATGATCATCACCACGATAGTTAAATGCGCGTGCTGCCAATACCGTTAGCATCGGACGCATTCGTTTACCGCCAGCGTTTACAATATAAATACCCAATTGATTGATAAGTGCTACATCTGACTGCAATTGGTTATATATCAGAGTATTAACCGCAGTCATGTCATCATGAGTCAGTGCTTGTATTTTTTGTAGATCCATAAAACTTGAATGGTAACCTTGTTGTCTATACTGATATTATGCGCAATTGCCGATGAGTTTACACCATATTTATCCGCATTTTTAGAAGTAACGAGACTAGAAGTTACTCAGTTTTCAATCATTTAAAAAATAACTGTAAATCATTACTTTTATACTTGCCCTTATTGATTTCTTCGCGTAGAATTCGCGCCCTATATTTTTTAAAATTAAGCGTCATACAAATATGATGACGCAGTACGGAGTAGCTATGTACGCAGTATTCCAAAGCGGTGGTAAACAACATCGTGTGACTGAAGGTCAAACTGTTCGCCTTGAAAAGCTTGAACTTGAAGTCGGTGCAACTGTAGAATTCGATAACGTTTTAATGATCGCTAATGGCGATGACATTAATGTAGGCGCGCCTTACATTAATGGTAGTAAAGTTGTGGCTGAGGTTGTAAACCAAGGTCGCGGTGATAAAATTAAAATTGTTAAATTTAAACGTCGTAAGCATTCACGCAAGCAAGCGGGCCATCGTCAATGGTTCACTGAAGTGAAAATTACTGGTATTAACGGCTAATAGGAGCGCTGTAAGATGGCACATAAGAAAGCTGCGGGTAGTACACGTAACGGTCGTGATTCAGAAGCTAAACGTTTAGGTGTTAAACGTTTTGGTGGTGAATCAATTTTGGCTGGCAACATTATTGTTCGCCAACGTGGTACTAGGTTCCACCCAGGAACTAACATGGGTATTGGTAAAGACCATACTCTATTTGCTTTAACTGACGGTAAAGTTCAGTTTGAAGTTAAAGGTCCTAAGAGCCGTAAATTTGTAAGTATTATTGCTGAATAATCCTTACTAATAGTTCTAAAAACCCGCAACTTTTGCGGGTTTTTTTTTTGCAAAAATTTTTTAAGTGAAAAAATAGCTTATAATATTGGTGCATAATAAATATTATCAACTTGATCAACGTTATTTGATTATCAAGTTGCTATTGGCATGATTTGGAGTGCTAAACAGAGATGAAATTTGTTGATGAAGTTGAGATTAGGGTTGAAGCTGGCGATGGTGGTAATGGTTGCGTAAGCTTTCGTAAAGAAAAATATATCGAGTTTGGTGGACCCAATGGTGGTGATGGTGGTGATGGCGGAGATGTTTATCTTATCGCTGATGAAAGCCTAAATACCTTAATTGATTATCGCTTTGAACGATTTCATCGGGCCAAGCGTGGTCAAAATGGACAAAGCCGCGATTGTACGGGTAAAGGCTCTGATGATTTATATTTAAAAGTGCCTGTTGGTACTCGTACTATCGATGTTGATACGGATGAGCAAATTGGTGATTTAACCCATCATGAGCAAAAGCTACTTGTTGCTAAGGGTGGTTGGCATGGTTTAGGCAATTCACGCTTTAAGAGTAGTACTAATCGAACGCCGCGTCAAAAAACTGATGGTACACCGGGTGAAATTCGTAGCTTAAGATTAGAGTTACTGTTATTAGCGGATGTTGGTTTGTTAGGTTTGCCCAATGCAGGTAAGTCGACACTTATTCGTAGTGTTTCAGCAGCAAAACCGAAAGTTGCTGATTATCCATTTACAACATTAGTACCTAATTTAGGTATGGTTAGGGTAAATCATCAAAGTAGTTTTGTTATTGCTGATATTCCTGGGTTAATCGAGGGTGCTGCTGAAGGTGCTGGTTTAGGAGCTCAATTTTTAAAGCATCTTGAACGTTGTCGAATATTACTTCATGTGATTGATGTAATGCCAGCTGATGGTTCAGATCCTCTTGAGAATGCAAAAATTATTATTGGCGAATTAGAACGCCATTCTTCTAAGTTAGCAGCAAAACCAAGATGGTTGATATTCAATAAACTTGATCTTTTACTTGAAGAAGAAGCAAAAGAATTAACCGACAGTATCATTGCTGGATTAGACTGGAAGGGTGAAAGTTTAAGTATTTCTGCTGTTAATAAAATGGGCACTGAGAAATTAACTCAAGATGTGATGACTTTTATAGATTCTCTTCCAGATGAAATTGAAGACGAAATTGTTGATGGTAAAACCGCTGAGTTTAAGTGGGATAGCTACCATGACGAAGCTATATCTGGCTTAGAAGACGATCTTGATGATGAAGATTGGGATGAAGATGAGTATGACGTTGAAGTAGAATATCGGAAATAAACGAGTTACTGCTTTTTTGAGTACCTCATTAAGAGGTACTCATTTAGATTTCATTCCCAAATACCACCTGTTAATTAATCGAAATATCTAGGGTCTGTTGATCTTTCGAGTTCGAATTTTGTTCACTTAAGCGCATCCTGATCGCGGTGCGAGGAATGTAACTTAGTTATTCTAAGTCAATGACGAGCAACAAAGAGCAGGATGCGCTTAAGTGAACCCTACGGGCAGTGGTTTGTTTGACCTTTCTACAGCGTCGAAGCATGTTAAAGTAGAATAACTACATTACACATGCTCCTTCTTGTATAAAAATCAAACAAGCCGCTGCAAAAACAAACTCCAAAGGTCAACAGACCCTAATTAAAATAAAAACATTATGACTATACTCTCGATGATTGTCGCTACAGCTGATGATCTTATTATCGGTAAAAATAATAAAATGCCATGGCACTTACCTGCTGATTTAGCCTACTTTAAACGAACGACTTTAAATAAGCCGATTATCATGGGCAGAAAGACCTTTGAGTCTATCGGGCGACCATTACCGGGACGTCGTAATATCGTTATTTCTAGAGATTCTACTTATCAAGCTGCTGGCGTAGAGTCAGTGACTTCCGTTGATGCTGCATTGGCATTGGTAGCAGATCTTGATGAAATAATGGTTATTGGTGGCGGAGCTATTTATCAACACTGTTTACCTATGGCTAGCCGCTTATATATAACTCACATAAATGCGGAGATTGATGGCGATACAAAGTTCCCTGATTTTAATCAAAAGGATGAATGGTTAAAATTATCTAGTGAAGTGGTTATTGCTAATGACAAAAATGCCTATGATTTAGATTTTTGTGTTTATGAGCGAAAAGAGCAGCATTTATAGCAAGAGTGTTATTACCTGTAATCCAATTAACTGCCTGTTAAAGCCCTATATAATCTCTATGTGCGGTCATGTGATAGTGATATTGCTTACATAGACGCAAGTACTTATGATTTCTCGGAAACTTTATTTAATCGAGATAGCCGACCGTTCGTCCTGAACATCGTTACTCTCTCACATCGACTTGCACGTAAGCACTAATGCCTAGGAGCGGCGATATGATTCCAACATACCGTATATCATATACAGAAAAACCGCTGAAATAGCGGTTTTTTACTTTATTAAAATTAAGTAGGCTACATTAGCATTCTATAATTTAAATTCTTGTACAGATTGTTGTAATTCTTCAGCAAGTTTAGCTACTTCATTACTCGACGCTGCTGTTTGTTGTGAGCCTGCAGTGGTTTGTTCGGCAATAGCAACAATAGACTCTAAATTAGTACTTATTTCATGGGCTACAGCGCTTTGTTCTTCTGCCGCTGTGGCAATTTGCGTACTCCGGTCATAAGCTTCATGAACAGCATGGGTAATTGTTTCTAATGCCTTATCAGCTTCTTCACTTTGTTCTACACAATTAGCGGCTTGCTTTTTACCTGTTTCCATCACCGATACTGCTTTTTCGGCACCGGATTGTAAGGCAATGATCATGGTTTGAATTTCTTGTGTTGATTCTTGTGTACGACTTGCTAGGGTTCTTACCTCATCAGCAACAACAGCAAAGCCACGACCTTGTTCACCAGCTCTAGCTGCTTCAATAGCGGCATTAAGTGCAAGTAAGTTAGTCTGGTCGGCAATACCTCTAATAACATCAAGAATACCACCGATAGAGGCGCTATCTTGTTGTAACTGATTAATGACTTGAGAGGCGTCTTCAACTTCGCTGGCGAGTAACTCAATAGTTTGACGGTTACGTGCAGAAATACTTTTAACACGCTCTGCTTCATCATCGGCTTGTTTTATTTCGCCTAGTGCATCATTAGCACTTGAAAGAACTGTTTGTGAAGTGCTGCTCATTTCAGTTGTTGCCGATGCTGCTTGTTCAACTTGGGTACGTTGTTCTTGTATTGCCGTGGTACTTTGAGCCGTTACTGCCGATGTTTGTTCTGCGGCAGTAGCAAGTTGTGTTGAGCGACTGACAATGCCCTGAATAAGGTTACGTAAACTGTCTATAAGTAAATTACAGTTGCGAGATAGCTGGGCAAACTCGTCATTGCCATTTTGATCGAGTTTACGTGATAAGTCACCTGACGCTACTATGTTAAGCATTTCATTTACACGACTAAGTGGGCGAGTGATACTAATGAGAGTGAACCAAGTAATGGTAATAGCAGTACCAATAGATATAATCATTATTAACCAAGTTTGTGCATTACCACTTTCGACAGAATCTTGAACTTGCATGCCTGCTTTTATTGTTGTTTCGCCAGCCATTTTTACTTGTTTAGAAAGTATTTCATTAGCTAGGTTAATGTCATTGTCAGCAGCAGCAAGTTTTAATGTTGCTTGCGCTAATGCATCCAATTGAGTTTTTTTACTTTCAAAAATACTGTCACTGCTAGTAATTAAAGTAGTGACTTCATTGAAGGCGTTGGTTAGGTCATCGGCAACATCACTGGCTTTATTGTTATTTAATTCAGACATGATGTCTTCAATAGAGGTTTCTATTTCTTTAAAGGCATTATTGATTTCACTTTCAACAATTCCAATAGCCTGGGGATCATCAATATCACGGTATTCAAAAGCTGAACTTACCATTGCATTTAGCAATGTTTCAATTCGTTCACCTAAACTCACAGCGCGCTGAAGTTTTGAACCAGCTAGATCATGATCAGCAAGGTCAAGCAACAAGGTTGCAGCATCATCTGCTTTCTCTTCGAGACTATCTACTTTATCAACCAATATACTTTTTTGTTCAATACTTGTTTTTCGACTATTAAATACTTGGTTAACGTCATCTATAAGCTTGTTATAAACACTATCAACCTTTCTTAAATTACTACTTAAGGAAGCCTCAGATTGAATTATGACCTTCAATCCTTTTAACTCTGCGGTGAAATTTTTATGTGCACTATTAAATGTTTGTAGATTGTTATCTAATGGAGCCAATTCTTTTTGATAATAACCACGTAACGTCGCATTACCCATTTGCATTAATTCATGAGCTAACTTATTGCTTCCTTTCAACGTAGGTATAGCTAAGTCACTTTGTTGCAAAGTAGCGTCATGAATTGTACTTAAATTTACCAATGATATTGCACTGGTTATGATTAACAAAATAGAAATAATGGCAAAGCCACCTATTATCTTCATTGCTACGGTTAAATTCATTTGATACCACCAGTTGAACGTTGAGGTTATGTGTTAAATGGATAAATTTTAATGTGTTTTTATTATTATAATATTAAGTTTTTTATTTTGCTAACTATTATCTATCAATATTATAGAGATTAACCAGCATTTTGTAGTATAACAAGCAAATATACATTTTCATCTTTAGTTATTGCTTTTTCGTTAGTTTTTGCGCGCATGCTCTATAAATAGCTTTTTATCGTGCCATCGTAGTAATGTCAAATGGTTTCCCCAAACACAACCCGTATCGATAGCATATATATTGTGTGGTGAACATTCTCCCATTAAAGATGCCCAGTGACCGAATATCCAATGAGTATGTTTAGATAAATTGATTAACTCATACCATGGTTTTAGGCTACTTGGAGCATTGCTGGGAGACTCTTTACAGTTGAACTCTAAACTTCCATTTAAAGTACAAAATCTCATGCGAGTAAGACTATTAATGGTATAGCGAAATTTTTCTACATCAGTATGTGCGTGCTGCCAGTCATGTGGCTGCTCTCCGTACATGTTTTTTAGCCACTGTGAACTTTGTGGCGATGTTAATTGTTGATGAGCTATTTCAGCGTGTAAAATTGCTTCTTCAATTGACCATTGTGGTGATATGCCTGCATGTGACATATAAGTATTTTCATCGGGAAGTTTTTGAATAAGCGGCTGTTGGATGAGCCATGTCATCAATTCATCCACATCAACAGCATTAAGAAGATCTGTCAGTTGATCTTGTTTCTTTACTTTTTTAAGTCCCGCATAAACCGCTAATAAGTGTAAGTCGTGATTACCCAATACAACTTTAGTGCTATCGCCAAGTGATTTTATGAATCGTAAAGTTGCTAATGATTTTGGGCCTCGGGCCACTAAATCACCTGCTACCCATAACTGGTCGTTTTCTTTACTGAAGCTGACTTGATTCAAAAGTGCTATAAGTTCGTCGTAACAGCCTTGTATATCACCGACAAAGTAAACGGCCATTACTAGTGTAAGCTATTAGGTTTAGCGAGTTGAAAAAGCGGGATGTTTACCAATCGCTTGTTATTATTGGCATCAATCATTTGATAGTGCCCCTGCATATATCCGATGGGTGTCTTTAGAATACATCCGCTGGTATAAGTAAATTCATTACTCGGAGCTATGTCGGGTTGTTGACCAATTACCCCTTCACCCTCAACTGTTGTTGTTTCACCATCAGCATCTGTGATCAACCAATATCGAGTCAATAATTTTACCGAGGTTGAACTATTATTGACAATAGATATGGTGTAGTTAAAGATAAATTGCAAATTACCATCAATGATATGTTCGGTAATAAAGGTGCTCTTTATGGTGATATCAATAGCACTTTCAAACTCTTTTGAAGGCATCACTAGGTAATATCAACTGGGTTATCAACGATAAAATTAGCTAACTTAACAAAAGTATCTAAAGATAGGTTTTCAGCACGTAAAGTTGGATCAATATCTAAACCTATTAACTGCTCGGCACTAATTAATTTTTTAAAGCTATTACGAATGGTTTTTCTGCGCTGGTTGAAAGCGGCAAGGCAAACGGTATTTAATGCTTTAATATCTTTTACTGGATTTTTAATTTCTTTATGCGGAATTAAACGCACAATGGCTGAGTCAACTTTGGGCGCAGGTTTAAATGCTTCAGGACCTATTTCCATGACAGGTAATACCTGACATTGGTATTGTGTCATTATCGATAACCGACCAAAAGCTTTACAGTTTTCTCCTGAAGCCATACGCTGAACCACTTCTTTTTGCAGCATAAAATGCATGTCTTTCACTTTGTCTTTAAAGGTTAAAAGGTGAAAGATTAAAGGTGTGGAAATATTGTAGGGTAAGTTACCAAAGATTCTCAAAGGCCTTTCTGCTGAGGCTAATTTAGCAAAATCAAAATTTAAGGCATCGTCCTCATAAATGGTTAAATGAGGTGCTAAAAAAGGATGATGACGTAAACGATGAGCTAAATCTCGATCTAATTCTACCACTGAAATATCGCCAGCTCGTTCAATAACAGGTTCTGTTAAAGCGCCTAAACCAGGACCAATCTCAACTAAATTTTCTCCAGGCTCGGGGTTAATGGCATCAACAATTTTACTGATAATTGACTCATCATGAAGAAAGTTTTGTCCAAAACGTTTTTTTGCTTGGTGGCCTAAATGGATATTTTTACTCATGTTCTATTTTTTACCAAATTAATTGCTGTTTTTAATGCTTCAATAATACTGCCCGAATCGGCTTGGTTTGTTCCGGCAAGATCTACCGCTGTGCCGTGGTCTACCGAAGTACGAATAAAAGGCAGGCCAAGGGTTATATTTACGGAAGAGCCAAACCCTTTATATTTTAATACCGGTAAACCTTGGTCGTGATACATACTTAATATCGCATCAGCATCCTTGAGGTACTTTTCTTGAAATATGGTATCTGCAGGTAATGGGCCGATAAGGTTCATACCTTCACTACGTAATTCATCTAACGCAGGGTTCATCACTTCAATTTCTTCTTTGCCTAAATGTCCACCTTCACCCGCATGGGGATTGATGCCACAGACATATATTGTCGGGTAGCTGATAGCAAATTTCTCAACCAAATCGCGGTGTAAAATACGGGTAACATGTTTTAATCGATCGGCAGTAATTGCTTTAGATACGTAAGCTAAGGGAATATGTGTAGTCACTAAAGCTACCCGTAAACCTTCTGTAGCAAGCATCATCACCACGTCAGGACAATTTGCTTGATGAGCAAAGTATTCTGTATGTCCACTAAAAGGAATGCCAGCTTGGTTAATTAAACCCTTATGAACTGGACCGGTAACAACCGCGTCAAATTCACCTTTCATATTTTTTTCACAAGCAATTTTTAATGTTTCAACAACATAATGACCATTGTTTGCGTTTAATTCACCCGCAATAGCTGGTTCTGCTAGCTCAATGGGTAAAATCGTTAAGCACCCTTTTTTTTGTGGTGTGGCTGGTTTGCTTGCATCATAATTTTCCAATGTTAACGGTAAATTTAACATTTTTGCTCGTTCAATTAACAAGCTTGGGGAGGCCACAACAACAAGCTGTACAGACCAGTCTTGTTGAGCAAGGGTGATTGCTAAATCAGGGCCTATGCCTGCCGGTTCACCCGGAGTTATGGCAATGCGATAGGTCATTATTTATCGCCTGATTCAAGTATTTCTATGTAGGCATCATCACGTGTTTCTTTCATCCAACGAGCGCTTTCCATACCAAACTTTCTGTTATAAAGAATGTTCTGTACCTTAATGGTATTCATTTGCTTGGTTGCGTCTAATGTACGGCGACCCGTTAGTTGGGTTAAATGCCAACCATAAGCAGAGCGAAAAGGTTTATGGTATTCATCGATTTTTAAGCTTGCCAAAACATCACGAAAAGCGGCATCATAAGTAGTAGGATCTGCCCAACCTAAATCTCCACCACGCACTGA
>JABSOX010000017.1 GCA_013215655.1 Colwellia sp.
AGTCCATGAAAGAAACGACAAACCTTGATTACTTATTTGCTCACACCATAGCTGCGCTATTTGCTGAGCAGATAACTCCGCACTGATTGATTTTTCGATGATCACCAGTTCATTTAACTTTGTTTGCTCAAGTGCAACAATACGATCTTTTTTATGATCAAAAGCCAATTTTGTTGATTGATTAAATTGAATAACTTGCCATTTTAGTAAGGTATTTATGTCTACAGCTGCTGCCAGCCTAATTTGTAATTTGTCTCTATAATTATTGTAATGATTGCCTTTAAAACTCCCCAATTGAGCCGCGACCAAATACTCTTCATTTAGCAAAGCATCTTCTAATTCAAGACTTATCCCTTTACCTTGAGTTGTTTGGTATTCGCCAGCTTGTCCTCGAAATTTAGCAATACGCTCAGGAAATGCTAATGCTAATAACTCGCCACTATGTTCAATCGGTAACTTGTCATGCAGCTTACAACCTAATCGTCGAGCAAGTTGCTGGGCTTGCTCAAAAATTCGTTTATTAGTGCCATGATGCACATTATTTTTACTAAGCAAGGCGGCAAGACGATGTCGAATATCACAGTCAAAACGCGCCCTTTCACCACGAAAAATATCTCTTTCTTCTAACAAAGCCGTTAATAAACAAGCCAAAGCCAGTAATTTTTTTACACGATGATTTTTTTCAATAATGCCAGCACTTATAATCATGTGAGCAAAACGTGGATGGCAAGGCAACTCAGCAACCTGTTGACCATGTGATGTTAACCGTTTGTTGTTATCAACAATTAAAAGTGCCTGTAATTCTTGCCAAGCCAATAACTCTTTACGCTCAATGGGTAATTCAATTAACGGTAATTCATTTAGTTGTCTTACTCCCCAACGAGCCGACTCAATTAATAATGGTAATAAATCGGCTTGCTGAATTTCACTAATGTTACTTTCATTGCGACGTTCAAAATCTTCTTTAGTATATAACCGTAAACAACGCCCGGGCATTAGCCTTCCGGCACGACCAGCACGTTGAATAGCTGATGCCTTTGATATTGCTTGCTGTTGTAATTTATTAGTCATCACTTGTGGATCGTAAAGTGCTACTTTTTCTAAACCACAATCGATGACCAAATTAATACCTTCAATAGTTAAACTTGTTTCAGCAATGTTAGTCGCTAATACCAGTTTATTGATGCCCTTTTCAGCTGGAGCTATTGCCTTTTGTTGATCAGCAATTGATAACTCGCCATATAGAGGACTTAACAACATATTATCAGGTAAATCAGTACTTAAATTTTCAACCAAATAACGAATATCAGCAACGCCCGGTAAAAAAACGAGAATAGAGCCTTGATGTTCATGACTTTGCTGTCTTATGGTTTTTAACGCATGTTCCCGCCACCGATAAGGAGTAAACGTTGTATTTTGTTTTAGCGATAAAAAGGGGACATATTCAATTTCAACAGGATAACTACGACCTTCACTATGCAAAGTAACCGCATCAGGTATTTTTTTAAGCAAGGATTTAATGGAGAGTGTTGCCGACATCAATAATATCTTTAAGTCTTCCCTAAGCCCTTGTTGAACATCTCGCGCTAAAGCAAAGGCTAAATCACCATGTAATGAGCGCTCATGAAATTCATCAAAGACAATTAACCCGCAATCGTTAAGTTCAGAGTCGTTTTGAATAATTTGTGTCAATATCCCTTCAGTGATCACTTCAAGGCGGGTACTTTTAGATACCTTCGTTTCATTTCTTAGTCTATATCCTACTGTTTCACCAACATTTTCATTTAATTGTTGCGCAAGAAAACAGGCAATGTTTTTTGCCGCAAGACGACGAGGTTGTAGTAGGTATATTTTTTTCTGATGTAGTGATGCTAACGTTAATAACCACAAAGGTAATCGAGTCGATTTACCTGCTCCGGGTGGCGCAGTTAATATTAACGTTTGATGAGTATTTAGTGCATCAATTAGTGAACGTTTAATTTCGTCTATGGGTAATGAGGTTGGCATCAAATAAAAGTATTTTGTAAAACAGTTCGCTATAGGATAACTGTGTGCCACTTATTAATCTCGATATATTATAAAAAATTCTACTAAGTTATTGATATTGTCTATAGTTATAGCAGTTCGCATTTTAATGTTTATTCATCAATTGAATGCTTAATAAATATAATAATTAGGAAATGAGGCCTTTATGCGTGCAGATAATATTGTTAACTTTCAGTTTCTTGCAGAACCAACCGATGTAAACTTTGGTGGCAAAGTTCATGGCGGGATGGTGATGAAATGGATAGATCAAGCGTCATATGCCTGCGCAGCGCAATGGAGTAAACGATACTGTGTTACCGTTTCGGCTAATGGTATTCGTTTTATCCGTCCAATACTTGTTGGGCAAATGGTCAAAGTAAGCGCTCGAATTATTCACACCGGCAAAACTAGCATGCACATCTACGTTGTTGTACGCTCTGGAGATCCTAAAGAAAGAAAAACAGTGGTTACCAACCGTTGTTTTATCACCTTTATGGCCATTGATGAGAGCGGTTACCCCATAAAAGTTGAAGATTATGTTCCACAAACTGATGAAGATAGAATGCTTGAGCAAGTTGCTATGCATGCCAAAGATTTTGCTAAGCAACTAGATTGTGATTTTGAAGAAAAATTGGGTTGGAAATAGCAAGCACGCTACACTCATATAACTTCCACATAATAATCGTATATTATAAGAGAAAATGTCTAGATTATTTATCGCTTTAGATATTTCAGATAACGATCAAAAGGCTATTGCCGATTGGCGAACAGCTCACCTTAATTTCACCTTTAAGGAAATTCCTGCGCAAAATTTTCATATCACTTTAGCCTTCATCGGTAACATTGATAAAACAACTCAAACTAATCTGCAAACCTTAATATCAACCTCAATTAAAAAATTTGCTCATAGTGGCACAATCGAATTAAATTTAGACCACTGTGGGCACTTTAAAAAACCAAAAGTTTATTATATTGCCAATTCGAAAATACCCTCAAGACTTCAAACATTAGCAACCGAATTAAAAGAGCATATTTTATCGCTTGGTATTTATCAAGATGATCGCCCTTACCTGCCTCATATATCTATATTTCGCAAAGCTACTTATCAACCACATCAAATTGAATATCCATCAATTAAAATCAAAATAACCAGCGTAAGCTTAGTTCAATCATCTTCGACAGATCATGGCGTATCTTATACTCCAACTAGAACGTGGCAGCTATAAACTTAAAAGTTTAGTAACTCCTAACTATTTGATTAAAAATGACATTTAAAACTGGCAACTTCTCAAAAATATGCTTACTTGGCAAACATCAAAAATATTGCTATCAATAGACTCTCGAAATTATTTGGTTATAAAAAATGAAACTTGTCTGCCATGGACATTACGAAATCACCATTAAAGATAATATGCTAGTAGTCGAAATGCATGGTCATTTTGAAGATGATGTTGCACAACAATATATACAAGATATGTATCAAGTTTGTGAGCAACTTAAAAATCGAATTTGGGGCTCGCTGGTTACTTATAACGGTAGTGCGCTATTTTCACCTAAAGCAGAAGAAGCACTTATTGAAATCACTAAATTTCGTGTTCAACATGGCATGATCGCTAACGCATCAATAATAATTGACAGTGTCAACGCAGATATTCAACAAATGCAATTACAAAGAATTTATCAGGCAAGCCGAGTTACCTCACATGTTTTTAGCGATAAAAACAGCGCAAAACAATGGCTTGCTGGCTTTATAAAACAAGAATGCCTACAAACGTAAGCATTCTATTAGAGCTAAATAAATGAACTATTTAATTAGCTCTGCAATGGTTGCAATACTTAAACCTGTTGCACCCGTTGCCCACAAGCTATTTGCACTGCCATGATAAGCAGCCGCTAAATCAAAATGTAACCAGCCCTTACCGTCGTTATCAACAAAGCGCGATAAGAACCCAGCAGCATTACTTGCACCACCCGCGCCACCACCTTTTTGTGTTGTACTATTAGCGGTATCAGCAAAAGCAGACGGACAATTGTCTTTATGCCAAGACTCTAAGGGCAGTTGATATAAAGGTTCATTCACTTTTTCTGCACACTTTTTGGCTTGTATACTTATCTCTTCATCAAGAGAAAACAACGCGGTGTAATTTGCTCCTGTAGCCATAACTGCAGCACCTGTTAATGTTGCCGCATCGATAATTAAAGGCGAACCTGTTGCTGACGCCGCCATTAGACCATCCGCTAATACTAAACGACCTTCTGCATCAGTATTGGCTACTTCTACGGTGACACCATTTTTATAGGTTAAAATATCACCCAACTTATAAGCATCGTTATTTATCATATTTTCTGCACAACATAAAAACAGTTTAATACGCTTATCTAAACCATTTTTTATCGCCAACGCTAGTGCCCCAGCAACCACTGCCGCACCACCCATATCGCATTTCATATCAAACATGCCGGCATTGCTTTTAATGCTGTAACCACCACTATCAAAAGTAATGCCTTTACCCACTAAACTCGCTGCTACCGGAGCATTGTCATCTCCTGTAGGGTTATAATCAACTTCAAGTAAACAAGGTTTATGGATGCTGCCTTTACCGACGTTGTAGATACCAATCCAGCCTTGTTTTAATAAATCATCACCGGTAATAATTGTCGATGAAACATAAGCTGGAGCCAGCGCTGATAAATAGTCAGCGGTAGTTTCTGCTAATTTTATAGGATATAGCTGAGCAGGCGTTTGATTGGTCAAATCACGACTCCATGCATAAACAGCTAATTTATTGTTTAAGGCATTAACCGTTTGCTCATCACCAGTAAATTCAACATTGCTAAGTTTACCAACACAGGTAAAACCTAAAGCAAATAACCATTGTGTTTTTTCATCCCATAGCTCGCCAATAAGACGCACATGTTTAACGCCGAGCTTTTCAATACTGCGGGCAGATTTTTGTATTTTTCGTAAAACTTGTTGTTCGTCTTTTTCAAGACATAGATGAATATCGTCATCAACAAATTGCAGCATATTTTCTGATTGCCACCCCGAAGTAGATGAGCTGTTTTTTAATAATATATTGGTCACTTGTGTCATAACGTTCTCTTATTATTGAATGGGTGCATTTTGTTTATGTCGGCAGTTTACACTAGCCGTGTAAATTATGTGATAAGTGAATGACACGTTGTCCATTGGTTAAACGTGACATATCTCTACTGAAGTTGAACTACAAATTCCCTATTGATTCTATTACAAATAATTATAATCACGTTATTATTATACATATTATTAATATGTAAGCTTTTATAGAAAATGTTTTGTGCTTCCTACAATTTTAATATTATGGGATATTAGCGAAAATAGAATAAAACTGTAGGTATAAAATGGAAAACCAAAACATCCCCTTTCAAACAATTGATTGGTCAAACATTCCAAAAACCGAACATTTGGGCACTACAGGTATCGCCTATTGGCAAACGATGCAATTTAACGGTTTGCGATTAAGATATGTTGAATATTCTAAAAATTATGAGGCGGATCATTGGTGTGAAAAAGGTCATATCGTTTATTGCATAAAAGGTGAAGTCATCAATGAATTAAAAGATGGTACTCGCTCAGCATTAAGTGAAGGTATGTCATATATAGTTTCAGACGAGCTTAGCTCACATAAGTCACTTACTAAAAACGGTGTACAATTGCTAATTATTGATGGGGACTTCCTCAAATTTAAAGCATAATAATCTCAACAACTAATGAAAATTAAAAGTATCTATGCCAAATATTAGTCAGGAAGAGCGTGACCTAAAAGCTCCAGTTTGGGACATGAGCCAAGAGCGTGTTTTTGTATTCACACTTGTGAATCAACGTCTTCAGTTTCTCATTTTATTTTGCTCAATCGTTGTAGCAGGAGCGATCAATACACAATCACAAGAAGGTATGCAATTTATTCTAATTTTAGGTGCAATCATTTCATGGCTATTTGGTGCCGTTATTGTACGAACACAAACCCGACTTACCACCGTGCTTAACATAATAGAGCAAGACCCTACACACCCATACACATTAGTTACATTACAAACAAAGCAGAAATATCGGATTCAGCCATTAGTGAGTTATATAATTCCAGCTATTTGTTCTATTACATTGACAATAGGTGGCATTCTTTCAGTTTTTAGCATACTAACCGTCTAAGGGCGCGTTATGAAGAGAGTCACATTCACTTTGGTATCCATAACCTTAATAGGTCAGATAAATAAAGAAATTAGAGATCTCACCAGCCTTAATATAAGATTAAACAACTCATCGATACCAAACTCTAAAAAATGAAAATTGAATTACAAAAAGCCACACTGATAAAACGTTATAAACGCTTTTTAGCTGATGTCAAACTCCCCGATAACCAAGAAATCACTATGCACTGCGCCAATACTGGCGCAATGACAGGCTGTGCAGTACCCGGTGATACGATATGGTACAGCACATCAGATAACGCTAAGCGCAAGTATCCTAATAGCTGGGAGCTAACCTATACCCAAGCGCACCATTTTATTTGTATTAATACACTGCGTGCCAATCAATTAGTAGAAGAGGCTTTAAATAAAGATATTATCGAAGAATTAAGCGGTTTTAAAACATTACAACGTGAAGTTAAATATGGCAGTGAAAACAGTCGTATAGATTTTTTATTAAAATACGAGAACCAAGCGGATACCTATGTAGAAGTAAAGTCAGTGACGCTTTTAGATAACAATAAAGGTTTCTTTCCCGATGCGGTAACTACTCGAGGCCAAAAACATTTACGCGAATTAATCGAAATGGTTCAACTAGGCCACCGTGCAGTACTTTGTTTTGCTGTATTACACACCGGAATAAACAGTGTACAAGCAGCAATACATATCGACCCTAAGTATGCAGAACTATTAAACGAAGCACATAAAAAAGGTGTGGAAGTTTTTTCTTATAAAGTTGACGTTTCATGCGAAAATTCAACTTTTGAACTTAAGTTATCAAATTCAATTCCAGTAGTTTTTGACCATTAAAAAGTAAATAACAACAAGAAATCATTGACGAACCCTAGGTAAACTTGCTAAAAATGCTTGCGTAAAAACTTAGATATGAATATTTAAAAATTAATTTACACTTAACAGTTTGATTTAAATTAATTTAATATTATTTTCCCTTCATACCTTGATTTTTATATACTGGATCACCATATAGTTCTGATATTTTAGATCTATTAATATTGGCAATTGCAACCAGGTTGCTTCGATTATATTGAACTTCTTGTTCAACATAGTCACCAACTTAAGATCATGTAGCATTAGGAGAATTGGCATGCCAAAAAATACAAATAAATCATTAGGACTTCTGGCATTAGCGGGCGTAGTGCCATATCAGGAGAAACCTAACGAAGAATTCATGAACGCTGATCAACGAGAGCATTTTAAAAAGATCCTCGATGCTTGGCGTCTTCAACTTCGTGAAGAAGTTGACCGTACTGTTTCACATATGCAAGACGAAGCTGCAAACTTTCCAGACCCTGTCGATCGTGCTGCTCAAGAAGAAGAGTTTAGTCTTGAATTACGTACTCGAGATCGTGAACGCAAACTTATCAAGAAAATCGAGAAAACTTTACAATTGATTGAAGAAGACGAATTTGGCTTCTGTAAATCATGTGACATCGAAATTGGTATCCGTCGTTTAGAAGCGCGACCTACTGCTGATCTTTGTATTGAATGTAAAACGTTACAAGAGATTAAAGAACGCCAAATGGCGGGTTAATTAACTCTGTACGGTCAATAAAAGTCACATAATTAAAGTTATGTCGATAACATTACCGCTTATTCAGCGACCACTTATTTCATATCGTGGTCGCTTTGCTCCCTCTCCTTCCGGTTTACTTCATTTTGGCTCTTTAGTTACGGCATTAGCCAGTTATCTTGACGCAAAACATCAAAATGGCACTTGGTTAGTACGCATTGAAGATATTGATCCACCAAGAGAACAACGAGGCGCAACGCACTATATTCTCAAAACCCTTGAAGCTTATGGCATGTATTGGGACGAAGATATACTCTATCAAAGTCAACAAACAGAACTATACAACGATGTGCTAGGTTATTTAGCAGAGCAAAAACTAAGTTATCGCTGTAACTGTACTCGTGCTGATATAAAATCCTTAGGTGGTATTTATCAAGGTCACTGTAAAGACTTAGCGATAACGGATAAGAACAGCTCGATAAGATTACTCAATTCAACCGAAATTTATCAATATACCGATATTATTCAGGGTAATGTCAAATGCGATAAAGCACTAGCTGCTGAAGATTTTACACTTTTCAGAAAAGATGGTTTGTTTGCTTACCAATTAGCCGTTGTTGTTGATGATATTTATCAAGGTATCAGTCATATTATACGAGGTTGTGATTTATTGGAGCCAACAGCAAGGCAACTGAGTTTTTTTGATACCACTGGCTGTCAACCTCCACAATATGGTCATGTACCTTTAGTCGTTACCCCACAGGGCTATAAACTGAGTAAACAAAATAAAGCTTCCGCCATTGATACCAAAAAACCTCAAAAAACACTTCTACAAGCACTTAACTTTCTCGGTCAATCACCACCAAAAGAGTTAATTTCATCTTCAGTAGACTATATTATGCAGTGGGCGATAAAGCATTGGTCTACCGATAAAGTCGCTAGAAAAAATCAAATAATGTTAACTAACCGTTAAAAGTGCTCTTTATACTGGATACCACGGGAGTTTTCGTTCTCTTTTTCACCACGGTGTTATATTATACGCTCGTAAATTCAACTGAAGTTATTAGAACATCATAAATGGTCTAATATTACCGGTGTTATTGAATATTAAAATTCCATCTTGAGGCCTGCATTATCAAAAGCGTGATTAACCTTTGCAAAAGAGTATTGGGTAGAAAAATTAAAAAAAAATCTCATCAACCTTCATCATCAGGCCCTCTTGTTTTAACACGTGACCAGCATCCCGTATCACGAAAATTAATGAGTGATAGTGCGCTTAAAGTACTTTATCGTCTCAATAAAAGTGGTTATGACGCTTATTTAGTGGGTGGTGGTGTGCGCGATATATTATTGGGTATTGAACCTAAAGATTTTGATATTGCCACCGATGCCACACCCGAACAAATTAAAGAGCTTTTTCGTAACTGCCGTTTAATTGGTCGCCGATTTAGACTTGCACATATTGTTTTTGGCAGAGAAATCATTGAAGTAGCAACCTTTAGAGGTCATCACGATAGCGCATCACCTAAAGAAAAGAGTTGTCAAAAAACATCTAAGCAAAGTGAAGATGGCATGTTACTACGTGACAATATTTACGGCAGTATCGAAGAAGATGCCGAGCGTCGAGATTTCACTATTAATGCCCTTTATTATTCAACCAAAGATTTTAAAGTGTATGATTTTGCCAATGGTATTGCCGATATAGAAGATCGAAAAATTCGTTTAATTGGAGATCCCGAAACACGTTATCGAGAAGATCCGGTACGAATGATCAGAGCAATACGTTTTGCCACTAAATTAAACATGCAGATCAGCACTGAAACAGAAGCGCCGATCAAAGAACTTGGCTCATTGTTAGGTAACATTCCGCCGGCGAGAATGTTTGAAGAATTTTTAAAACTCTTTATGTCAGGCAAAGCGTTTGAAAACTTTGAGCAGTTAAGAAAATACGATTTGTTTCGCTATTTCTTCCCCGTAGCAGACCAATGTTTAGAACAAAAAAATGAGCCCTATTTAGAAGACTTTATCAATCTCGCCTTAAAGAATACCGACAAGCGTATTAATAACGAACAACGTGTTACCCCAGCATTCTTATTTGCGGCAATGTTATGGTATCCATTACAAACACAAGTCAAACGTTTACGAATTGAAACTCAACTCACCCCACAAGATGCATTTTTTGCCGCTTTAGGTGAAATAATGGCTGAGCAGCAACGCAGTATTGCTATTCCCAAACGTTTTCAAAGTGTGATGAAAGACATTTGGATCTTACAAGATAAACTTGAGAGACGTGAAGGTAAAAGGGCTTATAAAGCATTTGAACATCCTAAATTTAGAGCCGGATACGATTTCTTATTGCTTAGGGCTGAAATAGAAAGTGCTAATGACGATACAGATAGTTCTAACATACAAGAACTTGCCAAATGGTGGACCGACTTTCAAGAATGTTCAGCTGATACTCAACAACAAATGATCAAAACTGCATCTTCAATCCGCCCAAGCTCTCGACGCTCCCCTAGAAAACGAAGAAAACCTAAAGCTAAAGTGAGTGAAAGTTCGAGCTAATGACGCTTGCTTTCATTGGATTAGGCAGTAACTTATGTGATCCACACGCGCAAATCATCAAGGCAATTGATGTTATTGCGCTAATAGAAAACTGTAAAATCCAAGCTGTTTCTTCTTTATATTTCAGTCGCCCTATGGGACCTCAAGACCAACCTGATTATATGAATGCAGTGTTATCACTTGAAACCAATTTATCGGCGATATCCTTGCTCGATACCCTACAAGAAATTGAAAATAAAAGTGGCAGAGTACGTAAAGATAATCGCTGGGGCGCCAGAATTTTAGACCTCGATATTTTACTCTACGGCACTGAGGTCATGAACACGACTAGGTTAACAATCCCCCATTACGGCTTAAAAATACGTGAATTTGTTCTTCTTCCCCTTGCTGAGATCGCTCCTACATTATGCCTACCTGATGGCGATAGCATTCGTGAATTAAGTCAAAACATTACAACCAACGGATTAAAAATTCACAGCAAATTGCGGTATTAATTTATACTGAGTTGCGATAGGTATACAATTATGCGAAGGTACGCGCACTGAGTAATTACTCAAACCTTTTGCAGATTTTGGACTTATTATGGCTAAAATAACTACCTCAACCTTGTTAAAAATGAAACAACAAGGTGAAAAAATTTCTACTATCACCGCTTACGACGCAAGCTTCGCTAAACTTTTTGATCAAGCAGGTATTCATGCTATTTTGATTGGCGATTCCCTTGGTATGGTTTTGCAAGGACAAGACGATACCCTGCCTGTTGATATCGATCACATGACCTATCATACCCAGTCAGTGAAGCGTGGCGTGGCTGACACCTTAATTATCAGTGATATGCCGTTTATGACATATGCCACTAAAGAGCAAGCATTTACTAACGCCGCAAAACTTATGCAAGCGGGTGCAAGCATGGTTAAAATGGAAGGTGGAGCATGGTTAGTTGAGACCATTAAAGGCTTGGTTGAACGTGGTATTCCAGTATGTGCACATCTAGGTTTAACACCACAATCGGTTAATGTTTTTGGTGGTTTCAAAGTTCAAGGCCGAGATAGTAAAGCGGCGATAAAAATGATAGCTGATGCAAAAACACTCGAAGCAGCTGGCGCACAACTACTCGTTTTAGAATGTATACCTAGCGGCCTAGGTAAGGCAATATCAGAAGCTATTACCATACCAACGATAGGTATAGGTGCTGGCAAAGATACCGATGGTCAAATATTAGTTATGCACGATGCTTTAGGAATTTCATGTAGCTACATGCCAAAATTTTCCCGCAATTTTTTAATTGATACTGGGGACATTAAGAAAGCAATCGAACTCTATATTGCAGAAGTTAGCAATGGTAACTTCCCCGGCGAAGACCATATTTTTAAGTAAATCTTAATTAAGTATTTAACATGAAAACAATCAGTGATATTAAAGAATTACGTCAGCAAATTAGCACTTGGCGTCAACAAGGTTTTACCATATCCTTTGTTCCGACTATGGGTAATTTACACGCGGGTCATATCTCATTGGTAACAGCAGCACATAAACACGCAGATAAAGTTGTTGCGAGTATTTTTGTCAATCCGATGCAGTTTGGCGTTAATGAAGATATCGAAAATTATCCTCGTACTATGGAGTCAGACCAACAAAAGCTTACCGCGGCAGGTACCGACTTATTATTTACACCAACACCTGAAATTATCTACCCTAAAGGACTTGATAAACAAAGCTACGTTGAAGTACCTAACGTATCAGATGGTTATTGTGGTGAAAGTCGTCCGGGTCATTTTCGTGGTGTATCTACCGTGGTGTGTAAGTTATTTAACTTAGTACAACCTGATGTCGCTTGTTTTGGCTTAAAAGACTACCAGCAAGTCCAAGTTATTCAAACTATGGTTGAAGACTTATCTATGCCCATTAAAATTATTCCGGTGGCAACAGTGCGAGAAACGTCTGGTTTAGCACTAAGTTCTCGTAATGGTTATTTAACAGAAGAAGAGTTAAAAATAGCACCCGCATTAAGCCAAAATATTCAATGGTTGGCAAAACAAGTAGCCACCAACAATGACTTTATTGGTTTAGCAAAACAAGCTGCTTCATTTATTGATAATGCCGGTATGAAAACAGATTACATTCATATTTGCCACGCTCGCACACTACAACCCGCCAGTGAAGACGATAAAGAAATTGTGATTTTAGCAGCAGCACACTGTGGTAAAGCGAGGTTAATAGATAATCAGCAAGTAAGCTTGTAAATAAAAAAGCGATATATTGAATATCGCTTTATTTGTCTTAAGGCATGACCCTAAACGTTTATTTCTTTGTCATCGCCAATAGTTTAGGTAAAAAGGTCTCACTTTCTTTAGCTAACTCAATTTGTTCCGCAAGTACATCTAACAAAATGTCTTTAGAAGTTAAAGGATTCGCTAATACCACTCTAAATACCAATATTTTATGCCCTTGATAGCGCCCTACTTCAATTCGTGTACGCGAAACAAACGATTTACCATTTTCACGTTGACGCTTCTGAATAAACTTAGTGAGGTTATGTAATAAACTATTAATTTCAGCTTGTTGCTCATCATCTGCCTTTGCTAATAATTGTTGAACCGCTTGAGGTACATAACGATAAGTTAATAAGCATAATTCAGGGCGCGTGATCAGTTCAAAGTCTTGATGTTGGTTAATGAGGTCAGCAAAATAATTAGCTTTTTCAATTCCTTGGTTAATCAACATTTCGTAACCCGGGCGACTAATAATATGCAAACTTGCATACACTAACATTGCCATGCCCGAACGTGAGCCTTCTAACGTATGACTCCCTAAATCTTTTGAACCTTTACGCAAGATATATTCGGCATGATGCTCAATCGCAGCAACTGCGGCAGGATTTTTGAAAACAACTAAACCAGCCCCCATAGGAACATACATTTGCTTATGAGCATCAATAGTTACGGAGTCGGCACGTTCAATGCCTTTTAATAGAGGTCGATGCTTATTAGAAAGCAAGGTGGCTCCGCCCCAAGCAGCATCAACATGAAAGTTACAGGCAAACTCTTCGGCAATATCCGCAATACGGTCGAGGGGATCAACATTTCCTGTTTCGGTGGTACCAGCAACACCAACAATGCTTAATATTTTAATATTTTCTTGAGCTAAAGACAGACATTTTTCATGTAACTTATGACAATCAATTTTGTTAAATTCATCTGTTGGTATTGCGATAACACTCTCTTGACCAATACCTAAAATATCCGCTGACTTCTTTAGGGAATAATGACCACGTTCTGAGACCAAAATAGCTAAGCCATCATAACCATAATGTTTTAGTGCTTTAAATAGGCCCTCACGAGCAATTCCTTTAAAGTTTCCATCTGCTTTGAGTAGATTGTTGCGGGCCACCCATAATGCCGTTAAATTAGCTACTGTTCCCCCTGAACAAAAAGCGCCTAAAGAATGGTTAGCACTGTGCATCCACTGTTGATAAAAGCTTTCATTATCTTGATAAACCAAACGATGCATCATGCCTAAAACTTGACGTTCCAACGGTGTAAAGGCTTTTGATGTTTCCACTTTAACCAAGTTTTGGTTTAAGCCAATCATCAATTTTGATAAAGGTAGAATAAAATAAGGTAAGGCTGAGGTCATATGCCCAATAAAGCTTGGACTTGAAGTATGCACTGACTGAGCAACTAATTTGTCTAACAAATGATGCATATGATCAGAAACAAAACTTGGCTGCTCAGGGATCGCCGAGCAGGCAAAATCTTTTTCGATTTCTGTTAGGCGTTGCTCTGTGGCAACAATATGATTGCCAAGAAAGCCCGCCAAATTCTGTGAAATTTCCTGTTCTATAGCTCCCAGAGTAGAATCTGGCGCTTCAGGAATAGTAAAAATTCTATGTAAAGACTCTTGAGTCGCTTCTGCGATGCGCTTATTAGTCGCCATGCCTATTTGTTCACTTCTATCGCCTCAAATGGTAAATGAGGTGTTTTTAGTTAATGCGGCACTTTAATAAAAATTGAGGTAAATGTCTCTACTTTTTGATCAGTTATGGCTATACCATAGAAGTAGTAAGATACATTAAGCCCAATTCTACTAATAACAAACTTGTTAAGGCCATAAATAATACTTGTTTTTTAATATTGGTTGTCATTTTATTCATCCATAAAGTTTATGTAAGTTATTACTTACAATATCTAGACCAAGATAAACAACCCATTGATTTCAAAAGAAAAGCAAATTTAAAAACACTAAACACCATAAAAGTTAATTTTAATATTGACCACTTTATGGTTAATTAAACTAAAAAAATATATCTTTAAGTAATATACAACGAATCAACAGTTATCATGTTGCTTATCTAAGAAAGTTATAATATTAGTGAAAGTAGCTATCTAATATTATTTGAATAACACCATCTGATTTCAGTTCAATTATGGTCTGTTTCAATTTATTTTGAATAAATTTAGGTGTGCTGTTAGTACACACTAAGTAAATTTCGTTTTGTTTTAAGGTTAAAGGTGCTCCAAGTTTGCTCACAAGCATTTTTTCTTTTTTTGCAAGAAAGAGAAGTATAGGTATTGCTCCCCCGACAGCATCAATTCGTCCTTTTTTCAATAAACGGATGGTATCAATATATTCTGATGGCGTAATGATTGTAAAGCTTTTGTCCTGATGAAGTTTCTCATGAAAATATAGCCCTAATGGTATGGCAATAGTCATATTTTTTAGATCGGAATAACTATCAAGTTTAATATTTGAACTGGCTAGTATTCCCATGTTCACTTGAAAACCGATCGGTTCGATTAATGTTAATTGTTTACTCTCAGGAGTATCTGCTTGTAATTGACAAACACTACTTTTATTTTTCATCAACAAAGTAATGCGTCTAGGCGGCAAGATTAGATTAAATTTTCCAATACCGCTTCTATCCATTATTTTATTTAAGACCTCAAACAACACACCTTTTTTTTGCCCACTAGGTGATTCAAAGCCATAAGGAATTTGTTGCATAGTAACCATGAATAGTTCAGATGAGGTAGCAATGTCCTTTGAAAATACGTCAGAGGAAAAAAATAAAGCACATATTAAACAAAGAGCTGCGAAAGATATGCTTAATCTATTAACGTTTTTTGCACTTAACCTTCTATATAGTTTGGACACATTACCCCTACTAAAACACTAATATCAGCATTATTATTAATAGTAGTGTCTAAAATGGAATAAAACAGGGGTCTAAAACTATTTAAGAAAACTGTTTAAATAATCCGTTTGAATTAAACTATACAAACTAGAATTTGATTAGCCCAGCAATAATTGCCAACACTTTTGACCGCTCGCTTGATACTTAGCTTCAAATGGCGTTAATGGCTGAGAATCGCTAACTTCAACAATATCACCCTGTCGACCAGCGATATCAGCCGCCTGTTGAAACTCTTCTAAGTACAAGCGCCAGTTACTACGTAAAATTATTTCTTTACCAATATGAATTAATTCAGGAAAAACAGCGCTACCATGCCATCGACGTTGCAGATGTTTAGATTTAGGCCATGGATTCGGATATAAAACAAAATGTTGAGCAACTGACCATTTTGCTTGTACAACTAAACGATAAAAATCATTTAAGTCGGCGCGTATTAAATGATAATTACTCACCTGTTCAACACTATCTTTTTTTGTTAACTCCACAACATTACGATTTACTCGATGTGCTGATTTATCAACACCAATCACTAATGCGTTAGGGTTACGCTGCGCTAATAAACGTGTACTTTGACCAACGCCACAACAAGAATCTAAAATAATATCACCATCAAAGGCCTGTACTATTTGATCAATTTCAGCAAAAGCTTGTTGGGTATGTGCTTGATAAGGCTTTTTAGACGGATACTGTAAATGCCGATGAACCACTTCTTCGAGTTTCTCATGGATCCCCGTTTGATTGGTTATTATCACTTTAGAATCGCCAGTTATTATCATTTCTTTTGTCATCGTTTTCTTAATTTTAATAAATAGAGATTAGCTACGTAAACCAATGCCTTTTGAGATCAGGGTCATGGCAATAATAAATAAGGTAACAATAAAAGCTATCAAGACTGAAAATGCCAGTGTTAAGCTGACATCACTAATACCAAGAAAGCCATAACGAAAAGCGTTAACCATATAAACAATAGGATTTATTTGCGAAACGCCTTGCCAAAATTCAGGTAATAAACTGATCGAATAAAAAACTCCGCCCAAATAGGTTAATGGCGTTAATATAAAGGTTGGAATAATGGAAATATCATCAAAACTATTCGCAAAAACGGCATTAATTAAACCACCTAAAGCAAAGGTTGCAGAAGTTAACGAAACGGTGGCAATGATCACCCAAATATTATGAATTTGAATATCGACAAATAATAATGAAACCAAAGTAACAATAGTACCAACTAACATCCCCCGCGCCATACCTCCGCCAACATAACCCGCAACAATCACCCATGTTGGCACAGGAGCAACCAACATTTCTTCAACATTGCGCTGCCATTTAGCACTAAAAAATGACGAGGCAACATTTGAGTATGAGTTAGTGATTACGCTCATCATAATAAGGCCAGGTACAATAAACGACATATAATCGAAGCCGCTCATTTCGCCGATACGAGAACCAATCAAAGAACCAAAAATTACAAAATACAAACTGATAGTGATCGCTGGCGGCACCAGTGTTTGCACCCAAATACGCATAAAACGATTGATTTCTTTATATAAAATACTTTTTAATGCAATGGCATTAACTTTTGATGACATTTTAATTCACTTCCTGTTTAACCGCTTGACCACTACCAACAAGACTAACAAATAGCTCTTCTAAACGATTACTTTTATTACGCATACTGTGTACATTAATATTCTGTGCACTGAGTTGGGCAAAAACATTATTAATAAGCTGTGATTTTTTGATATCAATTTCTAGCGTATGATCATCAGTTAAACGTACAGCAAAACCGTCAAGCTGTGGTGTATCACTAATTTTGTCGATATCTAAGACAATGGTTTCTTGATCAAGTGTAGCTAATAACGATTTCATATCAGTATTTTTAACAATAACGCCGGAATCTATAATCGCAATATTTCGACATAACATTTCCGCTTCTTCCAAATAGTGTGTCGTTAATATTATGGTGATGCCTTGTTGGTTTAGTTCTCTTAGAAAGTCCCACATTGAACGGCGTAGTTCAATATCAACACCAGCGGTAGGTTCATCCAAAATAAGCATTTGCGGTTCATGCATTAAAGCGCGAGCAATCATTAAACGACGCTTCATACCACCAGACAACATCCGTCCAGCGTCATTACGTTTATCCCATAAGTCGAGCTGTTTTAAGTACTTTTCTGCACGCTTAAATGCTAGTGGTCGTTCAACACCATAATAGCCCGCTTGATTCACTAATATGGTTAATAATGTTTCAAACTGATTAAAATTAAATTCTTGTGGGACAAGCCCTAAATAACTTTTTGCTTGCTCAAGTTCTTTATCAATATCATGGCCAAATACTTTTACCGTGCCTGCGGTTTTATTCACCAATGAGGTGATCACCCCAATGGTTGTTGATTTACCCGCGCCATTAGGTCCAAGTAATGCAAAAAAATCGCCTTGTTCAACGGTAAGGTCAATTCCTTTAAGTGCTTTAAAGCCACCTTTGTATATTTTTTCTAAATTGGAAATTTCTAGTGCTTTTTTCATTACCTTAACCTTGAGCAGCAAGCAGATTTATTAGATGAGGCATTTTTATGCAATTTCAACCATGTAAACTTTTTATCTCTGTATTTGAACTCGAATAGTTGCCTTTAAATTGTATACAATCTAAAGTACGCGCATCAAAACAAGGAAATATTATGATTTTTACTCCCTTAAGTCGTTGGCTTGTTATGGCAACATTTGCAACCACTTTAATTGCATGTCAAAACACTAATAATAGCAACACCTCTACTGACATAAAAGCTATGAACCAAAGTGAATTACTTACCTTAAAACGCATTTACCAAGATAAAGAATTTTCTTCTGATCATATTGGTCAAATTCGTTGGTTAAAAGATGGTAGTGGTTATACCTCAATTGAAGATTCCACTGACAAAATTACTAATGACGAAGGCGAAGAAGAAAGCATAGGTAAAGACATTGTTTTATATGATCCACAAACACTAAAGCGCACATTACTTATTTCCGCACAGCAGCTAATACCGCAAGAACAAGAAAAGTCATTAAGCATTGATGATTACATTTGGTCAGATGATCAAACAAAGTTACTTATTTATACCAATAGTCAAAAAGTATGGCGCTCAAATAGTCGTGGTGATTATTGGTTATTAGATATTAAAAACAATAAATTGAGTCAGCTCGGCGGTAAAGAAGTAAAAAAAAGCAGCTTAATGTTTGCCAAATTTTCAACTGATGCTACAAAAATTGCTTATGTTGTAGATAACAATATTTATGTGGAAGATCTTACTAGCAAGGTCATTACACAATTAACTCATGATACAAGCGAAGGTATTATCAATGGTTTATTTGATTGGGTATATGAAGAAGAGTTTGGTATTAAAGATGGTTTTCGTTGGAGTCCTGACGGCACTAAAATAGCTTTTTGGCAGCTTGATACCAATGGCAGTAAAGATTTTATGATGTTAAATAACACCGATGAACTTTACCCAACACTGACTAAGTTCCCCTACCCTAAAGTAGGTGAACAAAATGCTTTAGCCAAAATTGGCATTATCGACCTTTCATCAACAAAAACAACGTGGGCCAAGTTACCCAACAATTCACGCGACATGTACATTCCCCGTATGAATTGGTCTGGTAATAGTGAACAAATACTCATACAGCATGTTAACCGTAAACAAGATACTAACCACTTATATTTGACCAATGCTAACGATGGCCAAGTAGCAGAGATAATGACTGAACAAGAAGAAACTTTCTTAGATTTTTTCGATGATGCACGTTGGTTAGACAACGGTCAAAGCTTTATCTGGACCAGTGAACGTAGTAACTGGCGTCACCTTTACCGTATTTCACGAGACGGTAAAACAGTAATAAACCTCACTAACGGTGACTTTGATATTACCAGTATCGAAGCGGTTGATGAAAAAAATGGTTGGTTATACTACATGGCTGCTGCCGAAAATGTTGCTCAACGCTATCTATTTAGAAGTAAATTAGATGGTAGTGTCATGCATCAACGTATAACTCCAGAAACTTTTGCAGGTATCAATCGTTATCAAATGTCTGATGATGGTCAATGGGCAATTCATTCTCATTCATCCTTTTCACAGCCAATACAAAAACGCTTGGTCAAAATCGATGGTCATCACGAACAACATATGCTGATGGATAACCATGAACTCATTGAAAAGTTAACAAAACTTAACAAGCCAAACAGTGAATTTTTCCAAGTAACGGCACAGGACGGTGTAGTACTTGACGGTTATATCATGCGTCCCGCTGATTTTGATGCCAATAAAAAATACCCGGTTATTTTTTATGTATACGGTGAATCATGGGGACAAACGGTTCAAGATCGCTGGCGTGGTAATAGTTACTTATGGGATCAAATGATGACCGAACAAGGTTATATAGTAGCCTCTATTGATAATCGCGGAACACGTGCACCAAAAGGCCGTAAATGGCGTAAATCTATATATGGTGCGGTCGGTGTATTATCATCTCGCGATCAGTCAGATGCATTAAAGGCGATGGCAAAAAGATGGTCATATATTGATACTAACCGTATCGGTATTTGGGGACATTCTGGTGGTGGCTCGATGACGTTGAACATGATGTTCCGTTACCCTGAGCAATATCATGTGGGTATTTCATTAGCGCCCGTACCGGACCAACGTTTATACGATACTATTTATCAAGAACGTTATTCAGGCCTATTACCTGATTATGAAGAAGGCTATAAACAAGGTTCACCTATTACTCACGCAAAAAACTTACAAGGTGAATTATTACTTGTCCATGGCACCGGCGATGACAATGTTCATTATCAAGGCTCTGAACGTTTAATCAATGAATTAGTAAAACATAATAAACAGTTCAATTTTATGTCTTACCCAAACCGTACTCATGGCTTAAGAGAAGGTAAAGGCACAACATTACACTTACAAACAATGAAAGCTAACTTTTTTAATCAACATCTAAAAGGTCATTAGTGACTTTGGAGTTTAAAAATAACCGTTAGTCACACAAAAACCTGCAGTTGCAGGTTTTTGTGTGACTATTAACGTTTAATTTGTATAACTAAAGTAAACATTGCTTCAAAGCATGATAGTTAGCTGATGATTTAGCTAAAGCAAGATACACCGGCTGTGTCTCTACGGTTTTAACCACTTCAATATCGGTTATATTATTTACCAAATTGTAATGTTCAATAATAGCTTGCACGGCAAGAATATAATCCACTCGATCAGCTCTCAGCATAGTAAAAGCTTGTTCAAATCTGGTGACTTCAAAAAGCGTCGCACCATTTAAATAAGCTTTGTTAAATTCCATTGACCGTAAAGTCGCAACCGATACCCTTCTTGAAAGCTCAATCGCTGAAGATTCTTTTTCGTTCGCTTTTTTATGACGATAAATCGCCAGCGTCACATTGCCAATTTCAGGCAATGAATAGTCGAGGTAACGCGATCTTGCCGCTGACTTTATTGCAGGATAAATTGCGTCGACCTTGCCTGACTTAGACAAAGCAAGTGATTTTGCCCAACTGGCATTACTTACCTTAGTTTTTAATTGTTTATTTTGTAAAAAACGATTCACTTGTTTAGCAAATTTACCTTCCATATCAATACCGTTAAAGGTATTAAGCGGTGGTAATTCTGCCGTGGTTATTAAATAGGTTTGTTTACAAGACGTTTTTTGTATCGATACGTTGGTATTTATTTTTGAGTCAAACGGCAAATAAGGCATTAGGGGGGTAGAATAAACGGCTGGAGAAAAGCCGATATAAACAAATAAGGTAAAAACAATAAAGCTAGGCAATCCCTCATCACAATCGAACATAGCAAGATGACTCAATAATTAAAAACAACACGAATACTTTCAATTATATGACAGCACCATATTTTTCGCGAAGTGTTAATTGAATTATGATCAATCAGTTATTTTAGTAAGTAGCCAATAAACCCGAACCAACTCAGTACCAATAAAAGCCACAATAAACGAGGGTTACCCAGTAATGATGGTGCTTGCTCAATTGAAGTATCGTTATTCATTAAATTATTATCTTTATCTCCACTCTCTTTAACTTTCTGTTTACGTTGTTTATCACGATCTCTTGATTTAATTTTTTGTTGTTTTTTATATTCACTAATGCCTTTTTCAATACCTTGAGCAATTAGCTTGGTTTGCTCTTTGGTTTGTCCCTGTTTTTGATGAGCTTTAGCAACACGCACCGCCTCATTTTGTATTTCATCAGATAGTTTTTTAGCCATTTTTTATAAACTTGTTCTTATTTTTAATTAATCGATTATATACCTAAATAGCGATGATAAGCTTGTTAGTTTTCTTCTGCTACGGCACAATATGCCCCAATATATTTCATCCAAAATAGAGAAGTCCATGAGCGAAGTATCTACCGCGCAAAAACAAATCAGTCAAATGCTCGATATGCAAGATGCAATGAATTCACGTGTTAGTGAAACGTGGCGCGACAATAACTACGAATGGTATCGCGCTATTTGGGTTGAATGTGCAGAAATGCTAGATCACCATGGCTGGAAGTGGTGGAAACATCAAGAGATTGATGTACCACAAGTACAACTAGAGCTCGTTGACATTTTCCATTTTGGTTTAAGTTTACGATTAATGACTGGAGCGAACGTAACCGATATTACCAAGCAATTGGCACAAGAATTAACGGAGAAAACGGCTGAATCAGACTTTAAAATCGCTTTAGAAAACTTAGCATCAGCAGCAGTCACTGAGAAAGCTTTTGACGCAGTGGCACTTGCCGATTGCATGCGTTTAATGAATATGGATCTTGATGAACTATTTCGCCAATATGTTGGTAAAAATACTTTAAACTTCTTTCGTCAAGATCATGGTTATAAAGACGGCAGCTATATCAAGATATGGAATGGTGAAGAAGATAACGAAGTATTGGCAAAGCTAGTTAATTCATTAGATGCCAGCGCTAACGACTTTCAAAAACAACTGTATAGCGTCTTAGAAGAAAAATACCCTACTTAATCAACAATAAGTTAATTACCAATACGTTACTTCTTGCGCACCATTCAAAACATGCAGACTTTGAATGGTGCAGATTTATTTACTCATACCTTAATGCATCGATTGGATCTAAATTAGCCGCTTTTGCCGCGGGTATAATGCCAAAAACAATCCCAACCCCAGCACTAAAACCTAACGAAAGCGCAATAGCCCAACCGGGAACCGTCGCTGCAGGTAAATCAACTAAATGACTCACCAGTGCGCCCGCACCATAACCCAAGGCTAAACCAATCAAGCCACCTATTAAACACAAAAATATTGCTTCAATAAGAAACTGTAGCAATATATCCACTCGAGTTGCCCCCAGCGCCTTTTGAATACCAATTTCTCTGGTTCGTTCCGTTACGGATACCAGCATAATGTTCATAATACCTATGCCTCCCACCAGCAATGAAATCCCCACTACTCCACTTAATACCAAGGTAGTAGTCGATGTGATGTTGTTTACCGTTTCTAACATTTGTTCAGCCGTAGTAATTTTAAAATCATCGCCTTGATCATCAACTAAGTTATGATTACGTCTAAGTAAGTTCGAGATATGTTGTTTAATGGCATCAATTTGTAGCGCATCATCTACTTGCATTGAAATCATAATATCTGGTTCTTCTGCACCACCTAATAAAGCATGAGTGGTAGAATAGGGTAGTAAAATGTAATCGTCTTGGTCAAAACCAAAAATTTTACCGCGCTTTTCTAATACACCAATAATCTTAAACCATTCTCCGCCAATCATCAGATACTGACCAAGTACCTCACCTTTTATTTCCAGCTTATCAATAAGTGAAGGTCCTAAAACTGCAACTCTCCGGCGACTTTTATCATCACTAAGATTAAAAAAACGTCCTTGCTCTGGATATACCCCATAAAGCATCTGATAAGAAGATCCCGTGCCTGTCACTTGTGTGGTAGTAGACTCTCCTTTGTATTGCGCCACCGCATTGGCTCCCATAGCCATAACCGTAGGTGTTATATTGCTAATACCTGAGACTTTATACTTAATTTCCAAAAAATCTCGGTAATTTAGTTTTGCCCTTTGACCTTGTAATCGCTCTTTTTTAGGCGTAAAAGAATTAATATTAAGTACATTTGTCCCCATACCATCAAACTGCTTAGTAATACTGCCACTAAGTCCTTGCATGACAGATACGACAGCAATAACCGAAGTCACCCCGATGATAATTCCAAGCGTGGTCAGAAAACTTCTAAAACCATGAGCTTTTACCGAAAGAGCTGCTGCACGAGTACTTTCAATGACTTTAAATAGGAAGCTAGACATAGACCACCTCACTTTTTCCACTTACAACCGTATTATTGAACGTATCAGAGACAAGCTCTCCGTCATTTAAGCGAATAACACGGTGACAACGAGCCGCAATTTCTTGTTCATGGGTAACTACAATCAATGTTTGACCATCGCGATGCAACTCATCAAACAATTCCATAATTTCTGCGGTTGTTGAGGAGTCTAAATTCCCCGTTGGTTCATCCGCAAGTAAAATTGAAGGGTTAGTCACCAAAGCCCGAGCGATAGCAACCCGTTGACGTTGACCACCCGATAACTGATTGGGTATATGATGCATGCGATCTTTTAGACCAACACGAGTTAGTGTCTGTTCAGCTTGCCGTTTACGCTCTTTCAAACCTATACCACGATAAATTAAAGGCTGCATAACATTTTGTAATGCAGTAGCACGAGGCAATAAATTAAAGCTTTGGAATATAAATCCTATTTCTAGGTTTCTAATACCTGCTAGCTCAGACTCATCCATTAAGGCAACATTTTTATCTTTTAAGACATATTCACCCGATGTCGGATAATCTAAACAACCTAAGAGATTCATCAACGTTGACTTACCCGACCCTGAAGGGCCAATAATTGCTAAATAATCATTTTTATAAATTTTCAAATCAAGATGATTAAGCGCATAAAACGCTTCACCGCCCATCTCATAACGCTTAGCTATTTTATTCAGTGCAATGATCACTTCATTTTTAGATTGTTTAGTTGTGCCTAATGATGACGATACTTCTGTAGCTAAGTTCGGCATTATTAAACCTCTTTCTCTGTAATTTTCACCAACGCTGAGTCTTTCAGTTTACTTAAGGTTCTTGCAGGGCCAGTGATCACTAAGTCACCCGCTTTAATACCTGAAATAATTTCTTGATAACGATCATTGGAAATACCTAAGTCAACAGCAACCTTCTTAGCCTTACCTGCCTCCAAGATATAAACATAACTTTTTTCATCTTGGTGTTTATCTTTTTCAGATTCATTATCATCGTTGCTTTCAGGTTTTAAAAACACGATAGATTCACTCGGAACAGCCAACGTTTTATCTTTCGTTTGAGTAAAAATCTCGGTACGACAACTCATACCCGGTCGCACCGCAACGGCAGTTGAGTCATCAAGTAAAATTTTAACCGTGAAACTTAAACCTTGCCGCCCTCGTGCACGCTTAGCAGAAGTTGCTATATTTTTTACTACGCCTTTAAGTGCGTGATCAGGAAAAGCAACAGCAAAAATATCGGCTTCTTGCCCTACTTGTACATTGGCAATATCAGCTTCATCAACTTGCACTTCAATCAAAATTGACGATGGATCGGCTAAGGTAATAAGGTTAGAGCCAGAAATATTTGTTGTACCACTTATTGCCGTTTCGCCCTCTTTAATATCAACTGACGTAGCAATACCATCAATCGGTGACTTAAATACCGTTTTTTCTAATCGCTCTTGTGCTTTATCTAAGGTCGCCTGAGCTTGTAACAATGACTCTTCCCTTGAGCGTAAATCAATTTTAGCCAAAGCAAGATCGTAATCGATTAATTCAAAGGCATCTTCACCAATGATTTTTAATTTGTACAAATCATGTTTACGTTGCCATTGAGATAACAAACTCTCTAACTGCTTTTTTTGACGTTCAATGGCAATGCTTTGTAGACGAACATGAGCTTCTTGTTGTTCAACATCAGCCTTAAATGTTCTCGGTTCAAGGCGCATCAATACTTGTCCTTTAACAACCTTATCGCCCTCTTCAATGAGCATTTCTTTAACTTGCCCAATCACTTCAGATCTAAGTTGCACTTGTTCTTTGTATACCAAGGTACCCGAAGCCAAAATAGAGCGTTTAATATTTTCAGTTTGTACTTGTTCAACTTTAACTTCTACAGCCTGTACTTTACCTGCTTTTTTAAAATAGGCTAAAGCAATCAAGGAGGTGATTACAGCAGTGATAATAAGTGCTTTTTTCATTCGAAAAATCCAGTTTTTTATTATTAATCTTATCGAGTTTGACGGTCGTTTCTTGGGTATATGCTAATTCCAACTAAATCGCGATATAAAGCACCCATAAGCCGTAAAGAACCACACTGGGAATAACCGCCAAAATCACTGCTTTTTTAGTGTTTATATTTAACCAAACCTTTAAACCAATACTGGCAATAGCAATGATCCAAAGATTAAAAAGCGTGATTGTTTCTAACAAGGTATACCAAGCACTCGACTGCTCTACTGAAAATATTAAGCTATTTAAACTCGTTGGCTGCAAATCATTCATTGATATATTGTTATTAGTCGCAAAGAAAATAACCAATATTGAGACAAAAGAACTTAAAATTGTCGGTAACGTTGTCCACCAACTAAAAGCAACCCAATCTTTAAAGGAAAAATCATTTTTTGCTGTAATCTTCGTCGCCAGAAGGTAATAAACTGCACTTAATAAATTCATCACGATTAAAGCTAAAATGACAGAGATAACGCTTTGTAACATCGCACTTGATGCATCAGCTTGTGGTGAAGCATCTTTAATCTCTTCATAAGACATGCCCGTTAATGCAGCAGTTTGCTCTATACTCTGTTCTTGAAACCAATTAATATCAACAACACTGAAATAGTGTACAAACACCCCCGCAGTAACTGAAATCACCAAAAAGAATGGTAGCCAAGCCCACCCTTTCTTCCCTTTAACATTATTAAAAGCGATGCTGGGTGCTGTAAAAATATCTAAACATGCTTGCATTGGGTTTGTTGATGCTGGATTTTCTGACGTTGTATTGGTTGACATAGAAGCCTCTATATAAATTAATATCCATATACAGCAGTAACTATTTAAAATTATTTTAGTTATTACTGCGAGTTTAAATTAAAAACCTAAATCACACGTTGAAGACATATTATCTCAAGACACTATTTTTAGTTTTTGTTATTTTCTTTAAGTAGTTAGTCTCAATTCAGTAATGATTATTACATTAAATTAATATTTATTTTACATTTTTTAATTACGCTGTTTTTACAACATGCATTAAGGTTACGAATACCAGTTAAATACTCATTGAATTCTATCTCGTCAATAACTCTGTCTCTGGCACAGATACTGCTTTAATCACTTTATATAAATGAACGTCAAAATTTTGAATCTGCCGGAGAGCCATATGGAACTTATTCTGTTTGCTATGATCAGCCTTATTGTTATTGTTGCTATGTTAGCAAGTCGCCTAAACGACAATACTTTTCCTTTTCCATTTGATCGTAAAACCTCAGTTTTTACGCCAGCAGAAAAAAACTTTCAAAATTTAGTAGAGCAAGCCATGGGTGGTAAATACCGCGTTATTAATCGTGTAAAATTATCGGATATTGTTACTATTCGTAATGGTGTTTCCAGTAGAGCCAGCCAGTCAGCAGCCAATAATGCAGACAATAAATATTTAGATTTTGTTATTTGTGAACGCAACAGCATGAAACTTTTGGGTGCTATTGATTTGGTTGATACCAAAGGCAAAGGCTACAAAGTAAAAAAAGATTGGTTTGTTAGTGGTGCACTTGAAGCCGCAGCCATTCCTCACCTTCGCATTAAAGTAAAAGCAAATTATACAGTTAATGAAATAAGAGCATGTATAAATATTCGTTTACTAGGAACAAATAGACCCGAACCAAAAATGAAAGCAAGTACAATTCCTGCCAATATGGTTAGAGCTCGCTCAAAAAGCACGGGGGTTATAACACCTGCAGCAGCAAAGGTTCCTTCAGCAATAACTGGGAGAATTCCTGCGCCGCAAGTAGCAGCCTTACCTCATTAAGTTAAATTAAGTTATGACTTAACAAGTATCTAGCGAACTAAGGTTCGCTTTTTTATTGATTAAATTAAGTTAGTTGAGAAGATTTTCATTAGTTTTCAAGTTACAATTAACCCTATTTATCGATCCAAATTGAGTACAACATGAAAGCAGGCATTATTGGCGCAATGGAGCCAGAAGTTGCAATATTAAAAAACAAACTGGTCAACAGCCAAGTTACAGAGCACGCTGGTTATACCTTTTATCAAGGAGAACTTGATGGCTCTGACGTTGTTATTGTGCAATCAGGTATTGGCAAAGTAGCCGCAGCATTAGCAACGGCAATACTTATTGATAAATTTCAACCTGATTATGTTGTTAATACCGGTTCAGCTGGCGGTTTTGAACAATCACTTAAAGTGGGCGATATCGTGATCAGTTCTGAAGTTCGCTACCATGACGTTGATGTTACCGCATTTGGTTATGAAATCGGTCAACTACCCGCAAACCCAGCGGCTTATATACCACACCCTGATTTAGTGGCTGCTGCACAAACAGGCATTAGTACCTTAGACAATATCAACACCTTAGTAGGGTTAATTACCACAGGTGATACCTTTATGACGGCTGATGCTGATATTGCTAAAGCACGTGCTAACTTTCCAACGATGGCAGCTGTTGAAATGGAAGGTGCTGCTATTGCTCATACCTGTCATCAATTTAAGGTTCCTTTCGTAGTTATTCGTTCAATGTCTGATATTGCGGGTAAAGAATCACCCACTTCTTTTGAAGCTTACTTAGAAACAGCATCAGTTAATTCATCACAACTGGTGATCAATATGCTTAATGCTTTAAAAAATAAAACCTTAAGCTAATTAATTTTAGTTTAATTTAACTAACAAAAGTCATTGGATTTAATACCTTGCCAGAAGTCAGCCCATTTACTAGCTCAGTATTCATATTGCTCAGCGTCGTGTTAATTAAAACAATACTGTCACGGTTTATTATTCATCAGCCATTACAGTTTTTTCGTTTTTTTTGTGATCGCCTCGCTGATAAAGTTAATAAACCTAACAACAGCAGTAACCAGCAAGTTATCGCTGGTATTATTGCTATTTTAGTGACTTTACTACCACTCGTTATTATTTTATGGCTATTTGAAAATTTCATCGAAGTGCCGCAAATATGGCATGCATTAATAATCTATTTTGCTTTAGGCTCTTTTGGCATAAGCCAAAAAAGTGAGAAAATAGCTCAGGCATTAATCTCCAATAATAATTATCAAGCTAAACAAATACTCAGCCCTTTAGTCTTACGTGATACAGATAAACTATCCAACCTTGGTTTAAGTAAAGCCTGTATTGAAATGCAGTTACTACATAAACTACAACAGGGTTTTATTGTAGGTTGTTATTATTTAATTGCGGGTCCGTTAGCTGCAATAACCTTTCGACTGTTACTTGAAATGCACTATAGCTGGAATACTAAAGCTAAGAACTTCCAATTTTTTGGCCGATACATTAACCAAATGATCAACTTATTACAGTGGCTGCCAGCACGATTATTTGTGGTTATTTTACTTTTAAGCACTGTTGGTCAGAATTTTATTCTTTTTTGGCATTTGCTTAAAACACAGTTTTTCCGCTTAAATAATAATATGGTTGTTTATAGTTTGGCGCTAGCGCTAGAAAAACAACTCGGTGGCGTTGCTATGTACAATGGCTCTAAGCTGCGCAGACAAAGCTTTAATGAACAAGCACGTCAACCAGAAGCCATCGACATAATTCATGCGTCAAAACGGGTTAATCAGGCTCTTTATTTTGCCATATTAGTTATCGGGCTCATTGCCGTCCTTTCTTTTGCCATCGCAATAAATTATTAAACCCCTTCCTGAATATCATTAATGTTGTACACTTAGATTACTATTCTCTAATATAAGATAATTAACATGACATTCAAAAATCTCCTGCTGGTTTTTATTTCTGCAGTTATATCTTTAACCGCTTGTGCAGAACAAACAGCAAAAATATCTCAACAAGAATTGCTAGGTTTAATGGCAAAGGCCAATAACCACGAATTTGTTGTGCTTGATGTAAGAACAGCAGAAGAGTTTGACGAAGGTCATATTGCCGGTGCTATCAATATTAGTCATGATGAAATTGAAGATAATATTGCTAAACTTGGCAGCTATAAAGATAAGTTGGTTATTGTTCACTGTCGTTCAGGTCGACGTGCGGCAAGTGCTGAAGATGATTTATTAGAAAATGGTTTCAAAAACCTTCGTCATTTAGATGGTGATATGAACGGTTGGCAAGCAGCCAAACACCCGCTAGTTAAAGGTCACTAATATCAGTTCCATTAAGAAAATAAGATTTAATGCATGATTGATTTAATTTATTGGCTCGATTTATTTGGCATCATGGTATTTGCATTATCTGGTGCACTAATGGCTGGGCGATATCAACTAGACCCTTTTGGTGTTGTAGTATTGTCGGCTGTAACCGCTATTGGTGGTGGTACCATACGTGATGTCATTTTAAATACTCCGGTATTTTGGGTAGAAAACCCCATTTATATTTATGTAATTTTAACAACAGCTCTTTTAACCATTGTAGTTATCAGACAACCCAAAAGAATTCCTAAACGTTTTTTATTACTCGCAGATGCTTTTGGCTTAGCGTTATTTGCTGTTTTAGGTACCGAAAAAGCCATTGGTTTAGGAGTGCCCTTATCAGTCGCTATCGTGATGGGAACTATTACCGGTGTTGCCGGAGGAATGATCCGCGATGTGCTTTGTAATGTTATTCCGATGATCTTAAGGCAAGAAATTTATGCATTAGCAGCAATGTTTGGAGGCGGATTATTTGCCACTTTTTATGCTTTTGGCTGGCATGACAATGTTTCGACACTTGTTGCCATACTCGGCGCTTTGGCATTAAGGCTTGCAGGCATATATTGGCGAGTATCTTTACCTGCTTTTCAATTAATTGATCAAGATAAAAAATAGCACAGCGCCATAGAAACTATCGCTGTGCTGAAAACTCACAAATTTAAAATGCGTAGTTAATGCCAACATTAAGTGTTTTCATCTCTAAATCACCCATGTCTTGATACTGAAAGCCTGCATTCATGCCCATACCATTATCCCAACGATACGCCCAACCAGCCTCTGCAACAAAACCAACACCATTTTTATCTGCGATTTTATTTTTATTTAAACTGACTCTGTAGTCATAATATGAAGCGCCAATTTTACCATATAGGCTATTACGCTCAGTTAAAGATAAATCTGTTTTTAAGGCTATAATCAATGCATCGTATTTAAAATCATCTGCTTGCAAATCGAATTTATGATCATCGGTATCACAATGCCATTTGTTGTTAGTACCTTTTACACAATCCCAATCAGCATCCGCGCCATTTGATAAACCAATTTCTAAATAATATTGCGGCATAAATTTATAGTTATAATAAATATACGCTTGGCCGGTGCCTTGACCATCTGTCGAGTCACCTTTATATTCCAAGCCACCACCACCAAATTGCAAACCGACAGAATGTTGAGTATTTGTTTCAGCCATTACAGATGCCGATAGAGAAAGTGCCAATAGTGTTACTGAGAATGTTGCAGAGAGTGTTTTTAATAGTTTCATTTGATTATCCTTTAAATACATTTTCTAAGAGGCTTTACACCAGTAATGCATGTATTTGTTTACGTCATTAAGATGAAACTATTATGTCGAATTAGTTCACGCCAATCTGTTTGACAAGTGTGTTGAAGATGTTCTTTTATGTAAGAATATTAGAGGAAAGTGCAAATAATTCGTTTTTTGGACAAGTGTTGATGGTCAACGATAAAACAGCTTTCATGAGCTCTTTATTTTGCACTAAAAATCTTAATTTTTTCTGATGAAATTCTTTTAAGGTTCGTTCATTATTCTGATTATATTGTCAGTGTGCTAACTACACCAAGAGGGGCGTTACACACCAAATGCCCTTCTTGACTCCCCGTGGCGCCCGACTCAGCTACAACTGGTCTTTGAATTTTTTTGCAGTTACCGAAATTTGACGAATACTCGTCCCTGCGCGACGCCAATTCCAGCCATCCATTGCTGTCAACGGAAACAACTGATAAAAAGTCGAATATCAACGCTGAGATGGGAACTGGTGAAACCTGCAGGGCTCACTTTTATGGTGGATCGAATTTAATAGCCAACGAACCAAATGTCCGTTTAAAAATCAAATTAGAACGGAACATACCTGGTGTTGGAAATGTCGTGGCCTTTAACTTGATTAGTGAGATGCCAGAGCTGGCTATATCAACAATAAAGAGCCGGCATTATTAGTCGGTGTCACTCCTTTTTAATAGGGACAGCGGCTAGTCGCCGCTGAAAAACCAAAGAATGTTGCGATAATAGCGTGTATTAGAAAGCTAGTTATCACTCTCAATTCGATGGTGAGAGATGGTGTCTACTGGGATCCTAAAATGAATTAAATATTAGGATTTGACACCATAGTCACTTGTTAGAGGCCTTTGCAGACAAAGCTAATTTTTGTGTATGAATTAGTAAACTAATGTCTCCAACTGCGCCATGCCCGGGAACAACTAATTTAATATCAGGATAGCGATTAATGACTTTCTGAATAGAGTTCGACCATTCACTAATAACAGCGTCCCCAGTATTACCTAAGTGTTTAGCGTGCAGGCTTTTAACAAAACAGCCGCCGAATAGTATCTTTTCCTTAGGCAGCCAAACAACGATATTATCTTCTGTATGTCCTGCTCCTGGGTAAAAAACACTCACGACACCATCAATTAATTCAAATGTATTACTTGATATTTCGTCACTAGACGTTTCTTTTTGGTTTGATTTAAGCAGTTTGTTAGTTAGTGATGTCGCATAGGTTTTTATTTTCAAATCATTTAAAAGCGGTAAATCGTTACTAGAATCTTCATGAAAATGAGTAACAACAGTGCTTTTTATCGTTAGGCCTTTAGTTTCAATCCACTCAATCAGTTCTATAGTTGCCTGAGTTGTCCAAGGAGTGTCTATCATATGTGCCTCAGTACCATTAATAACAATTAGACCTGATGTCTCTACTACCCCCCATGGTTCAACCCTCTTAAATGAAATATGCTGATAAACGTTATTACTTAATTTTTTAATCTTAAGCTTTTTAACACCCTCACTATTTGCGAAAACAATACCAGGAACAAATAGTATAAGTAGAATAATTGATTTCATAGTTACTTTCATAGTTACTCTCATAGTTGAGTGGCCTCTAACGCCCCATTAACGGGCAAATAATAGTTGGTTAAATAAGGCTACGTAGGCGCAAAAAGCAACTATTATCTGTCCCTGTTTAAACGAGTATCTATAACCGTTTACTATGTTGCGCCCATTTAGTGAGTACTAGTATATCTTTAGATTTTGCTAGAACAATGTTCAAGTTATGATGAATTATGACAAAAACATGACAACTTAATATGTAGAGGAGTTAGTAATACGACATGAGTTAATTCATTAGAAAAGGAGCAAAAAATTAAATGTTAACTTACGGAATGCGCACTGAGAAGCGATTAAAGACAATCTATTTTTCGTTGCTATTTAGTTAAGATAAGGCTCACTTTTACCTATTATTTCTAGCAACATCCTTCGCATAAAGTATATCTCCTCTTTTTTCAAATAACTCGGTTGAAAAAGGAATCACGCACGACCGTCCATGTTGTTTAGCATAATATAAAGCTTTGTCGGCATTATTAAGTAATACATCAAGTGTAGTTCCATCTTTTCCATATTCAGATACCCCTGCACTAAAAGATATGTTAACGGTTTTTTCAGTAGGAGTTTCTATTTGCATATCCTTTATGGATTCCAAAATTTGTTGAATATTGGTAGTTGTATCTCCTTTATCACTCTTATCTTGAATAAGACAAAACTCCTCTCCACCAATACGAGAAAAAAATGATAGAGGGGATATCAATTTTTTTATGTGTTCACAAAACATCTCTAAAACATAGTCACCGAACTCATGACCATAACTATCATTAAATTTTTTGAAGTAGTCTATATCTAGAACACTAATAGCACATTTCAAATTAGTGTTAGCATTTTTTAATTGATCAAATTTGGTAAATAATGCTCTCCGATTCGCTGTTTTTGTTAATTGATCTGTGTGCGCTAACATAAACATTTCATTACTATATTTTTCAAGCATAGAATTTGAACTATGTAATAAGAATTGAGTTTTCTTCAGTTTAGTAACGTCCTGTACCTGAACGATAATAAATTCATTGTTTTTATAAGCGTTATATTCATAGATGTATTTTTTCCGAGAACTTTCAACTTCTATATTGAATAGATGAGACTCTGTATCACCTTGATAGATGCAATCTAATTCATTGACCAATTTTTTTTCAAGTGACTTATAAAGATCTTCTGAGGTACCGATCACATTAGTATTAAAAAGTTCATCGAAGCTATTATTCTTGAAAATCAGTTCTTTTTCTGAATAAGAAAAGATAGCTATCGGTATCTTCAGTAAATTAATTGAATTGAATTCGCCTTGGCTATCCTTTGCTAATGGGTGCATAAAAAAGTCTCTTTTTATTCGAAAGTGTATTTATGAGCATTTCCGAATCTGCTTTATCCATACCAAATTCTAATAAAGCTAGGTCTAATAAAGTAATAACCTCATTCCACACCTCATCTTTGATATTTAAGTGGCTGTGAACTGATGCTAAATGTTGATCAGTAAAGGATACGGGCCCACCCAATAATGCCGATATAAAGTTGGTCTGGTGATCGATTAGGGTTTCCATATTGCTGTTCTCAAAATACAAACCTACCACCCCAGAATCTAGCATTTTGTCATAAAAATTTTCAATTAATCCATGAATTGAGGAAAAGCCACCGTATTTTATAAATAGAGAAGACTGCACTAGTTAATCCTTATACCATTATTCGAATAATTATTGGAAAAGCTCACGAGCTAGATACATACCTTTTCATTTAAAGAAGTTAATCCTTCATAATATTAGAACAAAAATCAAAACCTTGTATTAATATCCTCGATAGTTGGATGGAAAATATATTTATTATCAGTCAGTCACATGACTAAAGTATTAGTTAGAATATATATGGCACGAAGATTACCTACTGTTGTATTTCTACAACAATTATAGTGTGTCCACAAAACTGGGGTAAGACTACAATGCTGACGTTAGGATTAGTGTTAAAAAAGCGATTTGGATTAGATTTTGTATGTGTAAATCACACCAAAAAGTTGTAAGTAAACAACAAGAAGATACCCATTTGTAATCATGAATAAATACACATCACAAAGAGGCACAGCCTGAAAGCTCTATGCATCTAATGAACTGGTAACTGCTGCTATAACCAAACGTCCAATCCATTCGCCGAGCAAGACATGTTTACCACAAAATTTGATTTCCTGCGGGCCATCACCACTGACAACAGCAATAGCATCGGTCCCAGTTCCTGTCGCTAACAAACGAGATACTGGACTTAAAATACCGGCATTCTGCAAGGCGGCTGACTTGCCTTCTGTAGCAACCATAACGGCTTCTAACATGGCAGCATCTGTTAACTTAGCTGAGCAGATTAATATAAGGTTAATCGTGCCAACTTTTTCTGTTATACCTAACAATTCCTGTATGTCAGCTTTATCACCTGCACGCCGAGCGTTGTTTACTCCTGTAGTGACGAGTACTGTAATATCAACACCTTCTACGCAAGCCTGCTCAATACGAAGAGAATTCATAGAAGCTGCTGTCATCATACCGACAACATTACCTTGCCAGCCTTGAGTGTTGGCATAGTCGCTTAGACTCCTCTCAGGAGCCTCGCAAGAAGATGAATTTAGGGGAACTTTTCGATTCACGATATGATCGGCTTTGACCAGACCACCGTTCAAAATGGCTGAACTTATCACTCGTTGCGGAGACAAAAAAGCTACATGTATATGATCATCATTGTATTGCAGCTTGGTAAAGGTATTAATGTTTATATTCATAGATATTCAAGATATTAAGTACAATGCATCTTAGTTGAAACAGACACATAACGCCCACTTAAGCGGACAAAAATAGTTGGTTAAAATGTGTAGCGAAGCGGAACCTAACCAACTGTTTTTGTTCCGTTTGAAGTTCTTGTAAGCTACGTTATTTAGTTTTAGTGTAATATTCTCTAATATGGCTATTGCCATCACTATCCGAAGTTCCCATATATTCCCAATAAGTATTATCGTTTTCGAATTGCAGATGAGATATGTGTGTTTTTCCATATCTGTTATATTTCAAAACGATACTATTATCTGTGCATCCCAAAACATTGAAACTTATTTGTTCTTCTTTTGATGGAAGTTGCATTACTTTATCTCCCATCTTCATTGCAATTTCAGGAGTAGAAACAAACATTTGTTTATTATCCTTGAATATAATAGTTTCATAGCCCTGAGTTTGAGACATATAAGACCATGCTCTTTTATCTATATTTGCCCACTTTTTATTGAAGGACTCAAACTTTTCTAAAGAAGATGACCATGTCCCTTCTAGCGAAGGGCAACAAAAAGCAACACTTGGAATCATAAAAGACAAACCGATTAATAACTTTTTCATACTTAAAATTGAACACCTTATTTGGAAGTAATACTTAAAGTAGCTAACGCCCCATTAAGAGGCTTTTAATTGTTGGCTAAAATGTGAAGCGAAGCGGAACCTCGCCAACTGTTAAAGTTCTGCTTGAATGGCTTGTTAGAGGTAAATTCATCCAATATTATGAATTAGAAAAGCAAATAGAAACACACTAAACGCACAAACTAACCTTACAGTCCAAACAGGTAAAATATCAGTTATATATTTGATTATGAATTCCACTTTACTTGTACCCAAAACCATTATCGCTAATGCTGCTACCATTGAAATGTAACCAAAAATAGCAAATATTAATGGAAATATTGCAGTCTCTGCTGACAATACTAATGAAATCCCCAAAAACATCCTAATTATAATATCACTATATCTTGCCAGTTTTGAGTTTACGAGGTGCGGCATTCCAAGGATTAGCTTTTGTGGAAAAATGACACAAAAAAGACTTAGTAACACCATTGCAAATGAGATCATAACGATAATCAACTGCCAAACTGTATAGTCCACTCCGTTTACCTCTAACGCCACGTTAAGCGGCTGATAATTGTTGGCTAAAATGTGTAGCGAAGCGTAACCGAGCCAACTGTTAGCAGTCCGTTCTTAAACGCCTTGTTATACGTATATCTTGCTAGGTTTAAGTTCAAAGCTAGATAAACTCTTTGTAATGGATAAGTTTTGATACCAATTGTTAAAAACAAGTTCCAATGAATTTACTTCAAGTGTGCCAAAGTCATAATTTTTATATTTAGATAATACTCTCATAAGATTATTGCTATTTCTAAATGGTGTTAGGCACCTAACCGCAGTTGTATGTGCTGTTGATATTTTATATCTTGAATCAATAGTTGTATCAAGTTTTGCTTTTTTAAAGCTTACTCGTAAAGAGTTTCTCAAGTGGTTTAACTGCTTTTCATCAGGAAAACCTTGGATCAAAATACAAGACGGTGACACTGTAATACCTTTATATTTAACTTTAAATCCATCTATGTTTTTTAGTGTTTCTTTGAATATAGAGGAATAAGCTTCCACATCTATGTTTGATAGTTTAAAACCCGTTATACAGCTAATTATTGATAGGATAGTCAAATGTAATTCATTTTTTGGATAGTAATATTGCTCCGGCTCAATAATTTTCAATTCATCTAGAAAGGTAGATATTTTATCTTCAACAGAATTATCAAAATATGATAAAACAGTAATTCCTCGTCTCAAATCCGTGGAGTCATTAATTAACGGATCAATTTCACACGTATTACATCTAAACTTATCAATGGAATCTATCCACATTTGAGAATATAAACTTTTAAGATCTGACATGCTCGAAACTTTGCCTATACGTATAACGCCCTAATAATGGGCAAACAATTGTTGACTAAAATGTTGAGGAACGAAAACAGCCAACTGTTTTTTGTCTCTATTAATTAGCTTGTAAGCTATACCCTACACCGATATAGAATCAAATTTAACAAACAACGAGCCAATTGAAAACAGAATAAACCCAGGAATAGCATGAACCAAAACAATTGGATATTGAGCTATAACAGACTTAGTTGGAACAAAAAAATGAGGATCGAACTTTTGAATGAATTTATAGACAGGCTTGACGGCTGGCTTAAACCAGTTTTGAAAATAATAACCAAATACTGCAATTGCTTGGACTTCCAATAGTAAAACAAAAAATTCCAAACCAATACCATCCAATAATACAGCAAAAGCCACAAACTCTGGCTCAAGTAACAAAAAGATAACCAATAGAAAGCTAGATATTTTCCATGACGATTTCTTCAAATTCATACTAATCCCTAAGGTATTGCTAACGCCTCAATAAGAGGCAAAAAATAGTTGGTTAAAATTAGCGACGCAGGAGCAAAACCAACTGTTTTTTGTCCTGCTTAATTGACTTGTTAGCTCTCGTTTACCTCTGGGTTGAAATTGCCAAAACGCCACCCGCGCTGATAAATGCAGAGCCAAACACTTTCCCAAGAATACTACCTGATACATATTTTTTAGTACCCGCTTTTAAGTTTTGACTCAAAAGGGAATATGAAAGCAAACATAAAAATGAGCAAGTCATAAGAGTGACAACCAAAATTAGAAACTGAGGTAATAAGGGGTCAGAGACAACAATAAACTGCGGAAAAAGTGCAGAAGTAAATATTATTGCCTTAGGATTAGTTAAAGATATCATTAATCCTTGTGTATAAAGCCTCCAAGTATTAAATGGTACTTTTTTCTCATCATTAATATCATTTAACTGTACACCACTGCGCCAAATTTTAATTCCCATATACAAAAGATAGAGTGCCCCAATTATTTTAACTACGGTAAAAGCTGTAGAAGAAACCATTACCAATGCGCTCAACCCCAATATGGAACATGCGGACATAGTGAATAGACCTGTGACATTTCCTGCCACTGTAATAAGAGAGCGTAACGTTCCAAATTGTAGACTGTGCGTTGATACTAACAATATTGCAGGACCAGGAATTGCTGCTGCGATAAAAGCAATTGAACAAAATGCTAGCCAAGTTTCGAAGTGCATCATAATTCCTTGTTGAGAGCTAACGCCACGCTAAGCGGCAAAAAATTGTTGGCTAAAATTAGCGAGGAACGAGCAAAAGCCAACTATTTTTTGTCCGTTCTTCAGCGCCTTGTTAGGTGTTTATACTATATAGATAAGATCCAAACGCAACAGGAAGCAACATAGGAATTAGAGCTAGCATTATGAAATCTGAATATATTCCATGCTTAAACGCGTCTATGCCTTTATAAATTGAATAAGCAGCAACGGCTAAAAAGAATATGGAGATATAAAACTCATAACTAGTAAAGTCTTGGGTGCCAATATATAAAAGAAGAGGGCCAAAAGTCGAGCCTATCCAAATATGTGGAACCATAGCTACAGGAATCCTTCGTTTGTAACTTGTATTGATACTCACTTAAACACCTAACGCCCCTGTTAAGCGGCTAATAATAGCTGGTTAAAATGTGTGAGGAACGAACAACAACCAGCTGTAATTTGTCCGTTTGAACGCCTTGTTAGCAGTACATTGCCACCAAACCATACGTTACTTTAAATATTTATCATCTGCTACCGAGCCACGACTAAATAGCATTAAGAGAATTTTTGGCATATAACCAGCGATAGCAACGTAAGAAAAAGAAACTGCACCAATTAACATACCTATAACCAGTTCCCAGTTTTGATATTCTCCTGAACCATTTTCGAGAACTGATACTAAACTAGAACCGCAAACTAGCCACATTAGTAAAGCAATGATAAAAGAAAGTACTCTAAATAGTGGACGAGCTTCGTTAGTTTTCATCAAACTCCCTGTACTGCTAACAGCTTTTTATGAGGCAAAGTGCCCGCTTTCACCGTAGACGGACAACCAACCTAAAAATTATTAATGGAAATACAATAGCGTGTTAATACTTCTACATCAATAAGTTACCAATATTCAACTGATATTCCACGTTTAAAGGAGGCTATTTACCCCCTTTCAACTGTGGAAAGAAGGCATTTCACCAAACTGTGTATCGATACTTCTAAAATTTACATGAGGAAATATATGGCAAATAATTTATGGCTAATGTCAACTTTGGCGCCAAGAAGCCCTTAACAAAAGAGCTGCTTCATTTGGAATTCACCAATTTTTTGAAATGAGATATTAAGGGCAGAAACCACCACAAAGCGGACTAAATTCATGAGTGAAAATCATCCCTCCTAATGATCACTTTGATACGATAGCTGACGTTTCACTATTTCGTTTTTATGACTTCTTGGTGCGCATTGGAGACATCAGCGTAAAAAATTTATCAATACTTTTTCTAATGAATTATCGGTGTCATATTGCTGAGAGGTCTCCATAACAAGCTGTTATATGCACTTAATAAGTTGATTATCACCGTCAGAAAAAAATCATCTAAAAGTCATAAGGACGTCAGGTATTTTGAAGCCGGTTTGGTTAAATTGACCGCTTGTTCAATCACATTTAAGCGAAGTTAACTAATTCGTTGATTTCAAATAAGGAAAAAGTCATGAAGCATATTTGTACTTCAATTACTCTGCTGTTTTCTGTACTAGCTATTAGTAGCTTTGCCACCCAAAGTGCCGTAGAAGATAAAATGCTCGCACCGGAGGCAACAGCCACCGAGGCCAAGCTCTCATTCAGGGATATTCCTGAGCTCAAAGAAGCCTTTATCGATGCAGCACCAACCGATAGGAAAGACGAACTTATCGTTGGAGAATTAGGCATTGATGGTGGCAATAAAGACATGATTACTAAGCTGGCACTGGAGATTGCCGACAAGAAACATGGTAATTTCGACAGCCTGCTCATCGCCCACAAGGGCAAGCTCCTCTTTGAATCCTACTATTTACGCGGTCGCATCAACCTGCCCCATCCCCAGGCGTCAGCGACTAAAGTCTACCTCAGCATGGCGATTGGTCGAGCTATCCAGTTGGGTTATCTGACTATGGCTGATTTAGACAAGCCAGTGGTAAGCTTTCTCAAAAGCCTCGATCCAGCAAAATTTGTCGAAGGTACAGAAAAAATCACACTGCATCAAGCAATGACCATGCGCTCGGGGCTTCGCATCAGTAGAGATAAAATTAGAGAGCTTAGGGAAAATCCAGCTCCGTTAAAGGGGCAAGGCCAAGTTCAGGCCTATCTCGAGCATAGTGCGCCTATTACCTTAGAGTCTCAGAGCTTTTTATATCAATTCACCGATCCAACAATGGTGATGCAAGTCCTCGACGCCGTCGTACCGGGCACCGCCAAAGACTTTATTAAAAATGAACTTCTCGACAAAATGGGCATCACGACTTATGGCTGGCCGACTGCCGTTAGCGGCCTGCCATCAGCTGGTGGCACGAGTATAACATCGCGTGCTATGGTCAAATTTGGCACCTTGGTCATGAACAAAGGCAAATGGAATGGCGAACAGTTGATTCCTGAAGCCTTTATCGTCAAAGCAACCAGTAAAATTGCCCAATCCAGGACTGATGAAAACTTCGCGGATATCCCCGATGTCTCCGGCACTGCTTACGGCTATTTCTTCTGGCAGGCCGATATGTCCACAAGGGGCAAAAGCTACTTGAGCCAAGCGGCACGAGGCGGCGGCGGGCAATATATCATTGTGATCGAAGAGCTTGATCTGGTTGTAGTGGTCACTGCCCATGACAGAGATAATAATACCTCATCACTGACAGCAACAAGAATTCTGCCGGCTTTTATTCAAAATTCTATTACAACAATGAATGAAATAAGTAATAGCCAAGATAAATCCCCAATCATCGAAGGCCCTTATATAGGGCAAAAGCCTCCAGGTTTAACTCCCGAAGTTTTCGCTCCTGGTATTGTTTCGACAGAGCATCATGAGTGGGGCCCTTTCTTCACACCCGACATGAAAGAGTTCTACTTTAGTAGGAGAAACAACAAAAGTGGAAAAGATTCGCATTTGGTTTTTAAATTCGAGAATAATCGATGGCACGAGTCAGAAGCGGAACACGGGGTGAGCGGGGAGATCTCTCCTGATGGTAAAACTATGTTTTATACAAACCAATATAGGGAGCGAACCGATGATGGATGGTCAGAGTTAAAAAGTCTTGGCTCTGCGTTTGAAGACATCGACATCATGCGCCTTACGAGTTCGTTCAAAGGCACTTATGTTTTTGATGATGGATATAAAGATGGAAAGGCTAAAATTCGATATTCTCGACTGATAAATGGTGAACGTGAAGCCCCGAAGCCACTTAGTAAAGAGATAAATACCGGAACACCGAACGTCCACCCCTTCATTGCACCTGATGAGTCCTATATTTTGTGGGATAGTAAAAGAGATGATGGCTATGGTGGTCTTGATATGTACGTTAGTTTTCGGCAGGAAGACGGTACTTGGGGTGCTGCCATTAACTTCGGAGATAAGATAAACACAAGTACCTCACAAGGAGGAGGATACGTAACGCCAGATGGAAAATATCTTTTCTTTAATGGCCCTGCTAGCACAGGAAAAGGAGATGTATTCTGGGTGGATGCGCAAATTATTGAGACACTTAGGCCCAAATGATGAATCATATAACAATCGCAGCAAGAGCGACGCCGCAAGGCGGCGCGCCTTCTGCGGACGTTATCGATACAAAAACTTATCCGAATCAGCTTTCTCTCTTCTCATGCTAACTTCCGGTTTGTGGTAGTAGTTAGCCTTTCAAATTCAGGCAACCATGTCCGCTTATGGCTAGCTGCGGAAGGTATGTGTTGATACCAAAAGTTTCTGCTTTACGCACAAAGTGATCATAAAAAAGGCCGTAAACTTCAGCCTTTTTTCATAATTTAAGTAAGATACTTATTACTCAGCACATGCTTCACGCACTCTCCTACATCTAGCCCACTATTGATAATACTCAGGCGACAGTTTCATGCTTTTAAACGTTTCAAGATCATGTTGTATCCATAACTTAGCATCAACATCAATCAGTGTTTGTTCAATATTATCTATCGATGACAAACTGTCCGCTTTATTGAAATTTAATGCAGGTATACGCTTATGTAAGCGATTTTTAGTAAAATGAAATAAATCACCACTTAACATGACCGAGCCCGTTCCAGCCAAATTAACCAATAATGTTTGATGACCCGGTGTATGTCCGCCAGCTGGATAAATAACCACAGAGCCATCGTTAAAGATATCCTTTTTCCCATCTAGCCCAATGAAATTAGATTTATCAATTTCATTATACGTACTTGCATCAAAATAGAGTTTCTCCCCTTCCTTAGTAAAGGCAAGGTCAAGCTCCTGTTGCTGAATAAGCACTTTGGCGTTAACAAACAGATTGGTATTACCGGTATGGTCAAAGTGCAAATGAGAAAGCGCAACATAATCAATATCTTTTGCCTGTAAACCTAAATTGTTCAACTGCGAAGACAAGGTATGATTAACTTGTAAATGGAACATACCATCAGCAATTTTTTTACCTTTTTTCATCGTCACCAAACGATCACTTAATCCTGTTTCCCATAATAAATTTCCTTTAGGATGCATAATTAAGTAACAAGCATTAGCTAGTGTTTTACTTTTACCGATATCAACGCCAGGTGAGAATAGTGATATATCTTTAACCGTGATCTCACCACAATCAAAGACATATAGCTTTAATGCCGGACTTTCTTTAACCGCACTCGAACAGTTTGATAAGAGTAAAACGCTGATCAGTGTTACTGTCACTTTAATTAGTTTTCTCATTTTTCTCACCCTATTAAATGAAACTGGCTATGTATTGCTTTTTCACGAATTGGAATAATATTTTGATATGCTTCGCTGTTATACCAAGATAATGCTTTTTCTTTACTTGGGAATTGAATAACAAGTTTTATATCAAAGTTCTTTTCTCCATGTAAATTTTCAATAGGGCCTTTGGCAATAAATTCTCCTTGATAATTTATCAGTGTTTCTGCTGCCAAAGCACTATATCTAGCAAGGTTTTCTTTATCTATTGGGGTTACATCAACAATAATTAGAGCGGTCATTTTTTACTTCCTTTAACAAATTAAGTTGACATAGTGTAGAAATAGAATAAAAATTTAACAATAACCACTATATAAACTGATTGTTTCGATAAATGAACAATATTAAAAACCTATCATCCTTACTTATTTTTGCAGAAGTTGCTAAACAGCAGTCTTTTACACTTGCCGCTAAAAAATTATCGATGAGTAAATCTGCAGTTAGCCAACATATAAAAAGGCTTGAACAAAACACAGATCAGCATTTGTTATCAAGACATACTCGAGGTATGTCGCTAACCACAGCGGGGGAAAAATTACTAAGTCGTTGTGAGTTGCTAAAAGACCAAGTAGATCTTGCTTTTGAAGAGCTAACAAAGAATAAAGAAACCCCTTCAGGCATATTTGCTATCACTATTCCGCACGCTTTTGAAAAAGATATCGCGATACCTGCCTTAAGCCAACTTTGCCGAGAGTTTCCTAAACTTCAGCCTGAATTGCATGTATCTGATCAAATAAATGACCTAATTGAAAATAACCTTGATGTCGCTATTACCTGCGGAGAGTTGAAAGATAGTAACTATCGCGCATTGCCGATCGCTAATGTTAGAGAATTCTTTTGTGCAACACCGTCTTTCATTAATAAATATGGTGAATTGATATTTTAAAAACTAATGTTATTGCGACCTCTTGGCAAAAAGACAGCTTAGAAATATATAAAAATAATGATCACTTAAATAAACAAGTAACACCAATAGAGTTCTACGCAAAGACAAATACCTTACCAAGTGCGCTTGAGATGGTCTGTCATGGTATGGGCATAGCATTATTGCCTGAACTGGTCATACAAACAGCAATTTCAAATGGAGAATTGATTAGAGTTCTCCCTGACTATCAAGGAAAGCTCTGGCCTTTTTATATGTTGCACCGTTTTCATGGCGAAAAGCCTTTACATGTCACTCGTTTTTATCAGCTGATAAAGCACTACTTTTCAAAGGTTAACAATCAATAAAGTGTTCAGTGATGTTTTGCAATTACTTGTTACATTTAATTTAAAATTTTTACATGCTGTCATGGTCTATTAATAAAAATAAAACATCAAAATAATGAATGGAATTGCAGATGAAATTTATCAGGACTTTCACTAAACCATCAAAGCTACTGCCACTACTATTCTTATTTTCCATGCAAACACTACATGCAAAAGACAGCGATTTTTTAATTAGCAATAATAAACAAATAAATGAAGTACGTTTCGATAAAGGGTTTACAGCTAAACAAAAAGAAAAAACATTTCAATGGGTAAAGTATGCCAGTAAAGCGTTAAAAGCTGTTTATGGTGAATTTCCTGTTGACTATTTTATTACTCAAATAAAGGCCAGTCGTCGTGGTTCAGAGCCTGTACCTTGGGGGGAAGTGAATCGAGAATCACCTTCAGAAGTGGTATTAGTGATCAACAAACACGCCAGCCTAAAACAGCTAAAAGATGATTGGACAATCTATCATGAATTCAGCCATTTATTAATTCCGTACGATGCAGGCGACGAACGTTGGTTATCAGAAGGGCTCGCTAGCTATTACCAAAATATTTTACAGGCGCGTATTGGCATGTTTGACGAAGAAAAAATGTGGCAAAAGCTTTATGAAGGTTTTGAACGTGCTAGAAAGCAGACTAATTACCGTCAGCATAAATTAAGCTATTTAAGTGAAAATATGGAAAGTAATCATAACTATATGCGTATTTACTGGAGTGGAGCACTCTATTGGTTAAAAGCAGATGTTGCACTTCGACAGCTAAACAACGGTAGCTCTCTTGATAATGCACTACTTAAGTTACGCCAATGTTGTTTTAGGTATCCACTGAGTGCTACAGAGATAATTCAGCAACTAGATACATTAACGAACAGCAAGGTTTTCAGTCAGCTATTTCAGCAATTTTCGACGAGTTATCAAATTCCAGCGTACAATGCCTTATTGCAATCTTTAGGTATACAACAGAGGATTGGCGACATTAGTTTAAATAACATCGCTAAATTTTCAAAAATTAGAAAAGCAATTTATCGAGATAACAACTTACTCGTTGAGGATTAGAAGTTAAGCTTCAATTCCCCAACCATCGTTATAACCTTTAAACTTAGTCGCAAGTTGCTCAAATTCAGCTTCTTGAGCAACAATGCCATCATAACTTGGCACCATTTTTACCGAACAATCTAAATCCCATACATTGGGAGTTTCGTCAGGATGAATAGTTAACACCATATCCGCAGCCTTCTCAGCTAAATGATCAGCCATCGCTTGTGCTTGTTCTTTACTTTCGAATAAGTGAAAAAAAACCACGTTATGTATTTGGTTTAAATCTATGCCTTCAGCCTGCATTTCAGCGAGCACTTGGCCAGTTTCATCATTTGGAAATGTCATATTAAAATCATAATAGGGTATTTATAATCGTCATTATAAACACCCTCTAAAAGCATTAATAGTAATAATCCGCGACAAAGCTCTATTCAACGACAAGTTGTGCCTTTAAATACTTAATAGCTTGGTTTAATTGATGGTCTTCGCCGTTGATTATCGCCTCTCTGGTTTGTTCAACATAAATATCAGGGACTATACCAACACCAATATGCGCAGAACCATCATTTTGCCTAACTTCCATCCCTGTAAAAATCATACCGATACCGCCATTACTTGCTCCTCCTCCGGTAAACAAAAAGGTAATATTACCGTTTATACCTGATGTTGCCTCTCCCATGATTGGTACCCCAGCATTTTGTAAATAAGCGAGTGCATGTTCATTAGAGCTCTGGCTATATCGAGAAGCTAAGACAACAACGGGAACATCTATTTGTGGAGCCCTTGGCATAATACTTTGAGGAGAGTGTGCTTTAAAAACAGCATACCGATCCGGCGCTCCTGTCCAATGCATATACATAGGTGCCGAAGAAATAGGGTTAGCAGATAAATGCGCTAAAATATTCTGCCAGCCAAACCAACTTTCAGGATAATTTCGAAAGTCGAATACGATTGCTGAAGCGGTTGTTAATGCTGAAATTGTAGCCTCGGTATGCTCTTCTTCACTAATAGATAAATCGACATAGTGGATATCGTTCTCAAGCACTTTATGTTGCGCTGTGGCTGGTGGAACATAAGCATCTAATGCTGATATTAAAATGTCATATAAATCACTATTAGCCGTTAACGTAATCGCATATTGTTGACCTGACGGTTTTTCTAAAGTTAATACGACTACTGTCGATTCTTCTCGGCGTAATACGTACCTTAATAACGACCAATGATTTCTTTTCAATTTTGAGCGCTGCGTATATAGAGCAAACTCTTCAACAACAGAGATAACATCTTGTCCATCAATGGTAAGCAATTGATCTCCGACATCTATGTCATCAGGTGCACTGTCCTCTTTTACGACAGCAATCGCCATTCCTTCAACCCAATCGAAACCGACAGGTATCGTAAATTGTTCAGTAAAAGCGTTACTATTACTACCAAAATTAATATGGTTATCTTGCAATTTAGTTAATGATGCACTTAAAGTCATCATTGATAATCGTCGTTCAGGCTCCGCACATACTTGCATTAAAACACGCAGCTCTTGCAACCAATCAACATCAACGGCATCAAAATAAGGCCAATAATTATTGATACCCGCCCAAACTTTGCTAAAAGAAGAAAGGCAACCATATGGGTTCTCTATCGATGTCGGTATTAACCATTCTTGTGGAGCCGAAAAACTTTTTCCCTGCGGTAGAGATGTACTTAATTCAGTAGCTAAAACCAGCGGCATATCAAATATTATATTCCCATAATCAATATGGTAGCTTGTTTGTTTAGTATATGTTGCATCGGCAAGTAACTGACCATACGTTATAATGCTACGGACAGATGTATAAACATTGAGTTCTTTATCTAATCGGTCTCTATAACCGTTTTGATGCCAAACTATTATTATATCTTCGTTCTTAAAAGTAGGTGCTTGATAATTATTTTCATTAAAAGCGACACCGGGCGCAATATCGATAAATAATGTTCTCATTGTTTCAACAAATTCTTGTTCAGTATTCGTTAATGCCACTTCATACATGCCATAACTAATAAAAGCATCCCAATCGGTATCATAGGAACCCTGCCCCGGATAATAAAACTGCACACTGGTAGCAATACGCGCAAAAGTCATTATTCTGTCTAAATTATCGGTAAAATCGATTATTGGTAACGCTTTTGCTATAACGTCTTCAGGTACTTTTACAACAATTGATTTCTCATTTTTGTCTTTATCCGATGAGCAGCTCATCAAAAAACAAAACATTATCGTCACAATAACCCTATTAAAATTCATCACGGTTCTCGCCCTATGCAGTCGTTAAAAATGAATATTCAAACAATTTATTGCTAATGGCTATAAGGGAAACATGATGAAAACGTGATTATTTATTTTATTATTATAAAAATAGATATTCGTCGCAGGTAAAAAACTGACTTGAATAACGATACAAACTGATGTAGAAATAATGTTAACAACATAATAAGAATTAGCTGTTCACATAAGTCATGACAACAATATATAACCTAGGTAATACCCAAATTGATATTTCAGAAAGAAGCATTGTCATTGCTGGCGAAATTTTTTCTATTGAACCTAAAGCCAATACTTTACTGAAATTATTAATGGATAATGCTCATCAAGTGGTCAGCCGTGATGAAATACTTGAACATGTATTTCCCGGACAAGTTGTTTCTTATAGCTCAATCAATCGTTTAGTCGCTATTCTTCGTAAAGTATTTAATCACGACCCTGCAACACCAGAATATATTAAGACCATCGCAAAAGTAGGCTACAAATTACAAGTATCGGTAAATCCACTATCAACAACAATAACAACTACTGAACCATTAGAACAAAGTAAGCAAGAAGAGCCGTTGGCACAACTATCTATTTTTTCGCCATTAAGTAAAACAAAAAAATGGCTAATAATAGCTATAACCTTTGCCATCATTGTTACTTCCTTAGTTTTTACTTTTTTACCAAAATATTATTTTAGTGACCAAGTTAGCTGTGCTGAATTACCTGATTGGGTACTTTCTGGTAGCAATACCATCGATTACATCGGCTGTTTAGATAAAAATGTTGGTCGACCTGCGCCTAGCGCTTACATTACCAATAAAATATCAAACCCCGATGGATTTACGTCATTATTGCAGGGTGGTTGGCTAGCAGAATATCGCGGTAAAAAAATTAGATTATCGATACAAATCAAAGCAAACAATGTCATCGATTACGCAGGTTTATTTTTAAGAGCCGATAATAGCAGTAGCTCAGAGTCTCTCGCATTTATCAACTCAGGAATTGCAGGTGATCAAATCATTAATAGCCTTGAGTGGACAGAAAAGTCTCTAATACTTGATATTCCACACGCCACTGAAAACCTTGTTTATGGTGTTTATTTAAATGGGGCTGGTGAAATTTGGCTAGATAATGTTGAATTTGAAATTCTTGGAGAGGCCGAACCAAACATACCAAGTCACCCCTCCAACCCATCGCCAACAAACCTTAACTTTGAGTCGACAAAAAATAATTAAGCGTTATATCTCATTAGATAAGTTTATTATTTCTGCAGAATTTAAACGAAAAATAAGAAGTTCATTAAGGCTTTTGGCGCCAATTTTTTGATAAAACTTTAATGCCGCAACATTGGTTCGTAAAGCCCACCATTCAAAACGAGCACAACTTTTTTTCCTCGCTAATTTTGCTAAATGAATAAGTACTTTTTTCCCTTGTCCCTGCCCTTGATACTCAGGTTGAATGTATAAATCATCCAAATGTAAACCACGCTTTCCTGTGGTAGTTGAAAAGGTAAAATAAAATACCGCAAAACCGCATGGTCTATTATCTTGATAACAGATAATGGCTTGTGCCTCAGGGGTATCACTAAACAAGTTGTTTTCAAGATCTTTTCTTGTGACTGACACTTCAAAAGGAAATTCTTCAACGACAGCCAATTCTTTAATAAATTGCAGGATCAGTGCTGAATTTTCTTTTTTCGCTGGTAATATTTTAAACATTAACTTCCATTTTTCTTTTCATTTAAAGGCATTTCATATAACTCCAAAGGCAAGCCATCAGGATCACTAAAGAAGGTATATTTTCTACTGGTATACTCATCAACTCTGATCGGTTCAACTTCAATACCTGCTTGTTGTAAGTACTCTGATACTTCATTGATACAGTCGACACGAAAAGCCAAATGTCTTAGACCAAGCGCTTCAGGATAACTTGGCCTCTGAGGGCGGTTTTCAAAAGAAAATAACTCTATTTGTCCACCATCAGGTAATTTAAGATCCAACTTAAAAGAATTTCTATCCGCTCGATAATTTTCAGCAACAACTTCTAAACCAAGAATGTCGGTATAAAAGTATTTTGATTTCTCGTAATCCGAACAAATAATAGCGGCATGATGAATCCCCTTAAGCACGATAAATCCCTCTATAGTTATTTAAATATATTACGTTATTCGGTGACAACAGGTTGATAATGATCAACAGCGAAACTAAATAAAACTTTTATCATGAAAAATACGCAGACCATCAAAAACCACGTAGGTAAGGACAAATAAAGTAGTATAAAAATGCCATAACACATGAGATTAGCTGCAACAAAGCGTTGAATGACTTTACCCTTTAAAGCATTAACAAAAAATGCGGATACAATGGTATAAGACCATACTAATACAGCGATGACTAAAGGTTCAGTAAGCAACCAAGCGATAAGTAATATATGTATATGAATAGCAATAAAAACAAGTCTATTTTTCGCTCGATTCGCATAAAAAGCATTTGTACCGAAACTAAAATTAGCAATACAACCCGCCAAAACGTCAGCGATAAGTATAAAGCCAACAACGATCCGCCATAAAGGCAATTCAAAATCAGATAACGAGTAAATGATGATGCTGCCAATTACAGCAAAAATAACGACACTGATGATCTCTACAGCAGATTGTTGCTCTCCAAAAACTTCATGGAGAAACTCAGGCATTTTAAAATACTTCACAATATTTCCTTATATATTCCAATACTCAAATAATAAATAACCTAAAAACTTTTAAAAATACTTATCAACAGAGAGAGGTTTAAAAAATGATGTAGCAGCCATCACCATTGTCGATATTTAGTTGATATTTAGTTGATATTTAGCTGATTGTAGAACCCCTACAGTATGGGCTGCTACGCTTTGCCAATTAACAGTTGTTAATCACTATATTTACGAACCAATGAAACTTTGCCATCTTCTAATTCAAGCACTTCCAACGTGGTATCATTTATGGTCATTTCTTGTTTAGTCTGAGGATGAACTCCTGTAGAACTCGACTTATACTTTATAACAACAACATTAAAATCGAAGCTATAGCTCACTAATTCACTTGAATATTTAGTGTGAGCACCAAGGTAATAGTTCATCCCTTCACGCATACTGCTTTTACCATCCTCGGCACGAGTATCGTCAGAATCATAAGGATAATGTTGATGACCAACATCGTCGGTTAAAAAAGATAAATAATGTTCAATATCTTGTTTAGTTGCCGTGGGGCTTTGTGTTGCTGACCATGCATTAAAATATTCGTTAGCAAATTTTTCAGAATTGAAGTTTTGAGAACTAAGATTTTCAGCTTTTGCTGCAAAAGTTAGGCTCATTAATAAACCAATAAATAAGGATATAAGTAATTTCATCAATACTCCAAAAAATTAATAGGTAATAAATAACAATAAAAAATCGGCGAGTAATATTTAAACATTAACCTTATATTTAAGGTCATTAACTTCATCGCCTGTGATGCCACGAAAACCCCATTGATATGGAGCCTGCTCTTTAATAACAATTTCAATATCGATTGAGGTAATCTTTAACTGTTTTTCAATCATTACAAACATTGCTTTAATCAATTTTTTTTGCGTTTCAACTTTTCGACCCGCCATCATATTTATTTCAATGACGGTATAAGCATCTGAGCGCCCTCCGGGATAATAAAAGTCATCTTTATTCATCGGAATAAAACGATGTGCGCGTTTATCTTCTGGCATTCCCAGTACGGATTGCATGCATTGATGAATGATATCCGACAACTCGGCTTTTATTGGATTTAACTTTTCTTTAATACCGTAAATAACGATCATTCAACAATCTCAGTAACAATTTCAGTTTTTACTGAGTTTGCGATAAAACATTGTTGATGTGCTTGATGATGCATCTTTTCAAGTTGTGCCATTGTTGGCTTCTTGTCACCTGAAAATTTAACTTTAGGTCTAAGTTTAACTTTAGTCATAGCAAACTTATCATCATCATCTTTTCCCATAAATCCTACCGCTTCATCTATATATGAATCAACTACATACCTTCTTTTTGCCGCGATAGATAAAAAGAAAAGCATGTGGCAACTAGACAACGACGCAACAAAAGCTTCTTCGGGGTCAACATTTTCGGCAACCGAATAAGGCAAAGGAACAATATGAGGAGAAGATGACGCCTGCACAATGACACCGCCATCAAATATCCATTGATGCCCTCGACTATATTTATTATCAATGTAGTTTTCGTTATTGGCTCTTAGCCAATTAATTTTGGCAAAATATTCTGACATGGTGACCTACTTATTACTCAATGATTTTTGACATAAAAAGACTATATGGATCTTCATCGTAATCACCAAAAGGCTCACAAAGCTGAAAACCGAATTGTTGATAAAGCTTATGGGCGGGTACAAATGCAGCCATTGAGCCTGTTTCAAGACTCAACCTTTCATAACCACGATTTTTTGCTTGATCTAAAATATGCGTCAATAAATTTTGTGCTACACCTTTGCGAAGATGATTTCGCGAGGTGCGCATTGACTTCACCTCGCCATGTTTTTTATCTAGTTCTTTTAAAGCACCACAGCCTGCTAACTCATTATTAATCCATAAACTCCAAAAGGTAACATTGGTTGACTCTAAAGCATTTAAATCTAGAGCATGAACACTCTCTAGCGGAGAATGTAATAACATATCTTCATGATGTTCTTTTAATAATAAAATAACGTCATCATTTTTTAACTCACCTAGCCGAATATCCATTAAGATCCCTTTTATGATTTTTTTGAAAATATACGGACGAGTTTATTTAATTAAACAAACTCATCAGCCAATCAAAAGTTAACACTGTGGTAAAAATTTTTAATGCAACTAAAGAGATAAATAATAAAACTAAAGCCACTTTGAGTTTTCGGCTTTTAATATTATGCCAAAATAACAATTTGGCTTTAACTTCACTTTTTACTTCATTGATAGCTTTTTTCATATCAAACAAAACAACTCATTGGTTTATTATTTTAATTGCTTGAGTGAATACTCAATATTGGAAATTTAGATTGCCCAAAAGAAACCGTAATCGACTGTGTTTCTTTACCTTTAAAGTTTAATTTATACTCTAATGGAGGTTGACGGCTACCATCAGCAAATAATGCTAATAAATGGTCTTGATCTAATTCTCGGCTGCCGTTAGATAAATTAGTTAACGTAATAACACCCCAGCGTTCACCGACTTCATTACTCATTAAGACATAATTAATTATTTCAAAATCGCCCGCTTTAGGTTTAATATTTCTTTCATTCGGAAAAAACAAATTAATATTATTTGTTACAGAGCGGTCAACACTTAATACCTCTGTACTTTTGGCTTGAGCAATCCACGTAAGCGATATTAAAGCCAAAAATAAAAATTGGGCCAAACTAACTTCTCCTAAAATATAATACTCAATAATGAGCAAGACTTGAACGAAGTAAAACTAAGCAGGCTGTTATCGATTTCGCTTCAACCTTTTGTTATCTATAAACAATTTACGCATTAAAATAAGTTTAATTGCATATCCTACACATTTGTGTAGACCCAAAAATAAAAGCCCCGTAATACGAGGCTTTAGGTTCTTTAGCGTGTAAATCAAGTATACACTTTTAAGACGTGCATGATCTAAAACGGAATATCATCATCAAAATCAATGGTTGGCTCTTGTGGATTAACCTTAGGAGCTTGTTGCTTATTCTGTTGCTGGCCTTGCTGAGCGAAGCCACCTGACTGCTGCCCTTGCTGAGAGAAGCCACCAGATTGTTGACCTGACTGCTGCCCTTGCTGAGAGAAACCACCAGATTGTTGGCTTTGTTGCTGCCCTTGTTGAGCGAAGCCACCTTGCTGTTGAGCAGGTTTATTATAAGATTGCTGCGCTGGTTTTTGTTGCTGTTGAGCAAAACCGCCTGACTGCTGACCTTGTTGTTGCCCTTGTTGTTGTCCTTGCTGAGAAAAGCCGCCAGATTGTTGTCCACCACCTTGACCACGAGAATCTAACATTTGCATTTCGTTAGCTACAATCTCAGTTGTATATTGATCAGCACCTTGCTGGTTTTGCCATTTACGTGTTTGCAAGCGACCTTCTAAATATACTTTTGAACCTTTTTTAAGGTATTCACCGGCAATTTCAGCCAAACGTTGATAAATAACAATACGGTGCCATTCTGTTTTTTCTTTTTGCTCACCGGTTTGTTTATCTTTCCATGTTTCTGAAGTTGCCACGGTAAAGTTTGCCACGGCACTACCATTCGGCATAAAACGTACTTCAGGATCTTGTCCTAAGTTACCAACAATTATTACTTTATTTACACCACGACTGGCCATGTTTAAATCCTATATATTGCAGTAAAATATTCATTTACTGACTTAATGCAATCCATTCATTCACACGAGATTAATCTGTCTGAATTTCACTGGAAACTTTTTCATAAAAAAACTTGGCAATTATTCTATCACTGTAGAAGAAAAAATTCTGGATGTTTTTCTTCATTTTCACATTTATTTTTAAAGCTAAAATTATTACCTGATAAAATAAAATCTTAGCTTTAATTTGCAAATAAAATCGCAACTAGTTATTAAACATAATTACGTATTGGGAAAGGCCATTTTCACCGGCTGTTCAGCTTTAATACCAAAAAACAAGGCATAAAGTACCGGAATAACACCTAAGGTTAAAACGGTAGAAAACAGTAATCCGCCAATAATTGATAATGCCATGGGTTCCCACATTTCTCCGCCACCCAAGTACAAAGGAATTAAACCAAAAACAGTGGTTGCTGTAGTTAATAAAATAGGTCGCAAGCGTTTTTGACACGCATCAATGATAGCTTCAAGAGGTGTAGATAGTTGACTATCCATCTCAATTTTAATGCGTTCTAATAAAACAATCGCATTGTTAATAACGATGCCTGCCAATGAGATAATGCCAAGTAAAGTCATGAAACCAAAAAATGATTTGCCAACCAATAAACCGACCACAACACCAATGATCCCTAGCGGAATAGTGGTCAAAATAATAATCGATTTACGAATAGAGTTAAATTGTGCAACCAGTAAAAGTACGATGATAAAAACAGCTATTGGTAACTTATCAGCAATGGACTGATTAGCTTTACCTGACGATTCTGCTTCACCACCAAATTCATATTGATAACCAATGGGCCAATTTAATTTTTGCTTTTCTAACCACGGTTTAAGTTGTGTAAAGGCTTCACTCGCCGTAATCGAATTATCTATTTGAGCTCCAATAGTTATGGTTTTTAAACGATCTCGACGCAAAATAGTTGCCGACTCCCACACCACTTCAATATCAGCAACTTGCTTAAGGGGTACCGCAGTTCCAGATGCTTGTGAATAAACCGCCAAGGCTTCTAACTTGCCGATATCTTGACGATCAGCAGCACTAGAGCGCATCATCACGGGAATAACATTTTCACCTTCACGATATTGTGTTAACTCTAGGCCAGCTAAACCCGTTTGTAATGAAATAGCTATATCTTTTGAAGACACTCCTGCACGTCGAGCCCGAGTTTGATTAATTTTTACCTGTAATTTTTTAATCGGCAGACCCCAATTATCATTGATCGATTTTAAGCCCTTAATTTCCGACAACTTAAGTTTGATTTGATCAACGATAACAAACAATTCATCGTTATCTTTACCGCTTAAACGCACTTCAACAGGATTTGCAATAGGTGCTCCATTTTCAATTTTACGGGCTTTAACCAATAAATCTGGAAAGTTATCAAAAGTATAACGCTCCAGTTTAGCCATCACTTCGTCAATCACTTCAAATGACGTTACATTAATCACCATTAAGGCATAATTTGAGCTACTCGGTTTAGGGTTATGTGTTAATAAAAACCTGGGTCCACCAGAACCAACATAAGTGACCCAACTAGTAACACCTTGTTGTTGGTCATTGTCTGACAAATCACTCACCAACAGCTCATTTTGAATAAAGCGTTCAACTTTTTTGGCCATAAGTTCTGTCGCTTCAATACGCGTGCCCACGGGTAGTTCTAAATTTAATTTAAAATAGGTGCGATCTGAAGGAGGAAAAAACAATTTAGGTACATATTTTAAGCCCATAATCGCTATCGATAAAACGGCAACAGCAGCAATAACCGTGCTCCAACGATAATTTAATAACGTCGACAATACTTTTTTATAGCCATTATAAAAAGGAGTATTAAAGCTCTGCTCTTGTTGTTTCACCTTCATAAAATATACACATAACATTGGCACTATGGTCATTGATAAGATCCATGAACATAACAAGGTAATCGTCACCACTTTAAAAAGTGATGCGGTGTATTCTCCTGTAGTAGATTCCGCAAGAAATATCGGTAAAAAAGCCGCTGCAGTGGTTAATGATGAGGTTAATAAAGGGATTTTTAATTCATTGGCAGAGTCAACAGCAGCATCAATAGGATCTATACCTTTCGCCATCCGCACCATAATACTCTCCGACATAACAATGCCATTATCCACTAACATGCCCAAAGAAATAATAAGCGCTGCCAGTGATATTTGATCAATACCAATATCAAAAAGTGACATAATTAAGATGCCAAAAATCATACTGGCTGGTATTAAGGTTGCAACAATAAGTCCGGTACGTAGACCTAAACTTAATAACATTACGATAGTAACCACGATAACCGCTTGAATGAGGTTACTGGCAAAGTCATCAACTTTTTGTTCAACCTCTGCAGGTAAAAATGAGACTAGGGAGAAGTCGACACCTATAGGATAAATATTGGTTAGGTACTTTAATCTTTCAATGACTTGTTGACCCAGTAAAATGTTATTGCCACCTTCGCGCATCGATATTGCAATCGTTAAAGCGGCTTCACCATTTAAGCTAACTTTTGTTTTTGCTGGATCAAGATAACCACGATAAACCTTAGTGATATCACTTAAATACATCACTTGATCACTACCAGGGATTTGAATAATAGTTTTACGAATTTCGTCTACTGACTCAAAGTTACCGGTTGGTTCTAAGGTTATTTTTTCATCATCAATATTTATTGTACCGCCGGGAATAACGATATTACGGCTACTTAATTGATCACGTAATTGTGATGGCGATAAATTAAGCTCAGCCAAGCGACTATTATTATATTCAATAAATATACGTTCATCTTGCATACCAAAAACATCGACTTTAGCCGCTTCCGATAAACGCAATAAATCGTCTTTTGCTTGATCGGCAACATCTTTCATTTCTTTATAAGAATAGCCTTCCGCCGTTAAACCAATGACAATACCAAAAACATCACCAAATTCATCGTTAACTATCGGCTCTTGCGCATCACTCGGTAATTGGTCTTTAACCGCATCAATTTTACGACGCAATTTATCCCAAATAGGTCGCATCACTTTAAAACGCTCTTTGATATTAACGCTGATAATTGAAACACCCGTACGTGATTCACTAGCGACAAAATCAAGCTCGGGAATCTCTTGGATTTCTTTTTCTAATTTATCCGTAATTAATTGCTCGACCCTCTCAGGACTAGCTCCCGGGAAGTAAGTAATGACTTGTGCACTACGAAGGATAAAACCAGGGTCGTAATCTTTAGGCATATTTTGATATGCGGTAATACCAAAAAACATAATAACCAATAACAACATAAACGATGTGCGATTATTGGTAATCGCTAAGCGAGTAATATTCATAGCTATCTCCTAGTATTTAACTTCCATGCCATTCGATACTTTACTCATACCAGCAGAAAGTACTTCATCACCTTGTGTAAGGCCTGCAAAAACCTCAACGCCTAATTCAGTTATCTCACCAATAGTAATCGCTTGACGGTTCACCACGCCAATGCCCTGATCTTTTTGCGTAACGATATAAACATAATTGCCTTGGCTATCTTTAAGTACTGTTTTAGCTGGTAAATAGAATCGTGCTTCACTACCATTACTCTGTAACAGTTGTTCAGCAATTACATGGGCGGTCATACCCGGTAAAATAGTATGTTCGGCAGGAGCAGGCATTGATAAAGTAACTTGATAGGTTTTAGTCACCTCATCAGCTTGTGTAGAAACCTCTTTAAATTCTAAAGGAAAGTTTACGCCAGGAATCGCATCAAATTGTGCAGTAAGTTTTGGCGGCTGATCTCGTCTTCTCACGCGGATCATAATGCTTTCAGGCAAATCAATTTTAAGATAAATATTGCTTAAATCATGTAAAGCAACAACCGCAGAACCAGCTCTTATCTCTTGAAAATTATCGGTGTACCTTTTGGCAATAACCCCCGTGAAAGACGCTTTAAGTTCGGTATATTCTAAATTATTTTTTGCGATATCAAGTTTTGCTTTAGCGGATGTAAACTGCGACTTTAATTGGTCAAAATCTGCCTGAGAAATGGCATGGGTACCGATCAGGTTTTTTGCTCGCTCAAAATCAGCTTTTGCCTTATCAAAATACGATTGGGCTTCATTTAATTGCACTTTAATATCACGGTCATTTAACTTCGCAATAACTTCTCCAACTTTAACATTCTCTCCTTGGTTAAAATTAAATTTAATCAATTCACCCGAGACTTTAAAAGATAAATCAGCTTTACGAGAAGCATCCACCACGGCAGTAAATTCATGAGCTCTATTCAGATCTGGCGCTGATACGGTTATCGTTCTTACCGGTCGTAATGGCTTTTCAACAACAACTTTCTCTGGTTCACTACATGAACTTAATAGCATTAACCCCATAGAACCCAACAGAATGTTTTTTAATACACATTTACTTTTATTCATCTCGTTATTCCTGCCTATATCAAATAGATTATGTTGTTGTTTGGCGAGTATCTGCTAATTTTGTAACAAAGTTTGCAATCCAAGTATCTAAAACTTCACTTACTACTTTAAAGCCGTCATCACCACTTTGTCCCATAGTTAACTCCATCTGTTTTGTGGCCGTCATCGCAAAGACTCTTTTTGCAGTTTCACCCAGCAAAAATTCAACTTCTATAGACACTTCAGTGATCACATCTTGTTGATTAGTAACTTGTAAATACGCAGCGTTACCTGCATTTAATACCAGCCGAAGAGGAATAAAGTCGGTCACTGACAGTTCAGGCGCTGACAGTTTAATATTTGAAAATGCACCTTGAATGGTTAAGGTATTTGGGCTGGCTACATCAACAAGCTGATAATCATTTTGTAAAGCCTGTTTAAGCTTGTCGTGAAAATAACGGCTTAACTCTTGTAATCGTTGAGTATTGAGTAAAACCACATCATTTTTTGAAGATGGTTTAATCCATATTTCAAAAGGAACAAGTTTAATTTCCTTAACGGCAGCTAAAGTCGTTTGATCAAACCCTGTTGCTTGAAATACTTTAGTATTATCATAATCTTTAGATGCTTTTAATTTTGAATAATCACTCAAAAAACCAGATTGAACCTGATTTAAGTTACTTGCACAACCACTTAAAACGACACTAAATACAAATATTGTAATACTTAGTAATTTGTTATTGATAGTCATAATTATCTCCGTATTTTTATTCTGAAACTGGAATATTAAAAGCTATAGGGTGTTTTTTACCTTTTCGCCACACTACAAGCTCAATAATACTGCCTGCTTTAATTTCTTTTATTGATTTCATAATCGCTTCTATCGCTTGTTGGCTATCAATTGCTTGACCGTTGATAGTTAAAATAATATCTCCGCCAAGCAATACATCTTTACCTTCAATGGTTGCTTTGATCGTACCTGCTTTTAAACCCGCCTTATAAGCAAATGAGTCGCGAGCAACACGCTGCACTAAAACGCCATTAGTTTGTGGTAAATGAAAAACATCAGCTAATCTTGGATCAAGAGGGAATATTTCAATGCCCGACCAGAAGTAACCTCGATTTAACAATAACTGTTTAACCGTTTCACTAGTAACGGTAAAACCTAAACCTTGTGAGCCACCTGACTGTGTTTGAATATGAGAAGCAATACCAATAATATCACCTGACATATTAAACATCGGGCCACCTGAATTACCGGGATTAATTGCTGCATCGGTTTGAAAAAATTCAGCCATCGGCGCCGAAGGACGAGAACCCACAGGATGAAAACCACTGATATAACCAACGGTTAACGATTTATTTAAGCCTAAGGGGGCACCAATAACAAAAACCTGTTCACCAATCTCTACTTTGCTAGAATCACCTAATTCCGCGACTTTTGCAGTATCGGGTAAACCATCAACTTTCACTAAGGCTAAATCAGCCCAAGGTAATGATGAAATGATTTTTCCTTGTCTTTTAATGCCATCATCAAATTCAACATGCAGAGAATCGGCGGTATGAACGACGTGGGCAGCAGTAACAATTAGACCATCCGCAGAAATTATCACTCCAGAGCCTAAACCATTTGCCGATGTTGCTAGTTGGGTCTTATTATTTAGAATTTTATCTTGAAAAGTATGTAACGTGACAACACTTAGTAGTAGCTTTTTATATAACTTAGGTAGCTTATTTTCTGCCGCCCAAAGCGGTGTATTCATGACAATTATCGCTACGACCCATAATAATTTATTTTTCATTTTAATCCCTAATAACAAATAAAATAATTATTTAATTTTCATTGTTTTTTTAACGTTTTTATTCTTTGGCAAGGCACGGTCATAAAATATTGATAACATTAAAATAATATACATAAGAAGATGAGTAACCATAATACTGGTCAGTGTTTTAGCTGAACTATCCCATTCATGTAAACTGACCACATAGCTAATAACGCTATTATCAAGACAACAGGCTTGCTCCCTCATTGCAAATATTTGTTGATAGATACTGCCCAAAAATAGCGCCTGACTTCTCATCATTAAAAAATTAACTAAGGCAAAACCTGTATAAATAATGATTGCGGCGATTTTTTCATTTCTAAACAATGGCCGATCTACATAAATAATACCGCCAATTAAAGCGAGGTGAACCGAAATAAACAAGGTCCAATGGGTATCAATACGATTACTTAAAGAAAGCGCTAAATCTAAAAGCTCATAGGGTGTCATAACATTACTTTCCAAATATTTAGCAGGTCAAAAATATTTTATTTAACCCATTTACCCACGGTTATACCTAAACCAAAGGTCTCATTTCTATAATCATAATCAATTAAACTTTCATCATAACCATTAAAATATTCAGCATACTTTACTTAAGAGGAATAGTTATAAACTTTGGATAAGGTATTGGTTAGTGTGTTTTAACAAAGCGAGCAAACGTTCCTTTAAACCACACATCTAACATCTTTTTTTCATGTCCTAACGATTCACTGCGATAACGTAAATTACTACTTTGTAGGAAATTCATGCTTTTTAACTTATCACTTCCTGACATAACTATTGCGTTATCATCATCCATCAACTGATATGAAAGGTTTATCCTCGGAAAGTAAGATTTTCTTAAAATTCGAACTTGCCGTGCACCTGCAAAATCAATTTCTCCCGCTAGGTCAATATTCAAAATATCCACTTTTAGTCTTTGATTTTTAGGTAGGTTAGCGGCGAGTTTAATAAAGTGCTTTTCTATTACCTTAAAGGTACGCTCACGAAACGCTTTACGATTTTGTCCACCTGAGCGAATGTCATCATATGTTCCGGGTTTAACCCAATTCATTTCTACTGTAGCGGCAAACGATGTTTGCACCATAAATAAACTACCGATACAACTCATCAATAAACTTGTTAATGATAGTGAATACTTTTTCATAATAACCTCTCTAAGATCTGTTGAACCTTTCAGTTTATAATTCTGGCTCTGCTTGCTCTTTGTTTACTTTACCAAGCGCCGATATTTCTTTTGCTTGCGCTTTAGTCACTTTGTAAATCGACTTTATAAAACATTTATTTCCTGGTGAATTAGGAACCGATATTGAGTCAAAACGAGTGACTAAGCTTGAACTCATGCCTTGATTAACAGCAATTGTTTGTGCGTGATATAAATTCGAACAAAAACCACTAACTTCTATCAAATACTTTTTATTTGGTGATGTTGAAATAATTAAATAGTTATTACTTAAGGATTGCCAACCTCTAAATTTAAAAGTCCGAATTTTATCTTGGCTTAGCAACTCTTGGCTTTCAATATATTCACCATAAGCCTGATCACGCTCTTGATAGGAAAGACTTTGATTAGTCGCACAACCGGTTAACAAGGCCAAAGCCACCAATATTATCGTTATATCTTTCATCTTCATGCTCCTTTGTTTTAATCTGTTGATACGGTGTTATGCCATAATTTTCCAAGCTCCATCAGCTTGTAAACATGCTGTACCATAGGCTTGTTCTGTTTTACCACCGACAGTAATTTCTTGTTGAAACTCTCGACAACTCAAACCACTGGCATTAGTGCCTTCCTTAGTTGTCATTACATATCCGGATGAATCATTATCGTGCCACGTTATTTTTTCACCCACTTGCGCTGTGGTGGCGCTAACTTGTGCACTTTCATGTTTACGTTGTGCTTCTTCGTTAATGTTATCAAGTACTTTTAACGTTATTGCCGTAAATGCTAACCATTTCCAAGCATCGTTATCATTGTGATAACTACCATAACCTATATATGCATGGCCATGCGGACGAATGATAACTACATTGTTAAAACTACGATGACGTGGCACAACCACCACATTTGCATGACGTGGAGCCACAACTACATTAGTACGCCGTGGAGTCACAACTACATTTGTACGTTTCGGCGCTACAACCACATTGTTGTTATATTGCTTGGTATTGTAACGTTTTACATTTCTTTCTTGAGCATTAATGTGCAACGAATTTAACATTAAGCTAATCGATAATAGTGATAATAAACCTCGTTTGATATCTTTCATTATGTCCTCTCTTTAAATACTTTGTTGGTTAAAGAAAATCAGTAAATGTACTTGATTAACTTGTTAAAAGTATATTCTCATGGGCGCTGTCCGTGATCGCCACAATAGATGCCAAAAAGAGTGCAAACTGTGCCATTATTAGTGTTAGCATGATCTTTGACTTTTTAGCTTCATTTATAACATCTTCAAACAGGTTTTTATGGACCACACGACTCTTGCCACCATTCCTCGTCTTATTGCTCAGATTTTGCCTATTTACGATGTTGATCCTCAAATAATATTTGCTGATGCCGACATAAATCTTGAAGATGTCAAAGACAGTAAATCCCGCATTACCATGGATAAGATGACTAGATTGTGGCAATTATCTGCAGAGGCTACCGGTAATACTGAGTTAGGTTTAGTGGCTGCGTCATTTTTTCAACCCTCTTATATTAAAGGTTTGGGTTTTGCCTGGATGGCCAGCGCAAATTTAGAGGAAGGCTTACGTCTTTTTGTAAAAAATGGTCAAATGCTCAATACGGCCTTAAAAATTGAGTTAGTTGAATCAGACGATGAGCTTTTGATCAAGCCTCAAGCCAGAGTATCGATTGGCCAGCAAAAAAAAGCTCACCCGTGCGCTATCCAATTAGGCATGGCTTTTTTTCCTAAAATGTTCAGTTTAGTGGCGTCAAAAAACATCCCCGCGACTAAAGTTTATTTTAATTTTGCTATTCAAGATTCACTTAAAGCTTATGAAGACTATTTTCAGTGTCCAGTAGTCGAAAACAGTTCGTTTGTCGGTATATCTTTTTCAAAAAAATTACTTAAAGAAGCTCTACCAACCCATGATCCTGAATTGGTTGAACTTAATGCTATGACGGTTAAAAAGTATATAAGTGAAATGAATAATGGCGAAATCAGTAATAAAGTCATTAAGGTTATTACTGAGTTATTACCTTCAGGCTGTCCAAGTGAAGAAGTTATCGCACACAAGTTATTTATGAGTAAACGCACATTACAGCGTAAACTTAATAAAGAAGGACAACTTTATTCCACTTTACTTAATTCAGTACGTTTAGCATTGGCAAAACAACATTTATCGATGACCAAGATGCCCATAACTGAAATTGCCTACCAATTAGGTTACAGCTCACCTAGTACCTTTGCTAGAGCTTTTAAAAAACAACTTGAACTGTCACCCGTTGAATACCGAACAGCCAATATTTAGTTAGCCGCTATATAAAAATGACCTCAAGTTCAAAATACCTGAGGTCATAACTAACTTAAAAATTAACTTAAAAGCTTATTTGCGTAAAAATGACACTGGCTTGAATAAATAACATTGTCGTGGGGCCTTCAAAACCAGAGTCCGTTGCCAAGCTAAAATATAAAACTCCGCTTTCATCTGTTTCAATAACAAGTTCTTGTTCAAGCGCAGTCGAATCAAACTCTTTTAAATCAAATAAGACAGAACTAGGATCACAATCCGTTAAATTATTTGAGCCAATATCACCTAAATTAATAGCATTATCACCTTCCTCAGCATTATTACCCAAATCAATATTAAGTCGATAATGATCATCCCCTTCAACAATCTTAGTTGATGGTTTTTCAAGCGAAAGTCCTGCTTTAACCGTTACAGCATGAGGTGCACCTCCAATGCCATAACATAGATTATTTACATTGGTTGCTATTGTGGTTTTAAATTCAGCTTGATAACGAGCATTTGCAGCCAAACCTTTAATCGGCAAATGTAATAACATGCCCGTATCATCGCTACGATTGTAAGAATGTAATAAATAACCCGATGTTGTTCCACCTTGCTCAATCTCAACGGTTATTTGTGGCTGCGCTGTTAATTGCCATTCATCTTCACGACCCAGTGGGTAATCATAAAATAGCGACTCAATATTTGGCTGAGGCTCTGCAAAATCAAGTTCCACTGTAAAACCTTCGGCTTGTTTCGCTGAAGGATCAAAAGTAAGCTCTACTTGAGTAAAGTAAATACTGCTAGCGCCTTCAAAACCAGAATCTGTTAATAACGTTAACCATAACTCACCATTTTCATCACTAGTGACTTCAAAGTAGTTATCATCATTATCAAAGTTTTTAACGCCATAAAGGCTGTTTTGCGGATCACAATCATCAAGCGTTTCTAAACCAATATGACCAAACACTTGCGCGTCTAAGCCACCATTAGTTTGGCTGCCCGCATCAATATTTAAACGGTAATGATCCAAGTCATCAATATTTACGTCAGGTTGATATCGAGTAAGACCGGCTTTAACAGTGACCGCATGTGGCGCACCGCCAATACCCATACACTGATCATTAACATTAGTCGCCATTTGCAAATCAATACTTACGTTATAATGGCTATTAGCAACTAAGCCCGAAATTTTTCGACTAATATACATTTGTGTATCGTCGCTGTGATTATTAGAGTGGAGAAAATATCCGGTGCTTGTTTCGCCAGAAGTAAGGTTAAAATCGCTGTTCTCAGTTGCCGTTAGTTCCCAGTCAACCTCACCACCTACTGGATAATCAGCAAATCCTGATTGCCATTCACCTTGGGTAGTACTGAGATCATATGAAACTTGATAAGTAACAGGCACTTCGTTTTTATTGTCATCTTCACTACATGCACTGACGAGCAAACCAATAGCACTAATTTGTACCACTTTTAAAAGGAAGGTTTTCATAACTAATTAATCTCTTTATACATTTGTGTTTGGATAAAGAGATAATAAATAACTAGGCTATTTAGTGCGCAGCATCCCACGCCAAGTAATAGGCATTATGTGCCAACTTGATGAAATGAAGTATGCTTTTAAGAATTAGCAGGAAAAGAATGTTCTTGCATGGTCACTTTTATTTCTTCAGGAATTTTAAGTGATTTATTTGTTTGATAATCAAAATAAACCATAACCGCTGTACCTGAAGCACACCGACTACCGTTCTGCCAAAGCTCTTGGTAAACATCAAATGAAGAACCGCCGATACGGCCGATATAAGTTCTAATCTCCATTTTTTCGCCATAATACATTTGCGCATGAAACTCGACATCAATTTTAGCTAAAATTAAGTTCCATTGTGTTAAATCTAAGTCAGGCATAAACCATTTAAAAACAGGATCTCGTGCGCCCTCAAACCAAACAGGCACCATGGTATTATTGATATGACCTAAGCCATCGGTATCACTAAAACGTGTTGCAATTACTTCACTGAACATAACTTTTACTTTACAAAAACAATTTGCCTGTATGTTCTTACATACAGGCAGTTTTGTACAAGGTTATTTCATATCAATGACTATTTTAAGTGGAGTGATTTCAGTAAGAATTAAGAGATCTTTTTGTGTGATTTACTTTTAATAACACCAGACTAAAAATGAGAAGAAAAAATGACCCGTTATAAAAATCGCTTTAGAACTTTATCAATTTGGGTGATTTGTATTTTTTTAAGTAATTTACGCGGTTTCTCAGGATAGGTTTTAAGATTTGATAATTGTCCATAATGGCTAACTTTTCGAGTATTCTTGAGGATGATTTCTTTTTCTTGTTCTAACCCAGCCAGCAAATGACCTTGTGGATCATCGACCAATAGACCATTTTCAAGATCAAGTGACCATGCACGTGGGTTTAGATTACTACCCGTTAATAAATGATAACGTTCATCAACCACCACGCCTTTCAAGTGAAAGCTGTTATCTTCGTCTTGCCATAATCGAATGTCCAATAAATCACTATCAACAAATTTCTGCCATCGTTTAACAAAACGGGTTAATAACATTTCATACAAATAAGGCACAATACCAATAGGTGAAAAATCAGCATCATTAGCAATATAAAAATCATTGGCGGCTTTATCACCAATCACTAACGTAATTTTCACACCACGCTTCATTGCCTTGACAATATCCCGAGCAAGCGCTTTAGGTATATTAAAATAAGGCGTGAAAATAAAGATTTGATTTTGACTTCTTTGTACTAGTTTTCGAATAGCATTATTGAGCATATTTCGACGAGCACCATAACCCACTAGTGGCTGTATGGTTATGTCTGCTGGCTCACTGGCTTTACTAATACAATAAGATGACTTTTTAAGTAATGCTTTTAGACGGGCAATGTTTCTTTTTTGTTGTAGTTTATTTGGTAATGATGCTTGGTTTAAGCGAGGGCACAAAGCTGAATCAACAAATAGAGTCTGTAAATAATCACAAAAGCTATTGGTTAATATTGTTGAAGAAATTTGGTAATAACGATCGAGGCGATAACGAGTATCTGTTTGTAGATAAACATCGTTAATACTTGCGCCAGTATAAAAAAGTACATCGTCGAAAATCATCCCTTTAAGATGTAAAACACCAAGGAACTCTTTGCCTTTAACCGCAACACCATATATTTCAATTTCTTGTTGATATTGTTCAGCTAAAGAAAGATACAAACTACGGTTGCCTAAGTTATCTTTTTCTCCAATAAGACCTCGTTGGGCACGATGATAATCAACAAATATTTTGATATCTAACTGTGGTCTCTCAGTTTTTGCTCGATAAAGCGCATGCAAAATTTCACGACCTGCTTCATCATCTTGTAAATATAAAGCAGTAATAAAGATACGAGATTGTGCATCAGCAATCAATTGCAACAGTTGTTGACGGTATGATTTAGGCGTTAAAAACACGGCAATATCATTTTTTGATACTGTGATTGCTGACAACTTTTTGATCAAGGGGAAACGTGCTCTGTTATTATTTATTTGGCGTAGTATAACGTGATGTCTTTTTGAATCAAACCATCACGTTATACTTAACCTGAATATTGGATAAGCAATACCACACAATAACGCTATTTTCGCGTTTCTCAGCGTTATCCTTACGACCAATAGCCAGCTATTGGATACGTAAAGATGCCTTGATAACCACAAAACTAACATCATTGTGGTTAACTTGACGTTTATTCTTTAAATTTCAATTGATTATGATATTCATTATCCAAAACTCAGGTTACTTAATAATAAATGTTATTTATCTAATTTAAATTGTGCTAACTGTTTTGATAAATGATCAGCCAATTCAGACAAGTTTTGCCCTGCTCCTGCGGCATTTTTAGCCGCCTGCATCACTTGGTCGGCATCATTAGCTATGTTGACGGTATTATCATCAATACCAACAACCATAGTACTTTGTTGTTCAACTGCCGCTGCTATTTGAATAGTCGCATTCACAATTTCTTCAACATTTTGCGTGACTTCGCTAAACGTTCTAGCAACCTCTTCGGTTTTTTCTACACCGTGTTCAGCTTTGGCAACACCCTGTTTCATCGCTTCTACGGATTGATTTGCGCCTGATTGCAATTGTTCAATAATACGTTGTATTTCAGCAGTAGAATCTTGAGTTCGACTCGCCAATGTTCTTACTTCATCGGCAACAACAGCAAAACCTCGTCCTTGTTCACCCGCTCTAGCAGCTTCAATCGCAGCATTTAAAGCTAATAAATTTGTTTGATCGGCTATTTCTCGAATGACATTCACAAATTGTCCAATTTCAGTACTGTGCTCGGCAAGTGAATTAATCACCACTGACGATGTATTCACTTCTTCTGATATATCTTGAATGGCTTTTGCGGTATCACTGATGATTTCTTGCCCTAAGGCAACATGTTGACTCGCTTGCTCAGTTAATGCTCGTGCTCCAGAAGTATTATCGGCAATAACTTGTACTGAACTACTTACCTGAGCAATTGCTTTTGCAACATTGTGAGTATTTTCTTGTTGTTTAGAAAGGCTTGCTTCCATGTCATTGGTCAATTGATGGATATCGCTAGCTGAGCTGCGCAATTGGTCAACATCATTAGAAAAACCCATCAGTAAACGATGAATTTTCGACTGCATTTGAGCAAAACTATTGGCTATATCACCTAGTTCATCCTTTGAGTCTATTTGCAATTGATGAGTGAAATCGCCGTTACCTAAGTATTCAGCTGCGCGATTAATATAACTAACGTTGTTCCTCAATGAGCTATATATAGCAACCAATAAATAACTGGTGACTAAGGTAACCGCGACTAAAAGTAGCGCTAATAACCACAAATATTGAATACTGGTATCTTGTTGCGCAATCAATTTTTTATCTAACAAACTATCGGTAAGGGTTAATAATGCAACAGCACTATTATATTGTTGTTCAGACATTTGTTGTGCTGCAGAAGCTGTTAAGGTTATTTCATCGGGATCAATAACCTTATCACGTAAGTTTTTTTGATAGTCATCGGTAGCAGACATCAGTGCTTGATAATTAGATAAATACGATTTTACGCCCTGAGTAGAAACACGTGTCAATTGCTCTGCATTTTTTTGCAATTGTACTTGTAGCTCATCAATCCGTTTATCTAAAGCAACTAAAGACGTATAACTTTGTGCACTAAAACCACCTTCTTCAATAATAGCATTTACAAGATCTCGTATTCTGCCAATATATTCAATAAAAGCAGGCAGACGCTGCACACTCACCTCTGCTAAATAAAAAGCTAAAGCATCGCTTTCTCGTGTTAACCCGGTTAAGGCGGCGATGTTTTCTCGAAGCGCAAGGCTATTATCATAAACCATTTCAAATTGCTCAAAATCGATATTGTCACCTGCTTGGCTTATCTCTTGCCAATATTGAGCTAAATTATTTGCTTGCGCTCTTGCTTGATTAACGACTGATGAGTTATTAACTGTTTGGCTAATGCCTTTGATTTTTGAACTAACCGTTGATGCTTGTTCATTACTGGCACGAACGTCTGCAATATTTTGCTCAAGTGAAGTAATATTCTTTATTTGCTGATGACCAAACAACTCTTGTTGATATTGATTCATTAAAGCCAGTTGCTCTTGCATGATCCAAGAAAAGCTCACCAATAAGGGCAAATAAAATATTGCCGCTAAAACAATAAATTTAGATTTAAAACGTAGGGTATTCAACATTGAAATTGCAGGACTTAAAAATACACTCATAGGGGCTCTTATTATTAATAATCCAGTTTATTGTTAATACAAGCACAGTAAACTGGATTAACATCAAAGGTAAGTAGTTGACCTTTTGAGTCTAGCTATAATTTCATGCTATGTATCGCTAAATGAATTTTGTTATACAAATGTTATATCTTTCGTTAAGTTAGTTAGCTAGCTATATTTTAGCGGCCAACTCCGCCGCTTGTCTTATCGCTCTTTTGGCATCCAATTCCGCCGCAATATTAGCGCCACCAATCAAATGTACACTTACCTGTTTATCAAGTAATTGTTGATAAAGAGTACGCTCTGACTCTTGCCCTGCACAGATGATCACATTATCAACCTCAAGCATTTGCTCTTTACCGTCAACTTCAATGACAAGCCCCTGATCATTTATTGACTTATAAGTCACACCGGCAATCATTTTTACGCCACTTTTTTTCAACGTCGCGCGATGAATCCAGCCGGTTGTTTTACCTAAGCCTGCGCCAACTTTGCTAGTTTTTCGTTGTAATAAATAAAGTTCACGTGTCTGTTTATGAACAACTTTTTCACTAAGTAAAGCACCTGCTTGTTGATAGTTTTTATCAACACCCCAATCTAGTAACCATTGATCGGGTGTATTTGTTAAAGACTTCTCTTCCGCTAAATAACAAGCGACATCAAAACCTATTCCGCCAGCTCCGATAATCGCAACTCTCTGACCAACCTCTTCTTTATCACGAATGACTTGTAGATAAGATTTAACTTTTTTATGGTCAATACCGTTAATATCGAGTTTACGCGGAATGATACCTGTCGCTAAAACGACTTCATCAAAATTACTTTCAATCAATTGTTCAGTTGATTGCTCGCTATTAAGATTCAGTTTTATATCTAATAACTGAATTTGTTTATTAAAATAACGCAAGGTTTCAAAAAACTCTTCTTTACCCGGGATCTGTTTGGCAATATTAAACTGTCCGCCGATTTCATTAGCACGATCAAATATTTCAACAACATGTCCTCGTTGAGCAGCGTAAACACTAAATGCTAACCCTGCTGGACCTGCACCAATCACAGCAATACGCTTTTTCTTCGTTGTTGGTGTAAAAGTAAGCTCCGTTTCATAACAAGCAACGGGGTTCACTAAACACGAAGCTCTTTTTTGTTTAAAAACATGATCTAAACAAGCTTGGTTACAACCAATGCAGGTATTAATTTCGTCTGATTTATTCTCTTGTGCTTTTTTAATAAAATCAGCATCCGCCAAAAAGGGTCGCGCCATTGACACCATATCCGCATGACCATCAGCAAGTACTTGCTCGGCAATTTCAGGGGTATTGATACGATTAGTGGTAATTAAAGGAATGCTGACTTCTTTTTTCATACGCTGCGTGATCCACGTAAACGCAGCACGAGGAACAGAGGTTGCGATCGTTGGTATACGTGCTTCATGCCAACCAATACCAGTATTAATTAGCGTAGCACCTGCCGCTTCGATTGCTTTAGCCATAGTAACAACGTCTAGCCAAGTATTTCCGCCTTCTACAAGATCAAGCATCGATAAACGAAAGATGATAATGAATTTTACACCTACTTTTTCGCGAACCGCTTTGACTGTTTCTACAGCAAAGCGCATTCTATTTTCAATACTCCCGCCCCACTCATCAGTTCTGTTATTCACTCGAATACAACTAAATTGATTTAATAGATAACCTTCCGAGCCCATTATTTCAACGCCGTCATAACCTGCTTTTGCCGCCAAATTAGCTGAATGGGCGTAGTCTTTTATAGTGCCCTTTATTTGTCTTACTGACATCGCTTTAGGCGTAAAAGGATTAATAGCTGATTTAATTTTGCTCGCCGATACACTAAAGGGATGATATGAATAACGTCCAGCATGTAAAAGTTGTAGACAAATTTTGGTAGGGTATTTATGTACCGTATCGGTGATGATTTTATGTTTATTAACATGCCAAAATTTACTTAATTCACTACCAAAAGGCGCTAATCTTCCTCGAGTATTTGGGCTTATTCCACCCGTAACTATTAAACCTACGCCACCTTTTGCACGTGCTTCATAAAATGCCGCTAATTTTTCAAAACCACCTTTTTCTTCTTCTAAACCGGTATGCATCGAACCCATCAATACGCGATTAGCGAGTGTTGTAAAACCAAGATCTAAGGGTGCTAATAAGGTTGCAAACGGCGCTGAAGCATTCATAAATTTACTCTACTGTTTAGTTTTGTGTATTAAAGGTCTTACCAGTAGCTATAAAATAGATGCTTAAAGCGTAAAACTCAAGCTTTATTTTGACACCTGTCAGATTAAAGTGTTTTGTCTAAAATACTATTTACATAAGTGAATAAATACGTATGCTGTAGCTCTGAATTACACAAACTATCTGGCTCAACTTTCCTCAATGAATAAAGAAAAACTTATTACTGATATTCTTGCATACTTAAATCATGAATTAAGTGCAACTTTAGCTGCCGCTCAAAATGCCCACTTAGCCGCAACCGACGATCAATCCGTTGCAGAAACACAATATGATACCTTGGCAATAGAAGCGGGTTATTTAGCAGAAGGGCAAGCAAGAAGAGTACAAGAAATTCAACAAGCAGTCACAAAGTTCAAGAGTTTAGATAGTGATAAAAATGACATTGATGAACCAGTAAAACTAGGAAGTTTAGTACAATTAGAAAATGATAAAAAGGACCAACACTGGTTTTTTATTGCACCTGCGGCAGGTGGTTATAAATGCAAGTTCGATGGGCAAAAATACACAGTAATAACCCCACAATCACCTATGGGGAAAGCACTTATTGGCAAATATCAGGATGACGATATTGAACTTATTATCGGTACTAATAAAATCTGTGACTTCATCGCAGCTGTTTACTAAATAGTGATAAGTTATACCGGATTAAGTAATGCTTTAATCGCATTGAGATCGGCAACTTTATCATCTACTTTGAGGTAAGCGACGGCTTCTTCTAAAACAATCGTTGCTTCTAAAACGCCACTCATATTAATCAACTGTTCAGCGACGCTATCCGCCTGCTGCTCAGAGGTTAAATTCATCGCAAAGCTGAAATTTTTAGATTTTTTCAACGGTTTCATACTTAATGCGGCAACCAACCATAATAAACTGACCATTGCCATCACCAGAAAAATGGTCTGTTCACCATATCGACTAGCAATGGCACCACCCAATACACCACCGGTGAATGCTCCAAAAAATTGGCTGCTTGAATAAATCCCCATAACACTACCTTTAACACCAGCGGGTGCTAATCGCGATAATATCGAAGGCATAGTTGCTTCTAAATAATTAAAAGCCGTGAAAAACATCACCACTAAAATCACTAAATTCCAAAAGCCAAGAGGTAAATACCATAAAAATAGCAAGGCCAGCGTTAATAACGTAACTGCGGCGGAGAACATTTGCTTTTCTTTTTGTTTTTTAATAGCAAAGATCATAAAAGGCACCATTAGGAAAAATGAGCCTAGTAACGTCGGTAAATATAATTGCCAATGGTCTTCTAATGCTAAGCCACTTGCAACAAACTGCTTAGGCAAGGTAACAAAACACGCGGTAAGTGCCATATGGAGAATAAATACTCCCCAATTTAAACGTGCTAATTCAGGGTGACGAATAAGCTTACCAAGTTGTTCAGGTAGAGCAACGCTATCCCCCTTTGGTGCTTTGTTTACAGAATATGGCACCATATATTGGATCATTAACATCGCAAGTATTGTTAAAGCGGCTGTAAACCAAAACAAGCCACTTAAGCCAAACGCCTGCGCCACAATAGGACCAAAAACCATGGCTACAGTAAATGATAAACCAATAAACATCCCGATGATTGCCATCACCTTAGGTCGTTGTTCTTCGCGACTCAAATCAGCAGCTAAAGCGAGTACTGCGCTGGCAATAGCCCCCATACCTTGTATCGTTCGACCCAAAACAACACCATAAATAGTCTCAGACATGGCAGCCACAATACTACCAATAAGAAAAACGACTAAGCCTATTAATATAATGGGTTTACGACCATATTTATCCGATAAAATCCCCATAGGGATCTGTAACATTGCTTGTGTTAAGCCATAAGCACCAATGGCTAAACCGATCCAAATAGGACTATAACCCGCAAGTTCTTGACCATAGATAGCAAAAACAGGCAAGATCATAAATAAACCAAGCATCCGTAAACCAAAAACAGCCGCTAGGGAAAATGCTGCTTTCTTTTCTATACTATTTAAGCCTGTACCACTCATGAAATACGCTAACCACTTTTATTTGAATGCAAAAAACGGCGTTATAATATCACGGCTACGTCTGTAACTAAAACCTAGATATAAGGAATATAAAATTATCTAAAAATTAGGGGATAGTGATTTGCTTTACCATCACCACACTGTATATAATGCCAGCACTAAATAATAACAAGAAACCATTGCGGTAAAAGTAAGCCTGCTTATTTAACAATGTAGATTTATTAACGCGGAAAAGTTATGAGAAATATAGAAGTAAGAGGGGCGCGTACCCACAATCTTAAAAATATTAGTGTCGATATTCCACGCGATAAACTCGTGGTGATCACTGGCCTGTCAGGCTCAGGAAAATCATCATTAGCTTTTGATACCTTATATGCAGAAGGTCAACGTCGCTACGTTGAGTCATTATCGGCATATGCCCGTCAATTCTTGTCTTTGATGGAAAAACCCGATGTTGACCATATTGAAGGTTTATCACCAGCAATTTCTATTGAACAGAAATCAACATCTCATAACCCTCGTTCGACTGTAGGCACGATCACAGAAATTTATGACTACTTACGCTTATTATATGCCCGCGTTGGAGAGCCTCGTTGTCCAGAGCATAATCAACCTTTAGCAGCACAAACCGTGTCACAAATGGTAGATAAAGTACTTGCCTTGGAGGAAGGTACCAAGGTTATGCTGCTGGCACCGATCATACAAGAGCGCAAAGGTGAACATGTAAAGTTGTTAGATAATTTAGCCGCTCAAGGCTATATTCGCGCTCGTATTGATGGGGAGATTTGTGATTTATCCGATCCTCCAACCTTAGAGCTTCAGAAAAAGCACACCATTGAAGTAGTGGTTGATCGCTTAAAAGTACGTCAAGATATCCAGTTAAGACTTTCTGAGTCATTCGAAACAACATTAGGCTTAACCTCTGGCTCTGCAAAAGTTGCCTTTATGGATGATCCCGATAAAGAAGAACTGATATTTTCTGCAAACTTTGCTTGTCCACATTGTGGATATAGCATGCAAGAACTTGAACCACGCTTATTTTCGTTTAATAACCCCGCGGGTGCTTGTCAAACTTGTGATGGTTTAGGCAATAAACAATTTTTTGATGAAAATAGAATTATTACCAATCCAGCACTAAGCCTTTCAGGTGGTGCAGTTAGAGGTTGGGATAAAAAGAATTTTTATTATTTTCAAATGTTACAGGCACTAGCCAGCCACTATAAATTTAATTTAGAAAAACCTTTTAATAAATTACCAGAAGATGCGCAACAGCTAATTTTAAAAGGTAGTGGTAAACAACAAATAGAATTCAAATACATGAATGACCGTGGCGACATTGTCATTCGTAAACATCCCTTTGAAGGCATACTTAATAACATGGAGCGTCGTTACCGTGAAACCGAGTCAAATGCGGTACGTGACGAGCTATCAAAATACCTTAATAGCCAACCTTGTCCGGATTGTAACGGTAGTCGTTTACGCTTAGAAGCGCGTAATGTATTTATCAATAATACCCCACTACCTGAAGTATCTGAATATGCGATTGCCGATGCTTTGGATTTCTTTAAAAAGCTAAATTTACCCGGACAAAAAGGTCAAATTGCCGAAAAAATATTAAAGGAGATTTGTGACCGCTTAGGTTTCCTCGTCAATGTTGGTTTAAATTACCTTAACTTATCTAGGGCTGCAGGTACTTTATCTGGTGGAGAAGCACAGCGTATCCGTTTAGCCAGCCAAATCGGCGCAGGTTTAGTGGGTGTTATGTATGTTTTAGATGAACCTTCCATAGGTTTACATCAACGAGATAACGAACGTTTATTAAAAACCTTGATTCACTTAAGAGATTTAGGCAATACCGTTATTGTGGTTGAACATGATGAAGAAGCCATTCGAGCCGCCGATTTTGTTATTGATATTGGTCCCGGCGCTGGTGTACATGGAGGTGAAATAATCGCGCAAGGAACAATTGATGACATATTAACTTGTGAAAACTCGCTCACTGGAAAATATCTATCAGGTAGAGAATGCATTGAAATCCCAAAAAAACGTACACCTTTTGATAAAAAGAATGTACTTGAACTTAAAGGGGCAAGTGGCAACAATTTAAAGAATGTTAACTTAACTATTCCGAATGGTTTAATGACCTGTGTTACCGGTGTTTCTGGCTCAGGTAAATCAACACTGATCAACGACACCTTATACAAACTTGCTCATATCGAGTTAAATGGCGCAACCACTCAAGAGCCTGCACCTTATAAAAAAATCACTGGTCTTGAACTACTCGATAAGGTTATTGATATTGATCAAAGCCCGATAGGAAGAACACCAAGATCAAATCCTGCAACATACACTGGTATATTTGGTGCCATTCGCGATATTTTTGCCGCCACGCAAGAATCACGTTCACGAGGATATAAACCAGGTCGTTTTAGTTTTAATGTTAAAGGTGGTCGTTGTGAAGCTTGCCAAGGTGATGGCTTAATTAAAGTAGAAATGCATTTTTTACCTGATGTTTATGTGCCTTGTGATGTCTGTAACAGCAAACGTTATAATCGTGAAACTTTGGAAGTTAAATATAAAGGTAAAAATATTCATGAAGTTTTAGATATGACTATTGAAGATGCCTTAGAGTTTTTTAAACCGATCCCAGCGGTGAAACGTAAATTACAAACGTTAGTTGATGTTGGTTTAAGTTATATCAAGCTAGGGCAATCCGCGACAACACTCTCAGGTGGTGAAGCACAACGGGTAAAATTATCAAAAGAGCTATCAAAGCGCGATACCGGAAAAACACTCTACATTATGGATGAACCAACAACAGGTTTACATTTTCACGATATAAAATTATTACTTCAGGTTATTCATCGTTTACGTGACCACGGTAATACGGTAGTGGTTATTGAGCATAATTTAGATGTAATAAAAACAGCTGACTGGATCATCGACCTTGGTCCAGAGGGGGGCTCTGGTGGTGGTGAAATACTCGTTACCGGTACACCTGAAAAAGTAGCAAAACATAAAAGCTCACATACTGCGAGATTTTTGAAGCCGCTATTAGCTAACAAATAACAGTGTGAAGCTATCTTTATCATAAACCATCAAAGCTTGTTCTTTTTCAAATTAAACTGAAAATGTAACAAGCTTTTTTATACCCTAGCAACGCCAGCAACTTATCGTTAGACTAAGCTATCTAACTCTCAATAAAATAAAAATAATGCAGCAAAAAAATCAACATGTTTGGCAAAACCCCTTAATTTACATGCTCGCTTTTTCTAGTGGCTTTTGCATTATGGGCATTGAGCTTTTAGGTGGGCGTATTCTTGCGCCCTTCTTTGGCAGTAGTGTGCATATCTGGGGCAGTATCATTACCGTGTTTATGCTCAGTTTATCTTTAGGTTATTTAATTGGCGGTAAACTCTCGACAAAGGCGGCTTCCCTTAATAAATACGGCGTAATATTCCTTATCGCTGGTATTATGGTTTTGCCTATTGTTATGTACTCACAAGTGATAATGGAATCGATATTTATTCATATTGAAGATAGTCGCTATGGTTCTTTACTTGCGTCGATGGCACTGTTTTTTATTCCCACGGTTATTTTAGGAATGATTTCCCCTTACTCAGTAAGATTATTAGTGACAGACAAAGAAAGCAGTGGCCAAACCGCCGGTGTATTATATTTTGTTTCAACACTAGGTAGCGCCTTAGGCACTATTATCACCTCGTTTTATATGGTGCTCGCCTTTGATGTAAACGACATTATCATTAGCTTTAGCGCAGCATTGGCTGTGCTTGGCCTTATTGCCATCATTTTTAATAAAGTAACCAATCTTGAAGCCGATAATTTGATGGAAGCCAATAATGAATAAATTAGCACTTATATTGATATGTTTATTGCCAACTGTTTTTAGTTCCGTTAGCAACGCTAAAGTCATTCATAGTGAGCGTTCACTTTACCGTAACATTATTGTCGATGAACAACGGGATTTACGCTGCTTAAAGTTCAATGTGAAAAGCAGTAAAACCAGTCAAAGTTGTTTTTTAAAAAGTGATCCTCAAAAACTAGTTTTTAATTACACCAAGCTATTGTTTTCTAGCTTATTAATGATTGATGAGCCAAAACGGGTATTAATTATCGGTTTAGGTGGCGGTACTATGTCTAATACCATTCATCAATTATACCCTGAAGCAATAATTGATAATGTTGAAATTGATCCCGCCGTAATTACAGTGGCACGTGACTATTTCGGTTTTTTCGAAAATGATAATGTTCGCTCTATTGCACAAGATGGACGAATATTTATGAAACGTGCAGTACTAAAAAAACAGCAATATGATTGGATTATTCTGGATGCTTTTAATGGTGACTATATTCCTGAACACCTAATGACTAAAGAGTTTTATCAAGAAGCTAAAGCATTGTTAAGTGCTGATGGAGTGCTTGCGGCCAATACCTTTTCGGTTAGTAAACTATATCAACACGAGTCGGCAACCTATCATGCTGTTTTTGGGGATTTTTATAATGTCGCAAATCGAAAAAACAGCAACCGTATTATTCTAACCAATAACCATACACTACCTAGTATGGAGCAAATAACATTACGAGCTAAAAAGCTAAACGATAAATTAGCAATTTTTGGAATCGACATCATGTCAATTCTAGAAGATATGCAGTCAACAAAAAATAGCAAAGATTGGTCTGCTGAGACCAGAATATTAACCGACCAATATTCTCCTGCAAATTTACTTAATTTAGAGTAAAACTTTATTTAGCTAAAGGTCTAATATCACTATTTTGTCGACAGTTTAAACTAAAAGGCTATCTATCGACAATTTAGTGAATATTTATGAACGACCTGGCAGAACATGAATAATTAATAGAGAAACCAAAAACATTCAATGGTTTAAAAACTAAGCAGGTCATTGTCGACAAACAATGAGTTGAAGTCATCAATTAGAAAAAGTGCCGACACTATTGCTTCACTTAAAGAAGTACATATCGTTGAGCAACTGCCCAAAACCCGCTCTGGAAAAATATTGCGTAAAACAATGCGACAACTCATTGATGGTGAAGACGTGCAAATACCAGCAACTATAGAAAACCCTAAAGCACTCGCTGATTTAAGCGATATATTAACTTAATAAACGAACACCCTAAATGCAGACATGGGGATTAAGCGGCACTTAAATAAAAGGTAATAATGATCATTAATACAAAAACATCCTATGTAGACGATTGCAGGATTGGGTTATTTGACAAAAAACAACATATTGCCCAAAAAAATGACGGTGAAAGCTGCATGAACTCACGAAAGGAAACAAATGATAACCAATATAGCGTTTAGCACTTGCGGTTTGCCCCTTGAGGAAATATGATTGAAGTTATTAAAACTATATCAATGATAAATTGAAACAAATCTGTAGAACGAGATCAGTTTAAATTTTGCAGTAATTTCAGATTAACTTTAAATTTGTTCGGGAATGTAAAACATGCGCTTAGCTTTAATCGCTCTTACCGTTAGTTGTTTTTCAATTGGGTTTTCTACCCAAGCATTTGAATCAGCTCAACGACAAAATGCAACAGTTGGAAGTTTAGAAGTAGAATTAGCCAGTAAGCAAGCAGAATATGATACTTTTCTTATCGCTTTAACCGGATTAAATGATCAAGTCGTCAATGAAGTTGAAAGGCTAACTAACTTAAGAGCACAAGGCAAAGAGCTACAGCGTTTACGTGCACAAGCGTTACTTCATATGAACGAACAATATGAAGCAATGGTTGATAATCCCGATCAAGACATTGCCGATGCACAGAATGCTTATCGTCAATCGATCATGACGCAAAAACAAAATAAAGATAATATCAAAGCGAGTGTTTCAAATTTAGCCGATGCTAAAACTGAATTAAGCCAAGCGAATATTGACCGATTTACACTAGCTAATGCCCGTGAAGCATTGGTCGAAGAAATTAATATTGCCCGTGTTGGTCGTTTACGTACCGAGTTTGAAAAACAAGACGAACTACAAGTCACACAACTTGTTAATTGTGATCCGCAAGAAACGTTCACCAAATGTATTACCCGTAGTAACTTACTTGCCAAACAAAAAGCCTCAAAAACGTTCCTAGATAGATTATATAACTCAGCGACTGAGTCAGATCGTATTAACCAAAATAAGATTGATTCAGCAGCACGTGTGCGTTTACTAAAACACAAAGTAGTATCAGGTGAGTTTAGTGGTCAAGGAACTTATGGCACCACCATTACCGTAAAAATGCAGGGTTCATTGCCTGAAAACGAAGCTTGTACATTGCTTAATATCTCAGAGCGATACTGCGTATATCAAATCGCCCAGTCCGTCAGTAACGATGATGAAAGGGTAGAGTTTACATTAAATGATGATAGTCTTATGTATGAACTCACCGTACGTTCAGACCAATATGATGATGAAGTTTTCATTGATGGCGTTAGTTATGGCTCAACCCGCCTTTCCGTGATGTTATCTTCAGGAAGCCACAACGTTATTATCAACAAACCGGGTTATACCGATTTTGAGCAAAACATTAGGCTTAATAAAAATATGATTATTAAGGCAGAACTTGAAAAAGCTGCGCTTAATCTTGCCAATGGAGAAAAAATTCAAGATATCTTACCAGATGATCAGCTAGGACCAGAATTGATTGGTATTCCTGCGGGCAACTTTCAAATTGGTGATTTAAAAGGCGCTGGTTTACGTAATGAAAAACCAGCACGTAGTGAGCAAATTTTAAAAGCATTTGCTATTGGTCAAAATCAAATCACTGTTGGTGATTTTAAACGATTTATCAAAGAAACAAATTACGTAACTGAAGCTGAGTCTGAAGAAGGTTGTGCCGCATTTACAAATGGTACTCCTCAATTTGATTCAGTTTTAAATTGGCGTAACCCCGGTTTTAAACAAGCTGATGACCATCCGGTTGTTTGTGTAAGTGAAAAAGATAGTCGTTCATACTTAAACTGGTTATCTAAAACAACCGATCGTCGCTACCGCTTACCCAATGAAAAAGAATGGGAATATGTTGCTCGTGCAGGCAGTGCCGATAACTATTGGTGGGGAAATGATGTTGGTAACGGCAAAGCCAATTGTGCTTATTGTGGCAGTAAATGGTCTAATCAAAGTACAGCTCCGGTAAAATCATTTAGAGCTAATAGTTTTGGTTTATTTGATACAGTCGGTAATGTATGGGAAATTACCCAAGGAAAAGATATCGTTGCTCGCGGTGGTTCATGGAATTTTGCCCCTAAACTTGCCAGAACATCTGTACGTTTAGAGTTATCTGATAGCTTTCGCTCAAACTATATTGGCTTTAGAGCATTACGCGAAAACTAATATTTTAACGAACTATTTATTAATATAAAAAAGGAGCTTATGCTCCTTTTTATGTACAGGATGTACGGTATATCGCGAGTGCATGGATGCACAAGAGCGTGTGTGTTAAGGATGTACGGTATATCGCGGGTGCATGGATTCACGAGAGCGTGTATGTTCAGAATAAACAGTATGTCATGATCACATGGATATGAAGAAATGACGAAGTTCAGAATGAACGGTACGCTGCTTTTATAATTTAAACTATAAACACCTTATTTTTTATTAAGACTCAAGGTCATTTTTTTGCTAGTAGCTGGTTTATTTCTTTTACCACGATTAAAGTCTAAATTAGACGTATCAACGGGGGCTTTTATATCTTCAGCATCACTTGAGCTAAGCTGAGGATCAGGCTGACCATTTGCTGTTTTGGTTGAATTGGCAACTGCACTGTTAATTTCAGCCATTTCCTCAATCGTTAAATCTCGCCATTGACCCGGTTTTAATGAACCTAAAGTAACATTCATGATCCGAGAACGTTTTAGTGTTTTAACCTCGTAGTCAAGATATTCACACATACGACGAATTTGTCTATTTAATCCCTGCGTTAGTACGATACGAAAAACAAACTTACTTTGCATCGTAACAATACAAGGCTTAGTAATCGTACCTAAAATGGGTACCCCTTTTGACATCCTTTCAATAAAGCGTTCACTAATCGGTTTATCAACACTAACAATATATTCTTTATCATGGGCATTTTCAGCACGAAGAATTTTGTTAACAATATCACCATCACTGGTTAAAAAAATCAAACCTTCAGAGGGTTTATCAAGACGCCCGATAGGGAATATTCGTTTATTGTGCCCTATTGCAGCAATGATATTGCCACGAACATGGCTTTCTGTTGTGCAGGTGATGCCTATGGGTTTGTTATAGGCTATATAGATACGATCAGACTTATTTTTAGCACTCGCTTTAACTAAATACCCATCCACAGTAACTTTATCGCCCTGTTGGACTTTAGTGCCAAGCTCAGGAATTTTACCGTTGATTCTAACGCGTTTTTTTTCAATGAGTTTGTCAGCCTCGCGTCGCGAACAAAAACCTGAATCACTGATAAATTTATTAAGGCGTATTTCATGAGCAATCACGGGAAATCCTACTGTCTTTAACTGAAACTATTTTAGAAGTGTATTCTAACCAAGTTTCGGTAAGACTGTGAGGACTTTATCGTATGTTTAATGGTACTTACTAAAATTGAGGTGCATGTGGTTAATCTGTTTTTAGCCTTTTACCTGACCAAGAACGTGTCATTGCCCAAACAGCAAGTAAAATAAAAAGTGTATGTACCAACGTGAAGTAACTAATCACATAGACCCAAGTCCAAGCAGAATTAAAACCTCCAATTACAATCATAAAACCGGTAACAACACCCAGTGCCAATGCTGCATTGAGGTTGAGTTTGATACTAAATTTTAAATAATATGTGGTAAGCCAGTCAGTATGATTTTTATTTAATTGGATAAGTAACCACAGGAAAGAAATAAGAGGTAGAAAAGTTAAATTTAATAATGACATCAAGGTAATATTTGACGCTCGTTTAATTTCGGTTTTTGTGCAATCTGGTATCAACGATATGCTCATGTTTATCACCAACAAACTTAAATTTTGTTCAACAGTACCTCACTATAAACTTATTGGTATTACTAACAATGATTGTAATCAAGAACACCATACAAAAAAAATAAAAGTTTAATACCATTGCGTCTAATGAGGCCGTCAATGATTGCGCAAAAAAATTAGCAAGAGCAAGACGCTTGATTGAGTAAAAGCAAGCTATTAGGATTGAAAACACAGGTTTTTAGTTCCAGACAAAACCTAAGTACTCACATCCATGTGAGCAACGCAGCACTTGTTGATTTTAGCAAGGGTGGGTAAATATTTAGATGAATTTGTATCAAGTACTTTCAATAAATAAAAACAAAAATGCCTACTAACTAAGTTAGTAGGCATTTAATTTTATATTAGCCAAATATCATGGCTATATAATCAATCCTAGAATGTATAATCAGCAGTTAAGTAGAATGTTCTACCTAATACGTCAGTATAACGAGGATCATAACCCACTTGATGACCAGCACCACCTGTACGTAGTGACAATGGTGGTTGTTTATCAAATAAATTGTTGATACCTAAAGTTACATTCAGGTTATCGTTTACAAAATATTGAGTTGTATAGTTAAACAAAGTATATGAAGCAACATTTAATTGAACACCACCTTCATAACGTGTAGCAATATCGTCACGTAAACGAATACGTGTACTACCACCCGCATGATACTGATCTTGGTAACCATTACGGAAGTTCATGTTTAAGCTATGTACAAAATCACCATGGGTAAAGGTATTGGTTAAACGCACAACATTACGGAATGTCACCGCATTATCATCACCAAACTTATCTAAACTGTCATCAAAAGTATTTTCTGTGCCAATACGTAATCTATTACTTTCTATGACATAGGTACCGGTAATCGATGTTTTTAACGTACCGAAACTAAATTCGTTAGTTAAATTCATACCATAATCAATACCTTCGTTGTTTGAAACACCAATATTTACCGCTGCTTGAATTATTGCCAACTGATCTAAACCAGTGCCACGGTTAAACGAAGTCGTAAATAAATTGCTATATGTTACTGGGTCAGCAAATATTTGGTTTTGTGTTAAACGCTGTACTTGGTCTTCTAAGGTCACATCCCACCAGTCAACGTTGAAGCTAAAATCATTACTTGGCGCATAAACAAACCCAATAGATTTTTGTTCTGATGTTTCCGGTTTAAGATCTGCGAAACCTTCCTGGAAAACATTATATTGGATAATACCTTCTAAACAACCAGCTGATCTTGCATCACTGGTTGGGAATGGACATTCATAGCCCGACGAAGTAACCCCAAATGGTATACGTGGTTCACCAATTTGTCTTAACGTTGCCGATTTAAAACCAGTACCTATTGACGCACGTATTAACCAATCGTCATTTGGACGATAAGATACAGCAAGTTTATAAGTTGTATCATCTTCATCCTTATTAAGCGTTTCCTTAGCTATATTATCGGTAATTTTACCGATATTATCGTAACGGAATGCGCCGGTAACTTCTAAACCATCCATGATTGGTGCAATCGCTTCAAAATAGATACCATAGTTTTCACGTGACATATCAAACTCTGGTGATGCTGTCGCAAGGAAAATAATCTCATTACTGTTTGCTTCACTTGCAGTTCTTATATATTCAGTCTCTCGGTAATCAAAACCGGCACCAATATAAACATCCCCTGCTGGTAATTCAAATACCGGCATTGATGCCTTACCTTCTATTGAATTTAATGAAGTTTTAGTTACGGTCCAGTCACCTGAATACATAGTATCGGCAACCATTTGGTTTTGTTCTTCGCTTAAATTTTCAGGTTCAACAAAGATATTTACTTCACCAGAAGTTAATAACGCCATTAACTTATCTTCAATAGGATAGCCTGTGATATAAGATCTATCCTGATCTGTATCAGAATAACTCCACGCTAAATCATAGGTGATATCGCCGACATCGCCACGCATACCTAATACATAACTATACGAGTCTGTTTGGTTGTCATTTGTACGATTTCCACCTGGACGAGTACGCCATGCTACAGCAACGTTAGATACATTGGCGGCTTGCTCAGCAGTTAAGTGTGGGAAAACGTTTTCTTGTACTAATGATGAATCAACCGGTAAATTAAAACGTAGTGTCGGATAAGGTGCAATACGTGATATTAAGCTAAAGTCTGAATATGACGCAGTACCAAACAGCTCAATATTATCGTTAACTTCTAATACACCTTGTACAAAAAAGTTATCACGCGTACTTTCAGGGAAAATACGTAGTGTTTCTGTGAAATCATAAATACACGAATCACCTTGTGGCGCATTATTTACACCACAAACGCCATTATTCGAGGCTTTAAATGGGTTAAAGTTTTTATTCGCTAAACCACTAGCGTCGTTAAAACTTACATATGCATTTGCTGGAATTGCATTTGATGAAGTACGTTGTAAATATACATCAGTACCTTGATAGCTAAAGGGTAAAATACCTGTACTAGCAAAATCACGGTCCATTGACTTTAATTCTTCTTGTTTATCATGGCTATATGAAAACATCACGTTAAAGCCATCAGAACTTAAGTCACCATAACCACCTGTAATGGAGAAGGTCGAGCTTTCACCACCTGTTTCTTGTGGTTTGTCAAAACGAGCATTAATATTCACGCCTTGATAGTCATCTTTCATGATGAAGTTGATTACACCAACAATGGCATCAGAACCATAAATAGCAGAGGCACCATCGGTTAAAACATCAACACGTTTAATTGCAGCAAGTGGAATTGAGTTAAGATCGACCGCACTACCAGAACCTGCTGAAGCTACACGACGACCGTTTATTAGTACGAGTGTATATTGGCCACCTAAAGATCGTAATGAAGCAGTTTGTTGACCGCCACCGCCGCCACCAACAGAATCAGAAGCCGTTAAAAAGCCTTGCATCTGTGGAATTTGCATCATTAAATCAGGAACGCTTGTTACCCCTGATTTAGCAATATCTGCACTAGAAATACTTGTAATGGGTAAAGAGCCTTCCATATCGGTGCGTTTGATACTAGACCCTGTAATTTGAATTCGTTCTACTTGTTCTTCAGCTTCTGCAGCCAAAGTTGTATTAGAGGCAAGCATCGTTACTGATGCTGTACCACACACAATCGCAAGTCTAACTGACTTAGCCAGCTTAGAGTTTGTAAACATGTGTTACTCCCTATGTAATTATATTATTTAAGTGATAAGTTTTTTATCATCGGGCGTCAATTTAACTTTATCCATCAATATACACATTAACTAATACGCTAAAGCACCAAATAACGGGACAAAAGGCAGGAATATAAGGACAAATGGTATTTAAAGTGTAATTACATTTAGAATGGAAATTGGAGACTAAGTGATAACATACTGATTAATATGTTAAATACAGGTGTTTAATAAAGTTCAATTTGTCTTTTATTTAGAAAAGTATGACTAAATGTAAATGAAGATTGCAATCGTTAACAAAATTGATGAATATTCATTGTCCATTTATATTTGTAGTCATTATGTTTAAGAATTTTGTAAATAATATTCCCAATATTAAGTTTTGGGCTGCTAGCCTCGTATTTTGGTTAATATTAAATACTGTTGCATCCTCGCATAGTTACCGAATGAGTATCCATTACGATCGACCAGCAGTATTTTTTGATGTTTGGCTCGAATACTTACCTTGGTGGGGGAATTGGGCAATAATATCTCCTTTAATCATCGCTGTAACAGCAACTATTTCGTTAGAAAGAGAAACATTATTTAAATTTATTATTTAAAACATTGCCTTAATGTTGGCAATATTTACTTTTTATTGGACATTAACAATCATCGAAGTTACTTTTCTCAAAGCAGGAACGTTGACCTATCAAGAGTTAAGAGATGCTTCAAATCAATTGCTGTTGGGTCCATTGCATATGGATTTTATTGTATATATCGCAGTATTTTGTGGTGGTTATGCGTATTCAAATTATAAGTCATCACAACATCATGCAGCACTTAATGAGCAATTAGAAAAACAGCTTATTAAAGTAGAACTACAATCTTTAAAATCACAACTTAATCCACACTTTTTATTCAATACACTTAATACTATTGCCAGTCTCATCCGCTTAGAAGATAAAAAAAATGCAATAAAGGCCTTAAGTGAATTAAGTTTGATGCTGAGGAAAGTGCTCGAGAATGAAAGTCATCAGTTGATCCCTTTCCATCAAGAAATCAACTTTATTGAAAGTTATCTCACTATCCAGAAAATGCGCTTTGAAGACAAACTCGACATTAGGTTGAAAATAGACGACGCATGTTTGCAAATCCCAATACCCTTTATGTTATTGCAACCACTTGTTGAAAACGCAATACAGCACGGCTCTCAACTTGAAAGTAATAAGAATAAGCTACAATTAAATGCTTATATTAAACACAATCGATTAGTCGTCAAATTAATGAACAAAGTACCCGAAATAGAAGGAAATAAAGGTTTTGGTATAGGATTAAAAAACTGTCGGCAACGGATGGAAAAACTTTATAATAATGACTTTGAACTAAGCCTGACGAAATTAGAAAATGGATATTTTGAAACGTTCTTAACACTACCTTTAGGAAACGATAATGATTAAAGTACTTATCGCTGATGATGAAACCCTCGCCAGAAAATCAATCAAGCTTTTACTCAAAACCGAAGGGGATATCAGTGAAATAATTGAAACGGCCGATGGTAGTGATGTCGTAGAATTATGTAAAAAACATTCGCCAGATATTATTTTTCTTGATATTCAAATGCCAGGAAAAACCGGAATACAAATAGCGGAAGAAATACCCCAAGGCCCAGTGATCATTTTTGCAACTGCATACGATCAATATGCCATCACCGCTTTTGAACTAAATGCCATCGATTATTTACTTAAACCCTTTGATGATGATAGGTTCTACGCATCTCTTAATAAAGCGCGTCATCAACTCACTCAAAAGACTACAACTGATTTTAAAGCAATCAGCCAATTGATAAAGGAAATAAGTACCGGACAAGCCAAACAATATAAAAGCCGCTTAGTCATTAAAGATCCCGGGCGTATTCGTTTGATTGAGGTAGCAGATATTAACTATATATCTGGAGCAGGTAATTATGCTGATGTATTTTTATTAGATAGTAGTCATGTATTACACAGAGAAACATTGACCGCATTAGTTGGTCAACTTGACCCTGATATATTTATACGCATTCATCGTTCATCAATCGTACGACGTAGTAGCATCTGTGAGCTTCGGTCAAATGATAATGGTGATTATACCGTCATACTAAAAACGGGTGAACAATTGACATTATCAAGAAGAAATAAAAGCAAATTTGATGAATTATTACAAGAATAGTATAAAAAGAAAATGGGGCGGAAGAACCGCCCCAAAAAGCATATGTAGTAAATAAGATTGACAGATCATTAAATAACCACTGCATGTGTAAACAAACATCAAATCATCGCTAAGTAATCCAAGGAGTATAGTTTTACCTAAATAGTTTTGACGATGGCATTATGGCATTCAGTTTTATTTCTGCTAGCTCATTGTGATGAATCGAACAAATGTAGTGACCAACGGCAAAAAATTAGTGATAACAGTGCATTAAACAAAATTCGGTGATAATTAAAATACTGGGCAGTTCTAGTTATTAGATCTTAAGCTTGCAACTACAGCTTGTGCATTTGCATTACGGGCAGCGGCTGCGACCTCTTTAGTTACCACCGTTTTACCAACGGGTGCAATTGAAATACCAGCAAGCTTTAAGTGCTGCAATGCGAATGGAATGCCAATAATAGTTATAAAACACGCTATAGCTGAAAGAACATGGCCTAAAGCTAACCAAAAACCAGCAAAAATAAACCAAATAATATTACCTAGCATTCCTAAACCACCCGTACCAATATCTTCATATTGCGTTAGTTCATCACGAGCTATAGCTTCTTTGCCAAAAGGGAAAAATGAAAAGCCTGCCATAACAAAACAAGACCTTCCCCAAGGAATACCTACAATACTAATAAAGGCTAAAAGCCCAAAAAAGCACCAAGCTAATCCCATCATGACTCCACCAAATATAAACCAAATTAGATTACCAATTGTTCTCATTTTATTTCCTTAAACTAAAATATTGGGCTAAGTATGTTGCCATCCGCGTCTTCAAATTTTCCAGCTAAAATAGTAATTAAATCAGCTAACCACCATATGCCACAGCCGCCAAGAGTGATAAGCATTAAAGCTCCACTACCGCGCTTACCATAAACGAATCGATGAACACCAAACACACCAAGGAATAAACAATAAATAAATGCAAATATACCTTGTGCATTATTTTTAGGCACTCCCCCATATACACTTGGCAGATGCTGTTCAGATCGACAATATTTACAAGAGCTATCAGTAGCTAAGATATGCTCTCCACAGTAACGGCAAAAAACGCTTGGATTCATTATATTATCCTTCTTATATGAATTTATTCTTTATCAACCTATGCCCGTTACTATTCAAAGTGCTCAATTTCGTTTAAAGCCCATCGAAAAAGGTTGTGAGCCATGCATCTTGATTGGTAACAGGTATATAAAAGCAAAAAAGACGCCAAGTTTCAGCGCCTATTTATAAGGGCTTAAGACATATCAAAATACATACCAGTAAAAAACTTAGTGCTTTTAACTAATTATTCATTGTTTTTGCCAATAACAATCATCAACATTTGTTTTATTAGCACTTAGGTGCATATACCCGTTACCATTCAAAGTACGTGATTTCAGTTAGAGTTATAAGCTCTTTAGGCGAGGCATACATTTTAGAGAATGGTCATTCTCGGCAACTGCGTCCTGCGTTGCCCTAATGGTCCACATCCATGTGGAAACCTTGTCACAATGAATAACGCGGCATAAAGTGCTTATAAACCAACCCAGAGGGGACTTCTGAGCAAACCATGCTCATCAGTCCTGAAACATGCATCTTGATTGGTAACGGGTATATATAAATATTAATGCCAACACTCAGTTAAAGCTGATGAATGTTGCTAAAACATGACCAAAAACCAAGTACGAGCTAACTTACTTTTTCCTTGTTTAACTGCAGGTTAGACCGGAATTTAAGTTAACCTATTCGCCCAATTCCCATTATGCTCTTTTGTACAACGTTCTTCAGTGTCATATAAAATATGCTCTGCTACATTTCTAAATTGAACTCCGATTTCATTTAGCTTCATTTTAATTAGAGAACTAAGTACTTTTTCACCACTATTTGATATAAAAAGAGCAAGCTGTTCATTGGTATCGAAAACAAAAATAATTTTTAGACTTTTTGGGAAATTTGAATAACTAACTAGATGAGTTAGCCATTGAAACCCGTTTATCTCCTTTAATGCCGTTTCACAAACATCAGTTAATACCAGCCTAAGTTGATTATCTATTTTTTTATCCGTTTTACGCATACGCTGAAGACCGCCTAATATCAACAAAACTACCACAATGGCTTAATACATTTCCAAAAAAAATCTGGACGAAACCAAGCAAACGCTTAGTCGTCCCGCTTAAAATTCTTATAACATTATTAAAGTTCATTGAACTCTTCCAACCATTCAATGAAAGAATCAGATACTTTTGTAACAGTACAAAATTCATGGTCAAAAAAACATACGGGTATATCGGTTTGTTTACTTGCACAATCAGTAAGTTTGAAACAAAACATGTTTCCCTTACAATCAGATGCAAATAAAATATGCCCTTTTGGCATACCCGTCATTTCATATAGCTTTGATAGTGAAAATACATCTTCTAGACTTAAGAAGTCTTGTACTTCAGAAATATCCACACCTAAATCACAGATTTTAGTTAACACATTGGGAGTGTGAACCAAACCATAGGAAGATATTAAATATTTATATGAGTCGGGTAAAAAAATATTTAACTTTAATTCAAGCTCTGCGATATCATTTTTATCTATTGGTACCATGGCGTGTTTACTACCCCAGTTTTTTACAAATAGATCAATACTGTTCATTTAGGAAAACTCCAATACAACTAACGAGTCTGCATATTAACTCGTTTTTTAGTTTATTTATTAATTTGAGCACGCTAGTAACATTAATTTCTTTTAACAATCAAAATATTTACGTTTTTGTCTCATAACGTGTAAAAAAACTCAAACAGTTTGCACTATTTGAGCTTTATATATGACTACCTAAAAAGATATTTTAATGGATTACTTTTCGAAATAGAACTTTTCACGTTTATTATCGTAATTACCGACTTCGTTCATCGTTTCAGCGTTATATAAACGACCATTTATCATGGTGTAAGCAACTTTATCGGATAAACGAATATCTTGTGTAACATCACCGTCAATCACAATCATATCAGCAAGTTTACCCACTTTTATTGAACCCAATTGGGTATCAAGCCCCAGTGTTTTTGCTGGCGAAATAGTTGCCGCTTTTATAGCTTGTAAAGGTGTCATGCCACCTTGCGCCATCATCCACATTTCCCAGTGCATACCTAAACCTTCACGTTGGCCGTGGGCGCCAGCATTAACACTAATGCCTAAATCTTGCATTTCTTTAGCAACTTTGGCAATGCTAATATGGTTATAGTGATGTTTTGGCGCTTTAATTCTACGCATTGATCTAGGGTTTAAAACACTACTCGGCACGTATTGACTTAAACGTGGATGACGCCATACATCCTCAACATCATACCAATAGTTTTCTCCCCAAATACCGCCATAAGCAACCACGAGTGTTGGTGTATAAGCCATTTTTGTTTGTGACCATAACTGCTTAACATCGTCATATATTTTTGCTGCTGGAATTGAATGCTCTAACGTTGTATGACCATCAATAATCATGGTTAAATTATGTTGTAATAACGAACCACCTTCAGGGACAACCATCATTTCAAGTTCACGAGCTGCTTGAATAATTTGTTGGCGTTGATCACGACGTGGTTGGTTATAACTTTTTACACTAAACGCCCCTGCTGATTTTTGACGTTCTAAATGAAATTTGGCATCCTCTAAACTATCAACATGTGAGGTATAACCAGCTGCCGTAGCACCATAAATTATCGTGCCTGTTGAGAACAACCTTGCTGCCACAATTTGTCCTGACTTTTGCATTTCACTGGCAGCAAAAAATGTTGATGTATCATTTGAGGGGTCATGAATGGTCGTAACACCAAACGTTAAACCAGCGTAATTTTTCCAGTTTTGTTGTGGAATAATTTCATTTGTACCTTGCGCGCCATGAGCATGAGCATCAATTAAACCCGGCATTAACGTTTTACCCGTTATATCAATTACCGCCGCATTTTTAGGAATAATCACGTTAGCTTTTGTACCAAGGGCAACAATTTTATTACCTTCAACAATTACAACGCCATTATCAATAACTTGTTCACCTTCCATGGTGACTACTTTACCGCCAACAAAAGCAATCACTCCTGAGGGTTTATCCGCTTTCTTTTTGAATCCTAAGTAGGTTACTTGAGGTGCCGCATTGTCTTGATCTTTAGCATCATCTTCAGTTTTATCTTTTTCATTATTGGTAATATTAAATAACTCACCTAGTGGTGCTTGGTATAAATTTGCACCCAAGCTCCAATAAAGCTCATTTGATTGACCATTCCAGTTAATGTTTTCTCCGGCACGTATAGATAATTTCTCTACCGGTAGATTTTCAGCTTTAGGTCCAGTATCAATCACTTCACCACGTTCTACAAAAGGTGTCACAAAAACTTTAAAGCGCTCGGTAAAGGCTAAAAACTTGCCATTAGGGGAAACTTTATATTCAGTGGCAAACTCACCTTGATAAAGTGTTTTTTCATTATGACCATCTAAATCGATACGTACTAAACTTGGTTTTTCACCGTCACGTAATACATAAACTTTGTCATTATCTTTACCAAAATGCGGCGTTAAGCCGTCTTTAGTAATAAGTTTGGTTTCACCACCTTTAGCAGCGATCAGGTAAATACCGGGATTTAACCCCCATTTAGGGTCGGTAATATATCCACCCTCAATTTTACGATAAACGATATTTTTGCCATTAGGTGAAAAGCTCGGCTCTACGTATTTCCCTGACTCTTTGGTAATACTTTTTCCCTTACCACCACGTGAAGATACAACGCGAACTTTCCCTAAACTGTCATCATTCCAAGTAACATAAACGATTTTTTTACCGTCGCGTGAATAGCTTGGATTTAACTCATAATGATCTTTTTGTTTGGTTAAACGCTTAGCCTTACCCGTAGGTAATTGGCGAGTATAGATATAACCCATAGATTCAAAAACGACACGTTTACCGTCTGGCGAGACTTTAACGTCGCGCAACATTTTCACATCAAATTCGTCCTGGTCGATGTTTTGTTGAAAGCGAACCGTTTTTTGAATTTTCTTTTGGGTATTAACATGGAATGAAATGTTTTTTACTTTTTTTGATTCAATATCTAGTTGATTAATTTTGCCGTTAGCCCAAAAAATTAAACCGTCATTATTAGGTGTCCATGCCATTGTTGGATAAACGCCATGAACCGCCCATGTCTCTTGCATATCTCGGTCAAGCGCACCATATACTTTCGTTTTTTCGCCACTTTTTAGATCATAAATATATAAACTGGTTTGAAAGTCATCACGTGCAATATAAGCTAAATGTTTACCATCATGTGATGGTGTTGGTCTTATGGCACCGCCCTCACCTTCAATAAGTATGGTTATTTCACCCGTCGCCAGTTCAAGACGTTTTATTTTATAGATGCCTTTGACTGAGTCTTTACTGTAATGAAAGGTTTTACCCGGCGTAGCGTCTTGTGAAAAATAAACGTATTTACCATCGGTTGAGTAAGCAGGTTCTCCCAAGTCTTTTTGATCATTCGGGCGTTTAGTTAACTTAACACCTTTACCACCCGTTTTATGGTACATCCATACTTCACCCGCCCCTAAAGAACGACCACTGGTAAAATGTTTACGACCAACAATATAGTTGCCATCGGGTGACCATGCAGGGCTGTTTAGTAATCGAAATGACTCTGAACTTATCGCTTTAGCGTTGCTACCATCAGCATTCATTATCCAAAGGTTATCACCGCCATCTTCATCAGAAGTAAAAGCAATATATTTTCCATCAGGACTAAAGCGTGGTTGCATTTGCCAAGCAATATCAGTCATTAAGGGTTTTGCTTCACCACCTGAAATAGGCAAAGTATAAATATCACCTAATAAATCAAAGACGACAGTTTTACCATCAGGGCTTAAATCAATGTTCATCCAAGTACCTTGGCGAACATCAATATTGGCGGTAGTGAACTCTCCTTGCGGAGCATTTACTGACCATTTGGGTTTTTCTTCTTTAGAAGACTTTTCACTTGCAGCCATGGCGATATTACTAGCAGTAAGTAATAACAGTGCACATGATTTTATAACGGTGGATAGTGAGGGCATAAATAATCACCTAGAGTTTTGTTGTTATTTTGGAAGTCATATTGAACTAAAACGACTTAAAAAACAAAATTTAAGGCTGATTCAAAGCAAAGTTAAGTATTATACCCGTTCCACTTGCAGATGCAGTTTCAGAGTTAAGCTAGGAAATCAGATCAAGGCGCGATACGAAGTAAATGGTTATTCCCTTAACGAGTATCGCAATGCCGGACTGGTTTTCTAGCTTAGCTCCCTCCGGGCAAGGCGATAAAGGGTCATCTCCTGCGTTATTGATTTTGACAAGAGAATAACTATTCTCTGTAATCAATGCCTTGTACCTAATCCTTTCTCGACTTGCTGAAACCTGCATCTTCAAGTGGAGCGGGTATATAACCCCAGCGCGGCATGATTTTTTGTTCAATATCTAAATGGTCAAGCATTCTGCCTACCATAAAATCAATCAAATCATCAATCGATTGCGGCTTATGATAAAACCCCGGCGCAGCGGGCATAATGGTTACGCCCATTTGTGAAAGACTGAGCATATTTTGTAAATGAATGGTTGAAAAAGGTGTTTCTCTGGGTACTAAGATTAACTGCCCACGCTCTTTAATAACCACGTCTGCTGCGCGTTCAATCAAATTGTCACTCATACCTTGGCTAATCGCAGCAAGTGTACCTGTAGAACATGGGCAAATAATCATTTGTTTAGGTGCCGAAGAGCCGGAAGCTACCGGAGAGAACCATTGCTCTTTACCAAATACGGTAATTTGCTCAGGTTTTGCATTAAATTTTTCACTAAAAAACGAACTCGCGGCATCAGGAGAAGACGGTAATTTCAAATCAATTTCAGTATCAAAGACCACACGGGCAGCACTAGAGCACAAAACATAAATTTGATAATTAGCCGCAACTAAACATTCCAATAATCTCATCGCATAAGCAGAACCTGATGCGCCAGTTATTGCGAGGGTTATTTTACCTTTAAAGTTGCTCATTATTGATAGTATTCCAAAACTTAAACAAAAAGAGCCCATTTTTTATGAAGAAATGGGCTCTTCGACTTAGTCCTAATTATAACCAGTTTATTCACTTATTTACTACTTAACTGAAATAAAGGTTAGTTCTTCAGTTAAGTCTTTTAGTTACAGCTTCCTAAATCACTCCATACTTGCCATTGCCCTGAATGATCACTTGGTACTTGTCCTTGTGTCCACCAGTTTGCTTGGTACTTATGACCGTTGTAGCTCACATCATCACCATTTAAGTAAGTACTACTCGCACTCCAAGCAGTCAGGCCGTCACAGCCATCATTATTTCCATCAGATACTGTTACATTTTGCGATTGGCTATGACTTCTACCATCGTTATCGGTCACCGTTAAACTTACAGAATAACTTCCAGAAACAGTATAACTATGCCCTGGATGTTGTTCTTGAGAGGTATTACCGTCACCAAAATTCCACTGCCAATTACTTATTGAACCATCGTTATCAGTACTCGAATCGTTATAGGTAACCGTTAATTCATTTACTGAGTATGAAAAATTAGCAACAGGGTCTACACCACCATTATCAATTTTATAACTCGCTGTCATCGAAACATTATTAAAACTGCTGTAGCCATAAAGTAACGCGTAATAGTCACCTGTTTGTGGTGCTGCAAACTGACATTGTTCATCATTATTACTATTTTCTGACTTGCAATCATTGGTTGTTTTAGATGGATGACTGCCATAACTAACCACGAGATCAGAATCGCCAGTACCACCGGAGGTAGTAAATGAAAGATTTTTAGCTTGAGCTGGCACTGCAAATTTAAAGAATATTTGCTGCGCTGCTTCACCACTTAAGCCCGTAACAGCAACATTATTTGCTAAAACAATGTCCTCTACAGGTACATCAATAGTGATGGTCTGTGATGTGCTATTACTTTTACCTTTATCATCAACAACAGTGAGTGTGACAACATAATTACCATTTACTGAATAGCTATGACTAACCTTATCACCGCTTTGAAGAGCACCTTCACCGAAGTTCCACTGATAAGAAGCGATACTACCGTCGGGATCATAAGAGTCGCTACCATCAAACTGGCAATTTACACCATCACACGAAGCACTAAAGCTGGCGATAGGCGCTACATTGTCATCAGTATCAGCACCAGAAATACTACCTGCAATAGTGAAATATCCCATTGATGAATATTTAGAAAAACCGTGACTAGGAGTACCTTCAGCACCACCAGAGATCTCTAAAGTATAATTGCCTGCGGTTAAATCTCGATCAAACGAAGCTGAACGGTTTACCGCTTTGTTCGACTGAGCAATCGTCCCACCCGCGCTATCTTTTATATAAGCTTGAACGTCAAGCATCGCGCCGCCAATGTGCTCACTTCTGTCGATAGTGAAATTTACATTACCGCCAGTTCTGCCAATAGTGAATGTAAAGCTATCGCTGTCGGTATTGCGGGCAATTTGACCACTATTATTGTCAGCACTTACATTACCATTTGCATCAACCACTAAGGCTTTTGAACTAGGAATATCATCGGCTCTAAAAGGAATGTAGCCTTGCATAATAGCAAAGTCATCTTCTCGATTTGATGCACCAGAATACTCACCTTTACTCCATTGATACAACGCCTGCCCCCATGAATTTGCAAACCAATAGTTACCCATGATTGGCATCCATTGAAAGTCAGCAATACCCTGATGATATTCGCCGCCCGGAGAACCACCATCATGATTTAAATGAAATAAATGACCAAATTCATGTGCCGCGGTGCGTCCTTGACCATAAGCATCATTTTCTTTATATAAGGTACAAAAAGTAGCCGTACCAAAGGCAAATGCACAAGATGAACGACCATCCTCACGATAAAGCGTACCACCGCCACGTCGGCTAGGTGAAGCGTTATTATAAACAGTTTGGTTGGTGGTCACGTTAACATCAAACATTGAAAAACTTGCCGCTACAATTTGCCAAGTTGTCCATACAAATTCTTTAGATACATCATGTGGTTCGCCGTTACTCATAATGTTGCGAGTATCTAAGAAAATGACATAACTAGATCCAGGTTTACTCTCAAGTTCTCCAACATGGCTTCCTGGGTAAGGGTCTACTTGTTGAGAATATTGTACATCTACCCTTTGACCAAGGTGATTGTGCTCTTCAAAATCACAAATAGGGAGTACATCCGTGACATCAATTTGATTAACCACTAATTGACCATTTACCGTTGTATATTCGTAGGCAATATTTTGATCTTTTAAAATAACCCAACCATAAAGACTCTCGTCATTTCCTTGTAAAATAAATTCAGAATTGGGAAAGCCAACAGCATGACCATTCATAGATAATGTGCCATCAGCTTCTACCGATAAGTTGTCAGCAATAACATTAAGCTGATTACCTAGATTGTCGCTGAGGCTCATTTTTTCGTTAGTCACTGCTGATTGTGTATAACTATTTTCACTATGTAACTTAAATTGTGCCTTTGTGGCTGAATTTAGTCCCATGCTTTGCAGAAAACTTGCCGGGGTACCAAGCTTTAATGCAGTAGTATCTGGATGACTATGATTTTCAGCGGCGGCAACAGCAGTACTCGCCAGTAAACATGTTGAAAAACAAAGTCGATTGGTGTTTTTTATAAAATTATTAAAAGACAAACGAGTTAGATTTTTTTTCATTTTAATTATCCCTTTTACTCATTATTAGATTTATGATCAAGTCAGTGATGTAGGTATTTTTTCAATACTATTTCACTCAGGAAATGAGTAATTAATTCTTCAAAATCAGCTAAAAAATTAAATAATAAATTTATTATTTAGCTGCTTTCAAAGGAAAAAATTTACACTACAACAAATATGTATACAGTATAAATTCATAAAATGACTATTTATTCATCAGGAAAACGAATAAAAAATGATAGGAATATTAAATATTTTGTAACATTACATTTACATTTAATTTACAACTTGTTGAGCAGCTTTTTATGAATGTCGCCAAAAGCACCATTACTCATCACCACAATCGTATCGCCAGCGTGAGCTGTAGCAATAATATTATCGATAAAAACATTTAGGTCATTGCCAACAATACAAGGCTGATGACAATCGGCAATTAAATCATCAACTGACCATTGCACTTTTCCACCTTGAAAAATAAAAACCTTATCGGCATCACTTAGTGAATTAGCTAGGGTATCTTTGTGCACCCCAGATTTCATGGTATTTGATCTCGGTTCAAGTACGGCAATAATGCGATTTTTGCTTTCAGTACTTTCGCCAACATGTGCTCTTACACCCGCTAATGTTTTAGCAATTGCCGTGGGGTGATGAGCAAAATCATCAAAGACACGCACACCATTAACTTCACCACGTAACTCTAACCGACGTTTGGTATTAATAAATTCAGCCAACGCCTCTGTAGCGACATGGCTTGGTACACCTGCATGGCGAGCAGCAGCAATAGCCATCAAGCCATTATCGATATTAAAGTCGCCAATTAAATCCCACTTAACCGTGCCTTGTACTGCGCCTTTAAAGCGCACAATAAATTCACTGCCATCGGCTTGTAGTTTCTCAGCATGCCAACCAACACTTTTATCATTATCATCAACACTAAACTCAGTAGGAGTCCAACAACCTTGCTCTAAGGTATCGGTAATTGCTTGTTCACTTTTTGGCGAAAGGATCAAACCATTACTGGGCACCATACGAATTAAATGATGAAATTGTCGTTGAATATCAGATAAATCATCAAATATATCTCCGTGATCAAATTCCATATTATTAATCACTAACGTGTGTGGTCGGTAATGAACAAACTTAGAACGTTTATCGAAAAAAGCGGTGTCGTATTCATCCGCTTCAATAACAAAAAATGGTGCATCGCCCAAACGTGCAGAACAATCAAAATTTTGCGGCACACCTCCAATAAGAAAACCCGGCTTCATATGAGCGTATTCTAAAATCCACGTAAGCATTGAGCTGGTCGTCGTTTTACCATGAGTACCTGAAACAGCTAGTACCCAGCGGTCTTTAAGCACATTTTCCAGCAGCCATTGCGGCCCTGAAATATAAGAAATGTTGCGGTCTAATATATATTCCACCATCTGATTACCACGAGACATCGCATTACCGACAATGACTAAGTCGGGTTCATCCACTAAATGTTCAGTTAGGTAACCTTGTTTTAATTCAATACCAAGGTCTTCAAGCTGAGTACTCATCGGCGGATAAACATTTGCATCACAACCTGAAACACGATGACCCAATTGTTTGGCAATGGCCGCAATACCACCCATAAATGTGCCACAAATACCTAAAATATGAATATGCATAAAAACCTTAACTTTTGTTCAATCTATTGACCTATACCCGTTATATAGTGCCTGCGAGCAATATACCCTAGAATTGATAAAATACATATTGCAAAATTACAACTTATTGCCCAGAATCTTTTAGCAAGTTACTTATTTTTAGGAAAAAAATGACCATTAGTACCGTCACCAATATTTCTGTATATCCGATTAAATCTAGCGCAGGCATTCATTTATCCACCAGTTGGGTTGATGAGTTAGGATTAAGTTTTGATCGCCGTTTTGTGGTTAGTGATAATAATGGTCAATTTTTTACCGCACGAACAGAACCTAAGCTTTGTTTAATTCAAGCCAATTTAACGGCCACGGGGTTAGTTTTAACTGCGCCCAACATGCCGTTACTGGTAATAAATTACAGTACTTTTTCATCACAATACCAAGCAGTAACAGTATGGAAAGATACAATTGAAGGCCAGCAATGCACAAATGAACACAATAATTGGTTTAGCCAATATTTAGACAAACCTTGCCAGCTATTATATTTTGGTGAAAAATCTCAGCGTTTAGTTAAAGATAGTAATAACAGCGTATCTTTTGCTGACGGTTATCCCTTGTTGCTGATCTCACAGGCTTCACTAACCGATTTAAATCAACGCAGCTCTACAAATGACTTTCTCGAAATGTCGAGATTTAGACCCAATATCGTTGTTGATAACTGCTTAGCTTTTGCAGAAGATACGTGGCAGCATATCCGCATTGGTGAAGTAGAGTTTGAATTAAGTAAACCTTGTTCACGTTGTATATTTACCACAGTAGATCCATTAACAGGAGAAAGACATCCCCAGCAAGAGCCACTTAAGACACTAAAATCTTATCGCCAAGTTACCAGTGGCGACGTCATGTTTGGTCAAAACCTTATTCCTTTAAATCAAGGACAAATCAAACTAGGTGATAATGTTGAAATAATTAAAAAGAAACAACCTCCTATTTTTATTGGTGCAAAAGAAAATACTTTCACACCCGCTTTAACAAACAAAATATTACCTTTAAGAAATGTATCAAAGGCAAAAGAGTTAATACTCGTTTGTAAAAAAATCATTGACGAGACTCATGATGTTAAAACTTTTATTCTGCAAAATACCCAAGATGAAAGTATCTCTTACATGGCCGGACAACATTTACCTATTTCATTAACCATTGATGATGAACTCATTCATCGTTGTTATACAATATCTTCTAGCCCAACAAGACCACATAACATCGCGATTACGGTAAAAGAACTGATAGATGGCTATATTCAAGGTACGGTATCCGGTTTTCTTCATGATGAGTTTGCTGTCGGCGATACACTATTATGCAAACAACCTAGCGGTACTTTCCACTTAGAAGGTAGAGATAATTCCAAGGTATTATTGTTATCTGCGGGCAGCGGTATTACGCCAATGTTGTCGATGTTAAAAAAAATGACCGATCAAGTTATTACCAATGATGTAGTGTTTTTTCACAGTGCACATAGTGAAAAGGATTTAATTGCCAAGCAAGAAATTGACGGTCTCGCCAAACAACACGGCAATTGCAGTGTCCAGTATACGTTAACACGCACAGCCAAACCTGAATGGCAGCAATACCAAGGGCGTTTAAATAAACAAATGCTAACTAACATTGTGAGTTTATCGCAACGTCAAGTTTATGTATGTGGCCCTAAAGCTTTTAGAGAGTTGGCCAAAGCACTGCTACTTGAATGTGGTGTCAGTGAAGATCAGTATCATGAAGAAAGTTTTGGACTTCGTTTACATGAGCTTGAAACTTCTGAGGAAAGTATTGATACTTCAAAAAAAATCAATATCTTATTTGATTCCTGGGATAAACATCATCAAGGAAATAACCAAGCAACTATATTAGAGCAAGCTGAAGAAAGTGGACTAATATTACCTTATTCATGTCGTGGTGGCATGTGTGGATGCTGTAAGGTAAAACTTGAAAAAGGTGATGTAGAGCAACTTGCTGACGACGGTTTAACCGATTCAGAAAAAGAACAAGGCTATATTTTAGCTTGTAGCTGCATTCCAAAAACAGATATTATTATTACGGCGGGTTAACCATCTCCATAAGTACAATGAACAGATAGGAATTACAATGAAGTTAAACTGTGATTTAGGTGAAAGTTTTGGTCCTTGGCATAAAGGTAATGATCAGCAAATAATGCCATTAATTGACCTTGCCAATATTGCTTGTGGTTTTCATGCATCTGATCCATTGACCATGCAAAAAACAGTACAATTGGCTGTTAAGCACGATGTTACTATTGGTGCGCACCCCGGCTACCCTGATCTTATCGGCTTTGGTCGACGCTCTATGTCATATTCAACTAAAGAGCTAACCGCAATATTTCATTATCAAATAGGTGCATTACAAGCGATTTGCGTCAGCCAAAATACTAAAATAAGTTATGTTAAACCTCATGGCGCTTTATATAATGACATGATGGTCAACCAAGAAATATTTATTACTTTATGTGATGCCTTGTCACAACTAGATAAGACTCTGCCTTTAATGGTTCAAGCATTACCCGAAACATCTTTCTTTAAAAAAACGGCAGAAAAATTTGGACTTACCTTATGGTTTGAAGCCTTTGCTGATAGGAAATATAATGACAATGGCTTGTTAGTTTCTCGAGAAAATATCAATGCCGTTATCCATAATGAAGAACAAGTTATCGACCAATGCAAACACTTACTACAACACGGTGAACTTATTAGCATGAATGGCAAACTGCTTAATATTCATGTTGATAGTTTATGTGTTCATGGTGATAACCCCGCAGCAATCGAGTTAGTAAAAGGGCTAAATATTATGCTTAAACAGCATGCACTGAAAACAAACTGCTAATATGCTAAAAACAGAAAGAATCTCGCTATCTTATATAAGTGAAAATGCAGTACTCGTAGAATGGCCTGAAATAATATGCCCACATCAGCACCAACAAATAGTCCATTTTCAACAGCAAGTGCATACAAAATTAACTGACGTTATCATCGATACAGTTGCCAGTTATGCAAGTTTAATTATTTATTATCAATTTGAAAAAATCACCACCACACAATTAGATAAGGAATTGACTGAGCTTATTAATTGCCCACCACTGATTTCATCGATAACTGCTACTGAAATTATAGATATTCCCGTTTATTACGGACTTGATAGTGGCTGGGATCTTAAGTTTGTCGCAGCACAAACATCGTTGAGTATTGAACAGGTCATTGAGCTTCATAGTCAAACAGTTTATCACGCTTATGCTTTAGGATTTACTCCGGGGTTTTGCTATTTAGCTTCACTTCCTAATTGCTTGCAACTACCACGACGTAGCTCTCCTCGATTGTCAGTACCACAAGGAGCTGTTGCCATTGCCGAGCAACAAACTGCCGTTTATCCGATATCAAGCCCTGCTGGTTGGCATGTTATTGGCCAGACTCCTATGACAATGTTTGATACTAAAACCAATGACAATGAGGCTTCATTTTCCGCAGTAATTACCGTCGGCCAGCAAGTACGTTTTACCGCTATTTCTCAAGAGCAATTTCTTGATTTGGGCGGCTTCATACATAATGAGAGTAATAAAGAAAATGCTAAAAAAAGCGCTGAAGAAAAAACACCATGAATTATTTAGAAGTATTAAAACTCAATGGTCAATGTAGTATTCAAGACTTAGGCCGTTTACATAACCAGCACCTTGGTTTTAGCGCCAGTGGCGCAGCTGACGAATACGCTTTTTTGTCTGCTAACCAAATGTTAAGTAATGCACTTAATTGTGCCGCCTTAGAAATCACCTTTGGGCAAATATCGCTACAAGCACAACATCATTGCACCATCGCGATTACTGGCGCTAACTGCGCAGCTGAGATCAATGGAAAAAAAATCAAACATTGGCAAATTCATCAATTAAGGGCTGACGACATATTAACCTTGTCTACACCTAAAACTGGCTTAATTTCTTATATTGCCATTGCTGATGGTATCCAAAGTAAATTATGGCTTGATAGTCGTAGTCAAACCTTAAATGAACAAAGCTTGGGCTTTAATGAAGAAAAAGTTGCGCTTGGGAGTAAAATCCCTTTCAATGAACAGCCTGAAACGATAACTAATGTTGCAAATGTTCGCCTGCAATCTCCTGATAATTTTTACCAGCATGACACATTAACACTACGTTTTGTTCCGCAAAACTTGTGGCAATATTTGAATACCGAACAACAACACAAGATACTAGAGCAAGATTATGTTATTTCAGCAAAAAGTAATCGTATGGGTTATCGCTTATCCCAATTACCACAATCAGCTTTGGTTCAGTTGCCGCAGAACAATCAATTATCTAAGCCGGTCACATACGGCACCATTCAACTACCCAAAAATGGCGAACCGATCATATTGATGAAAGAGCGACAAACAATTGGTGGTTATCCTGTTTTAGGTTGTGTAATGCAAACAGATTTGTTTCGATTGAGCCAGCTAAGGCCGGGCGAAAAAATAAAGTTACAACCAACAACATTACACCATGCACAACAACAGCTAAGCGCCTTCTATCAACGTTTCAATTAATGTCCATTTTAAAAGTACAGACATGCAAGAAATAGGCATTAGCCATTTTTTGATTCACATGATAGAGTTTTTGCCATAATAATAAATAGCACACCTTTTTGGATATAAACCATGGATCTTTTTAGTCGTTCGATCATGCGCCAGCTCGTTGTTGGTATATCGGCTTCCGTAGCCCTTCTACTTATCATTACCTCTTATTTTATTCTTTCAGATATTAGTGATAAAACGAGAACGCAACTTGTTGCTTCTATTGAAGATATTGTAAAATTACAAGCGACCGAAGTACGTGGTTTCTTTGAAGCTAAAGGACAACTTAATCACAGCATCTTTGCCAGTCCACAAGTCATTGATTGGTTTACTAATTATGATGAACGTTTATCAAATATTGACGATAATAAAAACTATCAAGATGTGACTAAGTATTTTCATTTTTTCTCTGAAAAAGACTCTGCCATTAAAAGTGTTTTTTTTGGTAGTGAAAATACCCATGAATATTTTGACTTAAATGGCCGCTACAATGATGCTGAGTACTTCACCAATAAAAGACCTTGGTGGCAAGAAGGCATAGATATTGGTCGTATGTATGTGACAGACCCTGCCATTGATGCCAATGATGGCTCTATTTCAGCAACAGTTAAGGGACCTTATTACTTACCTAACGGTCGCTTCCTCGGTATTGGTGGTTTAGATATTTTGATCACCACTATTGGTAAAGATTTACTCGCTAAAATTAAATACAAAGGAGAAGGCGAAGCTTTCTTAATGACAGATACCGGTAAGTTGGTTTTTTTCCCAGGCTTTAATGATAAGTTCTCGCCGGGCGATTTAATGAGAGAAATCGATAGTAAGTTTGCTCATGCGACCGGTTTTGGTAAATTACAGCATCAACTTTCAAATAACTCAACAGGGATGAGCAGCGTCCGCTGGAACGATCAAGAATACCTTGTTGTCTTTAATGAGGTCAGTAGTGATTATCCTAAAATGAACTGGAAACTGGGCTTTATGGTGCCAGAAAGACTTATCTCAGATCCCGTTACCCAAGCCATTTGGTCATCGAGCTTTATAGTACTGATAATCATTGCCCTTATTGCTGTGGTAGTTTGGTTAATGATTTTACCATTAATTAAGCGTATTAAACGTTTACAAATGGCGATGCACGATATTGCCGATGGCGACGGTGACTTAACCCAGCGTATTGAACCGATTAAACACGATGAAATAGGTATGCTTGTTGATGAATTTAATGTTTTTGTTGATAAAATTCAAAACTTAGTACAAGAAACTGTCGCAATCACTAAAGAGGTTGGTCACTCCTCCACAACCGCAGCTGGTATTAGCCAACAAACAAGCACGATCATTGAAAAACAAAAAAATGAAATTGATATGGTTGCAACTTCAGCCAACGAATTAGCACAAACCAGTGGTGTTATCTCTAGTACTGCTAATCGTTCAAAAGAACTTGCTACTACAGCTGAAAATAAAGTAGCAGAGGGGGCTGCTGTTGTTAATAAGGCCACTGACGGTATTCATCAGCTTTCTGACAATGTAACATCTGCGGCAAACGTTGTTGGTGAGCTACGTGAAGGCACACAAAGTATTGGTGAAGTGCTTGGTGTGATCAGAGGCATTGCTGATCAAACAAATTTATTGGCACTTAATGCCGCAATTGAAGCTGCCCGAGCAGGAGAACAAGGCCGAGGTTTTGCTGTGGTTGCCGATGAAGTGCGAACTTTAGCCTCTCGTACTCAAGAGTCAACAAAAAGCATTGAAGCGATTATTGATAAATTGCAAAGCAACGCAGCAAATGCGGTGAGTGTTATGGAAAGTAGCCGTAAAGACGCTCAAGATAGCGTTGAATTAACTCAACAAGTACAGGCAGTACTTTCTGATATAACCACTGTTATCACCGACATTCAAAGCCAAACAGAAGAAATCGCCGAAGCGGTTAATGAGCAAGCGATGGTCGCGGAAGAAGTATCTAAAAATATCGAAAATGTTAGGTCGCTTACTGACGATACGGTTATTGGCGCATCTGAAATGCAAAGCAGCTTAAATGACTTACAAAATAACTCTCAAACACTGACTAAAGTGATTAATCAATTTAAAGTGTAGGGTCTATTGATCTTTCGAGTTCGAATTTTGTTCACTTAAGCGCCTCCTGATCGCGGCGCGAGAAATATAACTTAGTTATTCTAAGTCAATGACGAGTAACAAAGAGCAGGATGCGCTTAAGTGAACCCTACGGGCAGTGGTTTGTTTGACCTTTCTACAGCGTTAGAGCATGTTAAAGTAGAATAACTACATTACACATGCTCCGCCTTGTATAAAAATCAAACAAACCGCTGCAAAAACAAACTCCAAAGATCAACAGACCCTAATATTTTCCTTCTAAACCAAAGTCAAATCAAGCTCTACCTATACGTAAAGCTTGATTTGAATCAACAAAAAACACTCCTATATCCCGCTTAAAATAACAATTTGATACAAATCAACTATTCTTTATATAGTCAATGCCAAAATAGTTTCATTCGCTGATGAGTACTCAAACAACAGAAGTACATAGCACTTTTATCACATGAAAATACTAGGATATAACTATGAAAGTTAACGCAACTAAATTCTCTCTCTCTTTACTCGCAGCTTCTGTCATTTCAACACCCTTTGTATTTGCGGATTCATCAACCATTGCTTCAGGAATAACAAAAGCCTTAGGCGATAGTAAAGTTAATATCAGCTTACGTGCACGCTATGAAGTAGTTGACCAAGACGATATTGATAACAATGCAAATGCGCTTACCCTTAAAAGTCGGTTAACATTAAAAACAGGTGCTTATAGTGGTTTGTCACTTGGTTTAGAAGTGGATGATGTTACACAAATTATTGATGACTATAACAGCACCGGTAATGGCAAAACCAATTACCCGGTTATTGCTGACCCTGCAGGCACAGATGTTAACCAAGCCTATTTACAATATAAAAATGGCAAATTAACAGCAACGGCGGGACGTCAACGTATTCTACATAATAATCAACGTTTTGTTGGTGGCGTTGGCTGGCGTCAAAACGAGCAAACTTACGACGGTTACCGTGTAGAGTTTAAAGCGACAAACAAATTCTCTGTAGATTACAGCTATATTCATAATGTAAACCGTATTTTTGGTCCTGATGGTGCTAAAGCTGATTTATCAGGTGATTTACACCTTATAAATACTGCATTTAAAATAAATAAAAAACACCAACTATCTGGATTTGCCTATTTACTTGATTTTGATACTGCCGCAGGCGCATCAACCAATACTTACGGAGTTTTATACAAGGGTAAGTTTGGCACAGTAAATGTAAATTTAAGTGCTGCCTCACAAAGTGATGCAGGAGATAACCCTAATGATTTCACGGCTAATTATTATAATGCTGAAATTGGCACTAAATAAGGCAAGGTAACTTTATTAGGAGGTTTAGAAGTATTAGGTAGTGATGACGGCAATGTTGCTTTTGGAACTCCACTTGCTACATTGCATAAATTCCAAGGTTTTGCTGATAAATTTTTAGGTACTCCAAGTAATGGTGTTGAAGATATTTACATCACCGCAAAAACTAAAGTAAATGGTATTAAACTTGCCGCAACTTTTCATGACTTATCTTCAGATGAAGGTAGTATTGATTATGGCACTGAGATTGATTTAGTCGCCGCTTACAAAGTAAATAGCTATAATTTTTTAGTGAAACTTTCTAGCTATAACGCAGATGAACTAGGTACTGATACTAATAAATTGTGGTTACAAGTAGCCACTAAGTTCTAATACTACTTGCTCTAATACATTTATCGATTGAAGGCTGAAGTATATACTTCAGCTCTTTTATGTACAGGATGTACGGTTCTTGTGTAGGTCGAGGTTTACCTCGACAAGAATCCAATAAAACCCTATTGTCGAGCCTCACTACGTTCGTGTCGACCTACAAAAACAATCGGGAACATATAAACCTGTACTTCGACAAATATTAAAGCAAATAACTCTTGGATACATGTATTCCTCTTTTTATGTATAGGATGAACGGTCAACCTTCTCTAATAAAATGCAGTTCCAGATAAAATCTAAGTACCTGCGTCCATGCAGGCAATATCAAAATTGCAGGTGAATGAATGACGATGTATAGGATGTTACGATCACATAGATGTGTAACATAGAAATAAATATTTAATGAATAATTACCAACGAGCGATTAGAATAGTCTCGTTTTTTTAGCTAGGTTTATTCTTTTGATATTGATGATCGACAATTATGATTCTTTCACTTTTAACTTAGTGCATTATTTTCGTGCACTGGGCGAGAAAGTGAATGTTTGTCGAAATGATCAAATCAGCTTAGATGAAATAGCTTTAATGGCTCCACAATATATTGTTATATCCCCTGGCCCCTGCGATCCTAATGCGGCAGGAATATCATTAGCAATTATTGCGCGCTTTGCTGGTATCATTCCTATTTTAGGTGTCTGTTTAGGACATCAATGTATTGCTCAGCACTATGGTGCAACAATCGAGAAATCCCCCCAGGTAATGCATGGAAAAACCAGTAAAATACATCATGATAATGCAGGTTTATTTTCTGCTCTTAACAATCCTCTCACGGTCACCCGCTATCACTCACTAGTGGTTAACAAAGATTCTCTACCTAAAGAATTGGAAGTTACCGCATGGTCTTATGATAAAAATGGCAATAAAGATGAAATAATGGCACTTAAACATCGAACATTGCCGATAGTCAGTGTACAGTTTCATCCAGAGTCGGTATTAACAGAACAAGGACAAGCATTACTAAATAATTTTATTACCTTGTATGCTAAATAATCTACACTTTAGAAGTGTCTTATATTCATACTTAACCTATAGATGCCGATAAACAGTTAAACCATAATTTAAATAAAATAAAAACAAAATTTACCATAATGCAAATATTTGAAGACAGCGCCACCATATCACCCATTTATCACCGAGCACTGAGGTTAGTTATCAGTAAAGATTTTGCCGATCAACAAAACGGCAAACATCAGATAGCACCACAACAAGACGGAGAGCAACATAATCGTCGTCGTGAATTATTAGAAGTTGAAGAAGAAACCAATCGAACTAAAATCATTGAAGAATACGGTCAGTCACATTTTAAAGAACAAATGATGGCGCAGTTTTATGCCCGAGTGACAAAAAAAGTTAATCAAGAGTTTGATAACAAAGAAAACCTATACAATAACATTCTTAAAGTAGAAGATGCTGCAGCAGCTATAATGGAAGTATTGTCTGTAAAGGCAGCATCCATTAAGCGCATTATTCCATTAATTCAAGATTTACCATGGTTAGCAGATGAACTCATTAACTTGGTTAATAAACCCCAATATAGAAAACGCGCGGATGTGCAAGTGACAGATGCCAGTTTAGCAATCAGCTACATTGGTTTAGACAATTTAAAATTAGTGGTCCCTACCTTTGTACTTAAACATTGGTTACCAACCAGCACCTCCCCTTACCCAGTAATGAAGCGCAAGTTATGGAATGAAGGTTTATCTATTGCTTTGGCATCAAGTGTCTTAGCGGAACAAGAAGGATTAGACGCTTTTGCCGGCTTTGCTGCTGGCATGTTAAGTAATTTTGGTTTGATCGCAGTCACACGATGTTTTGTTAATACCTACAATGAAATCTACAAAAAAGAATTACGTGAGGCATACGATACACGTGATAAAAGACTTCATGATGTGATGGTCGACTTTGATTCATCGCCTCAACTATTACATGAGCAACTTCTTGCCCGTAGCAGTTTAATCTCAGCTGAAATGGTTGAATTGATGCGCTTTGATCGTTTACCCATTACTGAAATAATGTTCGATTTAGCGCATACCACCGATATAAAAAAGATGTGTCCACTTGCACGTATTATCACCAAAGCTAAAACATACATCACTTTTAGAAGTTTGGCGAAAGAAGGTCTAATAGACAATGATGAAGCTCTAGCACTTTTTTCTGCGGTAAAACTTACCCAAAAAAATATCACCTTATTAAAAAAGAGCGATATTGATCATATAAAACTGCAATTTAAATAAACTATTTTTGATTATTTATGAAAAGAAAAACACATATGTTCCATCTCAACCATACTCTACACCTCCTATATTAGGTCAACTCTCTAATAAAACCATGCAAAATATAGTTATGCAGATAAAATGAATAAAACTCGACAAGCTCTTGTTTTATAAGGTCTGCAAGGATATGCAACAAGACAAAGCATGAATATTCTGGCATACTAGCTGCCTGTTTTTAACAAATAGCACTATTAGTACTTTGTATAATAATTTGTACTAATATCTATTTAATAAAATTTTATAGCGTGATTTTTAATGGCTACAATATAAACTTAATCAGGCTCGCTTAAATAAATTTCAACCGGAGTAAATAATGACTAACAAGTTTCCTGTAAATCGTGAATTATTTGATGATGTAATGGTTCCAAACTACTCACCTTCTGCCGTTATCCCTGTTCGAGGCCAAGGCTCTCGTGTATGGGATCAACAAGATCGCGAATATATCGATTTTGCAGGTGGTATTGCTGTTAACTGTTTAGGTCATTGTCACCCCGCTTTAGTTGGCGCACTAAAAGAACAAGGTGACAAAATTTGGCATTTATCGAACGTAATGACCAATGAACCTGCATTACGCCTTGCTAAAAAATTAGTTGATAATACTTTTGCTGATAAAGTTTATTTCGCCAATTCAGGTGCAGAATCAAACGAAGCTGCGCTTAAACTTGCTCGTCGTTGGGCACTGGAAGTACACGGTAGTGATAAAACACAAATTATTGCATTTAAACAAGGCTTCCATGGTCGTACATTTTTCACCGTAACTGTTGGTGGTCAAGCTGCATATTCTGATGGTTTTGGTCCAAAACCTGGCGATATTGATCATGCTGAATATAATAACCTTGATAGTTTAAAAGCCTTAATTTCAGATAAAACCTGCGCTGTGATGATCGAACCATTACAAGGTGAAGGCGGTATAGTTTCTCCAACATTAGACTTCATTAAAGGTGTTCGCCAGCTTTGTGATGAAAATAATGCGTTACTTATTTTTGATGAAATTCAAACAGGTGTAGGCCGTACAGGTGATTTA
>JABSOX010000018.1:0-66731 GCA_013215655.1 Colwellia sp.
GCAAATTCAGGTTTTTTAAATATTATTGGTGGTTGTTGTGGCACTACGCCTGCCCATATAAAAGGCATGGCTGATGCTGTTGCCAGCTTAAAACCTCGCGAAATTAAACCTCGTAAAATTGCCTGTCGATTATCGGGTCTTGAAGCATTAACGATTGAGGGCGATTCGTTATTTGTTAATGTCGGTGAACGTACTAACGTTACCGGTTCGGCAGTTTTTAAGCGTTTGATCACCGAAGAAAATTACGATCAAGCGATTGCTGTTGCCTTGCAACAAGTTGCAAACGGCGCGCAAATTATTGATATCAACATGGACGAAGGCATGCTCGACTCAAAAGCGGCTATGGTGCGCTTTTTGAATTTAATTGCCGGTGAGCCTGATATCGCCAAAGTGCCGATTATGATTGATTCTTCTAAATGGGATATTTTGGAAGAAGGCTTAAAATGTATTCAAGGCAAAGGTGTTGTTAACTCAATCAGCTTAAAAGAAGGTGAAGAAAACTTTCGTAAACAAGCTGAATTGTTACGTCGTTATGGCGCAGCCGTTATCGTTATGGCATTTGACGAAGTAGGCCAAGCGGATACGCGCAAACGAAAATATGAAATCTGTAAACGTGCTTATGGTATTTTAGTCGATGAAATTGGTTTTCCAGCAGAGGACATAATTTTCGATCCTAATATCTTTGCTGTAGCTACTGGTATCGAAGAACATAATAACTACGCGGTTGATTTCATTGAAGCGGTTGCTGATATCAAACAAAACTTACCTTATGCGATGATCTCTGGTGGTGTTTCTAACGTTTCGTTCTCATTTCGTGGTAATAATGCTGTACGTGAAGCGATTCATGCGGTGTTTTTATATCATGCAATAAAAAATGGTATGGATATGGGCATAGTTAATGCGGGACAATTGGCGATTTATTCCAGTATTCCTGACGATTTACGCCTTGCTGTTGAAGATGTTATTCAAAATAGTGATGACGGTGCGACTGAACGCCTACTTGATGTAGCTGAAAACTACCGTGGACAAGCGGGTAGTAAAAATAATAAAGCCGATTTAACTTGGCGTGAACTACCGATAAAAGAGCGTTTAGAATATTCCTTGGTAAAAGGTATTAACGAGTTTATTGTTGAAGATACCGAAGCTGCACGTCTTGAAGCGTCCACTTGATGTAATTGAAGGGCCATTGATGGATGGCATGAATACCGTTGGTGATTTATTTGGCGCTGGGGAAATGTTTTTACCACAAGTAGTAAAATCAGCTCGGGTAATGAAACAAGCGGTTGCGCATTTAAACCCGTTTATTGAAGATGAAAAAACGGAAATAAAATCAAACGGGAAAATATTACTTGCCACCGTAAAAGGCGATGTACATGATATTGGCAAGAATATCGTCGGTGTGGTTTTACAATGTAATAACTACGACATTATTGATTTAGGTGTGATGGTTTCTTGTGATGACATTTTACGTGTCGCTAAAGAAGAAAATGTTGATATTATTGGATTGTCTGGGCTGATCACACCTTCTCTTGATGAAATGGTACATGTTGCCAAAGAAATGAAGCGTCTTGATTTTAGCCTGCCGTTACTTATTGGCGGTGCGACGACATCAAAAGCGCATACCGCGGTTAAAATTGAACAACAATATCAACATCCTGTAATTTATGTACCCAATGCTTCGCGTTCTGTCTCTGTGGTTAGTACCTTGTTATCTGACGATAGTGAAAAACGAGCGGCGTTTATTAAAAGACAAGATGATGAATACATCAAAGTACGCGAACGTCATTATAAAAAAGGGCCACGCTCAAGCTTAATTTCATTAGAGAATGCGCGCGCAAATGCCACCCCAATCAGCTTTGAAAACTATATTCCGAAAGTGCCGAATAAATTAGGCGTAACGGTACTTGAAGAATTAGATCTCAATGTGGTGCGAAATTACATCGATTGGACGCCATTTTTCATGACTTGGCAGTTATCAGGAAAATATCCACTGATCTTGCGTCATGAAGTGGTTGGGGTTGAAGCAACGAAATTATTCAAAGATGCCAATGCGATGTTAGATGATGTGATCAATAATCAAAAATTAAAAGCAAAAGCAGTATTTGGTTTATTCCCCGCCCATCGTCAGCAAGATGATTTGATTGTTTTTGAAGATGATAACCGTGAACAGCAATTAATGAAGTTACATCAATTACGTCAACAAAGTAAAAAACCAGCAGGGCAGTTTAATCGTTGTTTAGCTGACTATGTGGCAGATGAGGCTTCAGGTATTAAAGATTATGTTGGTGCATTCGCCGTTTCAGCAGGTTTTGGTTGTGAAGATTTAGTGAAAGAATTTGCTGCACAACATGATGACTATAATAGTATTTTAATTAAAGCCGTCGCTGACAGATTAGCAGAAGCGAGTGCTGAATATTTGCATGAAAAAATTCGTAAAGAATATTGGGGTTATGCACCTGAAGAGTCGCTTGCAAACGATGATTTAATTCGCGAAAAGTATCAAGGTATTCGTCCTGCTCCAGGTTATCCTGCATGCCCTGAACATACTGAAAAAGGTTTGTTGTGGGAGTTGCTTAATGTCGATGAGAATATTGGCTTGGAGCTTACTTCAAGCTTTGCGATGTGGCCAGGCGCTGCGGTTAGTGGTTGGTATTTTGCTCACCCTGAATCTAAATATTTTGCTGTTGCTAAAGTGGCGAAAGACCAGGTGATTGATTATGCTACTCGAAAAGAAATGACCTTGCCGCAAGCTGAGCGTTGGTTATCAGCTAACTTGGATTATGAACCTGAGTAAATATATAGAAAAACGGCTGTACGTACAGCCGTTTTATTATGTTTAGGACTAGAGTAAGTCTTTACTCTAGTGATGATGTCATTTAAAGATTTAAACAAAATCAGTTAACACGTTGCCACACTTCATACTCCACACGTTTACCATCACGATAACGTGAATTATGCCAATTATCGCCTTTCATCTCGTAGCTAAAAGTGTAGGTACCGCCACCTTCGAGTGGGTATGAAGCATATTTTGGTGTTTCATTATAGTTAGTCTTGTCATAAGTATAGCTGCCAGTGCCTGCAGCCCAAAATTTACCTTTTGCCATTGAAACAAAGCTAAAGTGTTTATTTGATATCACTTTTTGTGAACTAATACCTAAACTATCATAATTAATAGTCTTGCTATCTTTATCTATGTATTCGCCGGAGACGAGTTGCCAAGTCCCTTGAAATGGGTTGTCTTGCCCTAGGGAAGAAAAAGAAACGATAACGGTAAGTAATATAAAGCCAAACTTCATTGATAATCCTTTAGTTTTTTATTTGGTTATTTGGTTATTTGGTTATTTGATTCTGTTATTTTATGTAAACTTTGTAATTATTAAATGACTTCAAGCGCTTCACTTAACTTTTTAACTCCAATAATTTCCATGCCGTCAATCTTATGCTTTGGCATATTGTTAAAAGGTACAATGGCACGCTTAAAACCATGTTTAGCGGCTTCGTTGATACGTTCTTGTCCACTCGGTACCGGGCGAATTTCACCCGATAAACCCACCTCACCAAAGACCACTAAATCTTGCGGTAAAGCGTTATCTCTAAAGCTAGAAACTAACGCTAATATCAGCGCTAAATCAATACTGGTTTCCGTGACTTTTACCCCTCCGACAACATTTACAAAAACATCTTGGTCGTTCATTTGTAAACCGCCGTGGCGATGCAAAATAGCCAACAACATTGATAAACGATTTTGATCGGCGCCAACGGCAACTCGTCGTGGGTTACCTAAAGCAGAATGATCAACCAAGGCTTGAATTTCGACTAATAATGGGCGAGTCCCTTCCCATAACACCATAACTACGCTACCGGGGGTTTGTTCATCACTTCGACTTAAAAATATTGCCGAAGGGTTTTTAACTTCCTTTAGACCACTTCCTGTCATAGCAAAAACGCCAAGCTCATTTACAGCGCCAAAACGGTTCTTATTACCGCGTAAAGTTCGATAACGCGAGTCATTGCTACCTTCAAGCATGATTGAACAATCTATACAATGCTCTAAGACTTTGGGACCCGCGAGTGAACCATCTTTTGTCACATGACCAACAAGTAACATGGCAACATGGTGTTGTTTCGCAAAACGCGTTAAATAAGCTGCAGATTCTCTTACTTGTGAGACGCTACCGGGAGCCGATTGGATATCGCTCATATGCATTACTTGAATTGAATCAATAACAACAATTTTAGGTTTTTCTTTTTCCGCTATGTGGCAGATATTTTCCACACTCGTTTCTGAGAGCATTTTTAACTTGCTGGTTGGCAAACCTAAACGTTTAGCGCGCATGGCAACTTGTTGTAACGATTCTTCCCCGGTGATGTATAAAGCGGGCATAGATTCGGCAAGCGCGCACATAGTTTGTAATAACAAGGTGCTTTTACCTGCGCCGGGCTCACCGCCAATTAAAATGGCGCTGCCGGGCACTATACCGCCACCTAAAACGCGGTCAAACTCAGCAAAACCTGAAGAAAACCGTGGTAATTCAGCAAGGTCAATGCTATCAAGTGTTTGGACTTTTTCGTCGTTGATACCGGCAAAGCCAGAGAAATTACCACTACGAGCAGGGGCTTTGGCTTGTCTAAACTCAGAAATAGTATTCCAAGCTTTACATTCGTTACATTGTCCTAACCAGCGAGAAAATTCAGCCCCACAGTCAGTGCATACATAGGTCGATTTATCTTTCGCCATACTTTTCCTTATAAGGCATAATTATTGCTTTGAAATAGTTTGAAATTGAGTTTAGCCAAGTTGTGCGCTATGACTTTTCCGAGAATGCAATTATAATAACGTATAGCGTACGGCTGTTGGTAATTTTATCAATAAAGCTGAAATAGAAACTAAATAGAAACTAAATAGAAAGTGAATGACAAAAGACTTTTCAAAACATCAAAAAATCATTAAGCAATTTCGTGGCAAAGTTCTCAATAGTGGCTTTGAAACAAAATTCGCGACCATGGTTAAAAAAATTCCCGTGACTGAGCGTTTCCTTTTAAAAATGGAACTTAAACGTTTAGCAGGCTCTTGTACTCGACTCATTGATTTACGGGGTCATGTTGATGGTGAGTGTCGCTCTTTTGCACATGCTGAACGTGTACATTTTCTTGATGATGTCGCGATTAAAGTATTTGAAGAAAGTGCAGCTGCCTATGATGATTACACCTTTGGTGTTTATGAAGCGGTAACCAATACCGAGAATAACTTTAGGGTTATTTATCAAAATGAAAAATTGAATTCAACAGAGCCTTTGCTGAAAGGAAAAACGGTTCAAAAAGCCTCGGATAAAACACAGTATCCGGCGCAACTCTATACTTTTGGTCCTTATTATAATCGTAGTGAAGAGCGAATGAACTTTGCTATTTCTTTAGTGATTACACTTGAAAATAATAAACAAGTCGAATCTACAAGTTCCGATATGGGCGTGAGTGGCTGTAAGTTTCGCTTTAACAACATTGAAGAAATATCTGTAGGACAAACAATCAACATCCGTTTTACTGGACTTGAACAAGAGTTTAAATTTAATAATGAAGACGGTTTTAACTATAAAGTATGTAACATTTTATTGGTTGATAATATTCAGCTGGTGGGGGTTAAAAGAGTTTATGATGATGAAAAAAATCATTGTGCTTTTAAACAATTTTTAACGGGGTTTATTCAAGGTAATAAACGTCGTTATAAAATTAACTTAGACAATAGTATTAGTGCGATTCAATCACGGTGCTTTGAGCAAGCGGTTTTGCCGCAAATTAACGAATTACCTATTTTTATAGAAGAAATGAAAGGTAAATTATTACCTCGATATGTACTCACGGGTAATAACAATCAAAAATTCTATCAATACTGGCAAAATGAAAACAGTGTTTCTACATTAAATAACTTAATTACCGAAGATCGAATTGACCGTTTAAAAACAGCAATGTCATTAGGGAAGTCTCTATTAGTTTTCAGCTTCGTTCATAAAAGCCAAGATAAACTATATTTCTACAGTGCTGATAATATTCAATTGGCTGAAGATGAGCGATTTATGCGCGATTTTTTAGGTTTTTCAGCTAATAAATCAAATTTTGCAGTAACCAGCTTATCGCTATTGGAATTTGATCAAGACCAAGCAAGTTTACCGTTAACTTTATCGGAATCTATTGCGGCCAAAGATGAGTATTTAAATGCCCCCATTCCTGAAAGCGTAAAAGAAACCTTAAGTAATATTCATTGTATTGTTGTTGCCAATGATATCACTTATAAAAGCTTAGTTGATGATTGTAAACAGCTATTTACTGATAATATTGAAATAACAAAACTGAAAAAATTTGGTCATAAACGTTCAACCACACCATTAATTGTTGATGAAATAGGTGTTAATTATAAAAATCATCGTAAAGAGTTGCGTTTTAAATATACAACTCAAGTTGTTGTTGAGTGTGAAGGGGCCACATGGCAAGGAGAGTCAAATGACTTTTCTGAATCGGGATTAAAACTAACATTATCTAAAGCTGCGGTATTATCTAAAGGTAATGTCGTTCATTTGAGTTTCCCTAATTTACAAAAAATCACTTCAGCCTTCGCACTAAAAAAACTTCCTTATGAAGTGGTCAGTATTAATAAATCGAATAAAATTATTTGTCTCCGCATTTTTGTTGAGCAGCATCAACATATTGGTAGAACTTTTTTTAAGTTACTTATTGATAAAAATAAGGACAAATTATCTCCTGACGAATACGCAATGATGAGCCCTGACTTAGCTAAAGCATTACGAAATATTTATAGTAGTAGTATGACTATTCCTTCGCTTGTTATCCAAACTAGTGGTCGTCGTTATAAAATAGAGGCAATTGCGGTTGGCAGTGAACATGGTAAGTTTTTGCCTCATATGCGTCAATTAAGTGATCGTGCCCAGTTTTATAATTTATATCCTTTACTGGGTAATTTACAGGTGAATTCTTTGTTGACCGCCAGCCTGAAAAAAATGTCAGTAAAAGGGGATCCAGCCACAGATATTTTATATATTGCGATAAATCCTGACATTGAATTAGTGAATAAGTCGGTAACTACAAAACTTGCTTCTGAATTTGAGAATAATGAATTAAAGACATTATTCATTATTAATGCGCAAAAAAGAGGTTACTTTTTTGCTATTCAAGTGAAAATATCTCGAACGGATGAACCTGATATGGATTATCTTAGCCCTGAGCTAAATTATATAAGTTCCTATGCCATTCATCGAGGTAAACAAATAGAGCAAGATATTTGGAGTATTGCAGGGGTCGTGCAGTTATTTGATATTACGCAAGAAGTACTCTTGCGTAATGAGATGTATACCCGCTCCACTTGAAGATACAGATTTCAGCAAGTCGAGAAAGGGTCAGGTACAAGGCATTGATTGAAGAGAATAGTTATTCTATTGTCGAAATCAATAACGCAGGAGATGACACTTTATCGGCTTGCCCGAAGGGAGTTAAACTAGAAAACCAGTCCAGCGTTGCGATACTTGTTAAGGGAATAACCATTAGCTTCGTATCGCGCCTTGATCTGATTTCCTAGCTTAACTCTGAAACTGCATCTTCAAATGGAACGGGTATATACCCGCTCACATTGAATGTATTAAACAATTTAACCGCATTATCTTTGTATTATTTAAGCCAGTGCAGCATGCAATCTAAGCCTGAAAAATGTATTGCTGTATCAGCTTGTTTTTTTACAATATCTTTAGCGTGAAAAGCAATACCTAGGCTTGCAGCCGTCATCATGATTAAATCGTTAGCACCATCACCCATAGCAACAGTTTGTTGATGAGGTATTTGATATTCATTGCTCAGTTTATGTAAACAATCGGCTTTAACTTGTGCATCGACAACATTACCAAGTACTTTTCCAGTTAAATGACCATCAATGATTTCTAGTTTGTTGGCAAATGCCGCATCAAGTTTTAGTAAATCTTTGAGGTGATCAGCAAAATAAGTGAAACCACCTGAGGCAATAGCCACTCGCCAATGATATTGTTTTAAATGCTTTATTAATGTCTCTAAGCCGGGCATCAGCGGGATATTTCTCGCTACATCAGCCAATATGCTTTCTGATGAACCACTAAGCGTTGCGACCCGTTGGTGTAAACTTTGCGCAAAATCTAATTCTCCTTGCATAGCAAGCTCTGTTACTGCCGCAACTTGTTCACCAACTCCTGCAAGGATAGCTATTTCATCTATGCACTCAATTTTAATAGTGGTTGAGTCCATATCCATTACTAATACACCGGGTTGCGCTAACGTCGGAGCGTTATCTATTAGTGCTGCTTCAATTTTTTCGTGCATGGCAAATGCAGTCAGATTTTTTCGTGCTGCGGTTAAGTTGTCTGTTAATACTGAAAACCGATAACTGGTCTGATTATTACGATTATTGATGGCGTTTAACGCCACTATTAATATTTGGCATTGGCTGACTAGTGTTAATAGAAGATCTAAGGTTAAATCACTAAAAACAACCAATTCTATTGCTGATTCTGTAATCGCTGTTGTTGGAATACTTGTTTGTGTTTTCATCGGATGTTCAAGGCACTGACAAGTATTCTCAATTGCTAAGACCTCATCGGTTAAATTGATTCTATAGCTAGAGTTCAGCAAGGTTTGCTCAGGGAAAATAATTTGTTCAAGTGTTAATGTTTTGATTTCTTCAACGGGTAATACTTGTACGAGTTCAGACACTTTAAAACCTACTTACTATTTGAATTTTATGATTTATCTAGATGTTTTTTCAAAAACTAGCGATTAATGTACTTTGCAAACATGCTATAGTACTAACATGAGTGTGCCTTTATACCCTAAATTATCATCGATTTATAATAAAATAATGCAATTAGCTATAGCAATTGCTTTTATCATTTTATTAATGAATTTGTGGTTATTTAACAGCAACCAAAATAAACAAGTGATTAATGATCACTTTTATTACGTAGGGCAACAATACCTTAAGCAAAATATGCTTGGTCTATCTGTTGTTATTAAACAAGATAAAAAGTTATTACAAGTTTATGTGGATAAGATAAGTGAAGTGGATTGGTTAAAGGAACTGCATATTTATGATGTCTCTGGTCAACTTATAGCAAGTAGCAAAGCTCATCACAGTATTAAAGATCTTTATGGTATATCACCACATAAAATTAATAAAAGTGAAGAATACGTACCTTTTATTAGCGAAATACGTACGGATAAATTACAAGGTTATATTCGTATGACCATTAAGAAAAAATATCTAACCGATAATTTACTGACAAGTAGTCATGATCAATACAGCTGGTTACGTTTGATGATGATTATAGCGGGCGTCGTCGGGTTCTTACTTACTCGAGGGCTCAATCGATTTAGCCGACAGGGGTTTCGGCTTGCGCAAAATAGACAACCATAAATATCAAGATAATTTAAATAAGTTCTTTACGGTATTTTCAATTATATCAGCAAGTTGCTCTGCTGGTTCAGCTCTAATCGTCAACAAACAATTAAATACATCAATAAGTCGCAATGGATAGTTGATTTCATTTTGATGTCCAAAAAGTGGCATACTCGGCGCATCAGTTTCTAATACTATGCTTGAACTGGGTATTTTCTTTATTGTTTTAATGGTTTTTACTGCTCTAGAATAGGTAATAGTGCCGCCAATACCCAATTTAAAACCTAAATCAATATATTGACATGCTTGTTGGTAACTTCCTGAAAAGGCATGAATAATTCCTGCTCGATTTAAATTGGCTTTTTTTAATAAAGAGATAACTTCAGGGTGTGAGCGGCGATGGTGAACAATTATTGGTAAATCATGCTGTGCTGCTAATGATAATTGATAATCAAAAAAGTGTTGTTGCTGTCTTAAGTTATCTTGCTCTTTTGCGATAACACCGTCTATTCCTGCCTCGCCAATAGCAATGATATTCTTTTTATTTGTTTCAACTCGCTGTGATAACTCTTGTAAGTTGGCATCGGTTAGGTTTTTTAAAAACCAAGGGTGAATACCTAGGCATGCATAAAGTAGAGGGCTGTTACTTAAAGATGCAGAGGCACAAAGTGTTAATACTTTTTGCCAGTTGTTTGGGCTTATAGAGGGGACAATAATTTGATGTATGTTTTGTTCCATACAGTTTGTTAATAATAGCTTTAAGTTATTATTAAATTCATCCGCATCTAAATGGCAATGGCTATCTGTTAAAAGCATGGTCTACCTATTTTAACAATTACCTTAATCGAGCTGCACGTTGTTGTAATTTTTCGAGAATGTCCTTCATTTTATAATGTTCAATAAATTCAGGCGATGGTTCTCTTTCATGTAATAAAGTATCAGCTAAATATACGGCTTGAGCAATACCAAAAGAATTCTTCAGTAATTTTTCCGGACTATGATGCAATATTATGGCTTCAATTAAGGAGTATGAAAAACTCCAAACGTGCAACAAATAGGCGCCAATATGGCAATGGTTGGTTTTAAATACTTTTTTTTCTAAGGCATTGTTATTTGCACTAGGTTTATAATTTCTTAAATAGAGACTAGTCAGTTTAGGGTTCATTTCAAAGAGCACAATCTTACCTATATCATGAAGTAATCCTGCGAGCATAGCCTCTTGTTTTAACTCTGGTTTTACCATTGATGCGGCCAACCTTGCGGTTGCTAGACAATGTAATTGTTGATCAAGTAATGAAAAGCCTTTTATATCGGGCTCATAAGAGAAGAGTTCAGCAGTCATGACGATACAGCAGAGTGTATCTAGCCCCATTTTAGTTATCGCATCGGTAATATTATTAAGGGACTTTCCTTTACCCATAAATGTATTATTAGAAAACTGCAGTACCTTGGCGGCTAGAGCCGGGTCTTGTGAGATAATGTCTGAAATCTTTTGCGAGTCAGTACTGCTTTCTTTTAAAACCGCATTTAACTGCATATAAACTTTAGGCGGACTTGGCAGAGTCTTTACTTGAGCAACGGCTTTTATAATCGATTCTTTGGTAATTGCTTTTTGATTTTCTGCCAATGACGTAATGTTGTGGACAATATTTTCAGTGTTAATCGGTTGTTTATAATTATAGTGGGCGAGGTTATCAATATGCTTAATTGACGTTGACATATCATTAATAACAACTCGGAGCATTGCTGGAAATGATTTAGCTAACGAAGTTAAAAGCTTTACAGGGCTGATTTTTTCTAGTGCAATGGCCACCACTACCACATCAAACTTCACTGTTGCTAATGTGTTCATCGAAAACTCAAGCTCAGTAACATAGGTTAATGAACAACTACTGGCGTTAAAAGCTTGTTGTAGTTTTACTAGTTGAGGTTTTGGCGCATCTATAATTAAAATTTTCATACTGTTTAGTTTACATGCGTTCCATGACATCAATACCTAATATATCTAAACCTTGTTTTAAAGTTTTAGATATTAGCTGACATAATAATAAGCGTGATTGTTGTATTTCGATGTTGATTCCATCCTTTAATATTGGACAAGCTTCATAGAAGCTCATATATAAACTCGATAGTTCATATAAATAATTACATAACAAGTTGGGTGTACATTCACTCACCACGGCGTCAATTACGTCTTCAAGTTGTAATAGCTTTAACGCTAAGGCTTTCTCTTGAGGTTCAATGATTTGCAAAATAGCCGTATTGAGTGTTTCAGCAGTGTCTTCCTTTACCTTGGAAAAAATACTTTGGATACGTGAATAAGCGTATTGTAAGTAAGGAGCCGTAGCACCTTCAAAACTCAGCATCGTTTTCCAGTTGAAAATATAATCACTGGTACGGTTTTTTGATAAATCAGCAAACTTGACAGCACCGATACCGACTTTTTCACTAATGGAGAATAAGTCCTTTTTGCTAATTTCAGGATTTTTCTCTTGAATTAATTTATTGGCGCGAAGTATGGCTTCATCAAGTAATGCTGCAAGTTTAATGGTGCCACCGGTGCGTGTTTTAAACGGCTTACCATCATCTCCCATCATCATGCCAAAAGGACAATGTTGATAAGAGACTGTTTCGGGTAAAAATCCAGCTTTGCGAGCGACAATTTCTACTTGTTTAAAGTGTAAGGCTTGACGTGCATCTGTAAAAATAATGATGCGATCAGCATTTAGTTCACCACTGCGATAACGACAAGCAGATAAATCGGTAGTTGCGTATAAATACCCCCCTCCCGACTTTTGTACGATAAAGACTGAAGGGTCACCCTCTTTATTTGCCATTTCATTAATGAATACAACTTTTGCGCCTTGATCTTCAACGGCGATGTTTTGAGCCATTAACTCATCAATAACGTTTGATAGATCATGGTTGTACGCGCTTTCACCCATAATATCTTTACGGGTTAACGTAACATTAAGTTTTTTGTAGATATCTTCACTATGGGCAATGGATATATCGATAAATTGTTGCCATAGCATTGCACATTGTTGATCGCCACTTTGCAGTTTAACCACGTAGTCACGCGCTCTATCGGCAAAACCCTCTTCGTTATCAAAGCGTACTTTGGCTTCACGGTAAAAGTTTTCTAAATCGGCTAGTGCAGTTTCCGCAATTTCATCAGCAGCAAGTTTATCGCTCAAATGCGCTAACAACATGCCAAACTGTGTTCCCCAATCACCCATATGGTTTTGGCGAATGACTTGATGACCTTTAAATTCAATAGCACGGGCAACAGCATCACCGATAATCGTTGAGCGTAAATGACCGGCGTGCATTTCTTTAGCAAGGTTAGGGGCTGAGTAATCTACAACAACTGTTTGTGGCTTATTTGGTTGACTAACACCCAATTTATTATCATCACCAATATTGGTAAGTTGTTGTGCTAGCCAGTTTTTGTCTAAATGAATATTAATAAAGCCAGGACCTGCTAATTCTACTTTCTCAGCAATACCATCAAGGTCTAAGTGTTTTACAACTTCAGCCGCTAATTCGCGAGGATTTGTTTTAAGCTTTTTAGCAGCACCCATCACACCATTTGCTTGATAATCACCAAAATTTGCTCGGTTGGAAAGACTAACTGCCGGATTTGTATCTGCAGATAAACCAGCAAGCACCATAGCCGCTGATACTTTTTCACTTAGTAGTTGTTTAATATTCATGTTGATCTCTGCTTTCTTTGGTCTTTGTCGAGGTAAACCTCGACCTACAGGTTATATACTCAGTTTTTGCAAGTAGATGGTCTTTTTACAAGGCGCTTAATATTTTTTATTGGTGAGTTTAGTTTACTAAATGAGTCAATAAAAAATATTAAGCAACGCAGAAAAAATGCCAATTACGTAGCAAAAATTAGTGTTCACGGGTCTGGTGAAACGTAATATCTGGATAACGTTCATGCGCCAAACTTAAATTCACCATAGTTGGTGCAATATACGTTAAGTTATTACCACCATCGAGCGCTAGGTTATCAAATGCTTTTTTACGGAATTGCTCTAAGGTTCTTTCATTATCACAAGTACACCAACGAGCAGTGGCAATATTTATGGGTTCATAAATAGCATCAACTTTATATTCTGTTTTTAACCGTTGTACCACCACTTCAAATTGCAAGACACCGACAGCACCAACAATCATTTCATTAGAGTTTAAGGGTCTAAATACTTGTACTGCCCCTTCTTCAGAAAGCTGAATTAGGCCTTTTTGTAGTTGCTTGGCTTTTAATGGATCACGTAAACGAATGCGGCGGAACATTTCTGGGGCAAAGTTTGGAATGCCGCTAAATTTCATCATCTCACCTGCGGTGAAAGTATCGCCAATTTGAATACTGCCGTGATTGTGTAAACCGATAATATCGCCAGCGTAAGCTTCTTCAACGTGTTCACGATCGCCGGCCATAAAGGTCACGGCATCAGCAATTTTTACATCTTTGCCAATACGGACATGTTTCATTTTCATGCCTTTTTCATATTTACCTGAGCAGATACGCATAAAAGCAATACGGTCACGATGTTTCGGATCCATGTTTGCTTGAATTTTAAAAACAAAGCCTGAAAACTTGTCGTCTTCAGCTTTTACTTCACGTGTATCTGTTTGACGAGATAATGGTTTGGGTGCCCACTTTATTAAGCCGTCTAACATATGGTCAACACCAAAGTTTCCTAATGCTGTACCAAAAAACACCGGTGTTAGTTCACCGTTTAGAAATTCTTGTAGATCAAATTCATGGGAAGCACCGACTACAAGTTCTAATTCTTCGCGAAAATCGTCAATATAACTACCCAGTACGGCATCTAATTCTGGATTGTCCAAGCCTTTAATAGTGCGTACTTCTTGAATTGTATGGCCTTGACCTGTTTGATATAAAACAGCTTCGTCGGTCAATATATTGTAGATACCTTTAAATTCTTTACCCATGCCAATTGGCCAAGTAATAGGCGCACACTTTATTTTTAATACGTCTTCTACTTCATCCATGACTTCCATCGGGTCACGAACATCACGATCCATTTTGTTCATAAAAGTAATGATAGGGGTATCACGTAAACGGGTAACTTCCATGAGTTTTACTGTTCGAGCTTCTACACCCTTAGCCACATCAATGACCATTAAACAAGAATCAACAGCAGTGAGAGTTCGATAAGTATCTTCAGAGAAGTCTTCATGGCCCGGAGTATCAAGTAAATTAACTAAACAGTCTTTATAGGGAAATTGCATGACCGAGGTGGTAATAGATATACCACGTTCTTTTTCCATTTCCATCCAGTCAGACTTTGCATGTTGACCTGATTTTTTACCTTTTACTGTACCTGCTCTTTGTAAGGCTTGACCAAAAAGTAAAACTTTTTCAGTGATGGTGGTTTTACCCGCATCAGGGTGACTAATAATAGCGAAGGTGCGACGTAAATCGACTTCCTGCTGTTGTACCGACATGCAAAATACCTGTTAATTTAAATGATGAAAAATGGACAAAATTAAAGAGCGCACATTATAGCGGATAGCTTGATTAAGAGCAGCAATAATATTGAATTCTCTCCTTTTTTTTACATTAAATGATTTTATATTTTATTTAATCCTTGAAACTAGTAATTACGTATGTAATCTTTGCTTGATGTTACGCGTGTAATATAAAAATGAGTTCATCAATTAAGGTTATGTTTATGTCAGAAATTAGTCGTGCGGAATTTGAAGTTTTAAATGCTTTATGGGAGAAATACCCAGTGACTGCTAATGAGTTGATTGCACACTTAAATAGAAATAAACAATGGCATGAGAAAACAGTTAAAACTTTACTGAGTCGTCTAGTCAAAAAAAATGCAGTGAGTTTTGAAAAAGAGCAACGACGTTATCTATATACACCGCTGCTTGAGCGAGAAACTTATACTCAGCATGAAAGCCAAAGTTTAATTGAGCGTTTATTTGCAGGCAGAATATCTCCTTTAATAGCAGGGTTTGCAAAAAACAAAAATCTCGATAAAGACGATATTAGTGAGCTTAAAGCTATTATCAATGCTTGGGAACAAGAACAAAGAGGTGAATGATGATGGACTGGCTTATTAGTTTGTTGGTACCGCTGACTTTTTTATTGTTCATATTGCTTCTTTGCCATCGTTTTTTTATGTCCACGATCGGAGTTAAGAATACCTATACATTATGGTTAGTCATACCATTAGGACTGATATTGTTTAATTTGCCATTATCTTGGTTAGCAGCTACCTCGATAACAAATAATGAAATCCAACAATTCATTGTTACGCCAACACAAGTATTACAACAAAGCCTCACCGAAAATTGGTTAATTGTTCTGTGGTTAATAATTTCTTCAACAATGGTTGGTTATTGGTTGATTAGCCACTTCCTTTTTAAAGAACAGTTGAATTTACAATCTTTGACTTCAATAACAGGGATGAAAAATAGCATATCAATTGAACTACCAATATCGCTCGAACTTTACCAAAGCTCACATGCATACAGCCCGATGTTATTAGGGGTATTTAAGCAAAGGCTTATTCTTCCAGAAGATTTTACTCAGTTGTATAACGACGAACAGCAACAACTCATTCTTGAACATGAAGTTTGTCATTTTCAACGCAATGACATTTATTGGAACATTGTCGCGTTTTTTTTATTGGCACTTTTTTGGTTTCACCCTTTGGTTTGGATCGCCTATTTTCGTTTTCGCCGTGACCAAGAACTTTCCTGTGATCACATTGTTTTGGCTAAAAAACAATGTACCAGCAGGCTCAACTACAGCAAAGCATTGTTGATAACAGCAGAAACTGCACCACCACTTGCCTTTGCTCAACTCTCTTTTAAGAAATATGGAGATAAAGAGATAATGTTTGAACGTATCAAAGAAATTAAGTTAAATACAAAAGCATCAAAGCTAAGTTTGTCGTTAATGTCAGCGTTATCTATTTGCCTATTATCTGGTTTAAGTTATGCGGGTAATATGAGTGCAAATGACAAGGTTAACAAGGTACAGCAACAGCAACAGCAATTTGACTTGATGCCGATATATAGAATTGAACCTAAATACCCACTCAAAGCCGCTCAGGAAAATACTGAAGGCTCAGTGGTTTTGAAGTTTGATGTTAACTTGGCAGGTAAAGTCGAAAATGTCAGTGTAATTAAAGCTATTCCTAAACAAACCTTTAATAAGGTTGCAACAACGGCATTATTACAATGGCAATATGCTGCTAAAGGTAAATACTATAAAAATTTACTCGTGCAATTGGACTTTAGAATGGATGAAAATTCAACATTTGAAGATATCGTTTTAATTGAAAAAATTAAAGTTACTCAACAATAGACGATGTATTCCTTTCTTGAACTAAGGCTACTTTAGTAGCCTTTTTTGATATTATTTACGTAAACGCTTATAACGTTTTTTTCATTACTATCGCATCTTCATAACCAAAACCATTAGCGCTAGGGTAATAACCAGTTCGTCGACCTGTTTCAGTAAACCCTTGATTAATATAAAGCATTTGTGCACTTATATTCTTGGCCCGAACTTCAAGCCAAGCCATGTTGTTATCGAGTGATTTAGCTTGCTCAAAAAAACGAAGTAATAGTATTTTTCCGTATCCTTGACCTTGTAAATCAGGAGTTATACATATATCCATTAATGTTGCTTCACCAGCAACATGTTCACCGATATAAAAACCAATAATACCTGCAGTCGTTTGTGCATATTCGCCAAAATACCGACCATCAATGCAGCTACTAAACGTTTTATGAGTCCACGGGTGAGAATGACATAAGATTTCAATACCCATTAAACTTTCAACATCATCTAAGGTGATTTTTTTAAATGAAATGGTCATATTAAGCTGTACTCTTGTAGTTTTTTCCACAATTTCGCTTTAAGTTTTGGGTTTTGTTGTATGATTTTAATTTCCGGAGTTAACAGTAGATTGCTGTCGATTGAAATATTATTTTGTTCTTTAAACTGCCAATTTAAAAGCCCCAAGCTTATTTGATTTTTTTCGCAGCTAACTTCACCTAATGACAAGCCTAAACTGAGTAAAATGTCATTAAATAAATGACTTTTTGATAAGGCTTTTAAATTTACATTGATGAGGTCTTTGGCATTATTATCGATAATAATATCTTTGCGCTGCCACAGAGGAATGCCCATTTCTTGTAATATTGTAAATTGTTTATGGTTGATGGTCATAGTGCTATATGTCTTCTGAATTGCCGCGGTATCATGACAGACTTCGAAGTCGAACAATAATGTTTTTATTGGTTTTGTTTTTGTAGTAGTTCTTCAAAATCCTCAATAGTTACGGGTCTACTATATAAATATCCTTGATACTCTCGGCTAACGAAAACGTAATAGATAATTTTAGTATAGGTGTTATTTTTATTTTGACGTACTTTTGAAGTGTTCTTATAAGCTTGTGAAGCTTTAATGTGATAGTGCTATTTAGTGCTATAGATAAAACTTGAAGTAGCTCTTAAAGAGGGATATTTAAAAAGAGATAACGAAGATAAAAATGGCAGGGGTGGAGAGATTCGAACTCCCAACCGTCGGTTTTGGAGACCGCTGTTCTACCAATTGGAACTACACCCCTGCAACGGAGACGAATTATACTTAAGCATTACTAAAGGTAAAGGGTAAATTACAAAATAATGGTTTGTTCGCCTAATAAATCAACAAACTGGGTGTTATTTCGCTTCTTAGTAATTATCTAGTACTTGTTTGTTATTGAATATTACAAAACCTTAAATGATGTGGATAAGGGAATACATCACTATAAATGCCATTAGCTACATCTTTTTGACATTGTTGCCAATAAGATGCCTCAAGTAAATTAGCGTGGTGTAATAAAAATGCCTGGCGATAACGCTGGTTTGCTAAAGCAAAAGTGGCGAGTTCTTCCGGGAACATATCGCCAGCGGCAACAGCATACCAAGGTTCAGCAGCATATATTTGCTCTTCTGTGATCGCTTCAGGCTTTACTCTGAAATTGACTTCGTTCATGTAAGTTATTTCATCATAATCATAAAAAATAACCCGACCATGGCGAGTGACACCAAAGTTCTTTAATAACATGTCACCGGGGAATATATTCGCGGCAATTAACTGCTTAATTGCTTCCCCATAGCCGTACATGGCTTTATTAACTTCATCTTCATTGGCTTGGGCTAAGTATAAGTTTAATGGCACCATGCGCCGTTCAATATATAAATGTTGGATAATGAGTAAGTCTTGTTCAACTCGAATGATTGATGGAGCTACATTCATCAATTCATCGAGCAGCGCTTGAGAGAATCTGTTTTTTGGAAAGGCAACTTCAGAATATTCCATGGTATCAGCCATGCGACCAACTCGGTCATGTAATTTAACTAAGCGATATTTCCCTTTTACATCGGCTTTACTCATGTTTTTACTTGGAGAAAACTTATCTTTGATAATTTTAAAAACATAAGGATAAGAAGGTAGAGTAAATACTGACATCACCATACCTTTGATACCTGCCGCCAATTCGAATTGATCATTGCTATTATCTAAGTGATGTAGGAAATCTCGATAAAACTGTGTTTTTCCTTGTTTATGAAAACCGATGGCTGAATATAAATCTGCTTTGGTTTTATGTGGTATTAAACCTTGTAAAAATTCAACGAGAGCATGTGGATGTTGGCAATCTACAAAAAAGTAAGCACGGGCAAAACCAAATACAACGGCCATACGTTCGCTTTTTGTAATAATGGCATCAATAGATAAACCACTTTTTTTATTGTTGAACTTTTGGTGTAGGATGGAAACTATAAAAGGGGTTTCACCTTCTGGGGACAATACACGACCGATGATGTAAGCGCCTTTATTACGATAGAAAATAAAGTCGAGCATCTCGAATTGTAATTGCTCAAGTTGGTGACTGTTAATATGAGTTTGCTGACGAAAAGCTTTTATTAACGTATTGATGTCTCTCTTTAAATTAATATAAGGGATATCAAGTTGGTGGCTGGAAATAATATCAGTAATGGTTTGGTATAAGCCTTTCTCTGCTGGCTGATAACGGGTAAATATTTTAGGTGGAGCGTTATCATCAAGGCGGCTTACCGTACTTTCTACAAATATATAAGTATTGTGATAATACTTACGTTCAAAAATATGACAAAAAACGGAGTTGTAAAAGCTTTCTGCAAGCTCTGGTTGTGGATGGTTATTTAATAAATCGACATAGCTCGTTTTAACATCTTGCCATAATAAATTATCAAGGGTTTGAATAAAAAAGTCTTGTTTAATAGTATTTAAAGTCTCTTTGACTCGTAGATCATAAAAATCGGTTCTATCCTTGGCTGCTTTTTGAACATCACTCCATAAACATTGCTCAAAGCGTTGTTTTGCTGATTGGGTTATTTCACTAAATAAATAGATGTGTCGTTCAAAGCCATTCAATATTGTTTTAGCAATGGCAAAGGCAAGATTATTCATGATGTATCTTCCGTTTTCTTATGCAGAGCTTAATTACTGGAAGATTAAGCATACGACATAACTTCTCGTGACAATGATTAATTTGGTGAATGTTAGTTATTTTGATGACTTATTTCACCAAAGGAGAAAATAAGTAACCATGCCTGTCATTAAGCTAAATGCACATTTCACTTGCTATTCGCAGGTGTCACTACTAAAATTACGCGATTTTTTTATTGAACCAAGTCCCTTATTTACTATGCGTGTAGCCGATTTTTCATTTGATTTACCCAAAGAGCTGATTGCTCGTTATCCAAAAGCAGATCGTACTGCTAGTCGTTTAATGGCGATGGATGGTAATAGCGGTAATATAGAAGACCTTAATTTTCTTAATATTATTGATAAATTAGACCCAGGTGACTTATTGGTTTTTAATAATACCCGAGTAATACCTGCACGTATGTTTGGTAAAAAAGAAAGCGGCGGCAAAATTGAAGTTTTAGTTGAACGTTTACTTGATGATAAACGTTTCCTTGCTCATATTCGCGCCAGTAAATCCCCTAAAGTGGGTAGCAAAGTTATACTCGAAGATAAAGTTTCCGCAACTATGAATGCTCGTCATGGTGCATTATTTGAATTAGAAATATCAGGCGAACAATCGATATTATCAGTTTTAGATGATATTGGTCATATGCCGTTACCGCCTTATATTGACCGGCCCGATGAAGATAGCGATCGAGAACGTTACCAAACTGTTTATAATGAAAAGCCCGGCGCCGTTGCAGCACCTACCGCAGGTTTGCACTTTGACGATGCTTTGTTAGCTGATATTAAAGCAAAAGGTATTGATTTTGCTTTTGTCACTTTACATGTCGGTGCCGGCACCTTTCAGCCGGTAAAAGTAGACGAAATAGCCGATCATATAATGCATGCTGAATATGTAGAAGTTTCAGATGATGTTGTTGTACAAATTAACAAGACGAAAGCCAATGGCGGACGTATTGTAGCGGTAGGTACAACTTCTGTTCGTTCATTGGAAAGTGCTGCAAAATCTGCACAAGAACAAGGTACTGAATTAAAAGCCTTTTACGGTGATACCGATATCTTCATTACGCCTGGTTATCAATTTCAGTTAATTGACGCCCTTGTGACTAACTTTCATTTGTCAGAATCTACCTTGCTAATGTTAGTGAGTGCTTTTTCTGGTTATGAAAATATTATGAAAACGTATCAACATGCTATTGCTGAAAAATATCGTTTCTTTAGTTATGGTGATGCAATGTTTTTAACTAAAAAAGTTTTAACCAAGCGTATTGAAAACTAAAGATAAGTTAAAGATTTACAACAGCCGTCAGCCTGTTTCGCTGGTGGGTTAGGAGAATATACTATATGAAAAACAAGATGACATACGACCTATTACAAACGGACGGAAAAGCCCGTCGGGGTCGTTTAACTTTTGACCGAGGTACGGTAGAAACACCTGCTTTTATGCCAGTAGGCACTTACGGTACGGTTAAAGGCATGAAGACAGAAGAAGTTGCTGATACCGGCGCTGAGATAATTTTAGGTAATACCTTTCATTTAATGTTACGCCCCGGTACTGATGTTGTTGAACAACATGGTGGTCTTCATAAGTTTATCCATTGGGATAAACCTATTCTTACCGACTCGGGTGGTTTTCAGGTCTTTAGTTTAGGTAAAATGCGTAAAATTACTGAAGAAGGTGTTAAATTCAGTTCACCGGTTAATGGTGAAAAAATAATGCTAACACCTGAACGGTCAATGGAAGTTCAGCGTAGTTTAGGTTCAGATGTTGTAATGATATTTGACGAATGTACGCCGTATCCAGCAACACATCAAGAATCAAAAGACTCTATGGAATTATCACTGCGTTGGGCGCAACGCTCAAAAGATGCCCATGGTGATAACCCATCAGCGTTATTTGGTATTGTGCAAGGTGGCATGTATGAAGATTTACGCGAAATTTCTATTGAAGGCTTAAAGGCAATAGACTTTGATGGTTTTGCTATCGGCGGTTTATCTGTCGGTGAACCTAAAGAAGATATGATCAGAATATTAGATCACACTGCGCCCTTGATCCCCGATAATAAGCCCCGATATCTGATGGGAGTAGGCAAGCCTGAAGATCTAGTTGAAGGTGTTCGTCGCGGTATTGATATGTTTGATTGTGTCATGCCCACACGTAATGCACGTAATGGTCATCTATTTGTTAATGATGGTGTTGTTAAAATTCGCAATGCTCGTCATAAGACCGATACCGGGCCATTAGATCCAGCGTGTGATTGTTATACCTGTAAGAATTATTCACGAGCATACTTACATCATTTAGATAAGTGCAAAGAAATATTGGGCTCTCAGCTGAATACTTTACATAACCTGCATTTTTATCAGAAGGTGATGAAAGGTTTGCGTGATGCTATTGAGCAAGGTAAATTAGACGACTTTGTAAAAGAATTTTATGCGTTACGAGAATTACCCGTACCGCCATTGAATAAATAGTGACAAGCTAAAAATTACAAATTTGGAATGTAGAATAATTAAAGCATTCGATATATCCAGTAACTTGGCAATAAAATGAAAAGTTACTAACTAATTAAAAATAAGAAATAAGAGGAAGTTATGAGTTTATTCATCAGTAAGGCACATGCGGCGGCAGCTCCAGCGGCAGCAGGCGGTGGTATGGAAATGATCATCATGTTAGCGGTATTTGGTGCTGTTTTTTACTTTATGATTTTTCGTCCACAATCTAAACGCGTAAAAGCACATAAAAGCTTAATGTCTGAACTTTCTAAAGGCGACGAAGTATTAACACAGGGTGGAATTGTTGGTAAAATCGTTAAAGTTTCTGATGAAAAAGACTTTATTGTGGTAAGTATTGCTGAAAATACTGAAGTTGTTGTGCAAAAAGGGGCGATAAACGCAGTCCTACCTAAAGGCACAATGAAATCTCTATAATTTTTATCGTCGTTATTTGGCTTGATTTTATTCTCAAAAGTACTCATTGACTAGCGTCAATTCCGTGCTTTTTCTTTGAACTAAAGCCAACTAACTTAGCTAAAAAATATATTAACTTAAAGAAAACAGGATGAACTTGTGTTAAACAAATATCCCTTATGGAAAACACTGATGGTGCTATTTATAGTTGCCTTTGGTGCTTTATATGCCACACCTAACCTGTATGGTGAATCTCCTGCCGTACAAGTATCTGGTTTACGTGGTGTTGAAGTGGATGCTTCGACACTTGATAAAATCAAAGCGGAGTTAACTCAAGGCAACATTGATTTTTCAAATATTGTACTTGAAAAAGGTCAAATCCTTGCTCGTTTCGCCGACACCGAGCAACAACTTAAAGCACGTGATTTATTAGATGAATCTTTAGGTGATAAGTTTTCTGTTGCATTAAACTTAACCCCTAATACGCCAGACTGGCTTGCTAGTCTTGGTGGTACTCCAATGAAGTTAGGTCTTGATTTAAGTGGTGGTGTCAGCTTTTTGATCGAAGTCAACATGCGTGAAGCGGTCACCAAAGCACAAGATGCTATGGTGGGAGACTTTAGAACTGATTTACGTGGTGAAAAAATTCGTTATCGCTCGGTTAAACAAGTCGATAATGCCATAAATATTCAGTTTAGAAATGAAGAAAGCATGACCGCTGCATATTCATTTCTGAAAAAACGCTATAGTAAATATTTATTGACGGAAAACGATGATACTTTAGTTTTGTCCGTTGTAATGACCGAGCAAAGAATCAAAGAAATTCGTGAATATGCACTAGAACAAAATATTACCATCATTCGTAATCGTGTTAACGAACTAGGTGTTTCAGAGCCCTTAGTACAACGCCAAGGTAAAAAACATATTGTTATTGAATTACCGGGTGTACAAGATACCGCTAAAGCTAAAGAGATATTAAGTGCAACGGCAACCATTGATTTTCGTTTAGTTGATACCGAAGGTGATATCGGTAGTGCTATTAATGGCCGAGTACCAGCAAGTTCAATATTATTATATGAACGTGATGGCACGCCGGTTTTACTTAAAAAGCGCGTAATGCTAACCGGTGATCATATTGTTGATGCAGGTTCCAGCTTTGATGAATATAGCCGTCCACAAGTTAATATTGATTTAGACTCGGCTGGCGGCAGTAGAATGTCCAATGTTACCAAAAATAATATTGGCAAACCTATGGCGACGGTATTTATCGAATATAAACCAACAGATCGTAAAGACGCTGAAGGTAATACTATCTTTGAGAAAATCGAAGAAGTGATCAGTGTTGCTACGATTCAAGCACGTTTGGGTAAGTCTTTTCGTATTACGGGTGCTGGCAGTCAAGCTGAAGCCCATAACTTAGCATTATTACTACGTGCGGGGGCATTAGTTGCTCCCATTCAAATTGTTGAAGAACGTACCGTTGGGCCAACATTGGGTGCTGAAAACGTGAGATTAGGTTTTGAAGCCATAATGATGGGTTTTGGTATGGTCTTTATCTTTATGATGGTTTATTACCGCGCTTTTGGTGTCGTAGCAAACTTGGCATTGGGTGCTAACCTAGTATTGATTATCGGTATTATGTCATTAATTCCAGGAGCAACATTAACCTTGCCCGGTATGGCCGGTATTGTATTAACGGTTGGTATGGCCGTTGATGCCAATGTCTTGATATTTGAACGTATTCGCGAAGAGATTCGCGCAGGTAAATCAATGCAACAAGCGATTCATCAAGGCTATGATGCGGCATTCTCGACAATTATTGATGCCAATATAACCACTCTTATCGCTGCCGTTATTTTGTATTCTATTGGTACGGGACCTATCAAAGGTTTTGCCATAACATTATCTATCGGTATTTTGACCTCAATGTTTACTGCTGTTATTGGTACTCGTATGGTTGTTAACGCAGTTTGGGGCGGTAAACGTCTCGACAAACTACCGATATAAGGCGGAGTTAAATATGCAAATTTTACACTTAAAAGAAACCCTTCCTTTTATGCGCTACCGCAAGGCAGCGATGATTTTTAGCTTATTATTAATGTTGGCAGCAATTGTTTCATTGGCAACCAATAAGCTCAGCTTAGGATTAGATTTTACTGGTGGTACCTTAATTGAAGTCGGTTTTGAACAAGCCGCTGATTTAAAGAAAATCCGTGCATTGATGGATACTAATGGTTTTAGTGATGCCAAAGTTCAGCTTTATGGCAGTAGTCGTGATGTGGTTATTCGTTTAGGTCAACGTGAAGACGTTAAAGCTGAAATGTTAGGTAATGAAATTTTAGCGGTATTACAAACGGGTACAGGGCAATCGATTGATATGCGCCGTATTGAGTTTGTAGGTGCTAGTGTTGGCGATGAATTAATGGAGCAAGGTGGTCTTGCGATGTTGACCGCCTTAATTTGTATCCTGATGTACGTAGCTTTTAGGTTTGAATGGCGTTTTGCTGTGGGCTCTGTAGTGGCGCTATTTCACGATGTATTGTTGACCCTTGGTCTGTTTTCAATTCTCGGTTTAGAGTTCGATTTAACAGTGCTTGCGGCAATATTGGCGGTTATCGGTTATTCACTCAACGATACTATTGTAGTGTCCGATCGAATTCGTGAAAACTTTCGCAAAGTTCGAGAAGGTAGCCCTTCTGAAATTATTGATATTTCATTATCACAAACGTTAAGTCGTACTTTCATTACTTCTATTACTACGTTATTAGTACTCGCCGCATTATTCTTTAGAGGTGGCGAATTAATCCATGGTTTTGCTACAGCATTATTGTTTGGTGTTTTTGTGGGGACTTATTCTTCAATTTATGTCGCTAGTGCGGTTGCATTAGCATTGGGGATTTCGAAAGAATCGCTTATTCCTGAAGTCATTGAAGTTGAAGGTGCAGACCAAGAGCAAATGATGCCATAGGTATTATGGTTTAAAATGTAACGTTTCAGTTATTTGAAAATAACGTGAAATCCAAAAGCCAGCAAATTTGCTGGCTTTTTAATAACATATATTGATAAGGCCACAACAATGAATACCAAAATATACAAGAGAGTGCTTTCACTCACTGATAGCCTATTGGCGGCTGTTCAACAAAAAAATCAAAAGAGATTTGATGGTTATTATTTAGAATTAAAACAACTCTGTGATGATCATGAAAATACCGATAAAGATCATCCAGTACAGTGGGAAACTCTTGCTGACTTTACCGATGACTTAGCATTAGCTATTACTATTTATGAACAAGCATTAGTTAAGGCTGAAGCGATTAATTCTAAAGACTTTCGTTCATCTATTGGTTTTTCGATCGCAGCTCTAAAAGTTGAGTTAGGTGATGAAATAGGTGCTATTGAGCATTTAGAAAAAGCTAAAATCAGTTGCAATAAAATTGTTGATAAAGAATTAAAAGCTGAGATTCATGACTTATTGGAAGAGTTAAAAAATTCATAATTAGCGAAGCACAAATCTTGAGGGTTACTCACATTTTTTGTTAATTGAGAACTGTGATGAGTTTCGTAATTTGTTTGTGTCGATGGTGGCATCGTTATTGAAAATAAACTTGCAAAACATGAATATGGAATCGTGTGAAAGAGATCATTGAGAACCACAACGTTAATCATCAAAAGATTTGGCAAACTGTACAAGCTATCCCTTATGGAAAAGTAGCCTGTTATGGGCAGGTTGCAGATTTAGCCGGTTTACCTGGACGAGCAAGGTTAGTGGGTAAAGCCTTAGGTAATGTGCCTAAAAATGGCTGGCAAGGTGAGCGAGTACCGTGGTTTCGTGTGATAAACTCACAAGGAAAAATATCATTTCCTGTTGAGAATGAAAACTTTACAAGACAAAAAGAATTACTACAAGATGAGCAAGTGGTTGTTATTGGAAGCCGTATTCGTCTTGCTGAATTTCAATGGCAACCTGATTTAGCTGAATTATTGTTTAAACTAGATTTTTAAGAGAAAATTTTTAGTATTAAACTGGTAGGATGAGATCTAGAATTATTAGACAGGGTAGTTTACTCTAGAGATATCTTTAGCTTTTTAGATTAATTCGATGAATGAAGTAACGTCTTTAGATGGTTTAGCTGAACTATTTTCCCAACAAAAAACAACCTTTGCCAAAGCACCATACCTTCCATATGAAGAGCGGATCACCGCATTACAAAATTTAAAGTCATTATTACTTGATAATCAACAAGCATTTATTGAGGCTATCAATCAAGATTTTGGTCATCGCAGTGCAGATGATACCATTATGGGTGACATTTTGAGTACAGTAATGGGTATCAATTATACGCTTAAACGTTTGAAAAAATGGATGAAGCCGCAGAAAAAACATGTCGGTTTGATATTTCAGCCAGCTAAAGCGAAAGTGCTTTATCAACCACTAGGTGTCGTTGGCATTATTGTACCGTGGAATTATCCATTATTTTTAGCCTTAGGACCATTAACGGCAGCTTTGGCCGCAGGTAATTGTGCGATGTTAAAAATGTCGGAATATACCCCCAACACCTCAAAATTATTAGCTGAACTATTGGCAAAATATTTCTCTCAAGAACGTGTTGCCATTGTCTCTGGTGAAGCTGATATGGCCATCGCCTTTGCAAAATTATCTTTCAATCATTTGTTTTTTACTGGCTCTCCTGCGGTTGGAAAATTGGTGATGAAATCAGCGGCTGAAAACTTAGTACCCGTGACGTTAGAGTTAGGTGGAAAATCTCCAGCAATTATTGATAAAAAAATCGAAATTAAAACGGCGGTTTCGCGCTTTATTATGGGAAAAACACTTAATTCAGGGCAAACTTGTCTTGCTCCTGATTATATTTTTTGCCCTGAACATAAAGTTGATGAATTAGTGAAAGTACTAACTGAGGCTTATCGAAGTATGTTTCCGAGTATTGCGGAAAATAATGATTGCTCCAGTATTATCAACGAAACTCACTATTTAAGACTACAAGCCTTACTTGATGATGCAAAAAGTAAAGGAGCAAACGTTATCCCATTGTCAAAAGAAGATAATGATAACAAGCTGAGAAAAATGCCATTAACATTATTACTTAATGTTAATGATGATATGGACATTATGTCACAAGAAATATTTGGTCCTTTGTTACCTATTCTTCCTTATCAAGAGCTTGGGCAAGTTATCGATTATGTAAATGCACGTCCTCATCCTTTAGCTCTGTATATCTATAGTTTTGATGATGATTTTCAAGAAAAGCTGTTAAGAAATACGCTTGCTGGCAGTGTTTGCATCAATGAGGCTACGGTACATTTCGCTGTTGATGACTTACCTATTGGCGGAGTTGGTAACTCAGGTATGGGCAGTTATCATGGTGATCAAGGTTTCAAAACGTTTTCCCATGCTAAGTCTATTTTTTCTCGCGGAAGGTTAAGCTTAACCCGTGTTTTCTTTCCTCCCTATGGAAAAGTATTACAAAAATTAATTTATAAAATATTTATCAGGTAATATTTATCAGGTAATATTTATCAGGTATTAATTGTAAGGTAATAGTTAGATGAGAGTGTCTTTAAAAGAAAAAATTATTCAGGTATGTAATAAAAAAATTGCCATAAAAGGTGATAACGTCGGTTTATCATTTTATGCCTTCTTTGCTAATAAAAATGATGATCCTGAATTATTAATGGAAGCAGCTATATGGTGGATAAAAACGCATCAGCTTGACCATTTTGAAAAAGCAGTGAAAATAAAAGCTATGATTGCAGCGATAGATTAGAAAATAGATATAACGGGTATCTGTAAATATCGACATCCTGATAGTAATAAAAAGTTAATTGATCTTACTCTACGAAATCTTGTAGTGTTTCGGGGCCCGCCATAACTTCTACTTCGTGAAGTTGTAGCGGTGGATTTGGTATTAACAAGCTGTCGTATTTAACGGGATCATCAGCAATGGCAGAACAAGAAAATGCAATGGTGTAGCTACCTTGTTCAACATGGCTAAAACTATAATGATAAGTTTCGGTATCTATATTAAATGTTATCGTATCTGAAGCATATGGTGCGATAAGGTTTTCAGGTATTGCATTTACCGCATTTTCAGCATCATACTCATCAGCCAATGTATTTTCACCGATTAAATCGGTTTCATATAAATATACTACTTTGCCATGGTCTTCCCCCGCTAAAAATACCTCTTTACAACTTTCATCACCTGGATTTAATAATGCAGCATTGATTGTGCCTGTTAATGAACCAGTGGTATCGGCGTTAACAATGCGCACACCATGAGGTTTTAAATTATATGAAGAACCGTTAGCTGTGCTGGTCAGCGAAGCTCGGAGATTAAATTCAATGATATATGATTGTTCTGTTTCGGATGAAACTGAAAAAACGCCTAACTTTAATTTATTACTGGGTGTTTTCAGTGTTTTAATGCCATCGCCATCTTCAACCCAACAAAATTCTGTGCTGCCATTTTGATTTTGTGCACAACCGAAAGTATTAATAATAAAACTGCTGTAATCACCAATATCAATTTCGGTATTTTCAATAACCAATTTTGACTCGCCATCTTGATAGTCCATCAGGTTTATGGTCATGGTGGTAGGCATATCGTTACTATCAAGAATTGGAACATTAAACCCTGAGTCATCGTCACTACTTTTTAAGGTGATAGAATCAAAAGTGACATTTACAGAAATAACACCATCAACTGGGGCATCGGCAACTGAAAAAGAGACTAAAGACGAAGTTGCTACTGGAGTTGGCGCTGGTGGGGAAGTAGGAGTTGGCATTGTTCCATTATCAGAATTTCCACTACCGCCACATGAAGAGAAAAGAAAACTTCCCAAGATTGGAAGAATACACTTTTTAAATTTTGCCATGTTAATAACCTTAATTGTTTTTTATATTTTACCGTTAAGGTGTTGTTAAAAGCATATAGTAAGTCGATATTTTCATAGCCTTAAAAGGCTTTAGTTGATAAATGTAAAAAACCACTCAACAAAAACATAGTTCTTTTATCAAGTGGATTTTAATAAACTTACATGAACCTAATTAGTGTTCTATTGCCCATGTGACATGAGTGAGATGACGAATACCATCTTTATCTATTCGAATAAAGGTTTCTGCATTGCCGCGACGGCCGAGTGATATTCCCCAACCGACAGCATTATTAGCGCCAGCTTTATTACAGCCTTTTCCTGGAGGAGAATTACAGGTGCCACCACCTTCTGTGTCTTCAGAGTCAACAGCACCAGTATCATATGAGTCATAGCTATCAGTTTGATGACCATAAATAGACTCGAGTTGTTCATAATCGTGAGCATTTGGCATGGGTCCTGGTTGAGCTTGATAGTCCATACAAGTTTCAGGTAAAACGGGAGCATTATTAAAATCTTCGTCTTGATGATCTAAACCAAGGTTATGACCAAGTTCCTGACAAGTGACACTCTGTTTCCATTCGTCATTATTATAGTTTGATAATGAAAAGTAGGTATCATTTAGCTTGGTATAACCACTAACGATGTGGCCTTGGCCATCGATAGAAATACCTGCAATGCCTAACCAGCCGGTTGAACCATAAGCCAAATTGCATATTCTAAGTTGGCCACTCGTTGATTTACAGCGGCGTCGAGTTTTATTGTTAGTAGACCCATAGACGTCAATCATATTAACTTTACTTGATAATGACCAATCAGCGATTGAAGCTGATACGTAGCCATCCCAATCGTCAGTGGTACTGTTGACGACAATTAAGTCAAATGAGGAAGTTGTTCTAGCCCAGTGATAGTTTCCCCAAGAATGGTCGGCAAAACTTAAAGGTGATGTTAACAATAGCGCTAACAAGGTGGTGAGATGCTTATTCATAACTTTACCCTCTGCTCATTATCTTTAACAAATAATTAATGAACGATTACTCATGGATAAAACTAAGTTTAGTAGGCTACAGAGACTATCACCAGTAGCTTACAGCTATTCTTCAGAGATAAAGCTATTTTATAAACTAAGTGGTTGATTTTATTTTGTTTGAGTTGACCCTTATTTTTCATCCAATTTAATGCCATGTTTTTTTTCCTTGGCTTTCCATAAACGCTTGGCTAATTTTTGCATATTAATATTTTTATCACCTTCATCGATAATCTCATGCCCAATGAGGGTTTCCAAAATATCTTCCAAAGTTAATATTCCGCGAATAGTGCCATATTCATTTACAACTAATGATATATGAGCTCTGTGCTGCAACATCTCTTTCATGGCATGTGACAAGACCATATTATCTAACAAAGTTGGCATTTCTCTAATGTAGTTATTTAAACAAGTATCACCATTACCACGAGCTTGCGCTAACATCAGATCAACTCTAATAACAAACCCGACGATGTTATCTTGCTTGGTGTCATAAACAGGTATACGTGTAAAACGGTTCTTTTTATGTTTATGAAAAAACTCTTCGACTCGAAGGCCTTGAGAGACACAAAATACTACAGTACTAGGTGTCATTACTTCGCTTATTTTTGTTTCTTGTAATAATAATAAATTTTGTAAGATGGTTGCTTCTTGGAGGTCTATATTGCCTTCCTCTGCACTCATTTGAGCCATTATCGAAAATTCATTGCGCTTAAACCCCATAGATTCTTTACTAACCATTTTACGGGTAATAAATTCTAGCATGACAATAAAAGGGCTTAATATGAATATCATAAACTTTAGACCGTAGGCTGTTATCGGAGCTAATAACTTCCAATGTGATGCGCCAAGTGTTTTTGGAATGACTTCTGAAAATATTAGGATCAGTAGGGTTAATATTGCAGAAACAATTCCTAATGAAGCATCTCCAAAAACCAATGTCGCTTGTGCGCCAACGCCAGCGGCACCCACTGTATGAGCTACGGTGTTTAGCGTTAAAATAGCCGCTAAAGGTTTATTTATATCCTGCTTTAGTTCACGTAAAATTGTACCTGCTTTTTGTCCTTCTTTTTCAATCGTGGCAATGTATACCCAAGAAATACTTAATAATACGGCTTCGGCAATGGAGCACAAAAATGAAAAAAACAATGCAATAAATAAATATAAGCCTAAGAGAAACATGGGAGTGGTAGGGCAAAGTGCCGATTAGATTATCATCTAATTAATATAAGCTTAATTATAAACATAGTCTAATTTGAAGTGTTTTTTACATCAGTTAGACGTAATAAATAGTAACTTCCTATTGATTTAGGAAGTTACTATTTAAATAAGCTTTAATGGTTGCTTGTGTGAGCAATAAAATTATAAATGGGTTCTTACTTCAAAAAGTTCGGGAAAAAAGCTCACATCCAAAGCCTTTTTCAAAAACTCTACTCCAGAAGAACCACCCGTACCGTGTTTGTAGCCGATAATACGTTGCACGGTATACATATGTTTAAAGCGCCATTGTTGAAAAGCATCTTCAATATCTACGAGCTTTTCAGCAAGCTCATATAGCTCAAAGTACTTTTCTGGTTGTTGATAAACCTTCAACCAAGCGTTTAATACCGATTGATTACTTTGATAAGGCAAGGTTAAATCACGATTAATAATTGCCTCATCAATAGTAAAACCATGTTTGACCAAGACTGAAATAACTTCATCATAAAGGCTAGGACGTATTAATAGTTGTTCAAGCTCTTGATAAGCATCTGTATTACTTTGATGAACTTTGAGCATATCTTTATTTTTATTACCAAGTAAAAACTCTAGTTTTCGATAGCCATATGACTGAAAACCAGAAGAACGACCTAAATCATCTCTAAATTTTAAATAATCAACAGGTGTTAGTGTTGATAATATATTCCAAGATTGTGTTAATTGGATAAATATTTGTTTTACTCTTGATATTACCTTAAAGGCGGGACCAAAATTATTTTCTTGAATACATTCCACCGCATTCAACAACTCATGACCTGCGAGTTTTAACCATAATTCACTCGTTTGATGGATAACAATAAAGAGCATTTCATCATGTTCAGTGGATAAAGGATGTTGCGCGGATAAAACTTGGTCAAGTTTTAAGTAATCATCATAAGACATTTCATCTTTAAAATCCGTATGGATATTGTCTTCTAAATCTCGTTGGTTTTTGTTTGTTTTACTATTTTGAGTTTGATTATTAGCGTGTTGTGCGCCAAGAGGGCAACCAGAACTAGTCATTACTTATCTCCTCTTGCGGTTAGTTCGTCTTTAAAATGAAACTCAACAAGTTGTTGCAGCTTTTGATATATAAAGTCATCTTGCCAGCAGTTTTCAATATTGGGTACTTGCATTATTTGATTCATAATTTCTTGTTGGTGTTCGCCAATTTTGAGTGCCTGTGAATAAGGCAAGTTAGGGCAGAAGGTAACCATTGAATATAGAGGTACCCATAATTCAGGGTGTATTTGGTGAAATTTCGCTTCTATTTTTTTACGTAATAGAAATAACTTATCGCCAGCGTGCTCGCTCATCTCAACAAAGTTTCTTTTGGCGAGTTCGGTTATCGCATCAGCATTAATTTTTCGTTGTGCTTGATAGGCAGGGAAAATCTTTTTCCAGTCATGTTGATGACTATCAATTAGCTCCGCAAGTTCACGACAATCTTCAAAACCGCAATTCATTCCTTGTCCGTAAAATGGCACCATGGCATGAGCCGCGTCTCCAATAAGGGCGACTTTTTGATTAATTACCCAAGGATCAACATTGACTAAAAACAGTGGGTTGGCAGTCTTAGCCATAAACTCATCAACAGGGTTTTCTAGTAACGTCATAGCATCACTGAAATAATCATTAAAAAATGCAGTAACTGAACCTCGTTTTTTTAAGGTATTAAATGATACTTCACCTTCATAATTTAAGAATAAAGTACAAGTAAAGGTGCCATCGGGGTTTGGCAAGGCAATCAACATAAAGTCTTTTCGCGGCCAAATATGTAACGCTTCTTTTTCCATTTTAAAGCGAGCATCCCCTGACTCATTTTCATTAGCAGGGATGGTTAATTCAATATAACACTGTGGCATATAAGATTGGCTATAACTAAAACGTGAGGTTTCTTGTGCTAAACGGCGTACCTTGGAATAAGCCCCATCTGCGCCAAATACATAATCGGCATCAACTTCAATATGATGTTTACCTTTGCTAAAAGATGCACAACCACTGACAAAATCAATATGGGTTAAGCGTTTATTAAAAAATAAATCAACGCTACTTTCCTGTTCTGCTAAATCAAGTAATTGTTCATTAATACCTGAACGTGATACTGACCAAATGGCTTGGTCTTTAACACCATATACTTGCTCTGTTAATGTACCGTCTACACCATGCATCACTCTTTTTCGCATTGGAATAGCTGTTTCTCTGATTTTATCGGCAATGCCTACTGACTCTAATGCTAACCAGCCGCGATCAGACAAGGCAATATTAATAGATTTACCTTGGTAAACATCGTGTTCACGTGAATCTGGACGAGACTCATATAGTTTAACCTTGTATCCTCTTCTGCCTAAAACTACGGCTAACAAAGCACCAACAGGTCCTGCACCAGCAATGGTTATATTGGTTTCTTTATCTACTTGAGTGATGTTGGCATTGTTGCTCATGATAAACATCCTTTTAGAATGCGTACAAAGTGATAGATGTCTTGAAACTGATTGTAAAGGGGCACTGGCGCTACACGGATAACATTTGGTTCACGCCAATCAGTGGTTACGCCATTCTCTTCTAAAGCATTAAACATTGCTTTGCCGTCTAACCCTTTAATATTGATCATTAAAGAAAGCTGGCAACCACGCTCAACTTCATTTTTTGGTGTAATAATCCTTATATCATCGCCAAATTCTGTAGCAATAAGTTCAGTCATATATTGAGTGAGTTTGATTGATTTTTTACGCAGCGCAGCAATGCCACCTGCCATTTTTATGGTATCTAGAGAACCTCTAATTGCTGCTAAAGATAGCACCGGAGGATTTGATAATTGCCAGCCTTCTGCGGTTGCTATTGGTTTGAAGTTATTTTCCATTTTAAAACGGGTATTTTTATCGTGTCCCCACCAACCAGAAAAGCGAGTTAATTGCGTTTCTTTATCGGTATTTTGGCTGTGTTTTTGATGAACAAAACAGCCGCCGACTGAGCCTGCACCGCTATTTAGATATTTATAACTACACCAGCAGGCAAAGTCGACTTGCCAGTCATGTAAAGCAAGTTCGATATTGCCAACTGCATGGGCAAGGTCAAAACCAACCATAATACCTTTAGCATGAGCTTTTTCAGTAATGGTCTTCATATCAAGTACTTGTCCGGTGTAATATTGCACGCCGGGTAGTAATATTAGGGCTATTTCGTCACCTTGTTGCTCTATTATTTGATATAAATCGTCATAATTTAACAATTCTTCATCAGCTCGTGGTGTCCATAACAACATGTTATCTTCAACACTTTGGTGATGATGTTTTAATTGTGACTCAACGGCATAATGATCTGAGGGAAAAGCATGGTCTTCAATTAATATTTTAGTACGTTTTCCTTGTGGCTGGTAAAAGCTGACCATCATAAAATGTAAATTAGCGGTAAGTGAATTCATCATCACTACTTCTTCCGCTTTACCACCCACTAATAATGCTGATTGTTCGGTTAAAAATTCATGATAGGGCATCCAAGGATAATCACCTTCAAAATGGCCTTTTACGCCACGTTGTTGCCAAGAGTCTAACATTTCGATTACGTATTCGCGGGCAAGTTTTGGTTGTAAACCAAGTGAGTTACCGGTGAAGTAATATTCATCTTGGCCGTTTGCTTGTTTAGGAATGGCAAACTGTTCGCGCATTTTTGCTAAAGGGTCTTGTTGATCAAGTTCTTGTGCGTACGCTAATGTGGTATTTATTGTCATTGTTATTTTCTCCACTTAATTTCTTTTTTGCTGACTGCCAGCTGTAATGTCTATTGCTTGATAGAGTACCGGGCGACTTGGCGCAGCATCATTTACAAATGCGGGCGTTTGTAGATTGATAAAATAAAAACCATCATTTATATCGTTTGTAATAAACGCCATTTCAGTAATTGTTTTATTGACTTGGCTATTAGGACTAGCTTGATGAGCACCTTCAATGACTTGCCAAAATAGGTGATGACAGGTCATTAAACCTTCGTCATGTAAACGGTCGATGGAAGGAATATCGACAATCAGATGCTCAATTCCGCGTTCATTCAAATACAAGATAGCATCGCGACTAAAAAATGCTGGTTGATTGTTTCCATTGTAAGCTTGCTGACATTTATCATTGCTATTTGGCAATGTTCTGATCACCAATGCTTGAAGTTGTTCGTTATCAAAATTTGATAAGTTTTCTTCAAGGGCATGACGACTAATGATTTTATCTGAGTTATTAAAAGCAGGGGAGTAGTCATCATTGCTAGAAAGTGCATGTTCAGGTGTTATTGAAATAACGGCACATGGCATTAATGGCGGCAGTTCAATATCGGCTATTTTTAATGATAATTCAGCATTTAAGTCACAAATATGGGCAATGGTTTCGGTATGGGTGCCGTTGCAATGAGGGTTAATAGTCAGTGTATTGACGTTACAACTACCACCTTGTTCCGTATCGCCAATAAAACTGCCTGCTTGCATTGGCACTGATAGTGCTGCATTTGCACCAAAGTGATTAGGCTGTTGCTCCGCATGATTAAAATGCACGGGAATAGCGAGCGACCATGAAAAATCAGTATTGATTTGGTATTTATTATTAAGTAGCTCTACGGTGATGTTCATAGAAACTGCTCCTTGCTCATACCAAGCCATTTAAGTGCTGAGCCGTGCAGAAGTTTTTCTTTAATATCATCATCAAAGTTGCTGTTTACAATAAGTTTACCCGGTGATAATTCGCCTAATGGAAATGGATAGTCACTTCCCAAAGCAATGTTGTCTGCGCCCATTAGATCAACTAAGTACTTTAATGCGAGTTCATCATGCACCAGCGAGTCTAAAGTGATTTGTTTAAGAAAATCACGTGGATTTACGTCGCAATCTATCGCACATAAATCAGGGCGAACATTAAAGCCATGTTCTATTCTGCCAATGGTCGCTGGAAATGAACCACCGCCATGAGCAAAAGCTATTTTTAGGTTAGGCAAGCGTTGTAAAACGCCGCCAAAAATCATCGAACATATCGCTAAGCTAGACTCTGCAGGCATACCAACCAACCAAGGTAACCAGTACTTGGGCATTTTTTCTTTTGCCATCATGTCCCATGGATGCACAAATACCGCCGCACCTAGGTCTTGTGCCGCTTCGAATATGGGAAATAATTGTTCTTGGTCTAAATTCCACTCATTGATATGAGAGCCAATTTGAATTCCAGCTAAGCCAATTTTCATACAGCGCTCTAGTTCTTGAATCGCCAGATCTGGAGCTTGCATTGGTACTGTGCCTAAGCCAATAAAACGCTTAGGGTGATCATTCACTATGCCGGCAATATGGTCATTGAGATATTTCGATAAATCTAAAGTATCTTTAGGTTTTGCCCAGTAATTAAACATCACCGGGACCGTTGAGAGTACTTGCACATCAATATTATGCTTTGCGCAGTCATTTAGACGTATTTTTGGGTCCCAGCAATTATGTTCAATTTCACGAAAAAACTTGTCATCAACCATCATACGGGCGCAGCCACATTTATGATGGTCTAAGCTGACAAAGCCCCCATAACCATACTTTTCACGTAAATTTGGCCATGTTTTTGGTAAAATGTGCGTGTGGATATCAATTTTTAACATTTTGACGTTTCCTCGTCGTTATTTTGCTTAATTTCTACGTTTAAAATGCTCACGTACATTTGTACGCTGCGCATTTTAGCCTTGAACTTAAACAAACTAACTTTGAGGAGTTCATTTAAAAAATGCCTGAATATATAAGTCATTACAAATTACCCTTTAGTGACAACCGTGCCGCACTTTTCGCAAGTACAGTTTTGTGGCGTATCGTAAAAACGGGTGAAAACTTTAGGTAAATCCGTTTCAATATTGTCGAGACAAAAATTTTCATTGTAGAGCTGATGTTTACAATTTGGGCAAAACCAAAAAAGTGCATCTTCTTGTTTTACTGCTCGTTTCTGTTCAACCACTAAACCTACGCTGTTTTCAAAACGTTGCGGTGAATGCAGCATTTTAGGAGGCAATAAAAAAATTTCACCTGCTTTGATTTTGATATCTTTGAAGTTATCGGCGTCATCATGTTCACCATCAATGATAGATAACACCATCTCACCTTCAATTTGATAAAAAAGCTCTGGGGTTTCGTTGTAGTGATAATCGGTGCGATTATTTGGCCCACCAACAATCATCACAATAAAGTCATCTTGTTCAAAAATTTGTTTATTACATACTGGCGGTTTTAACAGGTGGCGATGTTCTTCAATCCAGCCTTGTAAATTAAAAGGCGATGCAAAACTAAACATAATTAAGCTCCTTTTTTATGGTTAGTGTTTGTTGATGCTGTATTGGATAGAGCGGCAATACATTTTAGCTCTATAGCAATAGGTGTTGGTAATTTATTGATTTCAACGGTGGTACGACAGGGCTGATTGTCGGCAAAATATTCAGCATAAATACGGTTGTAAGTGGTGAAATCATCATCCATATTGGTTAAAAACACAGTAACGTCAATTAAGTCCATCCAACTTGCATTTGACGCTTCTAGTATTAGGCGAATGTTTTGAAAAACACTGTGGCATTGTGCTTCAATGTCATAACTTTTTATCTTGCCATCTTCATCCAATTCAACACCGGGGATATCTTTTGTACCTGCTTTACGAGGGCCTACGCCTGAAAGAAATAATAGATTGCCTACCTGACGGGCGTGTGGATATAAACCTACAGGTTTTGGTGCTTTATCAGCATTAATGGTATTTGTGGTCATGGTGTTCATTTTATTCTTTTCCTGTCATTTTTTGATATTCAATGATGAAAATATATATTTTTAATAAGTGTAGACAATATCAAGCACAAAGTGGGCTGTGAATATTGCTAATACATGGAATAGCACATAGAAGAATATGCAGCGAATTTGACTGCTTAGAAACAGCCAAAATTGCTCTTAAAATAGAGGAGTTAAATGAGCATCCATTTGCAGCCTAAAATGCTGGCAAATATTGCTCCTGATGATTTAAATTTATGACAAGTTTGATTCATATTAATTAGTTGTACTTAATTTATCCTAATATTTTATACAAACGTTTTTAGGCTCTGTAAAAAACCGCATTGCTTCAAGGCCACCTTCTCTACCAACACCAGAGTGGTTCATGCCGCCAAAAGGTGTACGTAAATCGCGAAGTAACCAGCAATTTATCCAGACAATACCGGTATTAATTTGTTCGGCGAGTTGGTGAGCTCGGCTTAAGTTATTGGTCCAAATTGTTGCTGCAAGTCCATAGTCACTTTCGTTAGCTAGTGCTAATGCTTGTTCATCAGTATCAAAAGGTTGAATAGTGATCACCGGACCAAATATTTCTTGTTGATTACAGGTGGCACTATTACTTAAGCCTTCAATAATAGTAGGCTGTAAAAAATACCCTCGTTGACAACGACCTTCACCAAGTACTTGTTTTCCTCCAGCTAAAATTGTTCCGCCTTCTTCTTTGGCTATTTCAATGTAACTTAGTACTTTATCTAAATGTGCTTTTGAAACAATTGCGCCCATTTTTGTATCATCAAGTAATGGGTCCGCAGGTATTAACTTCTTCGCCTTTTCAACCAATGCACTTTTGAATTTTTCATAAATTCCGCGTTGCACATAAAGGCGGGATGCGCATAAACAAATTTGCCCTTGATTGGCAAAACTTGCGCGAAATACTTCATTAATTGTTTTATCTATATTGCAGTCATCAAATATCAGTGCAGGATTTTTTCCGCCAAGTTCTAACGATAATTTTTTGAACTTAGGCGCTAATTGAGTCGCTATTTCTGCGCCTGTAGCTGTTCCGCCAGTAAATGAAATCGCTTTAATTTTTGGATGATTACAAATTGCTGAGCCGACTGTTGCACCATTTCCATGAAGTATATTTAATACCCCTTTAGGTAAACCTACCTTTTGACATATTTCACCCAACATTGCTGCTGTTTTTGGTGTGATCTCAGAAGGTTTGGCAATAACACAATTTCCAGCAGCAAGTGCTGGTGCAATTTTCCAAGTAAATAAATACAGTGGTAAATTCCATGGTGAGATACAACCAACAATACCTACGGGTTGGCGTAAAGTATAATTAATAGCGGTATTGTTCATTGCATGAGATTCACTAGCAAACTGTGAGCAGGCATGGGCAAAAAATTTAAAGTTGCTGGCTGCACGTGGAATATCGACCATTTTAGCTAGTGATATTGGTTTACCATTATCTTGTGCTTCGGCTAAAGCGAGTGGCTCTAATTGATGCTCAATTTCTTGAGCAATAGCCATTAAATAATCGGCACGTTGTTCTAAATCTAATGAACGCCATGCCGGTAATGCTTGCTCGGCTGCCTTGACTGCTTGCTCAACATCATCTTGATCACTATTTGGTATTTTGCCATAAACTAAACCCGTTGCTGGTTCGATATTATCCAAATAGTTATTATTGAGCGGGGCTTGGTATTGCCCATCAATAAAGTTTTCAATGGTGTTATCTAAGTTTTTTAAATTACTTAAGTTACTTAAATTATCTACATTGTCCATTAATTCTCTCCTTATCTTCAAGCCATTACAGACATGAAGTACGACCACCATCCACAGGTAAGTTAATCCCTGTGATATAACCAGCGGCAGGAGAAGCTAAAAATGCGGCTGCGGCGGCAAACTCTTCAGGCGTAGCAAAGCGGCGCATCGGGATAATTGCTTTTTCATTGATGGTTGCTTGTTCAATAGAGATATCTTGTTTTTTAGCTTTACCTGAAATAATCGCATCAAGACGAGCAGTTGCCGTCGCGCCGGGTAAAACATTATTTACGGTAATACCAAATGGTCCTAATTCATTAGCCAGTGTTTTTGCCCAGCTAGCCACTGCGCCACGAATAGTATTAGATACACCAAGGCCATTTAATGGCTGTTTTACTGAGGTAGAGATTACATTGATAATACGACCATACTGTTTTTCTTTCATACTTGGGATAAGCGCTTGTACTAAGTGATGGTTTGAAACTAAATGCAGGTTAAAAGCATTAATAAATTCATCAGCATCAGCAACATGGGCAGGACCAGGAGCTGGGCCACCAGTATTATTAATTAAAACATCATAACCACTGGAAGCCTCAATATTCGCTAATATCGCCGACTTTACTTGTTCTGGTTGAGAGAAATCAGCGACCAATACTTGATGTTGCTGACCATGATCTGTGTTTAGCTCTGACTTCACTTGCTCAAGAGATGCTTTATTACGAGAAAATAGTGTAATGCTAGCACCTAGGTTAGCTAGCTCAATGGCACAGGCTTTACCAATACCTTGACTACTTCCACAAACCAGTGCGCGTTTACCTTGAAAATTTATATCCATTAATGACTCTTTTATGATTTTTGATGATTACCGATGTTTTGTACAAAGGCAGAATTTCAATAAAGCATTTTTTAGCATATTAAAAAATTTAATGTCAGCAAAAGTTTTAAATATTTTTATGTTCAGGACGAACGGTATGTCGTAATGCCACGGATGGCAATGAGCGACGACGACCTGAAAACTTCTACATCCTTGAACATTTATTTATGAAGTGATTTTTTATTTTGACAATGGTTAGATTAAAACGATAATGCCTGCTTAATAATTGAATGGGTTGTTTCAAAAAATATGTATTCAAACTTACCTTCTGGTGTTTATGTTTCAGGACAGGGTCCTGCGGTTATTCTATTACACAGCTCGCTAAGTAGTGCTCGGCAATGGTTACCGTTAGTCGCTATGCTGAAAAAAAATCACTTAGTTATAAATTTCGATATTTTAGGCTATGGGCAAGCAGAGGATATTGTTGATAGTGAAAATTATGATTTTTCGATTGAAATCAAACGTATTCAACAGGTCATTAATGAGCTTGTTCCGACACAAAAATATCATTTAGTCGGGCATTCATGTGGTGGTGCTATTGCGCTTAAGTTGGCGGTAGCGGAACCTGATAAAATATTGAGCTTATCATTATACGAGCCTGTTGCTTTTCATTTATTCGAAGAAGGTAGTGACGCACAAAAGCAGTCAAGCCAATTTTCGAAAAAAGTGGCTATTGAAGATAACTATCAAGCAGCTGAAATATTTACTAACTTTTGGAATAAAGAAGGTTTCTTTAAAACCTTACCTAAAAAAATGCAAGCCTATATGGCCGCTGATATGACTAAAGTTAATTTAGACTTTCAAGGGATAATGGCTGAAGAGTACAACGAGAGTGATCTTGAAAATATTTTATGTGAAGTGTTATTACTATGTGGACAGCAGAGTCCGGAGCTTAGTCATATACTGATAAATAAAATTGCCAAGGCCATTCCTAATGTGAAGCAAATGGAGTTTGATGCAGGGCATATGGGAGCTATTGATCAAAGCGAAATTATTCATCCTGTTATTGCCAACTTTATTCAGAGCAAAGGAACTTAAAAAATTAGATCGCTTTTTATTAGCAAAATTAGTTATAGTTTATTTTAAGTAATCGTTCTTAAACGTTATTTTAGCTGTATTAGCGATCTTCTTGATAGATAGGGATTTATCGATCGTATGCGAGATAGACTTGTATTGAAATTTATTACTGGCATTACATTCTTACTACTTTTTTCTGCTTTATTCGCTGTTGAAGCTAATAAAGCATTTTCAATTGATATTCATCAAACATGTAAATCCTCTCCATCTCAATGTCTCGTTGAAATCGGTCCGCAACTTGTGTCTGTGCCCTTTAAAAGTAGAGTGTGGTTTCAATACAAACTTTATCAATTAGATGCTTTATTTCAACTAGTAAAAATTAAAGAATTAAAAAATGAGCTTGAAAAGTGGATAGATAAAGAGGATGTACCACTTAGATTTAAAGTGAGCATATATATTTTATATGGAAAAACTATAAAGTCAGAAGGAAACGAAACCTTTGGAAATAAATACTTAAATAAAGCGATTGATACCCTATATTCTGTGCAAGAAGCGGTACCGGATCCAATGATTATTGTACAAATTGCCAATGTACTAAATGATTTAAAGAAATATCAACAAGGTTACGATATGTTGATTTCTCTAGAGAAAAGGTACCTCAAGCGCAATAATGTCATGTTTAAGCTTGAATTGTATGAAAATCTAGGTCATTTTGCTTATCGATTAGACAAACGAGAAGAGCATATTTTATTTCGCGTGATGGCTATGGGCTGGGCTAAGCAGCAAACCAATAGTCAAAGAACCGCTATTTCGGTATACAATTTAGCACGTGCTTATCAAATCACTAAAGAATATTTATATTCATTCGATTATTTTAAGCAAGCTGAAAAATACGCAAAAAAATCAGAGGATTACCATATCCTATCTATGATTATGTATCGTTGCTCAGAAATACAGAACATTCTAGGCAATAATAAAAAGGCACGAGAATATTTTGAATTGATTGATATTGAAGTTAATGAAGAGATTTCTCAGCAAGAGCTAAATATTTTAGCGAATAAAATTAAAAACAATAAATAGCAAGGATATAAAAACATGAAAAAAACGCTTACCGCGGTATTTGTTAGCTCAATGTTAGCTCTGATACCAAATAGCCAAGCTTCTGATATTTCAACTGCCATTAATAAAGATTATCAAGATTATTTAGCGCCACTTTGGGATCATTTTCACCGTAATCCTGAATTATCATTAATGGAGTTTAAAACAGCAAAACGACTTGCCAAAGAGCTTCGTGCCGTAGGCTTCGAAGTGACAGAAGGTATTGGAGGTACGGGTATTGTAGCGATCATGAAAAATGGTTCTGGTCCTATGGTGATGGTAAGAGCTGACATGGATGGTTTGCCGGTTAAAGAACTCTCAGGATTATCTAACGCATCTACAGTTACGATGAAAGATTGGCAAGGTAAAGACGTTTCAGTAATGCATGCTTGTGGTCATGATGTACATATGACCAGTTTAGTAGGTACTGCTCGATACATGGCATCAATTAAAGAGCAATGGTCAGGAACTTTGATGTTAATTGGTCAACCGGCAGAAGAAAAAGGACCGGGTGCTTCGGCGATGATGGCTGATAATTTATGGAAACGCTTTGGACAACCAGATTATGCTTTTGCTTTGCATGTAACTGCCAATTCAGAAGCGGGTAAAATACTTGTTGATGAAGGTTCTCCTTATGCTGGAGCCGATACAGTTGATATTATCGTGCATGGTATTGGTGCACATGGCGCATCACCACACCAAGGAAAGGATCCTATTGTTATAGGTGCGCAAATTGTTAATAACTTGCAAACCATTATAAGCAGAGAGTTAGCACCACGATTTGCCGGTGTGATCACGGTTGGCGCTTTTCATGCAGGAACAAAACATAATATTATTTCTGATAAAGCACATTTACAACTAACCGTTAGAAGTTTAACACCACAAGTCAGAGAGCAATTATTATCCGCTATTAAGCGTATTGCGATTGGTACGGCCCGTACTGCTGGTATCGCTGAAGATATGTTACCTGAAGTTAAAGTGAGTGAATTTGCCTATCCACCGACTTTTAATGATGCAAAATTGGCTCGTCGTTTAAAAACTGTGCTTAATGAAAAAATGGGCGCTGAATATTTACTTGAACCAGCAGAAGAAGGCATGGGCGCGGAGGATTTTGGTTTCTTTACGACTAAGCCATATATCCCAAGTGTATATTTTAAAGTAGGCGGTACACCTAAAGCTGATTTTGAGCGAGCTGAAGCCGGTGGCACAGCTGTTGGTAGTCATCACAGTCCACAATTTAAGATATCACCTGAGCCTGCTGTTAAAGCAGGTGTAGAAGCAACGGTTCACGGCTTATTAGAGTTGATGGCGAAAAAATAAGTGAAATGATGGTGTTTATTGTAGGTTAGTATGAAGACGTGAGGCTCGACAAAGTAATTAATTGCTTTGTCGAAGTAAACTTCGACCTACAAAAAAGCCCAGCTATGGAAGGCTGGGCAAAAAAACATAAGGGAGAAACATGAAGGTTAAGAGGTTAGCTGTTAATTTCCTCTTCGTTATTAGTTACTCTTTTTTGCATTAGGCTTTTACCATTGATTGCAATTTTTCTTGGTTTCAGTGCTTCAGGTATTTCTCTTTCTAAATCAATATTTAATAAACCATTTTCCATAAAAGCACCGATGACTTTTACGTGTTCACCCAGTTGAAATTTTCTTTCGAAATTCCGCTCAGCAATGCCTTGGTGAAGAAATTTACGGTTTGATTTTTGATTGTTATTAGCTTTAGTGCCAGTAATAACTAAGGTATTTTGTTTGGACTCTATTTCGAGTTCTTCATCGGCAAAACCCGCTATTGCCATCGTGATTCGATATTGATCTTCGGCAAGGAGTTCGACGTTATAGGGTGGGTAAGAAGATTGTTTATCGGCGCGAGACGCTTTGTCTATTAATCCTGCTAAGTGATCAAATCCGATGAATGAACGGTAAAGTGGGCTGAAATCTGTAGATGTACGCATAATAATTCATATCCTATTATATTTAGCAATATGCTTAACCTTTTGAAAATTTCTGTGGACGTTATAACCAACATTAAGTCGCGAAATAATTATCCTGAAATGGTTATTCTCAAGGTTTTAATGTGCCTTTCATTAATGAACAGGCGGTTAATGTAGCCCCAGTTTTAGCTTGTGGCGACTACACTATTAGAGATGGTAACAAGATTTTTATTTTCAAGGATAAAGGTATAAATAAATAGACATTAATTATACCTTGTTGATATTGCGGGTTATTTTTACGATTGTTTTTTTGCGTTTTATTTTGTAAGTTCAACAGTATCTAATTTTTCTTTATTCAATTTAGACTTGGACTCATTTTTCTCTAGAATAATTTCAACAGGGCTTAGTGCTTTTAATGTGCTCAACGCTATATCGTAATTAGGGTGTTGAGAAATATTAGCAACAAGCTCTTTATAGGCAATTTTACCTTGGCTATCGATAATAAAAATAGCGCGAGTTAATAAACCCATATCTTTGATCAGCAAACCATATTTATTACCAAAATCGCGCCAGACGGCATCCGACAATATTTTAATTTTGTCTATTTTTTCTGTTTTGCAAAAACGTTTTTGAGCAAAGGGTAAATCATTACTGATTGTTAGCATAATTGTATCATTTGATAGATTTGCTACTTCATCATTAAAACGCTTTGTTTGTAATGAACATACTCCGGTATCAAGGCTTGGTACAACGGAGATCAGAATGTTTTTACCTGAAAACTCCTGTAAAGTTATGGGTGCAAAACTATCATTTACTACTTTAAAATTTGGTGCTTTTTCACCAACATAGACTTGTGTACCAAGGAGTGTAATAAATTTATTATTGGCCTTAACTAAATCAACAGATTGTTGCAGGTTATCATTTTGTAATGCCTGTACTGTAGAGATAAATAAAGTAAAAATTAGGGTGCTAAGTATTGATAATCTTAATAATTTCATTGGCTAGGTTAGACGTAAAGATGTCGGTAAGGTAAGCTTAACGTATCTGCTAGATAAATTGCCATAATTTATTGTTTTATTGGTATTATTATCTATTGTTATAAGTAGTAACAATAATTAAACTTTTGAGTTTAATCATCGCGAATTACCATCATCTAAACTAGGAAGTCACTGTATATGTCAATACCACTATTAATTTGTGATGATTCTAATATGGCGCGTAAGCAAGTTGCGAGATCACTGCCCGATGGCTGGGATGTTGATATTAGTTTTGCAAGCAATGGCGCTGAAGGTATCGAGGCTATTAAAGCAGGAAAAGGCGATGTGCTTTTACTTGATTTGAACATGCCAATTATGGATGGTTATCAAGTATTAGAAGCAATAGTCAAAGAAGACTTGCCAACTATGGTGATTGTCATTTCAGGTGACATACAGCCGGAAGCACATCAACGAGTAACGAGTTTAGGTGCGCTTGATTTTATTCAAAAACCGGTTAGTAAAAAGAAATTAACAGAAATATTATTAGCCTATGGTGTTTTTACTGAAAATGACCATGACGAAGATCAACGGACGCAAAGCGAACAAATTAATTCACCTTTACCTGATAAAATATCATTACCTCCTATTACCGAGCCTATAAAACCATTAGAAGCTTTCCAAGAACAACAAAATAAGGAAGAAACATTTTTAGATCCTGAACTACGTGATTGCTATCAAGAAATTGCCAACGTTGCTATGGGACGAGCTGGCGATTTACTTGCTCGTTTATTAGATGTTTTTGTGGTCTTGCCTATTCCCAATGTGAACCTTATTGAGGTCAGTGAATTAAGTATGGCGCTTTCTGCTGTTGAAGAAAATGAGAGTACCTCCGGTGTTTGCCAAGGATTTATTGGCGCAGGAATTTCTGGAGAAGCATTACTTATTTTAAATGACTCAAGCTTCCAAGATGTTGCCAAATTAATGAGTTATAAACATGAACTTGATGAAAGCTCTGAATTAGAATTATTAATGGATATGGCTAACGTACTCATTGGCGCATGTTTAAATGGTGTTTCAGAACAGTTAGATATGTCTTTTAGTCAAGGTCACCCCGTGGTTTTAGGGCAACATCGAAAGATTTCAGAGCTTATCGCTACCAATTCCACTAAGTGGAAAAGAACACTAGCCATTGAAATTAGTTATAGCATTGAAAATTATCCGATAAAATGTGACTTGTTATTACTTTTCACAGAAGAGTCGATGAAAACATTAAATAATAAAATAGCCTACTTATTGGATTAACTATGTCATTAGAAACAGAACAACTCAATGAATTACATTGGCTTATGGAGATGTTGCATACCATAGATGTTGGTTTAGTTGTGCTTGATCGCCAATACAAGGTCCAAATATGGAATGGCTTTATGGAAAACCATAGTGGCTTATTACCCAGAGAGGTTAAAGATAAAATTCTATTTGATTTATTTGATGAAATTCCAAAGGACTGGTTTAAGCGTAAGGCTGAATCGGTATTCTTGTTGAAAAATAGAGCATTTACAATCTGGGAACAACGGCCCTATGTATTTAAATTCCAAAATTATCGACCAATTACTGGTACGGCTGACTTTATGTACCAAAATACGACATTTATCCCTTTAATTTCAGCGACGGGAGTAGTCTCTCATTTATGTCTTATTGTCTACGATGTCACTGATAATGCAGTTCATAAACAAGATCTTGAAAGAGTTAATTCAGAGTTGGCAATATTGAGTCAAACGGACGGTTTAACACAATTGTTCAATCGTACACATTGGGAAAACTGCTTACAGGGTGAGTACAAACGTTGGTGTCGTAGTCGTAGCTCAAGTAGTTTGGTGATGCTAGATATAGATCATTTTAAACGGGTTAATGATAGTTATGGGCATATGGTAGGAGATGAAGTTATTCGTCACCTAGCTGGAGTGATCCGTGAACATGTTCGAGAAACTGATATCTCTGGTCGTTACGGCGGAGAAGAGTTTGTTATCTTACTTGCTGATACCACGGCTGAAAATGCATTGGTATTTGCAGAACGATTACGCAAAGAAATTGCTGAAGCAATTGTGAAATATAATGATATTGAAATTTCTTATAGTATTAGTTTAGGTATTGCAGAAATTGATGAGTCGATTAAAACTTATGAAACGTGGATAGAATGTGCTGATGCCGCACTTTATCAATCTAAAGAAGAAGGCGGCAGAAATTGTGTCACAATATATTCAAATAAAAGCTAAAAATAAGTAATTTAAGCTGATTTTATTAAACAATAAAGCTTCTTATTTAATAAATGAGAGTTAAATGAGAGTTAAATGAGAAGCTTTTATTTCTCAAAAACTAGTTTGCCATTAACCCATGTTTTCAATACCTTGTTTTGCCAAATGTCTGTTTCTGGTATTGTGAATAAGTTGTCTTCCACCAAAATAAAATCTGCTTTTTTTCCTGAGACTAAACTACCGATAATTTTTTCTTGATGACCCGCGTAGGCTGCTTGCAAAGTAAAGGAGTTGAATGCTTCTATACGAGTCATTTTTTCCTCTGGATACCAGCCGTTATCAGGCTGGTTTTTATTATCCTGCCTCGTGGTTGCTGCATGTAAACCAAAGAATGGGTTAGGTGATTCAACAGGAAAATCAGAACCTGCGGCAATAATGGCATTAGCATTAAGTAATTTTCGCCATGCATAAGCACCTAAAATACGTTCACTGCCAATTCTATCAACCGCCATGTTTTTATCACTGGTGGCGTGTGTAGCTTGCATAGAAGCAATAATACCTAGCTTATGAAAGCGGGGAATATCTTCTAGACGGAGTATTTGGGCATGCTCTACTCTGTGACGCAGATCTTTGGATTGATTTCTTTTTATAGCTTTTTGGTAGATATCGAGCACTATTTTGTTGGCGTTATCACCAATAGCATGGGTATTGACTTGAAAGCCGGCTTGCATGGCAGCATCGATATATTGTCTTAATTCTTTTTTATCGTGTAATAACAATCCTTTGTGGCCAGCGTGATCGGAGTAATCTTCAATAAGTGCTGCACCTCTACTTCCTAATGCGCCATCAGCTTGGATTTTGACACTATTAAAATTCAACATATCATCAGATGATTTATAGTTACCTTTAGATATAATTTTCTGCCAGTTTTTACTCGGTAGATATAACATTGCGTTAATACGAATAGGCATTTTACCTTCATTTACTAATTCTTGAAATGCTTGTAAATTGTCGCTGTCGATACCGGCATCGTGAACGCTAGTTAAGCCTAAACTGGCTAATGAATTCATTGACTTAACTAGGATGTTTTTTTGTTGCTTAATGGTTAGTTTTGGAATTTTTTTAGTTATCAGTTCCATCGCATTATCAATAAATATTCCCGTTGGTTGTCCTTTATTATCGCGAACTATTTCACCACCGGTAGGAGACTTTGTATGTTTGTTTATTTGAGCAATAGCCATCGCTTTAGAGTTAACCCAGACGGCATGACCGTCAACACGTTCTAAAAAAACAGGTTTATCAGGGAAGTACTTATCTAACGATTTAGCTGTTGGGAATTCTTTACTTGGCCATTGAACTTGGTTCCATCCTCGACCTTTAATCCAAATACTTTGAGGGTTTTTCTTTGCAAAAGTCACTGTACGTATTACCGCATGATGTTCTGTTTGACTATTCACTAAATCCACTTGTAACAGACTTTCACCATAACTGAGTACATGGCCATGGGCATCAATTAAACCGGGTAGTAAGGTTGCGCCTTTACCGTCGATAATTTTCCAATGAGCCTGCTCTTCAATGCTTTCATTGCTGGTAAATACTCTGTCAATTTTATCATCGGTAAATTGAATGGCACTAAACTGTTGAAACTCTGTAGTATTGAGCGTATAACCTTGAATATTTTTGATCAGTGTTGTTTGTGCAAATAAAAAGGGTGAGCTGAGTGAGAATGTGAGGGTTGTAATAAGTACTTTTATATTCATTATATTATTCTGTATTTTTATTATTCTTCAAAATTATCATATTACGAACAGTTTAGGTGAAAAATCGAACGATTAAATAATCATAACTAAAATTTTAGTTATCAGTGAAAGATATAATACAAAGGCAAAATAAAAGGCGTGAAAAATAAATTCACACCTTTGTTAATACTAAGGTTTGTCTAAATCGTTCTTGTTGCGGTTGCCGGTGAAATTAATGAAGCTTTTCTCGCAGGATAAAGAACGGCAAGCTGTCCAACAATAAAGAGGGTAATAGCCCCAATTATTATTAACTCAATATTTATGGGGGTTAAATTAAACGTTGTCGCCAGCCACATATTAAGAGCGATAGCACCAATACAGCCAAAGATTACGCCGAAGGTAGAGATAATAAAATTTTCAACCATAAAGTAGCGCATAATTTGCCATTTTGTTGCACCTAAAGCTCGTCGTGTACCAATTTGTTTAGTTCTGCGATTAATACTAAATAAAGCTAAACCAACAATGCCAAAACCCGTAATTAGGGTTAAGGTGCTAACCACAGTCGTTAAAATCTTATTGGTAGCATTATGTTGGCGGTAGCTCTTTTTGCGGGTATCTTCTATGGTCGTTACGCGACGAATAAGTCGACCTTTGATTCTCTCTGCTAATGCTTTTTCAATAATTGGCATGAGTTCATCACGGCGACCAGCTTCGGTTCTAATTAAATATTTGCTGCCTTGTGATTCCATTTGAAAGGGCACTAACATGCTACGTTCAACTCCAGACCAACCGTTCCATGGCGCTTGCAGGTTTTTCATTACACCGACAATCTGCATTGGTTGATTTTGTGATATATAGAATGTTTTGCCTAACGCTGATTGCCAGTCATCAGGATATAGACTTTTTGCAAAGGCTTTGGTGATAATTGTTTTATCTGGCCATGTAGATTGCCCAGAAGCGCGCCATTGAATATCATTAGGGGTAAAGTTTACACCAGCAATTAATTCAACACCCAAGGTATTAATACCATGGTCATCAACCATATATAAAGCGCTGCTTACGGTATCTTTATCATCACCAGGTTCATGTTGTAGTGCCATAGACCAGCCGCCACCACTGAGTGGTATTGCATTGATTTGTATTGCATCAACAACTCCCGGCATTTTTCTGATCAAATTTAGGTCAGCTTGCATTTCTACCTGGATATTATAGTCTTGCGCAAAGACAGTATTGGTTAAGTAAAAGGTGTTTTTTTCATCTATGCCACTTTCTCTCTGCATTTGTTGTTGTCGATCTTGGATCATAAATATAGCATTAACCATTATGGTCATTGTCAATGCAATTTGTAGCGCAATAAGTAAAGCGCCAATTTTATTACGCATTAGTGCGCGGATAATTATTCCGGATTCTAACATTGGTAACTCCTTTTTAGCTTTGATTATTGGCTTTTAAGTTGTTGAGCAGGCTGAATATTACAAGCACGCCAAGTGGGGTATAATCCTGCTAATATGGTCGACACAAGTGATAAAATAATCGCTAGAGCGGTCATAGAAACATCTAAAGTTGCTAATCCTTGCATAGTATCGCCGTATAAACTTTCTACACCTTTCAATCCTAAGTAAGCAAGAATTAACCCTAAAATACCTCCAGCTAAACCTATACAAGCTGACTCAATCATATATTGGCTAAATAGTGTCGTTTTGCTAGCTCCTAATGCCTGACGTAAACCGATTTCAGGTGCTTTGCCTAGAAATTTTGCTAATAATAATCCTACGGTATTAAGTAAACAAACCACTAAGAACATAAATGACATTGCCATCATCATTTTGGCATCGTCAGCAACAACTTCTTGATTTTCTAACCACTGCATTACATTACTTAAGCGGTTATCGAGTGGACGAAGAAAGCGGCCATATTGTTTTTGTTCTTCAACATAGGCGTTTAAAAATGTTAGATATTCTTGTTTATCTTGCTCTGTTTTTAGTTCAACCCATAATTGTGTCCATACACATTCACCAGCTAGAAAAGCGGCTAAACCATCACCACTAGGCTTCCAGCAGTTGGTATTACCAGAACGTCTTACTTTTTCCTCTGCAATTAAGCTAAAAGGGACAAAAATATCAGCAGACTTATTAAAGGCTCCGGTCGTGACATCATAGAATCGTGGTTTTGGTTCCCATGTATTGATTACACCAACTACCTTGAACATATCACCATCAATTTTTAACGTTTCTCCCACGGAGTCTTTACCACCAAATACTTTGTCATTAGTTTCTTTATTAATAACCACAACGAGTTCTTTATTAATGTCGGCCTGTTCTGTCCAGCCACCACCATAGATAAATGGCACATCAAACATTGCAAAAAAATCGGCTGTATTTGCTCTGCCGTCTGCGATGATAGGTAATAAATCGGGATCATTAGGTTCAATTACTGCGTACGTTTGCGCATTTACACTTTGACGAAAGGCTTTCTTAGCCTTCCAAAGGTTAGTGGCGTCGGTATATGTCATTTGATCGGGCGGATTTTTACCTTCATCAAAAGGGTCGTTAACATCCCAGCTATCTAGTTGCACATAATATAGCTGTTCGCTCTTATGAGGAATTGGATTGGCTGACATCAGATAATTAACGGTCACTGTGGTCATTGCAGCACCTATACCTAAACCGATAGCACAAATCATCAGTAAACTCAGACCCCAGTGACGTAAAATACTGATCCAAGCAATTTTTAAATAATAACTAAACATAGAGATTCCTTTTATCTAGATTTTTGTTAAGCAATTGCTTGCTGAGCTAAAATTTCAAGTTCACTAACACGGCCATCTTTCACTTGAATAGTGCGTGTTGCTCGTTCTGCTAATAGAGCATCATGGGTAACCATGACGATGGTTGTGCCTTGTTGATTAATCTCTTCGAGTAATGACATCACGCCATTTGCCATTTCAGAATCAAGGTTTCCTGTGGGCTCATCAGCTAACAGAAACCGCGGAGATGTCGCTAAAGCTCGAGCAATTGCGACTCGCTGTTGCTGCCCTCCAGACAGTTGGCTAGGTAAATGTTTCATGCGAGATGCTAAACCAACACGTTCTAGGTTTTCTTCAATACGCAATTTGCGTTGTTTGGCATTAAATCCCCGATAACGTAACGGCACATCGACATTATCAAATAGGTTGAGATCAGGGATTAAGTTGAATCCTTGAAAAATAAAGCCAATTTTTTCATTTCTCATTCTTGAACGACCATTATCGTTAAGCTTACCGACATCTTCGCCATCAAGTAAAAACTCGCCGTGAGTATAGGTTTCAAGTAAACCGGCAATGTTAAGAAACGTTGTTTTGCCTGAGCCTGATGGGCCAGTAACACTGATAAAATCCCCTTCGTTTACAGTTAAATTAAAATCACGTAACGCATGTGTTTGTATATCGCCAGTTTGAAATATTTTACTAATGTCTTTCATGATTAACATAGAATGTTCCTTGTAAATTCTGTTTATAATTTTCGTTATTTATGAATTATATTTATATAAGTTATTGTTTATTTTGAGAGTAGTAATCGCTTATTGCGTGAGTAAGACTTGCTCTGCAGAGTCAAATATATCGGTACCCGAAATGATAATTTGATCGCCTTCTTTTAAACCACTCACTACTTCAACATGGCTTAAACTTCTTGCTCCAAGGCTTATTGGTTGTTTTGTTGCTAAACCATCAATGACTTTATAGGCAAACCTTCCTCCGGAGCTTTCAAGGAATTGTCCACGGGGAACTTGTAAAATATTTTCTTTATGCTCAAGAATTATTTGCGTAGTTAGTCTTTGATTTTGACGGAGTTTTGGTGGAGTATCTTTTGTGAAACGCACCCGCCCAGTAACCTGATTGTTCAGTATTTCGGGGGAAATTGTTACCAGACGAGCGCTGAAACTTCTTTGTTCAAATTTAATATCAACATCCATACCTATCGCTAAATCATCGGCGTAACTTTCAGGTATGGCTATTTCCACTTCAAGCCTTCTTAAATCGACAACCATTAAGATGGGTTGATTTTTGCTCATGAATGTTTTGTTGTCAGTACTTAAATTACCTACAATTCCAGTAACGGGTGAGAGAATATTTAAGCCATCAACTTGGCGCTGTAATTCATTGACTAATAATTTTTGACGACGTAAATCAAGAGAAAGCGATTTACTATCAAAATCTAGACTTTCAATGTTTAGTTCGGCATCTTGCACCGCATGGCTAAATTGTAAAGTAGCATTCTCTAACTCATCTTGTGCTTTTTCGTAATCAATCTGGCTAATAGCATTTTTCTTATAACCTTGGTCGGCACGACGTTTCTCTCGTTTTGCTGTGGTCAATTTTACATTGGCTAAATCAACCGATTTTTGGTCAGCAAGTCTTTGTTTTTTAGCTTGTATTTTTTGACGTTGATAACTTGATTGTAAGCCTTCCCATGTTGCTTGTTGTTGAAAGAGCTTGCTGGTTAACTCTGGGCTATCGAGCGTAGCGAGTAGTTGCCCTTCTTTTACTTCATAACCAGATTCAATCGCTAACGTAATGGTGCCATCCGCTGGCGCATATACGGTTGGACTAACCGCAGCGACTACACGCCCAAGCACTGAGATATCACGAGTAAAATCGCCTAATTCAATAGTGCCAAGTCGTACTCTTTTTAATGAAATAGATTTTTCCGCTTGGCTCCAATTACTGGCAGCAGGCGCAACTTGCCAAATAACACCCGCAAGTACAACAACGGATAAGCCTAGTGTTAACCAGCGTTTAGATGTCGATTTTTGCGTGGAAATCTTTGTATCTTGTAAACTTGTATCTTTTATTATCATTTTTATTCCCCCGAATAAGTTAAATATTAAGTAGTGATGACGAGGGAAAAGGTTTAAAAATAATTTAAATAAATTGCAATTATTTTAAATAAGAATAAAAAATGAGTGGGGAATATACATTAGAGGGCAACAAAAAACCGACTGAACGCCGGTTTTGGTAAGGAGGTTATATAACCTTGTGAGCTAACTTTTTTCTTTATTGAATCTTCTTACAAAGAGGAAGTATGAGGCGAACACTAATAATGGCAATAACCATTGAATAAACTGTCCCCACTGAGAATATGGGGTTCTGCCGCTGACTAGTTGCACATCAGCTTTTAATACCGCTTCTTCAAATTGAGGAATAGTGGCAGTAATATTACCCAAATGATCAATCGTTGCTGTTATGCCATTATTGGTGGAACGCAGTAACGGGCGACCAAACTCTAAAGCGCGCATTCTTGCCATGTCTAAGTGCTGGTGAGGGCCGTGAGAGTCACCAAACCATGAGTCATTACTAACGGTTAGTAATATATCGGTATCTTCAGTTAAATTAGCGGCAAGTTGTTCAGGAAATGCAATTTCAAAACAAATCAGAGGCAAAATATGTAAGTCTTGGGTGATTAAATTAGGTTGTACATAGTCGCCGCGAGAAAATGATGACATCGGCAAATTAAATAATGGTGCTAAAGGTCTTAATAAATCGCCGAAAGGAACAAATTCACCAATAGGTAATAAATGATGTTTGTAATAGCGATTAGCATGATTGTATGAATAACTGTCTTCATTATCTGCACGGTATTTTTTACCTAAAACGATTAAGCTATTAAAGTATTCTTTTGATTCAAAGTTATAATTTTGAATGCCAGTAATGATGGCTGCATTATTTAATATTGCTGATTTATTTGCCATTTCCAAAAAATCTTGTGCTAAAGGCTCTGGTACTGTGATCGCTGATTCTGGCCAAATAATTAATTCAGCGTCATAGTTTAATCGTGTTAAATCAAGATACTTAAGCAAGGTTGGCCATTCTTGATCCGGAGCCCATTTTAACGATTGTTTGATATTAGCTTGCACTAAAGCTGTTTTTATTGATTTTCCACTGGGGGTTACCCAAGAGACTTGTTGAAGTAAAAAGGTTGATAGAATAATGGTCGTTAGTATCGGTATATGTATTTTAAGGTACTGCTTCTTAGCGATATTTATAATATTAATACTAATAATTAGCATTAAAAAAGTGATACCTATTTCACCTATTAACGGGGCGAATGCTGCTAAAGGGCTGTCCATTTGACTGTAACCTAATGATAGCCATGGAAAGCCGGTAAGTATTACTGAACGTAAATATTCACAAAGTAGCCAAAAAGCTGGGAATAGCCATAAACTGAATCTTTTGTTTATTGAAAACCGTGCTGATAAATAACAAGCCAAGGCGGGATATATTGCTAAATATAGACAAAGTAATAACATCAGTAAAAGAGAAATAGTTAGTGGTAAACCACCAAATTGATCAATGGCAACATGTACCCAACTTATGCCGCTAGCAAACCAACCGAAGGCAAATATTAGGCCTTGTTTACCCGCTTGCATCGCTGTTCTTTCAATGATTAATGATAACCAAAAAGGAAGAATGATAAAAGGTAGCCACCACATTGAAAAAGGAGCATAAGCAAAAACTAAACTGAGTCCAGCTAGAAAGCTGCACCAGTTTATTTTTTTACAAAGGTTATCAATGAGTTTATTTATAAAGTTCTTTAACATTTATGAATTATTTAAAATTAATCGTTAGATTTATTATTAACTAGATGATTTTTGGGAATGGTAACATGCAAAGTTTGAATGCGACGATTATCTGCTGCTGTCACTTTAAAGCTAAAATTATTGATGGTAATTTCTTCACCTTTCTTTGGCATGTGGCCAAATTGATGCAATAGAATACCTGCAATAGTATCAGCCTCGTCTTCATCAAAGTGGCTATTAAAAAAGTCATTAAAATCATCTAATTCAGTTAATGACTTAACTTGGTAAACATTGGCAGCAAGGTATTTGATATCTTCTTCAATTTCTTCATCAGTTTCATCTTCAATCTCCCCAACAATTAATTCAAGAATATCTTCTATAGTAACAACCCCTGAAACCCCACCATATTCATCAACAACAACGGCCATGTGGTAGCGGTTAGAACGAAATTCTTTTAATAAAGGTTCTACTTTTTTACTTTCTGGTACTTTGATTGATGGGCGAATAATTTTTGCTATGGTGCATTCTTCTTGTTGCTGATTAAATGCATAAGCAAGTAAGTCTTTTGCTAACAATATACCTTCAATATTGTCGATATCCTCATTAATCACCGGAAACCTTGAGTGACCTGAATCAACAATAATAGGTAAAGATTTTTCAAGAGGATCATTAATGTCTAAAGTGATCATTTGAGAACGAGGGATCATAATATCACGAACGCGCATGTCTGAAACTTCCAGTACACCTTCGATCATTTGCTTAGTTTCTGGTTTTATTAAATCGCGGTCTTCGGCATCATTTAATACTTCAACCAATTGTTCTTTGCTTTTGGGCTCTCCGGTAAAAATTTGAATTATTTTAGACCAAAGTGATTTTCTCGAAGAACCGTTACTAGAGTGGGGTTTGTCGTCGCTCATAGAGCCTTATTATTTCCTATGTTATTGGTTGGTTAGTTTGTAACCAATTAAATGTAAATTCAAGAGTTTATTAATTTTTATTTACAATATTTTTAAGTTTCTTGATATGGATTAGTTATTTTTAGGTTGGAGAGGAGCTTTATTTCAAGCGTTTCCATTACTCTAGCATCATCGTCATCAATATGATCGTAACCAAGCAGATGTAAACAACCATGGATGACCATATGCGACCAGTGAGCTATTAGTGTTTTGTTCTGCTGTGTAGCCTCTAAGCTAACAACATCGGTACAAATAACTAAATCACCTAGTAGGTTTAGATCAATTCCTTCTGGTACTTCAAAGGGAAAAGAGAGCACATTAGTGGGTTTATCTTTATGTCGATATTGATAGTTCAATGACTGACTTTCTTTAATATCAACTAAGCGAATCGTCAGTTCAAAATCTTTGTTATAACTTGATAATGCGGTGTCTACCCATAATTGAAATTGTTCGATACTCGGTAAATTATCAGCATTACAGGCAATTTGTAAATCGAGTTCTATGGTCATTACTCTTTGCCTTTGTTATTCGTAAGGTTAGCGTTTTTCTCATTTTTTAATCTATTGATTTTTTGATCGTAGGCTTCGTACGCTTCAACTATTCTGGCAACCACAGGATGTCGAACTACATCTTTTGATTGAAAGTAATTGAAACTAATACCGGGTACATCTTCTAATACTTCAATGGCATGACGTAAGCCTGATTTTTGTCCTCGCGGTAAATCGACTTGGGTGATGTCACCCGTGATCACGGCGCGAGCATTAAAGCCAATACGAGTTAAAAACATTTTCATTTGCTCAACGGTGGTATTTTGGCTTTCATCAAGAATAATAAAGGCATCATTTAATGTTCGGCCACGCATGTAGGCAAGAGGAGCTATTTCAATAACATTACGTTCAATGAGCTTTTCTACTTTTTCAAAACCTAACATTTCAAAAAGTGCATCGTATAAAGGGCGTAAATAGGGATCTATTTTTTGCGATAAATCACCGGGTAAAAAGCCCAATTTTTCACCCGCTTCAACCGCTGGTCGAGTTAAAAGTATACGACGAACTTCTTGTCGTTCTAATGCTTCTACAGCGCAAGCTACAGCAAGATAGGTTTTTCCTGTACCCGCAACGCCAATACCATAACTTATATCGTTAGACATAATGTTATGAACATAGCTTTGTTGATTTTCATTACGAGGTTTAACAATGCCTCGTTTGGTTTTTATGGTGATGATTTTATCAAAGTTTACATCAACCTTACTTGGCTCTTGTTCAAGTACTTTAGCCGCGACTATGGCGAGGTGAACCATCTTATCGGTAACGTTATTACTTTTTCCTTTAACCGTCGCAGTTTCAAGGTATAGATCCTTGAGTATCTCCATCACTGCCTGACAATTGGTTTCTTGGCCCGCGACTTTAAATTGATTGCCCCGATAACTTATTTCTACACCTAAACGACGTTCAAGAGTTTTTAAATTATCATCCATAGGGCCACATAAATTGGCTTGTCTATCGTTATCTGTTGGCTCTAACGTTAAGATGTGGTTGCTATTTTTGCTCAATTTTTATTTCCGTTTAAACTTGTTAATTATAGGTCTAGAGTTTTAAGTTAGTGCTCGATTACTAAAAAGTAAATACTAAGGAGTAAAAGTGCCGACACCTAGTTCATCAGTCGCACTTTTTGAGGCTGTATGATGGTTATTTGCCAAAATATCTGCTGGAGAGTGCGCAATGCGTAAACCCATATCTTTTTCTTCTCGCACTAAATCACCACGTAATGAATTAGCATAAACATCGGTAATTCTGACATCAACAAACTGACCAATAACAGTATGTGGTGCAACAAAGTTAACAATACGATTGTTTTCAGTACGACCACGTAGCTCCATTGGATTTTTCTTCGAAGGACCTTCAACTAAGATACGTTGTTCTGTCCCTAACATTTGACGGGCAATACGCAATGCTTGCTGGCTTATTCTGTCTTGCAAAAGATGCAAACGCTGCTTTTTAGTTTCGTCAGTAATATCATCAGGTAAATCTGCTGCCGGAGTACCGGGGCGAGCGCTATAAATAAAGCTAAAACTTAGGTCAAAATCAATTGCTTGAATAAGGTTCATTGTTGCTTCAAAGTCTTCGTTAGTTTCGCCAGGGAAACCAATGATAAAATCTGAAGACATACAAATATCAGGGCGAACTTTACGTAATCGTCTAATTTTTGATTTATATTCTAATGCAGTATGACCACGTTTCATTTGAGTGAGTATACGGTCAGAGCCACTTTGTACTGGTAAATGCAAGTGACTTACTAATTCTGGTATTTCAGCGTAAACGTCAATAAGGTCATCAGTAAATTCCACCGGGTGTGAAGTGGTATAACGAATGCGATCAATGCCATCAATTGTGGCTACTAAACGTAATAATTCAGAAAATCTACAAATGCTATCATCATGATTTAAGCCTCTATAGGCATTAACATTTTGCCCTAATAAGTTAACTTCACGAACACCTTGCTCGGCAAGTTGTGCAATTTCATAGAGAACATCATCTAATGGGCGACTAACTTCCTCGCCTCGGGTGTATGGCACAACACAGAAAGTACAGTATTTACTACATCCTTCCATAATAGAGACAAAGGCAGTAGGTCCGTCTGCTGTAGGTTCTGGTAAACGATCAAATTTTTCTATTTCAGGAAAACTAACATCAACAACAGGATTATGGTCGCCCTTAACTTGTTGGATCATTTCGGGTAAACGATGTAAGGTTTGTGGACCAAAAATCATGTCTACAAATGGAGCTCGTTTACGAATGGCATCACCTTCTTGAGAAGCTACACAACCACCGACACCTATCAATAAATCAGGATTTTTTTCTTTTAACTTTTTCCAACGACCTAATTGGTGAAAAACTTTTTCTTGGGCTTTTTCACGGATAGAACAAGTATTTAATAGGATAACATCTGCATCTTCAGCTTCTTCTGCCAATACATAGCCGTGAGTGGAATCTAAAAGTTCAGCCATTTTCTGCGAGTCATACTCGTTCATTTGGCAGCCCCAAGTTTTGATATAAAGCTTTTTGCTCATTAATACGTGCCTAAATTTTTAAACGTGAAAATAAAAAGAGCAGTATTTTACTCTTTCTTGCCGGTTGACGCCAGTAATAGCCTAAAACTTATTTTAAGTAGGGTTATTTAGTCAGGATATAATAACGGGAATTAGCTTAATTTCATTAGAGGAAAACTGATCACCAATTGGCTACCTTTCTTTTGTTCGTCAAAGGTATTAATTGAAGCGTTATATTTGTGGGCAATTTGACGAATATAATACATTGCCATATCAAAGCTAATTTTATTGGTGAAATGGTTAAAGCTATTTCTATCATCACCAATCGTAAGCCAAAGTTTTTGTTTAAATATTTGTATCAATACATTAAATTGTCGGCCAGTGTCATTAAGTACTGCTGAAATTATGGCTTCATAAATAATTTTGTATATGTCAGATTGCATTTCATAATTTATTTCTCCTTCAGTAATATCAATTTGTAGAGCTACTTTTACATGATATTTTTTATGTAGGTAGTCGGTAAAGTAGGGAAGTGCTACCCATAAATTTTTACCGTATAAAGCATTGGGTTCATTGCTTTTACTTTGTTTGGTTAATTCATTAATGCTGTCGACTAAGATAGACTTTATAAGCTCTTGGTTATTTTTGTTAGTGTCTTGGTTAGTACTATCGCCAATGCTTTTTGAAATGTCGTTGCTAGTTTCCGGCTGATTCGTTGTTAATTCATCATATAACTCCGCTGCATGAGTTAAATTTCTACTGACATTGAGTGCGGCCATACCTCGAGTTTTTAGATCGGCAGATAATAATTGATGAATTTGACTGATAGATCTACCACGTAAATAGAGTAACCAACCAGTAATACATATCAGACTAAATAAACTTATTGCATAAATAATACGCATATAGGGTGTCCAGTACCAAGCGTAAGCAACATTAATATTAGCGAAGGCTTGATAGTCACTCCATTGACCTAAGCTATTGGTGCCTTGTATGGTGAGATGATATTCGCCTGAGGCAAGACCTGTTAAAGTTAATTGCTTGCCATTTACTTTATGCCAAAGACCATTATTTATTTGATATTTATATTGTTTTTCTTGCCCAGAGCGATAATCTAAACTGGCTAATCCTAGGGTAATAACATCACTTTTTGACTCGATGTTAATGGTTTTATTTTGCAAATAAGACTGACCAGAAACCGTAGTTTTACTAATGTATACTTTAGGATGGAATTGCTCAGTATCTGACAAAGGCACTTGTAAAACGCCACCATAATGGCCGATGTAAATACTATTGTTAAATAAAATGGGTTCGCCGGAAAACGCATAGTTCTCTGTATTAGGCACCATGGTTATTTTATTGTTTGTGGATGATATTCTATATAAACCAGACTGAGACGGGGCCCAAATTTCATTATTGATCGCTCTAATGTAATGAAAATCTATGCCAACAGCTATTTTAGATAAAAGTTCTTTTTTTTGATTAAAAACAAAAATACCATCACCTTTGGTCGCAACAAAAATTTTTTCATTAAGCGATGTTAATGAAATTACTTTTGTAGAGCCGGGAATATCAATTTTTTCAATTTTCTGTGAACTTAGATTATAAACATCAACACCTTGAGCTGTAGCTAACCATAGACTATTACTTTTTAATGGCAATATATCAATAATTTCAGTAGAACTAAAGTCATACGATTCATCTATGGTGTCAGTGATTCTCTGTTGATTAAGATCGTAAATTAAAAAGCCATTTTCATCGGTAGCAATATATAACTGATTGTTACTTTTAATTAGTTTTAAAATAATTTTATTGTTGTTTTTAAAGTCTAATTTTTCTAACTTATCTAAACTCAATTGATAACGCCAAACACCATCAAAAGTCGCAATATAGAGTTCATCATCGATAGCTAACAAATCAAAAATAATCAATCCCTTCCTAGAAAGAGAGCTATTGATTTTCTTCCAGTGATTAATTTCACTATTAAAACTATGTAAACCGGTACCATAACTACCGATTAATAACTGCTTGTTAAATACTTCAACATCAATGGCATTAATAACTGTATCAAAAACATAATCATGATTTTTAATGGTGTTTGTTGATAATTTATGAACGCCTTGGCTATTAATAAGCCAAAGCGTATCTGAGTTATCATGAAACATCTTTCTTATCTGTTTATGTTTGATTCTAGGGTATTCGTGCTTAAGCTCTTTTAGTTGGGTATCGTACTTCCTGAGCACACCTTGGTTATCAATACTAAAAAAGTTATTTGTATTATATGTTGGAGCAAGAGCCGTAATGTTAAATGGAAGGTTAACTGAGTGTTTTTTTTCATTTCCTTCGTAGACCGACAAGTTGTTTTTATTAGCGATGACTATATGATTATCAAGAATGAGAGCCTTTTCGATAGGGGATTTGATAATAGGAGTTACTTTGTCATTAATACTGTAAATTCCACTTCGGTTATAAAAAAATAATTGATTAGCGTTTTTCATAAAACTTGTACGGTTAGTATTACTTTTTATCAAATGAGTTTGTTTTGTGTTCGGATCATACCGGTAGAAGTTTTTTTCAGGCCTAGTATGGAAGTAATATTCTTTTTGAAAAAATTCAGCATCATAAATGGTTTTATTATTCAGATTTGTATCTAAAAAATAATCTGTTTCTGACTCAGGATCAAATATTACCATGCCATTATTTTCGGTGCTTAATAACAGTTGATTATCGACTAGGGATATTTTGTGTACCCAACTATATGGTGCAGACCATTTTTGGGAATTACTACTAAAACTGACTAAGTCATTACCATCATAGCGGGTTAATCCTTGTTGACCAGAAAACCAGATAAAGCCCTGATTATCTTGTTTAATATCAGAAACATTAGTTAGATGCGCTAATGAAACAGGTTGTATGGCAAAACAGTGATGTGAAAAGGTTATTAATAATGGCAGCAATATATGCCGCCATAGAGATGATGTTTTATACGATACTTTCAGGAGCGATTTCTGGTGGATGTTCTCGGCCTCCACAAGCAGCAAAAACTTGTGGTAAAACGTCTTCAGCTTCTGGTTTTTGTACCAAGAGGTAAGTGGGTTTACGCGGATCATCTTGTTGTTGCTTTTCAGCCCAAGCTTTACGTACTTTCTCAGCATGCTTCTTGCCATATTTTACTTCAAATGCGGTGGCGACCATTTCAACACCAAAATCGTCCATCACCATGATGGCGTTGTTATGGTAGCCACTTGTGGTATCAAAATCTATATCAACCGTTAAAATTTTATTGGTTGGCAATATTAAGTCGGCACGAATTTTGGCTACAATGGCTCTATCTTGATGTGCTTTTAAATTGGTACGATTAGGTTTTTCGGCTAAATCGAATACGAGGTTAATATCTTTTGCTACATATTTTTCATCTCTTAACGCTGACATAATTTTTCCTTAATTTTGAACGTTTATTTGAGTATTTATTTTTATTGACCGTAAAAGTCTTTTTGAGTATAACGAAAAAAAATGCTATTCATACAATAAAAGCTAAAGAAAAATATTAAGAGATAAACATATGCAATGGATTGAAAAGTTAGAAAAAAATGGTTTTGTACAATTGTATAATTTTCTTCCTGAACATCAAGCTCAAAATTATCGACGAGAAGTTTTATCTGCTACTCATCACAAGACATGGCGTCTATTAACAACCCCTTATCGCCCTTGTACACGAGTAAAAGATAATATTAATAAAAAAATCATCGATAAAACTCGTCATGGGCAAGCGACGGCGGCGAAACAGCGTAGAAAATTCGCTTTTTCTTTTTATCGCTCAAACAATGCCCATGCAAAGTTTCATGGCGCTGGTGATATACATCAATCTTTTAGCCACTATGTTATAGACAAAGTGAGTAAACCTTTAACACTTAGTGGGGAGTTGAGAGATACTTTTTTTGCGTCCTTTGTGAAAGGACAATTTATTGAATACCACTCTGATGGTAAAGCTGGCAAATATGCTTTTATCTATCAACTCTCTTCAGGTTGGCAACAAAAATATGGTGGACAATTAGAGTTATACCCACAACGTATTAAATTTTATAAAAAAGTACTGGAGCCAAAATTTAATAGTTTAGTATTATTGAAACTTGACCATCCAATGTATCACAGCGTTAGGTTATTAAATAACCCTAAACATAAACATCGAATTACTATCTCGGGTTGGTTAGAATAGCGCTATAACTAAAAAGATTATCGTAAATATGAAAACATTTGATTGTGTTGTTATTGGTGGTGGCATGGTGGGAGCCGCAAGTGCATTGTCACTTGCCGAGCTAGGTTTGACCGTTGCTGTTGTTGAAAAATATGCACCTATGGACTTTTCACCAGAGCAAGCTTTGGATTTAAGAGTTTCGGCGATTTCTTTATTATCCATTCATTTACTGGAACAGCTAAATGCATGGCAACAAATTCAACAATGGCGTAGTTGTCCTTATCAACGTTTAGGTGTTTGGGAGCATGAGCTTTGTTATACGGAGTTTGATGCTAAAGATATACAACAAAAGAACTTAGGGTGTATTGTTGAAAATCGTTTAATTCAGTTATCTTTGTGGCAACAAATTGCAGCTCATCCTAAAGTCACTTTATTTTGTCCTAATAAATTAATAAATTTTGAACAAGATGAGCAAACAGTATTGGTAGAACTCGATAGTGGAGAGATATCTACTAAATTATTAATTGCTGCCGATGGCGCTAATTCACAAGTAAGGCAACTTGCAGATATAGGTATGACTGGTTGGGATTATAAGCAGTCAGCTATGTTGATAAATGTTGAAACAGAATTAGCGCAGCAAGATATTACTTGGCAACAGTTTTTCGAGACAGGCCCTGTTGCAATGTTACCTATGCCGGGAGAAAGCCCTTTAGGTGGTTATGCCTCATTGGTTTGGTATCATCAAAGGGATGAAATAAAACGTTTGTCTTCATTGTCTAATCAGCAGTTACAACAAGAAGTTATCGCTCATTTTCCGGCTAAGCTTGGTCATATTAATGTTATTGATAAAGCTGCTTTTCCTTTAACGAGAAGGCATGCAAATAGCTATCAAAATAAGAAGATTTTACTACTTGGTGATGCTGCTCATACCATAAACCCTATGGCAGGGCAGGGAGTGAATCTCGGTTTTAAAGATGTAAAAGCATTACAGAGTGTTGTCGCTAGTGCTATTGGTAATAATGAATGTTGGCATCAACCACAAACTCTAGCTCGTTATGAAAAGATGCGCCGTCATGATAATTTATTGATGATGTCGACTATGGATGCTCTTTATACTTCTTTTAGCCATCCGTCACCCTTTGTCAAAATAGTACGGAATGCAGGATTATTCGCCGCTAAACATGCGCCTTTTTTTAAAAATAAAGCACTAGCTTATGCGTGTGGTATGTAATAGTTGTTGGAATATAAATATAAAGTGATGATGTTTTTCATGAGTTTTTTTGCATTAATGATGATAAATATTTTTACAGCCGAAATAATCGAATAATTATGAGGTGGTTATTTATATAAAAGTAGTGAAGTATTTGAAATGCTACGGGTCAAGAGACTTGAACTCTTACATTTTGCTATGTATTGAAAGGGGGAACCTACTTGTTCTAAATGAAAGCCGCGTGTCTAAAAATTTCGCTAACCTTGCATAACTTAGTAACAACAATTGAATGAGCGTATTTATATAAAAGAAATGAAATATTTGAAATGGTACGGG
>JABSOX010000018.1:66831-109049 GCA_013215655.1 Colwellia sp.
TCAAGAGACTTGAACTCTCACATCTTGCGATACTGGAACCTAAATCCAGCGCGTCTACCAATTCCGCCAAACCCGCATCATGAATATTACTTTAAATAAAATAGTTGGAAATGAGGGATATTACCAGCAGATCAATAAATTCTGATCACACACCCTCTTTATTTTATCTTTATTTTTGAAAGTGGCTGGGGTAAGAGGATTTGAACCTCTGAATGACGGGATCAAAACCCGCTGCCTTACCGCTTGGCTATACCCCAGCAATGTACTTACTTTTTTTGCAACAGAAGCTGCATTGAAATGGTACGGGTCAAGAGACTTGAACTCTCACATCTTGCGATACTGGAACCTAAATCCAGCGCGTCTACCAATTCCGCCAAACCCGCACTTTACTTTCAAATGGTAATGGTGGCTACACCGGGATTTGAACCTGGGACCCCATCATTATGAGTGATGTGCTCTAACCAGCTGAGCTATGTAGCCTTACCAACCTGCCTCTCAGCAAGTGGCGCGTATTATGCAAATCTGATGCTCTTACGTCAACCGTTTTTTTATAAAAAATTGTACTTTTTAACTGTTTGAGCAAACAGTGTGCAATTTGTGCGCTAACTGGGCTGATAATAGGACAATATCTAGTTAATTGTTGAAAATATTACTATGGCTTCATTATATGTCATTGTTTAAGCATTGCGATGTGTGGAATATCATCCTCTAAGTACATTGCTGAGATCTTAATAAATCCATATTGATTGTAATATTTTTCTAAGTGCTCTTGGGCTGAAATTTTAATTTCTTGCTGTGGGAAATACTTTTGGCAAGCTTGTAACGCCTGCTGCATAAGTTGATGACCTAATCCTTGCCCGCGTTTATTTGCTGTCGTGGCAACTCTTCCTATGCTTATGTAGTTTTCATAAGTTTGCCCTTTTGGGAGAATTCTTAAATAACCGACAAGTTGTTTGGTTTGCTCTTTAGAGTGAGTGTAACCAAGAAGGTGACGTGTATCAGGATGGCGATCGGCATTATCTAAGTCGGGATAGAAGCAGGTTTGTTCAACAACAAAAACGTCAATACGTAACTTTAAAAAGTCATAGAGTTCATCAAGCGATAATTCTTTAAATGATTTAATTTGCCATTGAATAGTATTAGTCATTGGAAGTAGACATCTGAGTGCTCAAAAATATAAATTAAAACTAAATATACTGGAAGCTATATTCTTGAGCAAACTTTATCTTTAAAGAAAAGTAATAGGGATATTAAGCTAAAACCTGTAAATAACCTTGGTAACTTTTTTTGTTGAGGATATTTAGTATTTCTTTTTTATAATCTGTAATAGAAAGTAGTGGAAACTCATTTTTCATTACGATTAATAGCTCACTGCTTTCTAAAAACAAAATATAGGCTAAAGGAAGGTATTTAGGGTTAAAGCTCTTTCTGTATACAAGAGTGCGAATTTCATTTGTCGTATAGTGCTTTTTTACACCATAACGCTTCTCTAATAAAGGGAGAAGTTTTGAACCGTATTTTTTAATAGACCAGTATTTAAACATGAAAATTCCTTAGCGTGTTTCTGTTCTTCCATAAATTATGGCGCGCATTATATATGATTTTAAGACGTTATAATAGAGTTAAGTATTAAATTAACGTAATTTCATAACAGTTTTATAACGATTTTATAACAGTTTTATGGCAGAAATAAGGCAATGTGATGTCAGTTAACTGGGGTTTTTGAAGTACTTTCATTGATTCTTTAGTTGATGATTCTAATTCTATCTTCTTCAAGGAAGAAACCTGCCTGTTTATAAGCAGAGAAAATCGCTTTTTGCTCTCTTAATATGTTTAATCCGGTGTTAATTGCTTTTATAGCTTCAGCACCTTTAGGGTGTTTGGTACTGATGACAAAATGTCGACTGTCGTTAAGTTTAATCCCTATTCCTTTAACGGGAACCAGCGTGATTTTTTCCATAACAAATGATTGATCTACTGTTGAATTAAATGGCATTAATAAAAAGTCTATCCATTGCAAATTTACCATACGTGCCATGCTTAGCCATTCATCCTCTCGAATTAATTCCTTTAAAGGTAATGCTTGTAAGGTTTGCCAATCTGTTCGCCATTTAGGGGTAGATACTGCGGTAAGTTTTTTTAGATCGATTAGCTCTTTAACCGCAAGAGCATTTTTGTTATTTGGGCTGGTATATATGCCTGCAACATATTCTCCTTTGCGTATCACCGGGTGCGAAATATAAACATCACCATTTAATGCTTGGGCATCTTGTAGCCAATAAGAGTCGAAGCTTATCAATAAGCGTCCTTGTTGTAGCATCTTGGTATTTCTAAAGTTTAACTTGCCTGGCGCATAGGTAAATGAATGATTAAACCCTCCTAGCTTTAAAGCTTGTTGGGCAATAATCATATCGACAACATCGCGTCGAACTTGTTTACCTGAAAAATTAGTTATGGTAGAGACATCGCGACCGCCAACAAAGGCGAGGTAGTCTACATAGACATCATCTCGAATATAAATAAGAATATCATCGGCTAAAGCAGTTGGGACATAAAACAACCACTGAAGAACGCTCAGAAAAAGGATGCATAGTTTTTTAGCAAAGCTATTTGGCATTTAACCTCTACTATGACGCTTGTGATTATTTCTATGATTTTAGTATATGTCACAATGTGACTTTGTGTAGAGAGTCAGAATTTTTAGTATTCTCTTAGGTACCAAGCAAAATTATTACTTGATACCTGACTTGTATCGATATGGTTTGCCAATGGACTTATTTTAGCTACTTATCATGACGTTGCTGTAAAATGCTCATAACTTCTGACATGGCAATGTTTTTATTTTGTAGTAAAACTAAGGTGTGATAAAACAAGTCTGCACATTCACCGAGTAAGTCTTCTTTGGTTTCAGCAACGGCGGCAAGGGCAACTTCAACGCCTTCTTCTCCGACTTTTTGCGCGATTTTAGTGGTGCCTTTTGCCAATAAAAAAGCTGTATAGCTATCTTTTGGATCGTCGTCTTTTCGGCTTTCGATTACTTGTTCAAGTTGACTTAAAAAATTTTGTTGAGTCAATTTCTGCTCAGGAAAACAAGACTCTGTACCTAAGTGACAGGTTGGCCCAACGGGGCGACAAGCAATCAATAAGCTGTCGTTATCACAATCGGTAAGTACTTGACTAACATTTAGGAAATAACCCGAGGTTTCACCTTTCACCCATAATGCTTGTTTCGAACGACTGAAAAAAGTGGCTTTGCCCGAGGTTAGCGTTTGCTTTAATGACTCAGCATTCATATAACCTTGCATTAATACGGCGCCAGTATCTTGATGTTGAATAATAGCGGGGATCAAATTTTCCATTTTATCCCAAGCTAACTCACTGATGTTTTCTAAGGTCACTAACATAGTCTGATCTCTATTTGTTGATTCTTTAAAGTTTGCTTTAATTGGTTTATAGCGATGATGTCTTTATGAAATACGCTGGCAGCTAGTGCGCCATCAACATCAGCTTGTTGGAATACATCAGTGAAATGTGAAATTTCACCGGCGCCGCCAGAAGCAATTAATGGCACATTACAAACGGCGCGTGCTTTTTTTAGTTGTTCAAGATCGTAGCCCTGGCGAACACCATCTTGGTTCATACAGTTCAAAACTACTTCACCTGCGCCGCGTTGTTGTACCTCTTGTATCCAATCAAAAGTTGTCCATTTAGTTTGCTGGGTGCGAGTTTCATTGCCAGTAAATTGATATACCTGATATTGATTGCTTTCACTGTCATAAAAACTATCAATGCCTACGACGATACATTGCTGACCAAATACCTCGGCTAAGCGTGTGATCAGTGTCGGATCATGTAACGCTGGAGAGTTAATGGATATTTTATCCGCTCCCATCATCAATATTTGTTTAGCATCAGCTTCACTTTTTATGCCGCCAGCGACGCAAAAAGGAATATCTATCACTTCGGCAATGCGACTGACCCAACTTTTATCTACTACTCGATCATCAGCGCTGGCGGTAATATCATAAAAAACCAATTCGTCAGCGCCAGCCTCGGCATATTTTTGCGCTAAGGGAACGATATCGCCAATAATTTCATGGTTACGAAACTGAATGCCTTTTACAACTTTGCCATCGCGAACATCTAAGCAAGGAATAATTCTCTTAGCGAGCATAGCCTTCTCCTTCGTTATTCTCTTTTGGCCAACAGGCTATTGCTTGTTGGAGGGTAAATTTCCCTTCAAGTAATGAACGTCCTAAAATCACACCGCTAACCCCTGTAGGAATAAGCGCTTTTATGTCATCTAAGCTGCCAATACCGCCTGATGCTTGCCAATTTATCTCGGGATATTTAGCACAAAGTTCGGTGTATAAATCAACGTTTGTACCTGTTAACGTACCGTCTTTGCTGATATCGGTACATAAAACATGCTTGATGCCAGCATTTTGATATTGTGCGAGTAAGTCTTCTAGGTTCACGCCGCTGTCTTTAATCCAACCGTGAGTAGGCAAAGTCTTATTGCCATCAGCATCAATTTTTATATCAAGGGCTAAAACGATTTTTTCACAGCCATATTTTTTTAACCACTGAGTGACTTGTTCAGGTTGTTTAATGGCTAAACTGCCGATAACAACGCGGTCTGCACCAAGTGCTAGTAACTGTTCTACATCCTCTTCACAGCGGACACCTCCACCTACTTGAATAGTCATACTTGGATGCTTTACCACGGTTTTTAAGGTTTCAAGTTGGCGTTTTGTTGAATCTTTTGCACCATCTAAGTCAACAAAATGCATGACGGTGGCGCCTGCTTTAGCATACGCTTGTTGGCGTTCTTGTACGGTATATTGGTAATTAGTTTTTTGCGCGTAGTCACCTTGAAAAAGGCGTACTACTTGACCGCCGATCAGATCGATTGCAGGGATCATCATGATATTTCAGGCTCCTTTGATTTTGAATTTAATATGGGCAACTCTAAAAAATTCATAATAATTTTACTGCCCAATTCACTTGAACGTTCAGGGTGAAACTGACAGCCGATAAAATTATCTTTAGCCACCGCGGCGGAAAATTCACTACCATATTGGCAAGTTGCTATGGTGTGCTCACTTAACGGTGCTGCAAAACTATGGACAAAATAAAAGTAATCACCGACGTTAATATCTTTGAAAACAGGGTGTTCAGTTATAGACGTCAGTGTATTCCAGCCCATATGGGGTAGTCGTTGGTTTTTAGCCTCTAATGCTTTTATTTCGATTGGAATAATATCGAGGCATTCGACAATTTCCCCATCGCTACTTTCTACCGATGAGCGACACATGAGCTGCATACCTAAACAAAAACCTAAAACAGGTTGTGTTAAGTTCTGTAATGTTTCAACCAAGCCTTTGGCGCGAATGTTTTTCATCGCATGTTTAGCGCTACCGACACCGGGCAGGATCACCTTGTCAGCCATTTTTATTATTGCAATGTCGTCAGTGATGGTGACTTGAAAACCTAAACGCTCTACCGCAAACTTAACCGATGATAAATTTGCACAGCCAGTATCAACAATAACGTTTAGCTGATTTTTAGAATTCATAGCGTACCTTTTGAGCTCGGTAATACATCGCCACTGACGGTAATGGCTTGGCGCAATGCGCGACCAAAGACTTTAAATAAGCTTTCAACTTGGTGATGACAATTACCTTTTGTTGTTGAAAGGTGCAACGTTATTGCCATTGAATCAGCTAAAGAGCGAAAGAAGTGTGAAACCATTTGTGTCGACATTTTACCGACATTGGCATCGGTAAATTCAGCATCAAACTTTAACCAAGGACGACCTGATAAATCAATAGAGCACTCTGCGCGACATTCATCCATCGGCAGAACAAAACCAAAGCGGCCAATACCACGTTTATCACCTAATGCTTGTTTAAGTGCTTGGCCTAACGCCAGCGCGGTATCTTCAACACTGTGATGTTCGTCAATGTGATAATCGCCAGCAACGCTGCATTGTAGATTAAATCCGCCATGAGTCGCTATTTGATCTAACATGTGATCAAAAAATCCAAGGCCGGTATCTATTTTACTGCCGCCAACTTTATCCAAATTAACACTGACCTTAATGTCGGTTTCTTTGGTGGTGCGAATAACCGTTGCGGTACGTTTTTTATTGGTTAAAAGTTGCTCGCTAATATCATCCCAATTTAAGGTGTCGCGATTATACTTTATGCCAATAATGCCCATGTTAGCGGCAAGCTGCATGTCGGTTTCACGATCGCCAATTACATAAGAATTAGTAAAATTAACCTTGCCTTGCTGTAAATAGTCGCTGACCAAACCAAGTTTTGGTTTACGGCAACTGCAGTTATCTTGTTCAAAATGAGGGCAGAGTAAAACCTCATCAAAAATAACGCCTTGTGATGCAAATAAAGCCATCATTTTATTGTGCGGTAAATCAAAATCAGCTTGTGGATAGCTTGTTGTACCTAAACCGTCTTGGTTTGAAACCATCACTAAGCGAAAACCTTTCTTTTGCAGTGCTAATAAGACGGGTAGTACATTGGGTTCAAAAACCAGTTTGTCTAAGCTATCCACTTGTTTATCTGTTATTGGTTCCTCAATTAAGGTGCCATCTCGGTCAATGAATAATATGTTTTGCTTTTTCATATGCTACTTCTCTTCTACGGATAATGGCTCATTAAGACTTTGATAAGCATTAATGATAGTTTGTTTTAATAAGGACAATTCGCGTTCACTGCCAATACTGATACGTAAACAATTAGCTAACTGGAGCTGTTTAGACTGATCACGAATTAAAATACCTTGTTGCTCAAGGCTGTTAAAAATAAAGTTCTTCGTGGTTAAATTCGTTGTTTGAAATAATACAAAGTTGGCATCACTGGAAAATACTTTTTTACACCATTTTTGCTCTGTTAGCCAAGTGGATAATTGCTGACGTAAAATGATGGTTTCTTGTACGCGAATGCTGACTTGCTCAAGTCCTGCTGTTGCCAAAGCCTTACTGGCAATTTCTGCGACTGGCGCTGAAATAGGGTAGGGAGCAATTACTTTGCTAAGCATAGTAATAATATCGCTATTCGCTAGCGTAAAACCGCAACGTAATCCTGCCAATGCAAAGGCTTTTGATAAGGTTCTAAGTACCACCAATTGTGGATAATCTTTTAACCAACTTGCTGTACTATTTTTTGTTGAAAACTCAATGTAAGCTTCATCAACGACAATAATAGCGTTGTCACCAAACATCGCGAGTGTTGATTTAATTGACTCTGCAGTTAATAAATTTCCTGTTGGATTACCCGGTGAACATAAAAACACCACTTTAACTTTGCCGACTTGTGTTTTTAACGTATTGAGATCAAGTTGATTATTAATTAGCGGTACTTTGATAATACCTGCGCCGTGGTTTTCAGCACTGATCGCATACATGCCGTAAGTTGGTGGGCAAATTAATATGCTGTCTTGATAAGCTTTACAAAAAGTTCGAATAATTAATTCAATACCTTCATCAGCGCCGCGTGTCGCAAGAATTTTCTCATTGCTTAGCCCTGAATAATTAGCATAAGCGTTGATTAAATGTTCAGGTTGAAAATCAGGATAACGATTAATGCAGTCGCTATTGAGTTGATAGATTCCGGAACCTGAAGCTTCGTTGGCATTGAGCCATATTTTGCTCTTAAATTTCGAATCTGCTTCGCCATCAGCCATGGAGAAGAGGCGTCTTGCAGATTGGTACGGCACCATATCAATCAGTTCTTCACGAGCAAGTTTATCCGCTATTGTTGTCATGGCTATTCCTCCTGCGTGCTTTCTTCTAAACGAATAGTCACTGCACGTTTGTGACCGTCTAAACCTTCAGCATCAGTCAACTCAGTTATACATTCGGCGATATTGGCTAAACCTTGTTTAGTAATTTCTTGCACGGTAAAACGTCTTGAGAAATCAGCCAATGATAAACTGGAAATGACTTTTGAATAGCCATAAGTCGGTAAAACGTGATTAGTGCCACTGGCATAATCACCAGCGGACTCTGGTGTATAAGCGCCGACAAAAATTGAACCTACATTACGTAATGATTTTAGTAAATTTTGTGCGTTATCGGTTTGAATAATTAAATGTTCAGGTGCATAAGTATTTGAAACTTCAACGGCTTGGTTTAAATTTTTAACTAAAATCAATCGGCTTTGTAGCAATGCTTGTTCAGCTATTTTCTGGCGAGAAAGCAGTGCAACTTGGCTAAGTAACTCAATTTGTACCTTTTCAATCAATTGAGTACTGTCTGATAATAAAATCACTTGGCTATCGGAGCCGTGCTCTGCTTGTGAAAGTAAATCGGCAGCAACAAAACTTGCGTTAGCGTTTTTATCCGCAATCACTAATACTTCTGAAGGGCCGGCAGGCATATCAATAGCAAAAGCGTTCACTTGCTGAGAAAGTTGTTTTTTTGCTTCCGTAACGTATTTATTGCCGGGGCCAAAAATTTTATTTACTGCGGGTATGGTTGTTGTACCAAAAGCTAAAGCGGCACAAGCTTGTGCGCCACCGACGGTATAAATTTCATCTATTTCACATAAACTTGCCGCGACAAGAATTTCATCAGCGAGCTTGCCGTTTTTATCGGGAGGACAAACTAATACCGTGCGCGGACATTGTGCTAATTGTGAAGGTACACCAAGCATTAATACTGTCGAAGGTAAGGGGGCAGAGCCCGCTGGAATATATAAACCAACACTTTCAATGGCTTCTGTTTTTAACGTACAGCGCACACCAGGAGTTGTTTCTACGGTAATATCATCAGTAATTTGTGCTTGGTGAAAGCGCTTTATCTGCCCGTAAGCGGTTTCAATGGCTTTTAGACGTTTAGTGGATAACGCTTTTTTAGCCGCTGAAATTATTTCGTCAGTTACGTTAAGTGTTGAAAGCTTCACGCCATCAAACTTTTCAGTTAATTCAAAAAGCGCTTGGTCACCATTTTCTTTTACATTAGCTAAAATGTTGGCAACTTGTTGTGACAATAAACCACTCTCGCTAATCGCCGGACGAGCCAGCACCGCTTGTTGATCTCGATCCGATAAATTTTGCCATGTAATTATTTCGTTTTTCATCGTTCTATCATTCCTAAAAATAGATACAGATACGCTAAATAATTAGTGTTTATACAAAACTGTCATTTTATGAGTTGCCTGAGCTTAGCTTTTTTACTTCGATAACTAAGTGATGGGGACGAATAAAATCGACAATGCAGTAGAAACGATAATTATGACGCGTATTAGCCCATCATTTTTTCTATTGGCATAACCAATATCGAATTACAACCAAGAGCGTTTAACTGCTCCATTGTTTCCCAAAAAAAAGTTTCAGTTGCTACTACATGTACAGCCACTAAATCGTCACGACCAGCAAGAGGTAAAATCGTTGGCGTTTCTTTACCTGGCATTAATGCACTAACCTCGGCTATTTTGTCTTTTGGTGCATGTAACATAATGTATTTGCTTTCTTTGGCTTTCATTACGCCTTGAATACGGGGTAAAAGTGTATCGAGAATGTCTTGTTTCTCTGCACATAATCCTGTCGATGTTTGAATTAATGACGCTTTTGATTTGAAGATTTCTTCTACTTCCACCAAACCGTTGGCCTCAAGGGTTGCACCTGTGGAAACTAAATCACAAATTCCGTCAGATAAACCGACGCGCGGCGCCACTTCAACTGAGCCTTTTAATAAACAAAATTCAACATTAATACCGTTAGCTTTAGCAAAGCGATTGAGTAATTGTGGGTAAGTGGTGGCAAAACGTAAACCATCTAAACTTTGAATACCTTGGTAATCAAAACCTTCGGGCATGGCAATCGATAAACGACAACCACCAAAATTGAGCTGTGAAGTACGAATGTATGTTGATTTTTGCCCCATTAATTCACGTTCTAAAGCTGTTTCTTCTAACGTATTGTCACCAACAATACCCAAGTCGCAAACACCGTCCATCACCAGACCTGGAATATCTGAGCTACGAACACGCATAACATCAATAGGCATATTAGTAACATGTGCTAATAAGCGTCGGTCGGAAACATTAAGTTTTAAGCCGCAACGTTTTAGTAGGGCTTGAGTGTCGTCACTTAAACGACCTGACTTTTGCATCGCAATGCGTAAACGTGTTTCTGTGGTCATGTTACTTCTTCCTTTTAAACTAATTCTAATAAATATGTGCCTAAAAATTCCTGTATATACAATTTCAAGGCCTATAAAATGCGAAAACCCCCGAGAGAGTTAGACTCTTTCGGGGGTTTAGTAATTAAGTTGTTAACTCGCCGAAAGGTCATTGCCCCTCAGCGAATAAACCTGAGCAGCTAATCGATATGGTGATGATGGCGATGTAGTGTGCTTAGGTTAATATTCATAATATGCTCATTGCTTGTTTGGTTTGTGACTAGCTGATTATTCAACTTGTATAGTCAACTTGTATCAATAACTTGACGAAATATTGGTTTCGTTTTAAATTATTTTATAATTGCTATTTACATTACTGTTTATTTTGATTTCTAGCAAGTTTTAAATGGTATATTTATATTACATTTAGTTATGACTCATACTTTTTTAAAGTTAACTGTCTAATGTCCGATAGATATAGGTATAAATCGGCTTTAGGTTTTGGAGGATACATGGATATATTTACCACTCAACTAACACGTGTTGTTCCTGTGCCTATTAAACCAGCCTCTTTAAAAGTTAAGGCGTTAGTCAAAGATTCGGCAACAGATAAACTAACGGATGATATTGATCATTTTGAAAACCATGATCAATATTTTAAAAAGCAAGAAGATGAACATCATCAACAGGCGTCAAGTCATGAATATAAAAGTGGTCATGATGATAATGAAGCTGTATATGAAAAAGAAAAGCTAACAATAAATAAAAAATCTGATGAAAAAAATGATGACGAAATTCATCACCTTGATCTTTTTATCTAAATGCTTCTAAGTAGACACCTCGTAAGTAAATGCCGATAAATATCTTCTATTTTTTTGAGTCGTGTTTATAATGGCCGCAATTAATTAATAACGGCTATATCTCTTGACCCCTGTTGAACAAGCTTTTTCTAAAAATGGTGTTCTAGCGCAAGCTATAGATGGCTTTTCGCCACGACAAGCTCAAATTGATATGGCGGTGGAAGTTGCCAAGGCTATAGAGCAAAAGTCTTCTTTGATTGTTGAAGCAGGAACGGGAACAGGGAAAACCTTTGCCTATTTAATTCCCGCACTACTTGCCAATAAAGTTGCTGCAGAAAATGATGAATTACAAAAGAAAATCATTGTTTCTACGGGAACCAAAAATCTGCAAGAGCAGCTCTTTCATAAAGATCTCCCGCTAATTAAGAAAATACTAGCAACCAATGCACAATTAGCTTTGCTAAAAGGGCGTGCTAATTATTTATGTATCTATCGTTTAGATCAATATCAGCAAACACGTGGACAACTCGATGCGGCGACATTAAGTGATTTTGTTAAAGTAAAAACTTGGGCAAATAGTACCTTAACAGGTGATATTGGTGAACTTGTCAATGTAACTGAAGGTTCCTTAGTATTCCCTTTTATTACCAGTACTACCGATAATTGTTTAGCCAAAGACTGTCCTGATTTTGACGATTGTTATTTAATTAAAGCACGAAAAAAAGCTATTGACGCTGATCTTGTGGTGGTTAATCACCACTTGTTTTTTGCCGATATGGCATTAAAAGATACGGGCTTTGGTGAGTTGATCCCAAAAGCTGATGTGATGATTTTTGATGAAGCCCATCAAATAGCCGATATTGCCAGTGAATATTTTGGTGATGCATTTTCAACTCGGCAATTACTTGACTTAAGTAGTGATGTTTTACAAATATTTCGCACCACCTTGACCGATGTTAAGCAGCTAGGAAAAGCTGCTGAAAAATTATCAAAAAGATGTCAAGAATTTCGATTGTTATTTAATTTTGATCCCGAACGTGGCAATTGGCGAGAAAAATATCACCAACAACGCTTTAATCAATCATTTATTGGCTTAAAAACGGACCTAGATTTTCTATATCAAGTGATCAAGTTGTGCCTTTCTCGTAATGAAGCTATTGATAATTGCTTTGAACGAGCGATTAATCTCTTAGCTCAATATGAAATCATGATGGATGTAGACGTGTTCGGGATGAGTTTTTGGTATGAAACTACGCCTCGCCATGTTGTTTTACATAAAACCCCGTTAACGGTTGCCGATAAATTCAGTGAATATGTAAAAAGCTCAGGAGCTGGGTGGATTTTTACCTCTGCTACGCTTGCCGTAGATGGCACTTTTTCACATTTTGCCAAACACTTAGGTTTGGAGTCAGCCAATAGTTTATTACTTGATAGCCCCTTTGATTATCAACAACAGTCTCAGCTATTAGTGCCTCGATACTTACCTGAAGCTAATGACAAAAATAGAGCGTCGGCCCTAGCTGAATTGGCAATACCATTAATTGAAGCGAGTAACGGTGCCTGCTTTATGTTATTTACTAGCTATAGGGTGATGCATCAGGTTGAGGAAATTTTAGCGAATAACATTGAAAATCGATTATTAGTACAAGGGCAAATGGGTAAAAGAAAGCTTTTAGAGGAATTTGTTGAACAACAAGATGCCATTTTGTTAGCGACAGCAAGTTTCTGGGAAGGTGTTGATGTTAGAGGTGACAAGTTAACCTGTGTTATTATTGATAAGTTGCCTTTTGCATCGCCAGATGATCCTTTATTACAAGCAAGAAGCGAAGATGTGAAGCGCCAAGGTGGAGAGCCTTTTGCACAAATTCAATTACCTCAAGCTGTTATTGCCTTAAAACAAGGTGTTGGCCGACTTATTCGTGATATCAGTGATAGAGGTATTTTGGTGATTTGTGATAACCGAATTGTGAATAAAGCTTATGGTGAAGTATTTTTGAAAAGCCTACCTGCAATGAAACGTAGCCGTGATTTAGCGCAAGCGGCAACATTTTTAAAAGAAATTAATAGTGAGAAAAAATAACGTGAATTATTTGGTCATTGATGCCTCAACTGAAGCCTGTTCAGTCGCTTTACAATTTAACAATAAGATCATCAGTCGTTATGAACTTTGTCCACAATCTCATAGTTTACGTTTATTACCTATGGTTGATGAAGTCTTAAAAGAGGCTGATTGTAAGTTATCGCAACTAGATGGATTGATTTTTGGACGAGGTCCCGGCAGTTTTACCGGAGTACGTATTGGTGTAGGGGTTGCTCAAGGTTTAGCTTTTGCCGCAGACCTTCCTGTCGTTGGTATTTCAACATTGCAATGTATGGCACAACGAGCTTATCAATTACATCAACAAAGCCAAGTTATTGCGGTAATTGATGCACGAATGTCTGAAGTTTATATTGGCTATTTTGAGCTTGACGATCATGACATTATGCAAGCAAAATTACCTGAAGCTGTACTTAAACCTGAGCTGCTAAAATCACACCTTGAGGATTTTACTCAACAAGCTTATGGCGTAGGTAGTGGCTGGGATGCTTATAATAATGAGCTGTTAGCACTTAAAAATAACGAAGGCTCACCTGAGATATTATTTCCTCATGCAGAGGCAATGTTAGTTATAGGTCAAGCTGAGTTTGAAAAAGGTCATGGAGTGAGCGCTGAACATGCGCAGCCTGTTTATGTACGTGATACGGTTTCGTGGAAAAAATTGCCCGGTAAAGAATAACAAACAATAAGTTTTTATTTAACCAGCTCTTTCCTTCGCTATTTCACCTAAACTTGCTGAGAGGCTGGATAACTCATCAATAAATAGCCTTAACGTTTTTTTGGGAAGTTTTTTGATGATCATTTTTCCTACTTTCTCTGAGTTTCTTGCCGCTGCAAAGAGTAATAGGTTTTTTCCATTACAAGTAACATCACCAAAAATAGAACGTAGTTTGATATGTTGTGTTTTGAGAAAAGAACGTAAACGCTTTTTATTGTCAGCAGCAACATATTCACAAATGTTTGTAGCTATATTATTTGCTAACGATGCTGGTGAGTATAACTGCGTGACCAAGAGCAATAATATTAGTAATGGCGTAATACTCATTGTAATGTTTTTCATAGCTAACCCCTCGTAAAAACAGATCTAGCTTCTCCTTCGTTCTTTAAGTGTAGCTGTTAATTTATCAATTACATGTTTATCGATCTTTTTAGCTAAATCAGTGTGGGGGGAGAATAAGGTTAAACTTAAGGGGGTTGTAAATACATCATTAAGTCTATATTACAAATCTTGTTCGAACCAAGAGTGTAACGGTTTAATCTGTTTAGGAGGCAAGGGTATTTCGTTTTAAATTGACAGGTTGGAGTGAGGTAAGTTGATAAAAAATGAATAAATATTTTGTACTTTTGAATTTTTTTGTTAAATTAAAGATATGCAAATTAACACTTCAGTATCGCAAAATACTCCTTTAGCAAAAACTCAGGGGAATAATGTACAAAAGCCTGCGCCGCAATCGCAGGCTAATTTACGTATTGAACCTGAAAAACCATCAACCTCGAAAAATATATCGCAACGCTTTGATATTGAGGCACTTGCATTAGTTAGCCAAGAACAGCAGTCTTCGGCAATTGAGTTATCAATAAATGATCAGGCACCTGATGGCTCGGGAAGTGCTAATGGAAGTAACAACGCAAAGGGTCGATACGATCAACCTTCTCAACAGAATAAAAGTGCAGTTGCGGCTTATCAGTCTATTGGTAATCAAGCAAAAAGAGATGATATTCAACAAGTATTTGGAGTAGACCTATTTGCCTGAATTGCAATCAACAAAAGCTATTAGCTTTCGTCAGAAGTATCATTTTTGGCTGTATCTATTAGCCGCCTTTTTTATTCTACAAATACCGATTATTTCCGTGCCATTTAAATGGCTAGAAAGTTACTTTCATGAAATTAGTCATGGCCTTTCTGCGTTATTAACGGGAGGAAGTATTGTACAGATTCAACTTTTCCCTAATGGTGCTGGTTTATGCACTACCCGTGGTGGTTTGAATTTTGTTATTAGCTTTATGGGCTATGCAGGTGCTATATTCTGGGGGATGATCATATATTCTATAGCATCGGTTCATCATCGACTTGCGCAGCTCTTTTCGGGATTAGTGATTTGTTTATTTATAATTTCTCTATTATTTTGGGTACGTGATCTGCTGAGTTTTATTATTGTCACTATCTTACTGGCTATATTTATTGCGCAATTCAAATTACCTAAATCCCATTATTTACAAATTGCTTTAAAACTTACTGGGGTTTTAGTCTTAGTGAATAGTTTATATAGTCCTTGGTACCTTATTGATGGTCGCTCTATTGGTGATGGTGCTGCACTGGCACAGTTAACACTTATCCCTGAATTCATTTGGGTATTAGTTTGGTCTGTTTTAGGTATAGTGTCTTTAGTGGTATTAGCTAAAAAATCATCGTCTACTTATTAACTAAATATTTTAATTCAGTCTTGTTTATAAGGTCAAAAATAACTTAGGCTAAAATTATTAAGTCAAAAAAATTGTGGCTTAACTATTAGGAATTCATCATGAAAATATTACTATCTTCGATAAGCGCTATTATGCTTTGTGCTTGTTCGTCTATTCCTGAAAAATTACAATTACCCGAAACGACTAACTTAGTTGCATTTTCAGCTCAGCAAGGTCACCAAGGAGAAATAGCGCGTTGGGGAGGCATTATTGCTGAAGTCAAAAATAATGCTGATAATACCATGATTGAAGTGGTGAACTTTACGTTAACTTCATCAACACGGCCAAAACGTAGTACTGAAACTCAAGGTCGTTTTCGTTTATATTTTGATGGTTTACTTGATCCGGTCATATATCAAAAAGGATTAAGTCTTACTGCTGTAGGAGTGGTGCAAGAGGCGGAAGAGGGAAAGATTGGAGACCATCAATATAAGTTTCCAGTGCTTAACGCAAACCATGTACATTTATGGAAAAAAACACAACGTATTGATGTAAATGTTATAGCAGATCCCTTTATGTATTCTCCGTATTATTGGCGTTCCTCGTTACCTTATCGTTATAATCGAGCGATTATTATTCATGGTAAAAACAATAAAAATCAAACCAGTACTGCTGGTCAAAGTACAAAAACCCAAAAACAAAAATAGTCACCATATAAGCACTATAAATTGAGAAGTAATGACAACTAACTTAAATATTGAAGAGATTCATTATACCCATAAAGACTTTACAATTCATGGCCTAGCATATGGAGATGAAGGTGACGATATAGTTTTATGTTTACACGGTTGGTTAGATAATGCTGCAAGCTTTTTACCACTGCTGCCTTTATTTACTCATAAGCGTGTTATTGCTATCGACTGGCCGGGACATGGTCATTCTTCTCACCGCAGCATGGATGCCCATTATCATTTTATCGATTGGGTTTACGATTTAGTACAACTCTTTGAATTCAATCAATGGCAAAATATTGATGTGGTTGCACATTCCATGGGGGGCATGGTTGCATCAGCATTTACAGCCGCTTTCCCTGAAAAAATAAAGTCTTTAACATTACTTGATTCTATCGGTTTTATTAGCGCTGAAGCAGAGCAAACAACAGCGCAATTACGCCAAGGCATGCTGAGTCGTTTAAAAGGACTAAATAAACAAAAAAATAAACATCTGTCAGAAGAGTCGGCAATTAATGCCAGAGTGTCTGTTTCTGATCTAAACTATGAACAAGCAGCGTTTATTGTTCATCGAGGATTAGTAAAACAACAAGACCATTTTGTTTGGCGCGCAGATAGCCGCTTGCGAACAACATCGCCTTATCGGCTAACATTAGCGCAAGCAGAGCAGTTTATTCGTGATATAAAAGTACCTGTGCAGCTAATTTATGGCAGTCAAGGGCACGATATGGTATCAAAAGGGGTAAAACATTTTGGTCCCTTGTTTGACCATTTTTTAAGTTACCAATTAAACGGTGGTCATCATGTGCATATGGAGCAACCTGAAGCTACTGTACAGTTAATTAACGATTTTATTTAACTGTTTTTTAAGCTGCGATTAAATAAACATCGCTTTAAATTTAATTTACCATCTTAAATTGTTGTATAGAAATGTTTGATTTTCAAACAAGTGTTTAAATTTAACTGGATCGACCAGTTAAAATTTGGTAAAACGGGTATATAACAATAATTATTAATAATAAATAAAAACTAGTAAGGAATTGCACCGTGGACAAAATTTGGCTTGAGAAGAGTTATCCCCCTAATGTTCCATTTGAAATAGACCCTGATAAATACTCATCTCTTGTTGATATGTTTACAAAATATTGCGGGATTTATGCACCACGTTCTGCGTTTATTAACATGGGCGCTGAAATAAGTTATCGAGACTTAGAAATCCAAGCAAAAGCATTTGCTGCATACCTTCAACATGATTTAGGGCTAGTAAAGGGCGATAAGTTTGCCATTATGGTGCCGAATACGTTGCAGTATCCTATTGCGCTATTTGGGGCATTAATGGCAGGATTAACGGTTGTTAATGTTAATCCTTTATACACGGCAAGAGAGTTAGAGCATCAATTAAAAGATTCTGGCACTAAAGCCATATTGATTATAGAAAATTTTGCTCATACACTTGAGCAGGTGATAGATAATACGCCTGTTGAACATGTTATTTTAACATCACTAGGAGATCGACTTGGCGGTTTTAAAGGACTGTTAGTTAATTGTGTTGTTAAATACATTAAAAAAATGGTTCCTGCGTTTAATTTAAAGAACACCATCAAATTTAATCATGTTATTTCTAAAGGTATGACCTTATCTTTTTCACCCGTACAACTTTGCGGTGAGGATTTAGCCTTTTTACAATATACCGGTGGTACTACAGGTGTCTCAAAAGGGGCGATGTTGACACACCGTAATATGATCGCCAATTTACAGCAGGCAAAGTCAGCGATAAAGCCGGTACTTGAGGAAGGAAAAGAGCTCGTTGTTACAGCTTTACCGCTTTATCATATATTTGCTTTAACGGCGAATTGCCTAACTTTTATTACTTTAGGTGGTACAAATCTATTGATCACCAATCCTCGCGATATGCCAGGGTTTGTTAAAGAATTGGCAAAATATAAATTTACCGTAACGACCGGTGTTAATACCTTATTTAATGGTCTACTTAATACCCCGGGTTTTAGTGAATTAGATTTTAGTCATCTTAAAATATCACTAGGTGGGGGTATGGCAGTGCAACGACCTGTTGCTGAAAAATGGGAACAATTAACCAAGACCCGATTGATCGAAGGTTATGGTTTAACCGAATGTTGTCCTTTAGTGACAATATGTCCTTATAATCAGAAGCAATATAGCGGTAGTATTGGTTTACCAGCCTCTTCAACTAATATTCGTATAATTAGAGAAGACGGTAGTGAAGCGGATATTGGTGAGTCTGGAGAAATGTGGGTGCAAGGTCCACAGGTAATGAAAGGCTACTATAATCGCATTGAGGCAACAGAAGAAGTATTAAAAGATGGTTGGTTAGCCACTGGCGATATTGCAATAATGGACGAAAATGGCTTCTTCAAAATTGTCGATCGTAAAAAAGATATGATCATTGTTTCTGGGTTTAATGTTTATCCTAACGAAATCGAAGAAGTTGTGATGATGCATGACGGTATACTTGAAGCCGCAGCGATTGGTGTGCCTCATGAGTCATGCGGTGAAACCGTGAAGATTTTCGTGGTATTAAAAGATAAAAATGTTACTGATAAAGAACTGATAGAACATTGTCGTGAAAACCTTACTAACTATAAAGTGCCTAAACTTGTTGAATTTCGAGATGAGTTACCAAAAACAAATGTCGGTAAGATTTTAAGAAGAGAATTACGTTAACAAGTAAGCTCTTTAAAATAAATTAAGGTGTATCTAAAGCCAGTAATCATTATTACTGGCTTTTATGTTCAGGATGAACGGTATGTCACAATCACATGGATGTGAAGGAGTGACGATGTTCAGGATGAACGGTATGTCACATTCATGTAAAACCATTTGTAAGTGTTAACTGCTATTGCGCGTTAAGGGTTTTACCATTCACATCTTTACTGTCATCACTCATTAAATATACGTATAACGGCATAATATCTTCAGCAGTAGCTAACTTCTCTTTATTTTCTGCTGGGAAAGCACTAGCGCGCATTTTTGTACGAGTTGCCCCTGGATTAATCGCATTGGTTCTTAATTTGCTATTTTCAAATTCGTCAGCAATAACTTGCATCATACCTTCGGTAGCAAACTTAGAAACACTATATGGACCCCAATAGGCTTTTCCTTTGTGACCAACACCTGATGATGTAAATATTAAGGAAGCATTATCGGCAAGTTGCAGTGTAGGAATAAGTGCTTGGGCAATTAAAAATTGCGCATTTACATTTACCTGCATAACCTCGGTCCATATTTGCTCATGAATTTGAGTAAATGGCGTAAGTTCGCCTAACATCGACGCGTTAAGTAATACACCATCAAGTTTACCAAATTGAGCGTTAATGGTAGCGCACATATCAATGTAATTTTGTTTGGTTGCACCTTTCATATCTAAAGGGATAATGGCAGGTTTTAGTGAACCTTGAGCAAGTATTTCATCATATACATCTTCGAGTTTCTTAACCGTTTTTCCTAATAAAATAACAGTAGCACCTAACTTTGCGTAGGTTAATGCGGCTTGTCGACCAATTCCGTCACCAGCACCGGTGATAAGAATGGTTTTATTTTGTAATGAATCTTCGATTATTTGATAGTTAAACATATTAGAGATTTAATGATTTTTATATGGCGGTGATTCTACTCTGAGCGAAGGTAACAAACGAGTAAAAAATTGTGTTCTTTAAATAAAATTTGACAAATTTGTTAATAAATTAAAAAAGCGCTAGCACAATGACAAATCTTGGGTTAAGTTTAACTGGTCGAACAAGTTGTTTTAAAGCAAAACTGCGCTTAAAAGTTTTGTGGTCATTTGAAATCAGCTTTATATATAAAAATAAAAGACTAGTCTGTGGGGAGAAATAATGAATAAGCTAGTACTAAGTCTCGCAATTTCCAGTGTTCTTGGTTTAAGTGCATGTGGTGGCGAATCCATCGAAGATGTACAAAAGAAAGTAATTGAAACCGGTGATGTAATTACGCCAACAGCACGTATAATATTTGATCCATCGAATGGGATACTGTCGGCGCCAAACGATTTGTTATTTACAGGTACACTAGATGGTACTCTCAATATTCCTGTGCCAGATCCAACTGATATTGCAAATCCAAAGGTTGCTTTAAACGGTTTGGATGGTTGGTCTATTTCTCAACCATTTGTTCTTGCCATTGATTTTCCTGCAGGAACAACGTTAGATGCAGGCAGTGTTTTTAACTCTTCAGCAGTGCGTATTTTTGAAACAATTATGGGCGGTGATACCAGTGACGCCGACTGTACAGCGGTAACTCGTGGCTCAGCCTGTAAAGTTGTTGGTGAATTAACTTTTGGTGTCGATTTTATAGCTCAAGCGAAAGGGAATAACGTCGTTGTTGTCCCAATGAAGCCACTAAAAGCTAAAACAAGTTATATTTTAGCGTTAACAAACACGTTGCAAGATAATAATGGCAAGTCTGTTGCCCCTTCATCAAGCTATGAATTGGTCCGTCAAAATATTGCTGAAAAACCATTGGGTAACGAAGCTCAATTAGGTTTGCAAGGTGCAATAAATAGCTATGAAGCTGCTATTGTTGCTGCTGGTGCGGATAGTAATTCAATTATTTATACTATGGCGATGACCACACAATCGACAACCGATGTTTTATTTACGGTTAAGTCAATGATGGCTGCAAATGCAGCACAAGGTATTGTTCCAACTATTGGTGTGGCTGATACCGGTCTAACGGTTGCTGACGCATTGGCAGGCTTAATTCCTCCATCATTAGTGCCTTTATATTCAAGCGCTAATTTAATGCAGGGTTCGATCACCCTACCATATTACTCAGGTGTGCCAACGGCAGAAAATCCAATGGCACCAGTGAATGAAAGATGGGAAGGGCTTTGTGACTCGGGCGCTATGTTAGCTGGTCTTGCCGCCGCTAACCCTGCAGCAATTCCAGAAGCACCATTGAGTGTCGCTGATGGTACCTGTATGGCAATTTCTCAAGCAGGTGGTTTACCAGCGCCGGGTCTGCGTGATTTAAGTAGTATTATGCCACTAGATACAGAGCGTAATTTAACGAAATATAGCCCTGTGCCAAAAACAAAAGCTATGATGCCCATTGATGTGCAAATGACAACGCCTGATATTAATGTTGCTAATGCCGTACGTGCACAACTAGGGCTACCGGCGCTTGTTGAACCAGAAAATGGTTGGCCTGTCGTTATGCTAGTGCATGGTATAACCCGTCAGAAAGAAATTATGTTACCCATTACTGGAATCTTGTCTTTATATGGTATGGCAACGGTTGCTATTGATCACCCGCTTCACGGTAGTCGTGGCTTTGACCTGAACATGGACGGAATTGATGACATAAACGCAACAACATTGTCTGCTACTCATTATGTTAATTTAGCAAGCATGTTAACAATGCGTGATAATACCCGTCAAAGTGCTGCTGATCTTATAGGTTTACGTTTAGGACTGAACTTTTTAGGTGGAGTGGATAGTGATGGGAATCCTATAAAAATTGATTCTACTAAAGTTCATATGTTAGGACATTCTTTAGGGGCAATTTATGGCATGAATTTTCTAGCCATAACAAATACTCCTCTTAATCCTGCACTAGATGGCATGTTTAATGTTACGAGTTCTTCTCTTGCTATGCCAGGTTTGATGTTGGCTAATTTTGGTATTGAATCTCCGGCATTTGAGTCTTTAATAAAATCAAATTTAACTTATGCTCAATCACCTGACTTTCAAGCATTTGTAGCGGCAATGTACCCATCAGGTCCTTCTGAAGCTGAGCTTAATGGTGCTTATGAAACATTCTATAATGATATGTTAAATGATGTTCAGCGCGCTGAAATGGACGCCATATTTTCTGAATTTACTTTTGCTTCACAAACAGTGACGGACTCAGGTGACCCTATTGCTTATATTGACGTTTTAGCAGCCACTAATACACCAATACATTTAATTGAAGTTATTGGTAATGGTGGTGATAATTTATCAGACCAAACAGTTACCAATACTGCACCATTTACGCCAATGGGTGGAACTGAACCGATTATTCGATTATTAGGTTTACAAAGTATATCTGCAACAACTCAAGATGCTGAGCAGACTGTTTCTGGTGTCACTCGATTCTTATATGGTCATCATGGTTCTATTCTTGACCCTAGTGCAAATGACGATTCGCCAGATGCAGAACTAAGTGCGCGTGCTACTCAAGAAATGCAAAGCCAGGTGGCAAATTTCTTTGGTAGTATGGGACATGTAATATCAGTGCAAGATGATGTTGTTGTTCAATAATCTAATTTTATAGAGTACTATTTAGACTGATAAGCCCTCAATTGAGGGCTTTTTTATTATCTAAAAAAATGGATGGCTTCCTGGTCAACCAGAGTTATGTTAAATAGTAATTAAATCAATAGCTTTAATGCATTTTTAAACTCAATAAAACTATTGGTTTTGTTATTCTATAAGTCAACCAACTGGACGGATGACTTAAAGTGAATAATAAAAAAAATAGTTTATATAGCATGTTGCTAATTGTAGGACTGGCAGCATGTGGTAGTGATGATAAAAATGATACGCCTATTGCTGTAACTCCCCCCCCTGCTATTACACCAGAAGAACCTACACTTGTTGCCTTTGATCCTGATGGAGTGCTTGATGCAAATATAAAATGGACTTCATATGGGGTTCCTCATATAACAGCCGATAACTTACAGAGCTTAGGTTTTGGTTCTGGTTATGCTTATGCTCGAGATAATATATGTATCTTAGCGGATCAACTCGTTAAAATTCGCAGTGAACGTTCAAAGTATTTTGGTCCTGATAAAATAGTAGGATCAGGAGATTCTGCTAATATCATTTCTGACTTTGGTCATCATGCCTTAGGAGTGCTTAGTTCAGCTAAAAAACTTTACCCTAATGTCTCTGAAAATACTCGCGCTTTATTAGAAGGTTACAGTACTGGCTATAATAAATATTTGACTGATATTGGTATTGATAATTTAGCGCCAGAGTGTGCAGGTCAGCCTTGGGTTAAAAACATGACAGCTCAAGAATTACTTGCCTATATGTTTGCTACGTCACAAATAGCCAGTGGTGCAAACTTTCTGGATCTAGCTTTTTTTGCAAACCCAGGAGAAGGTATTGAGTATTTACCTTATGTTGGTGCAAGAGGAGAAACAACAAAGAATCAGCTAGAAGAGAATAAATCAATGGCTAGCTCTGTTTTGCACAACCTAGAGTTGGTAACTAAGACTTTTGTTAGCCCTGATGATAATTATGGGGATTTGGGCTCAAATGGCTGGGGTATAGGCAAAGATAAGACGGAAAATGGCAAAGGTATTCTGCTTGCTAATCCACATTTTCCTCATACAGGTAACCTTAGGTTTTGGCAGTCACATAATACTATTCCTGGAGTAATGGACGTTACTGGTTCTAGCTTGCAGGGAATACCCGGTGTTAACCTGATCGGTTTTAATAAAAACTTAGCTTGGACTCATACCGTTTCGAAATCACGTCGATTTGTTGTTTATCAGCTATCACTTGTTGATGGTAATCCAAATCAATATTTAGTTGATGGAGAAATTAAGGATATAGATAAACGTACCTACTATGTGGAAGTGAAAGCGGGTGCCAGTTCTGTTATTTTATCAAAAGATTTCTATTTTAGTCATCAGGGTTTAATGATTGAAACCCCTGCTCATATTTCTAATTTAATGGCATGGTCAGATTCTAATGCTTTTACTTTACGTGATGCAGCTGCAGAGAATATTGATTTGGTTGACCAATGGTTAGCGATGAATCTGGCAACTAATCTCGAAGAATTTCAACAGGCATTTAAGGATTATGATGGTATTCCGTGGGTAAATACTATGTATGCTGATGATCAAGGTAATGCCTTTTATATTGATAAATCTCGGGTGCTTAATTTGAATGATACAGCGCTTGGTTTAATGCGTACGGATCCTATTTTAGTTGGTACAAGAAAATTGGCAGGTTTTGATATCTTGCCAGGGAATACCTCTATTTTTGAGCCGGATGGATTAAATAATTATGAACAAGCACCTAAATTATTACGTGATGATTTTGTGCAAAACTCAAATGATAGCTACTGGGCAACGAACCCCGCAGAGCCATTATCTGCTTATTCTATTTTATATGGCGATGATTTAGTTTCGTTATCATTAAGAACTCGTATGGGATTACAGTTATTAAGTGATAGTGCTGGAGAAGATGGGAAGTTTTCTCCTAGCGAAGTAGAGACAGCTTTATTGAGCAATCGTACCTATTTAGGGGAAGCGGTACTTGATGATTTATTAATTCAATGTAAGTTGCAGGGTAATACACCTGTTAGTTTAGATAATGGTATTAATGTTGATATTTCAGCTGGTTGTAGTGCTTTAGCAAGTTGGGATGGAAAAATGAATAAAAACAGTCAATCGGGCCATTTATTTAGAGAATTTGCTTTTAAATTTAGTCAAATAACTCATTTTAGTAGCCCTTTTGACGTGAATTTACCCGCAAGTACCCCAAGCAAGTTAGTAGATGATGGTAGTGCTTTAAAAGCATTGGCAATAGCAATAAAAAATGTTGAAGCTTCAGGCTTTGCTTTAGATGCCATGATGGGCGATATTCAATTTACTGAAAAAACCATGGCAGATGGTAATGCTAGTGGCATTAAGTTTCCGTGGGCGGGTAGTAAACATACAGAAGGTGGATTTAACGTATATGGTTCAGCAAAATCCAATGACACTATGTATAAAATTCATCAATATACGCCGATTATAGATGTGGAAACAGGGAAAAGCTTATCATCGGGATTAACCTCTGAGGGTTATCATATTAACTATGGTTCTAGTTGGATGTTTGTGGTGAATTTTACTGATGAGGGGCCAGTTGCTAATGGCTTATTAACATTCTCACAATCATCTAATAGTAGTGAATCGTCTATGCATTTTGATGATCAAAACCGTTATTATTCAGAAAATACTATGCTAAGACCAATATTGTTTAATGAAACTGATATTTCAAATGATATAAAAGAAGAGATGAATATTAATTCAAATGACTAAAACTAAGTGAAGTATTTGTACATCATTATTTAGCCCTCAATTGAGGGCTTTTTATGTTCAGGACGAAAGGTATGTGAAGATCACATGGAAGTGAAGGCGTGACGAAATATCACTTTATATTTTGGAGTTTGTCCCCATATATAGATAAATTATTATTTATATCTATTTGTAAGAGCTTTAGGAGAGAATGATTTGGATTTTTTATATGAGTATGGTTTGTTTTTTGCCAAAGCAATAACCATTGTATTAGCCGTTATCGCTATAATTGTTACTATTGCTGCATCAGCTATTAAGCAGAGTCATAAAAAAGGTGAATTGGAAATTACCGACTTATCAGAGCATTTTGATGATGTTGAACAAGATGTAATTCATCACCTGTTATCTAAAGAACAGCTTAAACAAAAAGAAAAAGATGATAAAAAGCAGGCGAAAGAAAAAGCCAAAGCGGATAAAAAGTCAGTTAAAGAGGGTGAAGAAGAACAAGAGACTCGCGTTTTTGTTATAGACTTTAATGGCAGTATAGATGCTAAAGAGGTTACGTCACTACGAGAAGAGATCAGTGCAATTTTAACCGTTGCTACACCACAAGACGAAGTTTTTGTTCGGTTAGAAAGTGGTGGCGGTATGGTGCATGGCTACGGTTTAGCATCATCTCAATTAGATCGTATCAGACAACATAATATTCCATTAACGGTATCTGTTGATAAAGTTGCTGCAAGTGGTGGTTATATGATGGCTTGTGTTGCTAATAAAATTATATCAGCACCTTTTGCTATTGTTGGCTCTATTGGTGTTATTGCGCAAGTTCCTAATTTTCATCGTCTACTTAAAAAGAATAATGTTGATTTTGAACAATTTACCGCAGGTGAATTTAAGCGAACAGTGACTATGTTTGGCGAGAATACTGAAAAAGGTCGTGAGAAATTCAATGAAGAACTTGAAGAAACTCATCAGCTATTTAAAGGCTTTGTTAGTGAGCACCGACCAAGTCTTGATATTGACAAAGTTGCAACAGGTGAACATTGGTTTGGTATAAAAGCAAAAGAACTTGGTTTGGTGGATGATATTCAAACCAGCGATGATTATCTGCAAAATGCAAATAAGTCGAATAAGGTTGTTGCGATTAAATATGCAACAAAGAAAAGTTTGGCTGAAAAATTCTCTAAAGCTGCGTCTTTATCCGTTGAAAGTATGTTCAGTAAAATGTGGCAGAAAAACCGCATTTTTCCTAGTTAAACATAAGGCTTAGGATGATATGAAACCTTCATTTTGGAATCGCTGTTGGGAGCGCAACTCTTTAGGGTTTCATCAAGAAACTGTTCATCCATTTTTGGAGCAGTTTCTTTTACCTCGCTTAACCGCAACGACTCAACATGTTTTTGTGCCCTTATGTGGTAAATCATTAGATATGGTGTGGTTTGCTCAGCGCATGAAGGTGAGCGGGGCAGAATTAAGTGAAATTGCTTGTCGTGACTTCTTTCAAGATAAAGAGCTTACATATCAGCAAGAGCAGCGTGATGGATTCAATGTATTTTCTTACCAAAACATACAACTTTGGCAAGGTGACTTTTTTAAACTTCTACCAGCTACTATAGAAAATATTGATTGGGTATATGATCGGGCCGCAATTATTGCTTTGCCTGAAAGCATGCAGCAGCAGTATGTTGAACATTTATCGACGTTTATCTCTGATAAAACCTCATTGTTTTTAATCTCTATAGAATTTCCTCAAGAAGAGCTTGAAGGTCCTCCATTTTCTATTTCATCTTTAAAAATCACGAAATTATTTGCTGACTTTGATGTGAACTGTATTGCAGAGCATGAATTAGCAGATAAAAAATTTGCCCAACGTACTTTTAATGTGAGCCGATTAGTTGAACGTTTATATTTAATTAAGAAAAAACAGCAATAAATATCACCACGTTTTATCTTTTTATTAGCGCTAAATAATTCATTTTTATTATATTTGTACAATAAATATCTTGTTTTGTTTATTGATGTAATTGTTTGCGTTATTTTTACTATAAAACTTTTAGTTTTCTGTTAAGTTATCGGTAATTAAAATAATAGAGTTTCTATAAATGCAAACCAAACTAATAAAAATGAATGTTTTTATAAAAATACTACTCGCTATCGCTTTGCTGGGAGCAAGTGTTTTCAGTTTTAACACCGAACTAGACTATGCTGGCTATATATTATTATTTAGCGCGTTATATGTAGTAAATGAAGGGTTTGGCTTTTCTCTTTTTGTCAAAATATTACTTGCGCTGGTCTTGGGAATCATTATTGCTTGGTCAGGCTTTTATGGAAGTGCTGATTTAGTCGCAATACGCCCAGTGGGTAGCAAGATATTTATGAACTGCCTTACTATGGCATTAGTTCCTTTAGTATTTTCTTCCATTGTTACCGGAGTTACTAGTTTAGGGGATATTAACAAATTAAATAAAATAGGCCTGAGAACTATTGCTTATTACATTGTTACAACAGCCATTGCCATTACCATAGGTTTAGTTTTAGCAAATACCTTTCAACCGGGTAAAAATTTAGATACAGAAACACGTGCCCAGTTTGAACAGTCTTTTAAAACATCTGCAGCAACACAAGTTGTAGCAGCTAAAGAAAATAAACAAACGTTGTTTGAAGGCCTACAAGCAATTTTTCCAACGAATATATTTGAATCAATCAGCAAAGCTAAACCTGATATGTTACAGCTGATATTTTTTGCTGTTATTTGTGGTGTCGCTTTACTGCAGATGGATCCTAAGTTATCTGAGCCCGTGATTAAACTCTTTACCGGTATTACGGAAATGACCATTAAAATTATTATGATGGTGATGCGCTTAGCTCCTTATGGCGTTTTTGCTTTAATTGCCTCAACGGTTGCTGGAACAGAAGGGGCAGGATTACTGCTCACCCTTATTCCTTTTTCTTTGATTGTTGTTGCCGCTCTACTTATTCATGGCATCGGCACTAATAGTTTATCATTGATATTTCTATCTAAAAAAAGTCCAAAGTGGTTTTTCTCTAAAGTTAAAGAAGTTGCAGTTACTGCTTTTTCAACGTCCTCTAGTGGTGCAACTATGCCATTGACCATGAAAGTTACAGAAGAAAAATTAAAAGTAAAAAAAGAAGTGTCGGGTTTTGTTGTACCTTTAGGGGCAACTATTAATATGGATGGCACGGCATTGTTCCAAGGTGTATCTGCAATATTTTTAGCCAATATTTATGGTATTGATTTAAGCCTTGCGGATCAATTAACGGTTGTTGGCTTAGCGGTTATGGCTTCAATTGGTACGGCAGCGGTACCGGGCGTTGGCATTGTTATTCTTACGATGATTTTGGTTGCAGTTGGTATTCCAGCTGAGGGGATTTTATTTATTCTTCCGGTAAATAATCTACTTGATATGTGTCGTACCGCGACAAACGTAATGGGTGATATGACCTGTGCTGTTTATATCGATTCTAAAATGGAAAGTTCAGAGCAAAATAAAATCGTGTAACGATAATTATTTGGATTAACTATCGAAAATGACATTAAAAACCTGAGAAATCAGGTTTTTTTCGTAAGTAACTGACCTTTTTTTTAATTATCGGTTAATATAATTAATGTTAATACAAAAAATTTACCAGGGAGATGCTTTTATGGCGCTACTTCAACGCTTTAGTTTTATCATGCTACTTGTATCGTTAGTAGGTTGTGGAGGAGGCGGTGATGGGTTTTCTAGTAGTGGAACTTCTGTACCTGATGATTCAACAGATACTATTGTTATATCGTTAACCATTTCAGACGAAAACATCACAGAGCAAAGTCCCGCGACCATTACAGCAACTGTAATGCAAGGCTCTACACCTGTTGTCGGTAGTCTTGTTACTTTTGTTATAGATAACCCCAGTCGTGGTGTTTTTGAATCTGAAACACCTGAAACAGATACTGGTGGAACTGACATTGAAGGCATAGCAACAATTGTTTTAAATGCAGGTGAAAGCGCGGGTTTTAGTAAAGTAACTGCAACAGTGGACTCGGCAGAGCCAGTATCAATTATATTTAACAGTCAAGGCTCATCAGCTGTTGTCTTTAGGTTAGGCAGTGGTTCGCCATTTGTAGAAGGAGCAATTTCACTTTCTAGAGAACAAATTCCTGCGGGGGGGACATCAGAAATATCTGTTTCTCTCATTGCAGATTCAGGTGAATCTTTTAGAGAGTCTATAGAAATAAAATTTACTTCGGACTGCGCCTTAGAGACAGTTCCTTCTGCTGAAATATCAGCCCCTTTCTCTTTTGACGGTCAAGTGAATGCTACTTATTTAGCCAAAGGGTGTTCGGGGAATGATGAGATAAAGGTCAATGTAACAATAAATGGGAAGAATCTTTCAGCTAGTGGCATCATAAATATTATCCCAGCAGATGTGAGAAGTATTGAATTTGTTTCGTCAACGCCACAACATATTGCTTTACAAGGCGCTGGTAGTGCTGCACTTCCTGAAAAATCAACTATTGTCTTTCGAGTATTAGATACCGATGGGAACCCTGTAAAAGGGCGTGATGTAAGTTTTTCATTGGTGAGTGATGGTGGAGATATCTTATTGACGCCGGTTGTCGCAACCTCAAATTTTGATGGATTAGTTCAAACAACGGTAAATGCAGGGACAGTATCTAGAGTAGTTAGTGTTAAAGCTACGGTTGAAGATACAAGTGCTCCAGTAGTAGAGACTATCTCCCATAAACTTTATATTTCTTCAGGGATTTTAGACCAAGATAGTATATCTATTTCTGCAGACATTTTGAATCCAGAAGGTTGGAGTATAGATGGTACAGAAGTAATTATTACGGCACGTCTTGCAGATTCTAATAATAACCCTCCGCCCCCAACGGCTGTATATTTTACAACCGAAGGAGGTTCAATTGAAAATCTAGGATCTTTATGTATTACGGGTGATGATGGTTCTTGTACAGTCACATGGAGAAGCCAAAATCCCAAACCAGAGGGTCATGTTTTGGGCGATTTAAATAACCTTAATCATGTTCCTGAAGAATCAAATACAATGGGGCAAAAAATGGGAGGAAGAGCGACAGTTCTTGCGACAACTATCGGCGGAGAGTCTTTTCCAGATTTAAATGGTAACGGCAGATTTGATGTCTGTGAGGTGCCTGCATTTACCGGAGGAGTTGGTAAGCCATGTGGAGAAAATGGAAATTTTGACGAATCAGGTATAGATATAACTTATTCTGGGAATGATGTCGGTGGTAATTCATATGATTTACCAGAAGCATTTGTTGATCACAATGAAGATGGGGTTTTTAATCCAACTCAACCCGGAGGTCAAATGGGTGGGGAACTGGAAGAGCCAGTTGATTACAATAGTAGCTTAACTTATGACAGTAAAGATGGTAAATATAATGGGCTTAATTGCGCTATACCTGCTCATGAAGGTTGTTCAACGGAAACAGCTATAGATGTTAGAGGGAGTGTTGTCTTAGTGATGTCAGGAAGTACAGCTAACTTTGTAACGACTCTTCCTGTTGGTGGCCAAGATATAAATATTGTAAGTGAAGGAACTGGTAATGCAACGGTCATTATATCTGATCTTCATAATCAACCTATGCCTGCAAATAGCGTAGTCACATTTTCTGTTGCTGGGTTTGGTAGTGTCGCTAGTGAAAGTACATTTACGTGGAATAATTGGAATCGTAATGGTGGTAGCGAATACTCAGTCACAATTAAAGGAGAAAAAGAAGATCTTCCTAAATATGGCACATTATGGGTCACAGTTGAGACACCTAGCGGTGCTAGCTCTGCATACCCAGTAGCGAATATTGTAATTAGTGACCCAATACCTTAATGATTAAAGTTAATAAAAAGCCGCTCAATTGAGCGGCTTTTTATGTTTAGAATGTAGGAAGATGTTTGCTTACATGGATGTAAGTACTTAGTTTATGTAGGGAACTGATAAACTGCACTTCGATAAGAATTTAATACCAATATCTTTTTTGTCGAGCCTCGCTACGCTAGTGTCGACCTACAATAAACCTAATGATTCGATAACTACTTAGCCATTTCATTAAGTAAAAACGCTGAAATTTCTGCTCCTGCGTTTAATGTTTTAGTGCGGCTTTCAATACCTAAACCGGAACTGTCGGTGAATGGCGCTATTTCCATCATATCAGCCCCTGTAATCGGATAATTATCCGCAAGTGCAGTTAATATTTTCATCGTTTCGGCTAAAAACATGCCATCTGGCTCTGGTGTGCCTGTTGATGAGGCAATACTTTCATCTAGTGCATCAATATCAAAGCTGACATAAAGTTCATCTATGTTTTCATCTTTTAATTGAGTAAGAATGTTTTTAATAATTGCATCTACACCTTGTTCTCTAATTTCATGTGCCCAATGTTGTCGTACACCAAAGGTATTTTCCCAATGAGACTTTGGTCGGCCGCTTGAGCGAATACCTACTTGGATTAAATGATGTTTTTCGTGTAAGTCATCTAAAATATGTGTACACCATGAGCCAAAGCATAAATCGATACCTAAGCGTTCTACTAATAAATCGGTATGAGCGTCAAAATGAATAATAGCCGCACGTTTACCTTGTTTCTTTTTCGCTTGCAAATAAGCTTTGGTTAACGGGTAACTTACTGAGTGATCACCACCAATACCAAAAATGCCTTTTTCAGGAAACTGTGCATAAAAATCATGTAATACATCTTCAGTAATGGTTAGTGGGCTAACCGCATACGGACTGTTTTCATCTTGATAAAGGGCTTTTCTGCAATTTGATAACGTTGCTTCATTTAAGTATTTGTCATGTAACAAATGTGGAATTACACGAATATCTCCCATATCGAAGGCATTAAGATCAGGATATTGTTCTAATAGTGTTGAACGCACAAAAAGAGGCCCCCAATTGGCTCCTCGTAAAATGCCACCGCCACAGTCTGAAGCAATACCCAAAATAACCGCCTTAGACGATTCTGAGAGCTTTTCTAGAGAAGATTGCCATATGGTATCAATGTTGTCTGATTGACCATATAAAGCCTTGTGTAGTTGCTCTTTTCGCTCTTTTGCAGTGTTCACTGTGAACACGCCATTACCCGGTGGACATAAACACTGTGTGAGTTTTGTTTGTAGGTTCGTCCAAGATGTTGTCATATGAGCTCTCTTAATGATAAGTCAATTATTGCTCTAACGGCATGAATATTGACTAGGTTCTATGTTTTAGGATGCTTGCTGGTTATAAAATTGAGCGCAGTATAACGTAATTCTATATTTAATTAGCATTCAGCCCTTAAATTCTGTTGAAAAATTTATTATGATGGCGCCAAATTTTAGACCTCTTTATAGCAAAAACGTCTAAATAAGCATAATTATTAAAAATAAACGCTTGTCAGCTTGCTTATTTGCGGATATATCTAATAGTAATTTTAGATTAACTCAAACTTTACGAATAATTGTTTTAAAAAATTGCTGCTCGCTTAATTTTAAACCAATTTTTATCAAAAATTTATCTGACAGCAAAATTGTTAGTTCAGTAGGAATGTAAACACATATGGCAAAATCTCTAGTAATTGTCGAATCACCAGCTAAAGCGAAGACAATTAACAAATATCTGGGTAAAGACTTCATTGTAAAATCAAGTGTTGGCCATGTTCGTGACTTACCGCACAGTAGTACAGGTAAAAAAGTAGCGGCGAAATCGCCTGCTGAAGTGCGAAAAATGGAACCAGAAGCAAAAGCAAAATATAAAGCTAAACGAGATAAGCAAGCACTTGTTAATCGTATGGGCATTAACCCTGATAAAGATTGGGAAGCGAATTACCAAATATTAGAAGGTAAAGAAAAAGTTGTTGCCGAATTAATTAAACTGGCAGGCAATGCCGACACTGTCTATCTCGCAACCGATTTGGATCGCGAGGGAGAGGCAATTGCATGGCACCTAAAAGAAATTATTGGTGGCGATGACGATAAATTTAAGCGTGTTGTTTTTAATGAAATAACTGAAAATGCTATTCAACAAGCTTTTGCTACACCAGGTGAATTAAGCATGCCCGGTGTTAACGCTCAACAAGCTCGTCGATTTTTAGATCGAGTTGTTGGTTTTATGGTTAGCCCGTTGCTTTGGAAAAAAGTGGCTAGAGGTTTATCTGCGGGACGTGTGCAATCCGTTGCTGTTAAATTAGTTGTTGATAAAGAACGTGAAATTAAAGCGTTTGATCCAAAAGAATTTTGGGAAATAACTGCCGATACCAAAACTTCAACCAATGTAGACTTTACGCTCGATGTCACTCATGAAAATGGTAAAGCATTTAAACCAACCAACGAAACTGATACTAATAAAGCATTAGCAACAATAAAAAGCTCAACGTTTACCGTTAATAAACGTGATGATAAACCGTCAAAAAGTACCCCGTCGGCACCCTTTATTACTTCAACGTTGCAACAAGCTGCAAGTACTAAATTAGGTTTTGGTGTTAAACGTACCATGGGTTTAGCACAGCGTTTGTATGAAGCTGGGCATATAACTTATATGCGTACAGATTCAACTAACTTAAGTAAAGATGCTGTTGAAATGTGCCGTGGTTATATTCGCGATAGTTTTGGTGAAAACTACTTACCTGAAAAAGCAAAAGTTTATAGTAGTAAATCAGGTGCCCAAGAGGCGCATGAAGCGATACGTCCTTCTAATGTGAAAATAGAATCTGCGTTTATGGAAGGCATTGATGCTGATGCTAAGAAACTTTATGATTTAATTTGGCGTCAGTTTGTTGCTTGTCAAATGACCGCTGCTCGTTATACCGTGAGTACGATTACCGTTGGTGCAGCACACTTTGATTTAAAAGCAAAAGGTCGTGTAATGCAGTTTGATGGTTGGACAAAAGTTCATCCACAATTATCAAAAGGTGATGATAAACATTTACCAGACTTAGCTGTTGGTGAAGTATTAACTTTAGAGCAATTGAATCCATCACAGCACTTTACAAAACCACCAGCACGTTTTGGTGAAGCATCGCTTGTTAAAGAGTTAGAAAAGCGTTCTATTGGTCGACCATCAACATATGCATCTATCATTTCTACCATTCAAGATCGTGGTTATGTTCGTTTAGATAAAAAACGTTTTTATGCTGAAAAAATGGGCGAGATTGTCACGGATAGTTTATCTGAAAGTTTTAAAGACTTAATGAGTTATGACTTTACTGCCAATATGGAACAAGAGCTTGATGAAGTTGCTGAAGGTAAAGCGAATTGGAAAGATGTTCTTAATAAGTTTTATAAAAACTTTACTAAACAATTAACTAACGCAAATAAGCCTAACGAAGAAGGTGGAATGCGCAATAACGAGCCAGTGTTAACGGATATTGATTGTCCTACATGTGCTCGTAAAATGGGTATTAGAACGGCATCCACAGGTGTCTTTATGGGCTGTTCTGGTTATGCCTTACCACCAAAAGAGCGTTGTACCACGACGATGAATTTAACTGCTGGTGAAGAAGCGGTAAGTGTTTTAGCAGAAGATCAAGAAACTGAAGCATTACGAGCGATGCATCGTTGCTCTAAATGTAGTACGGCGATGGACAGTTACCTTATTGACGAAACACGTAAGTTACATGTTTGTGGTAATAACCCTGTTTGTGATGGTATTGAAGTTGAAGTAGGTGAGTTTAAAATTAAAGGTTACGATGGTCCCATTTTGGAATGTGATCGTTGTGAAGCTGAAATGGAACTTAAATCAGGCCGCTTTGGTAAGTATTTTGATTGTACTAACAGTGAATGTAAAAATACCCGTAAGTTATTAGCCAGCGGTGAAGCAGCTCCGCCAAAAGAAGATCCTGTGCAATTACCAGAATTATCTTGTGAAAAGTCAGATGCTCACTTTGTTTTACGTGACGGTGCTGCAGGGATATTTTTAGCGGCAAGTACGTTTCCACGATCGAGAGAAACTCGAGCCCCTAAGGTTGAAGAATTACAACGTTTTCGCGATAGAATTTCGAGTAAATTCTATTACTTAGCTGATGCGCCGGCAAAAGATCCTGATGGTAACTTAGCAGTTATTCGTTATAGCCGTAAAACCAAAGAACAGTATGTCATGACGGAAATTGACGCGGGTGAAGCTAAAGCTAAAGCCACGGGCTGGACGGCTAAGTATATTGATGGTAAATGGGTTGAAGAAGCGAAAAAGAAAGCAGTAAAAGCCAAGTCTAAAACTAAGCCAAAAGGGAAAGCAAAACCTAAGGCTAAAGCTGAGTAATTTAAAACTTTCCATTTGATCAAAAAGGCGCTTTAAAGCGCCTTTTTTCATACAGGATGTGCGGTATGTTATGGTGCCTGGGTTGTAAAAACAACGATGTTCAGGAAGTACATTCGGTAGTGTCGAGGTCTACCTCGACAAGTCACATCGATTATTTTTTGTCGAACCTCGTTGCACTCGTGTCGACGTACATTAAAGCATCATATCTTCACTGCATTAGTTCTTCTATGTACGCCGATGTGAAAGAGTGACGATATACGAAGAATATTAGGTAGTGTAGGTCGATGTTTGCCTACATGGATGTAGGTACTTAGGTTATGTCGGGAACTGATAACCTGTACTTCGACAAAGAATTCAACACAAATATCTATTTTGTCGAACCTCACTACGTTTGTATACAACCTACATTAAAGAACCATGACTTTACTACATTAGTACTTTCCTACATGTCGATGCAGCTAAAATCACGGTCACATAGTTGTTCGTTTATTATCGCTAATATTTTGCCTTGCTCCTTATTTACATAGGTATCGACATTTATAGGTTATATCGAGGAATTAATTGTCAGTACTTCAAAAATATCCAATTTTTAATTGTCCAATTAAGCTGAATATTGTTTAGCTATTATCGATCTTAAATATTTATGTCTACACAAACTAAGTGTCAGTCTGCTTTATATTTGTTAACAATATATATTGTTACACTTTCAAAAATATGTATCTTCTATATTTGAATAAATAAATTTATATGTAATAATATCAATCAGTTGATAGTTGCTTTTTCATGGTTCTGGTGTTTTTTACATTAAACGTTGATTGATTTATACGCAAATAAACATTGTGTTATGGTGTGCTGGTGGTGTATAACACTGTTATCGATTTGTTTTACTGCACAGGAAAAACTAATGACACCACAATGGGATTCAGAAAAGCCGATATATCTCCAACTGTATCAGCAAGTCATTGCTCGTATTTTGGATGGATATATCAAAGAAGGAGAGGCTTTACCTTCTGTAAGAAAAGTAGCAGCAGAATATCAGCTTAACCCTATAACTATTTCAAAGGCGTATCAAATGTTGCAGGATGAACAAGTTGTTGAAAAACAAAGAGGAAAAGGTTTGTTTGTGATGCCAGGCGCACAACAATTGATGTTAGAGCGAGAACGAGGTGTATTTCTTTGTCAACAGTGGCCTGAAATATTAAAACAAATTACTCGGCTAAAGCTTTCAGCTGAGCAGTTACTATCTACTCCAATGGAGAACAACATATGAGTCCATTAATTTCTATTCGCAAACTTAGTAAGTCTTACGGCACTAAAAATGTTGTTTCAAATGTCGACTTAACAATTAATGCGGGTCAAATTGTTGGTTTAGTGGGTCCAAATGGCGCAGGTAAAACAACATGTTTGCAAGCAATTCTTGGTTTAACTGATTTTGATGGTGATATTGATGTACTTGGTCATCATCCTCGAAAAGATCGGGTCGAAATGCTTAACGATGTCGCTTATATCGCTGATGTTGCTATTTTACCAAAATGGCTAAAAGTCTCACAAGCATTAACGTATATGCAAGATGTTCATCAAAATTTTGATATAGAAAAAGCAAAAATGTTTTTACAAAAAACGAATGTCTCATTGAGCGATAAGGTTAAAGTACTATCAAAAGGTATGGTCACGCAACTACATTTGGCGCTGATTTTAGCTATTGATGCCAAAGTATTGATACTTGATGAACCGACATTAGGATTAGATATTCTGACCCGTCGACAATTTTACAGTCATTTATTAGAAGAATTTTATAGTGAAGATAAGTGCATCATTATCACTACACATCAAATTGAAGAAATTGAACATATTTTAACGGATGTTGCCTTTATTCAAGAAGGTAAAATTGTTTTATCGGAAAGTGCAGAGGATATACGTGAACGCTTTAATTTATTGTCGGTAACAAACGAGCATATAGAGCAAGCTAAGGAGCTTAAACCTTTATTTTCAAATAGTATGATGGGATTAACTACGATGCTTTTTGATAAGGCAGACACAGATGTATTACAATCACTAGGTAATGTTAGTGTGCCCAGTTTGGCTGATATTTTTGTAGGTGTGATGACGAAGGAGACATGCTAATGAATACGTTAACAATGAAAGCATCAATTAGAAAAGAATTATGGGAATTTAAAAATATTTTAACGTGGGTTCCGGTGTCATTAGCGGTGTTGATTTTTGTTATTCCGGCGTTAAATTTTTTCCTTAATGGTGTTGATACTCATGCATTATTTATACGTTTGGAGCGATTAGTAGATTTTCAATATTCACATTCGCCAGAGGTGGAAAAAATATTTTTTATCGGCTTAATATCACTATTTGCACCATTTTTGGTGTTAAGTACCATAGTGCAGCTGTATTACTTTCTTACCTGTCTTTATGATGAAAGAAGAGACCAATCCGTGTTGTTTTGGCGCTCATTACCTGTATCAGATAGTTTAACGATAATGAGTAAACTTGTTACCGGGGCTTTGGTTATTCCAGCAATATTTTTCATGGTCGCAACCTTAGTACTAGTTACCATACTTATTATTGCTTTTATTGCCTGTATTGTTTTTTATGTTGGCTATGATATTTCTCTATGGGGTATGTGGATTAGTTCAAGCGTGATAAGTGCGGTCTCAATTATTTGGATAACATTATTGCCTCTGGCTGTTTGGTTTTTACCTTTGTTTGCTTGGTTAATGTTAGCGTCTATGTACGCAAAAAAGGCACCATTCTTATGGGCCGTACTACCAATAGTTGCTCTGATTTTAGTTGAGGCTTTAGCCGTACATTATTTAGACTTTTCACAACCTTTTATAGGTAAATTTTTGCTAGACTATTTTGTATTCATGCCAGAAAATGTTAGCACCGCTGACGTTGTTACTGGTATAAACCGCTTTGCTCCATTTCAAGCAATAGCTTCAAAAATTGACTTTAGTACAGCTTTTATATCGGCGATATTATTCTATGCAACCTATTGGTTACGCGTGAATAAAAGCGAAAGTTAAGTTTAGCGCTGTAACTATAATAAACCTGCCTATGCAGGTTTATGTTCAGGACGAACGGTATGTCGTGGTGACATGGATGGCAATGAACGACGATGTTCAGGACGAACGGTATGTCGTGGTGCCATGGTCGCTCCTAGGTATCTATGTTTGCGTGGCATTAGTGCATCCTTGCACGTCGATGGGAAGGAACGATGTGCAAGGACGAATAATCGGTAGTGTAGGTAGAAGTTCACTTCGACAAAGAATTCAACACGAATATTTTTTTGTCGAACCTCATTGCGCTTGTGTCACCTTCATTGATTATATATATCCTAGGGGATTAATACTTCGATACAATAAGTGATTTAATCCAGATCTTCTAGTTCATCAATCACTAATCTTGCCTGCGCAATGGTGCAGTCTGTTTTAGCCATTAACTGATTAATACTAATACCTAAATTACGCTTAGCAATACGTAATAAATCATTGTGGCTAAGATTTTTTTGTCGATTATTTAAATGTTTGGCTAACCATTGCCAACTGGGTTCATCTGAGTTTTCAATCGCTGAAATTATAACTTCGAGTTGTTCAAAAGTAGCTCTTAATTGCCAATTTCTTGAACGACCTATTCGATATAATTCGCCACCAGCAGTTCTAATTAGAGTCTTGAGTGCGTAGGCCTTCATTGCTCTACGTAGAAATGACGGTAATGTAATAGTGAATGTGTTTAACAAAATAAGGCCATAGAAAACAGACTTGTTTAAATGAAAAAGCCAGCACTATTTGTTATAATAATACTGGCTTGATAGTTGTTTTGGTTTTATTTTACCATTTTTTCTTCGGTTGAAATAACATGTCCAAATCATCTTCTTCGTCTTTCGCTTTTTTCGCGGCATCAGCAGCATTAGAACTTTTTAATGCGGTGGTAATTTCTTCTAATAACTGTTCCAACTCTGCGCGTTTACTCTGCGTATACTCTGATTGAGTACCATGGTCAGATAAGGTTTGTAATGCTTTTTCAAAATATTGCCTTGCTGAACCTAACATTTCATTTGAATAGGCCTTATTGCCTCTTTTGGCTAAACTCTCAACACCAATTTTTAATTGCATACTGTCAAAACGTTTATCTTGTTGAGTATATGTTTGTGGATCTAGTGCCCCTTTAGTTTGCTCGTTTTTTAGCATTAACCTAATTTTTTTAATGCATTGTAAAATAGCCACAATCTGTTGCTCATTATCAGGAAGAACAAATTTTTCTTCTGGTATTCCGTCTTGGCTTTTCAGCATATCTGCAGAAGCTTCAACCCTAGCTTTCATTTCTTGTAAACGTTTTCTAATCGGTTTTGATTCAGGTAATATCTGTGACATTGCTTTAACGGCATTCATGCTACGTTTATTTAATATATTATTAATGATGGGGTTTGGTGGTAAATTGGCTACCTGTAAAATTAACTCTTCGGTTTCGTCAACAATTGCTTTTTGTTTAGCGGCACGAGCACGCTTTTCCTGTTCTAATTTTTCTCTATGTTGCTGTATCCCATTAACCACCACAACGATGACGATTAAAGCGATAAATAAACCAATAATTATTGTGATCATAGTTTTTACTCATAATATGAAAAAAATGCACTATCTATTACCAGTCTACAAAAAATGTTCGCCTTAGCATAGGGTTAACTTGGTCTTTTATTTATCAAAACTAAGAATGTTTACTTTTATTTTGTAAATATAATGTTACTTATTTAATTTTTAAGCGGATGTTGAAATAAATTTACACAATTTTTAAAAATCATATGGAATATATTTCCATTTAAGTATATATTTTTGGAATAAGAAATCTTGAACCGCAACTATGAAACTGCAACAACTCCGCTATATTGTCGAAGTACTTAACAATAACTTAAATGTATCTGCAACCGCAGAGAGTCTATTCACATCACAACCTGGTATTAGTAAACAGGTTCGGATGTTAGAAGACGAACTTGGTATTCAAATATTTGGTCGAAGTGGTAAACATCTAACCCATGTTACTTCTGCGGGTAATGAAGTGATCAACATTGCTACGGAAATACTATCGAAAGTCGAGGCGATAAAAGCTGTTGCTCGTGAACATACTCAGCCCGATGAGGGTAAATTGCGTATTGCGACGACACATACTCAAGCGCGATATGCTTTACCTCCCGTTATTCAAGGGTTTATGAAGCTTTTTCCGAAAGTTTCGTTGCAAATGTCGCAAGGTACTCCCGCACAAATTAGTGATGCTGCGGCAAAAGGTGACGCCGATTTTGCTATCGCTACTGAGTCCTTACATCTTTATAACGATTTAGTGATGTTGCCTTGTTATTACTGGAACCGAAGTATTATTGTTCGACCTGATCATCCGCTCGCTAAAAAACGTGATATTACCATTGAAGACCTAGCTAAATATTCATTAGTGACTTACGTTTTTGGATTTACGGGGCGCTCAGAGCTTGATACCGCTTTTAATAATGTTGGTTGTGAACCTAAAATTGCGTTCACCGCAACAGATGCTGATGTAATCAAAACTTATGTTCGTTTGGGAGTTGGGGTTGGGGTTATTGCTTCAATGGCTATGGATCCAAAAATTGATGGTGATTTAGTTACTATTGATGCGAGTCACCTATTTAAACCGAGCACAACTAAAATTGGCTTTAGACGTGGTACTTTCTTACGGAGTTATATGTTTGATTTTATCGAACGATTTGCACCGCACTTAAATCGAGACTTAGTTACTCGTGCGGTATTGTTAAAAAATAATGCTGAAATTGATGAGTTATTTTCGGGTATCGAATTACCAACACGGTAATTTACAATTTTAACGAAATTTTTAAGCCGAATGTCTAATGACCTTCGGCTTTTATTTTTTACGGTATACGGTTGATGAATATGTAGGTCAGTATTAACACTCGATAATATTCACCGCTAAGCCACCTCGAGAGGTTTCTTTATATTTAGTTTTCATGTCATTACCTGTTTCCCACATGGTTTTGATCACTTTATCTAGTGTTACTTTTTGGGTGCCTGTTCCACGTAAGGCAAGTCGAGAGGCATTAATGGCTTTTACAGAGCCCATAGCATTACGCTCAATACAAGGCACTTGCACTAAACCGCCTACAGGATCACAAGTTAAGCCTAAGTTGTGCTCCATACCAATTTCTGCAGCGTTTTCGACTTGTTGTGGTGTGCCACCCATTATTTCTGTTAAAGCACCTGCAGCCATAGAACAAGCCACTCCCACTTCACCTTGACAACCCACTTCAGCGCCAGAAATAGAAGCATTAGTTTTATATAAAATGCCAATGGCTGCGGCGGTTAATAGATAACGGACACAGTCGTCGTCAGAAACAGGCTTTACAAATTTATCGTAGTAACTTAACACTGCTGGAATAATACCAGCAGCACCATTTGTTGGTGCGGTAACAACACGGCTTCCTGCGGCATTTTCTTCATTAACGGCTAATGCAAATAGATTTACCCAATCCATCGCGATAAGTGGGTCGTTACTTTTTTCGACTGATAATGTACGGTATAGCGCAGGCGCACGCCGAGTTACTTTTAAACCGCCGGGTAATATCCCTTCGGTTTTAATACCACGGTCAATGCAATCACGCATGGCTTGCCATATCTCTAAAAGCTTTGTTTTAATGGTTGCTTCATCGTTTAAGCATTTTTCATTATTCATC
>JABSOX010000019.1 GCA_013215655.1 Colwellia sp.
AAGGTGAGTTTGTAATTTCTTAAATGGTTGCCTCACCAAGGCATAAAAGATAAAGGTTTAGCTTCTAAAGTGCTACAAAATATCATTGCATTAGCTATAAATGATAATGCTCAAAAAATAATATTAAGTGCTAAGCTAACTGCCTTGAACTAATATAAAAAGCAAGGTTTTAGAGACTATGGTACAGCCTATGTGTCACCCAAAACTGGTGTTAAGCATAGTCCGCCTATAATAATAGGATATTAATTTATTAAGTAAGTGGCTTGGTGTAACTATAAGCGTTTCAACAGGAAAAATAATAGTTGTTTTTGCTCCTGCGTCGCTTGTTTCAACCAACTATTATTTGCCCATTTACTGGCGTTATCTATACAATATCTAATCCGAATAAACTTTCACGCTCATTTGTTAACGACAGCTTTGTGGCATAAGTGATCATTAGCTGTTTGTAATATAGTCCAACGAAGGACGGCATTAATTACACATTAGATGTGGCAGTGTTGAATGTAATTGGATGGTCAGGGTAAATGTAATTTGATGGCCGATATTTCCCAATGTGCACCTGCTATCGCTATACATAAGTTGACAACATTTAGCCAATAATCGGTTGTTAGGAATAGTTATGATCTTTCTCTTTTAAATGTGCTAGCTCATGCACTACGATCATATTTAAAAAAGGTTCAGGCGACTTTTTAAATAGCGCGCCAATACGAATTTCATTTTTACTTTTCAACTTATTACCTTGTACTCGTGATACATAACTATGCAATCCTAGCGCATTATTAATGATGTGAATTTTATCATCATATTTTATCTTACTTAATGGTTCTGACTTTTTTAAATAACGATTTTTTATGTCGATAGTATAACTGCGCAAGCTTTTGTCATTATTGATTGTATGAGGGGCAGGATATTTTTTTAAAAGAAAATCACCCAGCGACTTTTTATCGAGCATTTGTTGAATTTGCGCTTTTATTTCCGGAGAGTAAGCCGTGAGGTATTTTAATGGAGCAGACATAGAGCCAAGCGCAATAGCAAAAGTTAAAAAGACATTGTACGTTTATTTTTACCAATATTCTAACGTTGCCGTTTCTAAAACTAGGCGCTAAAGCTTGAATAATATTATTTCGTCCCAATTAAATTGTTACGATAATAACAAAGGAAGATAAGTGAAAGTATCAGGAGCTTTAATGAATATGATCTTAGTGATCATATCTGCCTTTGTCGCTAATGTTGCTGCGTATGCTCAATTATCCACTGAACTTGAGCAATCATACTCAGTAACTTCTCAACAGGCGGTAAAAGCTACAGCTAAAACAGCTGATCTTGAACAGCTATCTGCCCTTAATTCAGCCAAAGTTCAAAAGATATTTTGTTCTGATGACTTTAAACTATTTCCTTGTAATAAAAGGATAATATTCCTTGTCGATTATCAAACTAAGCTAGCCGTAGAATTTAAAACGGCTAAAAATACCTTTGTAAATATTAATAATAAAACTTCGCTATTACCTCTCTTTACCTCAATAATTTCTGACGAAAGCCCATCTTAGTTCACTCCAAAATATAACTAATTATCAAGCCAATATCGTTATTGGCAGTGTATTTATTTGAATATAGAGTGAAATTATGGAAATTTATTTAGGATTACTGTGGGCTTTTCTCCCATGGACCATCGTTTTTATATTGGCAATGATCGCGTCAAAATTAATGAAATCAGCAAAAAAGCGCAGAGGCACTGCAATTGCCTTTGGCGCAGTAGTACAAATGTTAACACCAGACCCCTATGCCGAGCGGAACATTGAGATGATGGTGATAGCGAAAAAGCAGCAGAAAAAGCAGCAAAAAAAGCAAGAAGAAGATATGGGTAAACTGCCTAAGAAGAAGTGATGTTTGATGGATGATGTTTGATTTATAGCCGTTCTGCTGCTAGATATTATAGAAGGTCATCTTCACATTTCAGTACATAAAATGCTTATTCAACATGATTGATTTTAGATCTTTATTCATTACTTTTTTATGGTGTTGTTTAATCAACTTTTCTTGCTTTGCTCAGCAAAAAGTTATCATCAATGATGTCGAATGGCCACCTTACTTCTTTATAGGTGACGCTAAAAAGCAATTGGGTTTAGGTAAAGAATTAATTAATACTTGCCTGCATGAAATGAACTATAGGGTTGAATACCATCGGTTGCCGATCAAAAGAACACGTCAGTTTATGGAAAAAGGCGAAATAGACATCACCGTATATTCGTACTTAGCCGACCGAGAAAGCATTTTATATTATTCGAAAGAACCGATATTTAGTGCTGACTATGCTTTTATGGTGCGTGCAGATAGTGATATTGTCATTAATAAGCTTGCAGATTTAGCACCTTATCGTATCGGACATTTAGCGGGGCTAACGTATACCCCTGAATTGTTAAAAATAATTGATGACAAAATGAAGTTAAATGAAATCGTTACAGGTTTTAGTTTGCGTTCGATGTTCTCGCAATTATTAGCACCGACGCCAAGATTTGATATTTTTGCCGATGCTCGAAATACTTTTTATTGGCGTGCAAAAAAATTGGGGATCAGTGATCAAATAAAAGTCTTAGATTATAAAATCAAAACAAAGAATTATTATATTACTGTTTCAAAACAGTCTAAAAATATTAAAGATGCTGCCGACTTTCTTATGAAAATTGATAATTGTCTGCAAGCACTTAAACAAAGTGGTGAATATCAAGCCATTTTAGGCGACTACGGTATTCAGCCTCATCCGTAAGATAAGTATCAATAAAATTAACAGCCCATAAATACTACCGCCTGAACTTTTATTCATTGCTGGCGGAGTAATGGTTATTACTTCAATTGCCGTTACTGAAAAACTTTGTTGGCTTTGCGCTTGCGCACCTTGAAGATCTTCTATGATAAGTGTCGCTGTTTTATTACCTGCGTTGGCAAAAGTATGTTGGGTGGTAATGCCTTCATTTTCTTGTGTATCTGAGAAAATCCAACGATATAAACTGATATCACTACCAGCACCTTGGCTAGCGGATGCATCAAAGTCGCAAATTAAATCTTGGCAATTAATAGAGAATGCAGGTATTGGCGAGTTACGATCACTTATGGTAAAAAATACGGCTTTAGGTACGCCGTATTGGTCTTGAGAATTTTTGGCTCGTACATAAATTATATGTTGACCAATTGTCATAGTAGATGTGTCAATTTTGCTTGTTGCAAGCGTATTGCCAAGACCATCTTCTTCAATGTTTTCTTGTAAAAGTATTGAGTTAGTTTCTTCAGCCCAAATAGGTTGATCGATTGCATATTCAATCGCAGCAATAGAACGATCTATATTTTGTTTACTTTGATTATTTGTGGCAATAATTTCTAATTCAATGGGGCTACCTAAGGTAACTTCGGTTTGATTACTGGACTTATTAACCAGAATTGACGCAATATCAGGACCTGCTGGAAGTAGGTAAGGAGCCTGACTTACTTTAGCGGCATAAATTAAGGTCTTTAAATTATCAGGTTTAATTTCTGTTTCGTAAGTTGCACAGTTTTGAAAAAACGAATCACCTAATTCAAAGGTAAAGGCCGCAACACCTAATTCGCCATAACTGACGTTATCGCTGGTACCATCAGTCGCGTATAAACCTATAGATTGTTGTGGTGTGTAATCATTAAACCAAGCGAGTTTATTACCCAGTGCGACAAACTCATCGTTATTGGGCGATAGGGCCGCAGTATGTCCATAAGGCCAAAGAATCAGCTTGCCATAACTATGTATATCTAAATGTAGTCCTGACTTCGTTTTAGGTGCCGCGTCATTGTCTGCAGGCCCTCTATCATCAGGAAATAATGTACGAATGTAATTTGAAACAGCTTGTGTTTCAGGCTCCGACTCGGCTGATACTCCCCGATAGGTTTCATTACACTCATCACCACTTGAACCATTGGCGGTGCTATTCCATGTTTGCGCAAAATTTCGATTTAAATCAACACCAACACTTGAACCCGCGCAGTGGTTTTGATTGGTATTTTTTCGTTGTAATATTTGTGACTCTGCTATTTTTCGTCCGTCGGGATTCATATGAAAAAGTAAGTGTATTTCGCGATGATTTACTAGCCATTGTGCCTCGGCATTAGTGCTGTAATTATTCAGTAACCATTTGGCAAAATCTAAATTAAGTGCGGCTGGTGCATATTCTCGTGCATGCATGCTGCTATGAATAAATAAAATAGGTTTAGTTGACGTAAACTCTTTATTCGTGATTTTAAGCACCATTAAATCATAGCCATCAAGTTGATTTACTTTATTCCAAGAGTCACCTATATCTAGCCAGTTAGTTAGTTGTGGATATTGCTCTGCTAAAGCTTCAGCTTGTTGATAGGTTTCTTCTACCGTTGGATAACATTGATAATTATCAATACCTTGTTGTGAATCAATGGTTTTATTGAAATTGCTTTTACTGGACTTTATTGTGTGTAGCTTTTGATGTTGCTGAAATTTCACTTGCCAAGCAGTTGCTGGCGTTATAATTAAGCCTTTTTTAATGAGTAACGACTTTTCATCTTCATTTAAGGTCGCAATAAGGTATTTTTCATCACGATTAATTTCTAATACGCTGTGATGTAAAGAGATAAGAATTTTGTTGGCAATTGTTACATCGGAGTAAGTTATTTTTGAAAATGGGTTAGTGATCGTCGTTGAATCATTTTCTACTGAGTTATTGTTAGCAGAACTATTATTTACTGAGCTGATAGTTTTAGCAATGATACTCGCAGGACTATAAAAGCTAATGAATACGCAAAATAAGAAGAGTGTTTTTACATAAAGGAGTGATAGTTTCACAAAGCTTCCTTGTCGAATAATGGAATAACTAATACCAATTCCATTAAGTTTCTTCCCAATCAGCGAGATTTAAAAGGCTTAGAGGCAAGGTATTGATTGCAGAGAATGGTTGTTCCATTGTCAAAATCAATAACGCGGGCTGTAAGCCTTTTAAACTCGCCCTTCGGGAGTTTGTCAGCGATTAGATAACCGCACAGAATTTCTTTAATATAGAATGACTATACACAAAAAATTCTATTTGTTCTCAAACCGCTGACAAGCTCTGAGTGGGAACAAACTTAATGGAAATGGTATTGCTGCTGAACTATCACCGTATCATAAATATTACTTGTTAACTTATTTTGAGCTCTACTTCGCTATTGAAGCTAACTCTAAAGAAACGCGTTCAACTCCTTGCTTGGCGATGCGCTGACTTAACTCAGCTTGTTTACTTGATAACAAGGAAATACCTTCAACAACCATATCGTAGGCTTTCCATTGTTTTGTTTTTTTGTTTTGACGCATTTTAAAAGCAATATTTATATCAGGTCTATTAGTACCAATAATTTTGGTATTTACAGATACTATTTTTTTCCCTTTAGTATCTCTTTCAGGTTCAAAGATAACTTGCTGGTTTTTATATTGCGACAACGCATTTGCATAAGTGCGAACTAGGTATGAGCGTATCGAGGTTACAAATTTAGCGCGTTGTTCTTTGGTGGTTTTCCGTAAATGTTTACCTAAAATTCGATAAGCAGCGTACTTATAATCTATAGAAGGCATTAATTCTTCATCAACAATATTTCTCATTAATCCGGGGAATTTTTCGATTTCTTGTTGATTTTGAGCGATACGTGTAAAAAGGTTATTACCAACGGTATTAATAACTTTATAGGGAGACACTTCATTAGCAAGTGTACTGATAGATATACTTGAGATAACAAAAACGATTAAGACAGAGAAAAACCTTTTCACGGTATGTCCTTTAGGGAAGGTAAATTAACTTATGGTTATAATAGCATACCGACCGCGCGGTATGTCAATATAAGATAATTATTATCTTATGCTTAATTGTAATAATTTATAAAAAAAGATGTTTAAGAGAAGAGAGTCTGCTGATTATTTCTTTAAGGCTCTTATATATTTACATAATTCATTAATGACTTTTTCAAATAAATCTTTATTACGAGAGCTTTTGCTTAAGCTTGTAGAACCATGAAAAGTGGCCACAATAAAATAAGCAACTTGGGAGTAATCAAGATCATTACGCAATTGTTCACTTGCTTTATGTAAGCCATTAACAATCAATTGATTCAGTTGTTGCTGCATATTTAAAATACGGAGTCGAAAACCTTCATCTATACAGGCCATTTCTTGGCAAAGGTTATTAAGTGGGCAACCACAAACTAGCTCGTCACAAGTCATATTTTTATACATTGAAGTAAAAAAATCGCATAGACCTTCAATAGGGTCATCGCCATCTAATGCAGGCTGCCAAGTAGATAAAAACATCGGAATATAAACTTCTTCAAATACTGCATAACCGAGTTCCATTTTATTAGTAAAATGATGATACAAAGCGCCTTTAGATATTTCACATTTTTTTAGAATGACCGATAAACTGGTGGCGGTGAATCCATTTTTGTGAATTTCATCAGCACTTACCTCTAATATTTTCTGGCGTGTTTGTTCGGCATCTCTCATTAACAGCTACTTCTTGTTTAATTGTTACCCTTACAGAGTAACAGACCAAACGGTCTGTTGCAAAAGTGTAAAGTAGTGGTGCATAAATGTGTTGGTCATGATCATTCCAATCTAAAGCTAGAACGTTTCTAATGAGGCTGGATCGGTTTCTATTTTGATAGGATAAAAGCAGTTTAAGTCGACCTAAAAAAATCATAAAAAGGGAAGGTTACTCAACAAACTGTCGATACCATTCACTTTCACTATAAAGATCTTGAGTATTTTCAACGCGGTCAACAAAGGTTAAGCCGTTTAAATGATCGAGCTCATGTTGAAATATTCGGGCTAAAAAGCCCGTGTAAATGGCAGTATGTTTATTATTTTCTCTGTCATGATAAACAACATTGATTTCTTGATAACGAGGAACCAAACCTCTAATTGATGGCACACTTAAACAACCTTCCCAATCCTTTTTCATTTCGTCACCATGGCTGGTTATTTCTGGGTTAATCATCACGGTTGCTGGCATATCAGGGGCATCAGGATAGCGTTCGTTTTTCTTTGAACAAACAATAAATATGCGTTTATCTATCGCCATTTGTGGTGCGGCAATGCCAACACCACCCGCTTTTTTTACGGTTACTAGCATTTGCTCAATAATGGCTTGTACTTCTCTTGATTGAATGTCTTCAACAACAGCGGCTATTTTTCGTAAAGCCTGATGACCCAATTGTACTATAGGTAAAGCGTGTAATGGCGCATTTTCCATAAATTTCTCTGATGTTATTCCGTTACTTCTTTAAGTTTATTTATTCTGGCTTCGCGGCGATAGAAATAGATGGTGATAAAAAAGAGTGCAATAATAAAAGGTAAGCTAGAAAGTACTACCATATGCCAACCTGCTTTAAATAACATCCATCCTGCCATTAATGATGCAAAAGCTTGAAAACCAAATAGAATAAAATCATTGGTTGCTTGTACTTTATGACGCTCTCCGGCGTTATAACTTAAAGGCAATAACGTGGTGCCAGTGAGAAAGAGAAAATTCCAGCCGATCCCTAATAAAATCAATGCCCACCAATAATGTAATACTTGCTCACCTGAAAGGGCGATAACTGCAACAAAGGCGTAAATTACGGTACCAGATAATAAAAGGCTTTTAATGCCGAATCTTTTAACCAGCCATGCGGTAAATAATGACGGAATAAACATCGCAGCAATATGGCTCTGAATGACCCATTTAGTTTCTTGTAAGCTGTGGCCGTGCATGTGATGCATGCTTAATGGCGTAGCTGTCATTAAGTAGCTCATTAATGCATAACCTATAGCTGCAGTTAAAATTGAAATAATAAAAATGGGCTGTTTTAAAATAACTGAAAGTGGACGCACGTCAGTATTGTTAACCGTTGTTTTTTGTTCAGGGTCTTTAAATGCTAGTACTACTATCATGGCAAGAACGACAAGCATAGCGATGATTAAAAATGAGCCCGCATAACCGTATGGAGAGTCTAATAAATCTTTGCCTGCTAAGGCGACTTCTGGCCCTATAAATGCGGCAAATAAGCCACTTAGCATTAATATTGAAAGTACTTTAGGAATGTCTTCAGGGCTATCAGCACTTTCAATGGCTGAAAAACGAAGTTGCTGAATAAAGGCGGTACTAAAACCAAAAAAGAGGCTTGCCAATAAAAATAATTCAAAGCTTGCTTTAAGCGCTGCTGTCATTGCGATTAAAGCGGCAAAGAAGGTCAAACTAAAGCCTGTTAACGTTGCAAATTTACGCCCTTTATTTTTAGCTAACATTGCTGCGGGAATAGACGCACTTGCCACACCTAAAACCATAATAGTTATTGGTAAGGTCGCCAGTGATGGATCGCTCGCCATCTTTGTTGAGAGAATTCCGCCGATAAAAACAATCACCGGTGATGCTGACATGGCTAATGGTTGGGCGATAAATAGTAACCATATATTTTTATGAAAATTAAATAACCGAGACATCACTAAGGTAGTGATAAGTAATAAACCTAAAGCAATAAAAATATTGAAAAACATCGACGTTCCGTATGGGTAAGTTATTAGGTATGCGGTAAGTATGAAAAGATTTTTCCCATCATATATCATCTTCAGTAAAAAAAGGAATTTAATAGAAATTAATGAGTGGTGTAATTTATGACGTTATGTTGTGTTTGTTGTTGAATAAAAATTGAAAACGAGCACAAGGCTCGTTTTCTTTATAATACATGAAATTTATCGATGTCTTGTCGCTGTATGCACTGCTCTAGTGCCTGTTACTGAAAGTCCATTACTTGTTTCAGTAACATCGACCCGATGATACTTAAGAGCATACGACATTGCTTGCAACTTGCATTGTTCTTTACCATCAACAAGTATATTGGTTTTTTTGGAGGTCTTTATTTGGTGTATTGCTTTAGGCGTATCAAATTCCATTTTCATTATCCTTCTGTATTAGAGATTAGAGATTAGAGATTAAATATCTATATAAATGAGGCGGCTATATAAACATCACTTCTAAGCCTAGGTAATAAAAACAAAATGTCCACTTTAGCGATAAATTAGCTCAGCCCAGCGTGTTAGTCCCGCCGTTACACTACCAAAGTGATCACCCGTAACCAGTTTTATGTTTTTAAATTGCGTTTTTAAAAATTGATTAAGTACGGGGGACTTTGCTGTACCGCCGGTAACAAATACTACGTCAGGTTGACTACCTGCTTGTTTAACCGCTTCTTGCATTAACTGTGTAATACCTGTCAATTGACGCTGGTTTGATGATAAAAAGAGTTCACGATCAACCGTCACATTAAGCTGGTTTTCGATATGATTTAAATCAATTTGTTGTTCCATATGATCACTAAGTGCAATTTTAGCTTGCTCAGCATTATTAACTATCTGATAACTTAGTTTTTCTTGTTGAACTTTTAGTAATCTGGCCACGATTTCAGGTTGTTTAGCATCACGACAGAGTTGCTGTAAAAAACGCGAATTTTGTTGGCTATAAAACGCTGTTTGCTCATTAATATTATTAATTGCCACGGCTTGCCAATAGCTATTTACCGGCATAGGTTTACCTGTTTTTAAAAAACTGTCCATACCTAATGCCGGCATAATGCCTTTAAGCGCTAAACCTATATCAAAGTCATTACCACCAATACGTTGACCTGTATGTGCAAGTAAGTGTTTAGTTCTATCCGTATCGTTTGAAAACTTTGGATCCATTAAGATCATTGAGCAATCAGTAGTTCCACCACCAATATCAACAACTAATACTTTTGTTTCCTTATCCAAGCTTGATTCGAATTCAAAACCTGCGGCTACGGGCTCATATTGAAACTCAATATCTTTAAAGCCAACCCGTTTTGCTGCATTGGTTAAGACCTTAATGGCTTGAGCATTACTTTCTTCACCTTTAATGCCTTGAAAGTTCACCGGTCGACCAATAACCGTTTGTGTTATTTCCCGTTGTAATTCATTTTCAGCAAGGCGTTTAATATTGCTCATCATTGCCGCAACAATATCTTCAAATAGTTCGATTTGTTGAGGAAGTAAACTACTAGCACCCAAAAAAGATTTTGGTGATTTGATGTAATAACCTTCATCAGGCTCTTCTAAATAAGCACTTAATGCGTCTTGACCAAAGGATAATTCGGTTGGAATGCCATCAAGGGCAAGCTCTCGTAAAACACTTTGCCCTTTTTGTAATTGCCATCGACGCTGCTGCTGAAAATGTACTTGTTCTGCTGCCGACAATTGCTTGTTTAGCCAATTAACAATAACTTCTCTACTGGGTGAATACAGCGTCGAGGAAATATATCGACCATGACTACCCAAATTGAGTAAGTTGGGGATATTGTTTTGCATTACACCAATAGCACAGTTAGATGTGCCGTAGTCAAAACCGATCATAAGTTCTTATCAACGAGAAAAAGGCCGCGTAGCATACTGATTCATTAGTTATTAAGCAAGTAGTTAAACAAGTAGTTAAGCAAAGCTGGTTATCGATGATTTATCTTCGTATCATGAGTTAATGATCATACTAAGGATATATCTATGCGTTTTATCTTAGCCATTTTATTTTTAATTTGTGTATTACCAGTACAAGCTGTTGAAACTGTAGCGAGTTACCAAGAAAAACTACAACAGCGAATAGAAGATATGAAAAGTAAAAAGTCTTCATGGACAGCTGAAGATAAAGCGATTATGAAAAATTCCAGTGCGATTATTGCCAATGAATTGCCAAATCCTGGTTTGAAAGTTGGAGAGAAAGCACCTGACTTTACTTTAGGTAATGCTTTTGGTGAAACACTTTCTCTTTATGATGAACTTAAAAAAGGGCCGGTTATTTTAGTCTTTTATCGTGGTTCATGGTGTCCCTATTGCAATATGCATTTACGCGCTTTACAACAAAGTTTACCGGCATTTACTAAACATGGTGCTCGGTTAATTACGGTAACGCCACAAACACCTGACAAATCATCTGCACAAGTAAAAAAAGACGGTTACCTTTTTGAGGTATTGAGCGACCTTAATAACAAGGTAATGAAAAGCTACAAGCTTTATTTTGAACCACCTAAAGAGCTCATTACGTTATACAAGAAGCATGAACTTGATATTGAAGAGTTTAATGGTGAAGGACGGAGTGGATTACCTGTTCCCGGTGCATTTGTGATTGATCAAAAAGGGATCATACAAGCGATGCAAGCACAAACTGATTATAAATCACGTATGGAACCTCAAGCTATTCTAGATGCTTTAATAAAAATGGAAATATAACCAATGAATCATTTTATGAAAATTACCTCACTAATTAAGATATTAGTATTGTCTGTTCTATTTAGTCATCAAGTTTTTGCCACAACATTGAGCAAAGAAATTGTATTCTCTGCAGATCATCCAATGACGGTTTGGCATAAGAAACATGAAGGTAGTAAAGCGGAAAAAGGTGTCGTTTTATTATTACATGGCCGAACTTGGAGTGCTTTACCTGACTTTGATTTGCAACTAGTAGGTGAACAGCTCTCTATGATGGATCATTTAGTTGCGCTTGGTTTTGATGTTTGGGCATTAGATGCACGTGGTTATGGTACAACACCTCGTGATGAAACAGGCTGGAATAATCCTAATAAAGCCGCAAATGATGTTGCTAATGTGGTTAAATGGCTAAGTAAAAAAACGGATCAAAAACCGGTGTTATTTGGCTGGTCATATGGTTCTATGACCGCACAATTAATGGTGCAAAAGCATCCTTCACTTGTTAAAGCTGTCGTTTTGTATGGCTATCCTATTGACCCAGAAAAAATTATTGCGAAGACACTCTCGGCAACAAAACCACTAAAAGAGCAAAATACCGCAAAAAATGCAGCCAGTGATTTTATTGTAGAGGGTAGTATTTCTCAACAGGCCATTACCGCTTATGTGGCGGCTTCGTTAGCTGCTGATCCTATACGTGCAGATTGGAATTACACAGAGCAATGGAATCAATTGTCAGCTGACAAGGTGAATGTGCCTTTATTACTTATTCAAGCTGAGTTTGATCCTTTGGCTAAAACCGAGTCCCATGCGCGATTTTTTTCAAAATTACCTAATGCCAACAAACAGTGGGTAGTACTAGCAGGGGGCGACCATGCTGCCTTGTTAGAAACTCCCAAATTTAAACTTGTACAATCGGTAAGTGACTTTGTTACTTGGCTAAATAAATAAACACTATTGAATTTATTGCGACGCTTTTCAATGGTGCTGCATCTTGATAACTATGAAGACAAATAATTCACCCTTTAATTTAGCGATTGAGCTGTCTGTTATCACCCGAGCGCAAGGCGGGGACTTAACTGCGCACGAAGAATTTTTTAAAATCTTCGCTAAGCCTATATACAATCTTGCTTTACGTTTATGTAATCAAAAAGAGTTAGCTGAAGATGCTTTACAAAATACTTTTTTAAAAGTGATTAATGGTATCGGTAGTTTTCAGTGCCAAGCACCTTTTGGTATGTGGTTAAGAAAAGTCGCGATTAATGAATGTCTGATGTTATTACGTAAAAATAAACAATTACCAAACTTCATTTCTTTTGAAAATACTGACGAATTTAACAATGTTATTGAATTTGATTTAAAAGAAAAATCAAACGACTGTGAAATACATCATTACCAAGTTCGGTCAACACTTGAGAAGACATTAGCGCAGTTACCTACGCAAACACGCATTGTATTGTTACTTAAAGAAGTAGAAGGTTATAGCCATCAAGAAATTGCTGAGTTGATGGGTAAAAGCGAGAGTTACTCTAAATCGTTATTATCTCGTGCCTTTAAACGCTTACGTGAATGTTTTGCAATGAGCGATATGAACACGATTGAAGAAATAAATAACCCCGATCAGGAGGGATTATAATGCACGCCAATTTAACCGAGTTATTAGCCGCCCGAGAAGGGGAGTTGGGCTTAGCAAGTGCTCATATATCAACATGTCAACAATGTCAGCAAGAGCTAACACAGCTAGATATAATTTCTGGAGAGTTAAAACAATTACCTGAACATGATGTGCCTGAAAAAGCATGGCAGAAAATTTTGTCAATACATAAAAAGAGTCCAACTCAACAATCATTACAAAAAACGGTTTCTTTAACGCGTGCTATTTATGCTTTGGCAGCTTCTGTACTCGTGGTGGGTTTTACGTTAGTGATTAATGGCTCTCAACCTAATGAATCGCTGTTAAATAGTCCTCTGCTGAGTAATACGCAAGTGGGTAACACCTTTGTAAATCATACACTGGTAAATAACAGCTTGCCAGTACTAGAAGCCGAATCAAGAACCTTGGAATATACCTTGGCTAATTATCAACAAGGTGAAGAAAATTTAACTTCAGCGCAGCAGTTCAAAATTGAACAATTGCAATGGCAATTGATGATGCTAGATAGAAAATTGATGGTTTCTCAACAACAACAAGATATCAAATTGTTGGAAGTACTTTGGGCTGAGCGAATTAAAAATTTAAATGAACTACATATTACTTATAACTCTGAACAAGTGATGAGAGTGAGTCAAAGACAAAGAGGTAGCTTGTGAAATCGATAGCCATTTATACATTTATTTTAAGTGTTTTTATTCAGAATGTTGTATTTGCTGATGAAGGTAAGAGCGAAATAAAAAAACCACAAGATGAGCAAATTACACTGATACGTGAACAACTTGAGTTTTTAGCATCGAAATTACTAAAACTCACGCATTCTGAGGAATACACGGTCAACCACCAAGGTCATGAATTACTGGTGTTTGGTGCTTGTGGAAATGGTGTTAAACAAGGTGTTAAAATTAATTGTGTTTCTCCTGGCAGTGCTGCAGAGTTGATGGGGGTTAAATCTGGCGATATTATCACTGAAGTTAATGGCGCAAAATTAGATAATCTGCCGACAAAAGAAGCCACAACATTATATTATGACGTTATTGATGCGCTTAAAGGTGGAGATGCAATTCGTATTACTTATCTGCAAAATGGACAACTAAGAAATGAGTCAGGCGTGATCAAGGCGTACTATTCTCCCGGATATACTTTTAGTGTGACGATTAAACCCGAAAAATAGAAATCATTTAATAAATAATAATAATTAATAATAATAAAAAAGAGGAAATACGATGAACTTTCTTTCGAAATACTCAGATTCAATCTATGCAGTGATGAGAATTGTTGCTGGCGCGATGTTTTCAGTGCACGGAATGCAAAAAATATTTGGTTGGTTAGCACAACACGAAACTGAGCTTTTATCACAAATGTGGTTTGGTGGCATGATCGAATTGATATGTGGCCTCTTACTTGTTATTGGTTTTCAAACAAGAATTGCCGCTTTTTTATCAAGCGGTACTATGGCCGTAGCTTATATTCAATTTCATTGGGCATTTGCTTTTGGCCCCAAATTTTTTCCGGCAGTAAATAATGGTGATGCCGCCATTCTTTATAGTTTGTTGTTTTTATATATTGCCAGTGTAGGGGCAGGAAAATGGAGTATAGATAAGGATAATTCTTGATTATTAGCTATTTCTTTAGCTTATACCTTCATTGTAATTCAAAATGCTTGTGATTCGATTTCTTTGAATCACAAGAATTTTTTCATTAAAAGTTCATCAGGTTATAAGTTAGCAGAGCAGGGGTGTTCGTAAAATCGTTTTTAAGCGTTCAGCGGGAACTCGGCGAGGGTCTGAAATATAAATTTCGCAGTGCTCATTGCCGACTGACAAATTTTCTTGTTCTGCAAAAGTTAACATCTGTTTAATCGTTCGTGGTTCATCATCATATGCGCCGATATGCAGCATTTGTATACATGAGCCAAATTGATGTTCAATCAGCTCAACATCTTTTACCTTTGCCGATTTACCTTTAGAAATTAACGCCGCCGAGGCTTGTTCGAGATCTGCAATCGCTACAGATGCCGGTGTTCGTATCATTAGTTGCCAATGCCACTGTGATTTGTCTACTTTACTTAAACACTCTCCATTGTCAGACCAATAACGCGCCTCAAGTTTACAAATAACATAATCACCTTGGTTATTTTTTTTACGGGTCATTTTTACCGTATAAGCCATCGCATACAAAGCTTCAATAGCGTTAGTAAAAGCATGTTCACCAGGAGCGCCAATACCAGTAATACTAATATAGGTAGCTTGAGCAACTTCAATAACAACCGGAGTTTTCGCGGCAACATAGTCAGCTTTGTGAGTTTTAAATAAATCAATTTTAGTCATATCGCTCACGTCCTAATCTTTTGCTAATGGAATATAAATATCAGTCACTAAATCTTCTGGCGCCGTTGACTCAGGATCGTTGAGGTATATTTCAAAACAAGGTTTATCTGCTGACTCATAATCACTTTGGCTTAACCATTGACCAAAAATTTGTCGATAGGTTGTGCCAAGATTTTCGTATGAACCTAAGTGAGTGGTCATCGCATAAAGACCGCCAGCGATTGTTTTTACAGCAACATCATCAATACCGCTGAAATTTTCAGGTACTGTAATACAAGCATCATAACGAAGCTTTTGTGGTGCAATAACGTCAGGGTCATCATGACTAACGCCGATCATTTTAGCCGTGCCACCTAATAAACCTTCAGGAGCGAGTGCACAGCATAGAGTATCCCATGCTTGACCACATTCTTGATAAGGGCCGACGTGGCGAACAAAACCTACTAATATATCCTCTACTTCTTTAATGATTACGTTCATATTTAATTCCTTTTCCTTAAATGGTTCAAAGGAGGTAATACGTTCATTGGTAACATAACGAATGGTTGATTGAGTTAAACAAGGATATCTGAGCTGTAATGAGCGTCTAAATACCGAAGGCGATAACCCTGTTTTAACTTTAAACATTCGAGAAAATGCCATATCACTTTCATAACCCGCATCAAGTGAAATTTCTAATATGCTTTTTGACGTTGTTTGTAATTGAGTAGCGGCACGCTCTAACCGTAAACGGCGTACTAGCTCTTTTACTGACTCGCCCAACATACCACTAAAGATACGATGAAAATGATAACTCGAAAAACATGCCTCTGCAGCCAGCTCGTGCAGTGTTAATTCTTTATCCAAATTGTCCTGAATATAGTTAAGCACTCTGACCATGCGTGAAAGGTAGGATTTTCGTGTTTGTTGCTGCATTATTCTTGTGCCTATTTATATGTTACGTGAAGCATATTGCCACACTTTGATATTAGTATCGGTAAAATTGCCGACTGGGTTAAGGTAACTAATTCAATTATTTAATTACTGATGGTTTTTGCTATTCAATTTTTTAGTTTAATAGTTGTTTGAATAAAGAAGACGAAGAGGGTGCACTGAGCAAACGTTTTGAACTTGCGGGCTATTGTTTTTTACTCATGTTCAAATCAGTCACTACACGGTTTACTGTTTTTAGGTTATGAAGCGATGGGGTAACTCATTGACGGAAAAAGTTAGACGCTAACTATTTATGATGTTAATAAGCGGCAATAGTAGCAACCGATATTACAGAGCGAGCACATAATGGAGATTATGTGCTAAATTGAGCCTGCATTTTGTTGTGATGTTGAAGTTTTGTGCATAAACGTCGAAAAACCAAAACCTTCTGATTATTGAAATCAATTCGACTTTAGATAGATATCATTAAAATCAACAAATCAGCAATGGTTGTTTTCTATGAAACGTACAAAGTAATGCGCTCATACTTATGGGCATGTTGCTAAACACCATTTTAACGAATCTTGATAATTCATCAATAAGATATCTTCTGATATATCGTGCTTAGCCATGATGGAACCTGTTTCGTGTTGGGTTTCTGAGCACTCATAATGTTTTACTATTTCAAGTGCTTCAAATAATACCCCTCTCTCTTTCACCAAAGCTGTTTTTATTTCTTCTGCTAGTGGTAGCTCCATAATTATCTTTTCAAGGGGATAGTTAAGAATTGCACCTATGTGGCTCATCACGCCGGTAATAAAGGCGACATCCCTTATTTTTATAAAAGCTGGAGAAAAAGAGATATATTCCATCATTTTTCCGCGTACCAATGACTCTGTTAAAAGTTCATAAGTACAATCTGATGATAAATTCGACATGGCGATAATAGCTATAAATTGTTTTATTTTATCGGCGCCCAAGAAAGTTACTGCCTGCTTTATAGAGGTAATTTCTACTCTATTTTTTTCTGTTTGCAGATTGACTAATCTTAGCACCCCACTCACCAAACTTACATCCTGAGAAATTATTTCAGCCAAAGAATCGAAATCTAAACAAGGCTGGTGAACCTCGGCAAATAGCTGTAATAAATTTATTTTAATTGGCTTAACATAGTGGCCTGCATTTATTTCTGGTTTGTGAAAAAAATACCCTTGAAAATAATCAATACCTATCTGGCTCAATTTTTCAAATTGTTGATGAGTTTCAATTCTTTCAACAACAATTTTTATGTTTTTATCTAAGACAAATTGGCTATTTTTTAAGGTGACTATTTGCTCAAATGAAATATCTTCAATATCAACCTTAATAATAGAGATATATGGAAACAGTGGCTGCCACTTCGGTAAGAAATTATAATCATCTAATGCCAATGTATAACCTTTATTATATAAAGCGGACACTGTTTCAATGATATCAGGCGTGACATTAATTGATTCCAGTAATTCCAAAACAACAGTATTTTTGTCTAACATTAAGGGGAGTTTTGCTAATAAGGATTTCTCATCAAAATTAATAAATGCTTTTTTTTGTGAACATAGATTAAATAAGTCACCAAAAATGTGGTTTTGTAAAATAACTTGTGAAGTGGCTTTCTCTGGTGTTTCGCAACTATAAAAATTATCTAAACTATTACGATATAAAAGTTCATAAGCATAAGTATTCTTGTTTTTATCAAAAATAGCTTGGCGGGCAATAAATTTATTACTAGTATTTTCCATGAAGAGATCCCTCTTTCTAACGTTTTTATTATTAGCTTGGTCGGTATAGTTACTTCCCAGCAATAACAAATATTGTTGTTAATAGTTAAACTGCTAATGATGATCAATTAATCATTATTAAGTTAAGTACTTAACGTAAGTGCCATGTAATTATCTTTCTATCAGTGCATTCATCAACGTGTACAAGTCGGATTTCTTAGGAGAACGTTAATTGATAAATAATACTAGTCGATGAATTGAGCTTAACTATTGCTTAAGAAGTCTATTTCATGCCCAGAGCGGACATTTTGTTCTTGAGTAAAAATATTTCTTCGCGGTGTCTGAATTGGCTGTTTGCGGGTAACAAAAGATACGACCAAACGAAATAATGTTATTCGCTAAAGTTAGTTTTTATAGAAGAGTAAACAATTTGCAATATTTAGGATCACTTTAGTACACACAGCAAACTATTATCTTTGAATATTTCTACTCTTATTTCTAATCAATGAATACTGTCATTCTAGCTAGGCGTCTACATCATCTTTCATTCCAAATGATAACGTATCATTTACTTTTATATTGTTAGTATATTCTTTATATAATTTTGAGAAGTAGCCTGGATGGTTAAAGCCAACAGCGTGGGCTGTTGCCGCTAAAGTTTCATGGACATTATATTTAATAAATTCGTGTGCCTTAGCCAACCTCATCTGTCGAATAAATCGTGCGGCACTTACCCCTGTTTTCTTTGTCAACTTTCGTTGTAATGTTGAACGACTCATAAATAAATGTTTTGCCAAAACGTTTACGTCAAAGTTACTATCACTCATATTAGTTAGTACAACTTCTTTAACCTTTGCCATAAAATTTACAGTAAGGCTTTGATTAGAATGTTCTATCTGGAACTGCACGGCCATATTTTCTTGGTATTTACTGTTTTTTGATAATAATTGCTCTGCGTTTTTACACGCAGTTGATTCAATAGATATTACCATTATGGATTCAATTTGCTTATTGCCATTTTCAACAGGAATTATGGTTGAGTGAAACCATAATTCGTTATCTTGCAAATCAACGACACTCGCTTCCTGTTTAACTATTTTGTTGGTTTTTACGGCTTTATTCAAATTCTTGGTCATACCATCACGAAATGATTGTGGATAAAAACGAAAAGGATAAGGTTTATTGTAAAAACGCGTTATATCATCAATATTGAGCGATTTAATACCGGCTGGACTCATATATTGTAAATTAAAATCGAGATCTAAAATTTTAATGCAAATGGGGGCGCTATCCAACAATGAATTTACTTGTCTGTCAGAGAACTTTGGCTGGAGTACTGATTGTATGTAAGATGAGACGTTTTCTTCTGCTAATGTAATTTTTGAATTATGTTCATCGGTATCAAACGTTTTATGCACAATCATACATCCGTTTTTATGTTTATGTTTATGTTTATGTTTAAAAAATTCTGATGAGAAAAGTTACAAAGTATAATTTCAAAATTACATCAGCACTGACCTCAAGTGTAGTCGCATTTTGACGTTATCACTAAATTCTTAATGACAGCTTGGGATTTTGTAAAGAATAATGCTTACTGTTATCTACTCCTTATTGTGACGCCTTCAATAAAAGACCATCAAAAAAAAGAAATCAACAAAAAGTGCTTAAGGTGTCTACTGTGCTAACATCGAAAGTGAGTAGGAAATAATGTCCACTTCGGCTGTAGCCATAAAGCTGTTAAGTTAGTTTGCCTTTATCACTTACCCTTGTTTCATATCAGTAGCACAGATGTGTCAACTTCAGTCTTAATCAAGTCAACTTATCTATAATATTTGTAGATTCGCTAACATCAGTATAGTTTGATTTTCATCTTGTATAAAAAGACAAACCAATAGCTCCATTTTTAAATTAATAATTTTATTTACAGTGCCAATATTGTATTATTTTACATACAATGAAAGCGCTTACATTTATTTTGGTTGGATTTGTTTTTTAAATTTAGCTCAGGTCATTAGTTAAGTGATTTTCTTATCAATAAAATTATCGTTAATGTCCTGTCGTTAGACTTAAGAAACAGTAACTCTTATTTGTAAGAGATAACGTAAGTTTATAGGCAAAATGACCTTAACTGTTTAGATAAAGTCTTCATAAGCCAACATTAATTTCAAATAATGGATTATTATTAAACGAGAGACAATGGAAGCGCTAACAACAAACGGTTACTAGTTTTCTGTTTATTACCTGCGGCATAACGACACTGGAATTATATGCAATCTGATACTAACGTAAACTCCTATATTACTCCTAGCATACTTAATCCACATGATATTAAACAACGAATAGATGGCAGTTGGCTGCGCTTGATTTATGTTGCCTTACAGGAACAGAACATACCTGCCAAATCAGTATTTCAATCCGCGGGAATAGATGTAGATAATTTACGTGAACTGGAGTTTGTCAGCAGATTTACAGTGCTTAAGCTCTATGACCAAATTGACGGTCATGGCGGCCTAGATTTATTACCTATTTCAATCGCGAACATTTTTCAACTGTTCTTTCTCCGTTATACTGGCACCATCATCTCAGACGCTAAATCTGTAGCTGATTTAATTAAGAAAATTATTTTTGCTAGTACACGTATGTATGAAATGATCAAAATAGAAGCAAGAGTAGAGCAGCAATATACACATTTAATTATTTCATCACGAGTAGATGTAATGAATGTGCATCAAACAACATTAGAAATTAGTCTCTGTTTAATTAATAAGATGGTCACTCAAATGTTCCCTTTTATTTCAGAGCTTGTAGTTAATGTGAGCTTAAACTTAAAAAGTAAAAGAACATGCCTCGAAAAAGTATTCAATTGTCCCATTTCCTATCATGCTCGCAATGAATACGTTCTGGTTTTTGACAATAAATTACTGAATACGCCAAATATATTCTCAACCCATTCTAAAAGTATTGAGCATTTGGTTGATGCAGGTTGTTCAAAAACCGATCTCAAAATATTCACTGATATAGAACGTTTGATTGTCGAAAACATTGCCACCAATGATCTCAATATCATCTTTATTGCTGGAAAAATGAATGTCAGTGTGAAAACACTGCAGCGTCAATTACAACGTTTTAATACCAATTTTAGCTCCTTGTTAAAGTCTAACAAGATGAAATATGCGCTTAATTTACTGAGAGCAAAAAAGTTATCACTAACCCAAATTTCCTTTGAATTAGGTTTTAACTCGGCATCAAGTTTCTCACGTGCTTTTAAAAAATGGACAGGAATATCGCCCTCTGATTATCGCTAAAAATCTGCGTATAAAGGTTACATTTAACGTATGAAAGAAAAGTGTGAATTATTAATTAACGATATGTAGGTATTACTTTGTTTAGCTTAAGCCATCGAATAAATAAAAAGATCTCGTTATCTAGAAATATTTTAGATGTGATGCCAATACCTGTGGCAATATTTGACGTAGACCTTAAGTTACTGCACTTCAATATCGCTTTTACTCAGTGGTTTAATCTCAATTCATATGGGCTTATCAGCCTTGAAGATACCTTTACTAAAATCGATGAGTTAATGTCCAATGAGCTAGAGGCTATTTTGACTGGTGTAATGGCAAATGGTGACCATAACTACGTCAAAGAGATAATTATTAGAACTCAAATTGATCAACATAAAACCTGTAAAACCTCTTTTGCCAATGTTAACTGTAATCAAAAACATCATGGCGTCATCATGTTTTTTGAAGACAAAGCATATGAAGTTGAAAGTATCGAACTCTATAAAGAACAAGCCCAATTAGATCAATTAACCAATACTTTAAACCGCTTTGGTTTTTACGAAGCCTTCAATCGTGTTACCCATCAAAGCATTAACCATGACTTTCTTTATGCAGTCATGATCGTTGATATTGATAAATTAAAAACCTGCAATGACCTCAATGGTCATCAATATGGTGATCTCATCATAAAAAATACCGCCAAAGGACTGCTAAATGCATTGAGAACAGAAGATATTTTAGCTCGGTGGGGTGGAGATGAATTTATCATTGTGCTCACCAACGTATTTTCTGAGAATCATGTAAAAAAACTGACAGAACGACTAGCGATAAGCGTAGAGAATTACACCAGTGAACAAAATACACCGGCCTTAATTTCTTTTGGTATTGCTGTTTGGAAAACTCATGGTGATACCTTAGATGATTTAATTGGTTACGCTGACAAAATGATGTACCAACAAAAGAAAGATAAGTGATTTATCAGGCCGTATAGTCTTATGAAGTGTAACCTCGACTTTTTTATTCTACTCATTGCTTATTTTTTAATAAAAGATGATCAACAAAGTCTACTAAGATATTTTTTTCGTATACAATAATTTTTTAATTTATTGGTAGTGGTTGATTTTGAAAAAAATTACGATGTCATGGTTTACTTTTGTATCTTTATTCATTGCGTCTTTTGTCTTTGTTAAATACGCAAATGCTGATGACAAAGCTCCTTATCTTTATATTTTAGGTATTACTCAAGATGCGGGTTATCCACAAACGGGTTGTTATCAAAAACACTGCATGCCCGGTTGGCAAAACCCGCTGTTAAGGCGTGGCGCTGTTTCTCTTGGTTTAATTGATCCGCAACAAAATAAGAAATATATGTTTGAGGCAACACCTAATTTTCCTAGTCAGCTGTACGATTTGGAGGTGGAAGCGCCGAGTGATCGCTATGAGCTTGCCGGAATATTTTTGACTCATGCTCATATTGGTCATTATGCAGGTTTAATGTTTTTAGGACATGAGGCAATGGGAGCAAGCAAAGTGCCTGTTTATGCAATGCCACGTATGAAAAAATATTTACAAACCAATGGACCATGGAGTCAGTTAGTTAAGTATAAGAATATTATTTTATCGCCATTGCAAGATAACAAAAAAGTAACGTTAGGTAGACTTGAAGTGACTCCTCTTTTAGTGCCTCATCGCGATGAGTTTTCAGAAACGGTTGGTTATGTTATCAAAGGCAAAAAAAAATCAGCGTTATTTATTCCTGATATTAATAAGTGGCAAGAATGGCAAACCGATATTAGAGAGCTGGTTAAAAGCGTCGATTATGCGTTAATTGATGCGGCATTTTATAGCGACGGCGAAATACCGGGGCGTGATATGTCAAAAATACCTCACCCTTTTGTTACCGAAAGTATGTCTCTTTTAGATGAGTTATCTGAAAAACAACGTAAGAAAGTATGGTTTATTCATATGAATCATACCAATCCGTTGTTAAACCTAAATAGCGAAGAGAGCAAATTGGTACAAGCTAAGGGGTATAATATCGCGGTTGAAGGTATTAGGCTTTCTCTGTAAATAGGGTTAGTTAGAATTTAGCCAAAACAGGCAACTAAGTGGTACTTACCGTCATTAGAACAATTTTAATGTAAAGATAGAAAACACTTTTAGCCGTAAATAATCGCTATAGCTTGACCACATAGTGTCTACGAGTTTTCGGTTTTGTTGTTTTAACTTTTGATTTTAAGGTGATTTATCAGTTTAAATAATAAACGGGTATATAGAAAAATATGAGGCATCGTAGAAATTGAATCATTTAATTGAGACATCTGTGGGATGTCCTTACTGTGGTGAGACTATTGACGTTCTCATTGAGCCAACCGACTTGGAACAGCTGTATATTGAAGATTGTCAAGTATGCTGTAAACCCATAAATTTCTTGGTTTCTGAAAGTACTAATGGTGAGTTTTTAGTTAGTGTTTATAGTGAAGATGAAGCGTTTTAATAAATACATACAAGTGCATTAAACGGAAAAAATGGTGTAGGCTGTTTTCACTCCGTTCAACATTTTAGCCAACACTATTTTTCCGCTTAAGTAAGCGTTAGGTGGATAAGAATTATCATGGGGCTACTCATCAAAATTGGTGCTATATATACTAGTGCTTTAATTATTTTTCATTGTATGTAATCAGGAATGAAAATAGTTGATTTTGCTCCTGCATCGTTAATTTTAACCCGCTATTTTTAGTCCTTTATTTGGGTGTTATGTGGTCAAGTAACCATTGCATATTTTGTAAACAATATTTATATAAAAAGGAATACTTTATGAATATATTAACTAAATCTGAGTCTGAAATTTTGAAAATTGCAGAACCAATATGGAACGATATAGTAAAAGGTGCAACTGATAAAAACTGGGATTTATTTTCAAAGTACATGCCCGATAGTGATAAAACTGACGAGGCAAAACAAGATGTAGAGAAACAATGGGAACAAGTGCCTTTACTCACATCTTTAACTGATAAGAAAGAGTTTGTTGGTATACTTCGGAGAAAGGATAGTGTGTTGGTTCTATGGAGGCAATGGAGTACAGAAGAAGATGGAGAATTCTTGGGTATGTTAAACCTTCAAAGTATAGGTTCAGAAGTTAAATCTATCGGTATGTTTGTGCGTTAGTACAAAAAGTCGGTGTAATAGCCACATACAAGGCATTCAAACGGACAAATAACAGCTGACTGTTGTTCGATCACACTTTTTAACCAGCTATTATCTGCGGCTTAAAGTGGCGTTGGTATCTATACATTAGAGAAAACAATCAGTATAGAGTATCCTATTGATCATTGAGTTTATTGTGATGTTTATGACCATTAAAGTAAAAAACATACTAGTTTCCGAAATCAAATGTTCAAACTGCGAAGCATGCTGTTGTAGTTCAGAAGTCATGATTATTTCCGATACAGGTGTTCCTGAACAACACATTTATGTTGATGTGTATGGGAATGAAACCATGTTGCGATTAGATGATGGTTGGTGCTCTGCTTTAGATCGAAATACATTGCTGTGTTCTATCTATGAAAATCGACCATGGATTTGTCGAGAGTTTGAAATGGGATCAAATGAATGTATAAATGAACGAGTAGAGAAAATGTAGTGTTCTACTAATTTTAGAACAGTTAATGTTGTTTTTTTGATCTTATCGAGGTGTTTAATCTTTGAAATAAAATGACGGTTATATATTTTGTTGCGGCATTTTTATTCACCAAATCAAATGGGTAAATAAATAGTTATTGTTGAACCCGCATGTAAAGTTGATTCTATTTCAATAATTCCTCCATGCTCTTCAACAATTCCAAATGAAATTGCCATTCCCAAACCGGTACCACTACCGACATCTTTGGTAGTAAAAAAAGGATCAAACACTTTTAATAAAGTTTTTTCATCCATTCCACCGCCATTATCAGTGAATGAAATTTGAATTTGTTGCTCTTTTATCTTCATTGCAGCGGTTATCTTTCCGCTATGTTGTGGATCTATTGATTTTTGCGACTCTATGGCTTGACAACCATTGACAATAATATTCATGAAAACTTGACTCAACTTAGATGGAAAGCAATTTATTGTCGGTACGTCACTAAATGATGTTTCAATGTTTATTCCATCATATTGAGTTTTTACTAAATGAATCGTTGAGTTAATAATTGTTGATAATTCGATGTTTTCTTGTTCTGTTTTATCAAATCGAGAGAATAACCTTAGGTCACTTACAATGGTTTTAATACGTTTAGTACCTTCGGTTGCGGTATGTGTTAATTCAATGAGCTTAGTAAACTTATTTTCAAAAGATTGTAATACTTCTTCATCGGCATCGTCGCCACCCGCAAGTTGTTTTAAAAAAGACTTAATTTCATCAATCTCTTCTCTCATCATATAAACAGCGGCGTGAGTAAAGTTAACTGGATTATTTATTTCATGAGCAACACCTGCGGTTAAGGTGCCTAAAGAGGACATTTTTTCTTGAGTGAGAATCGTTTTTTGTGCTTCTTCAGCGAAGTCATTAGCTTCTTTTAACTGATTGTTTAGTGCTGTTAACCTTCTATTCCAGTACATAATTGCGATTAAAATGATTGATGCAATTAATAGTAGTTTCCAAAATAACTGATAATCGAAGCCTTTTTCATATTTGACCGCGAATTGATTAGTAATGATCTCACGAACTTTTTTCTTATCTGCAACTTGTATGATTTTTGAAAAAATGGCATGTAAATGTTTATCATTTTTTCTTGTAGCAAAAGCCCATACATCGTTAAATTTGTCAGTCAATCTTCCTGATATTTTTAGGTTGTTCAATGCAAAACGATTGATGATGTTAATCGTATTAGTAATGCTACCAATATAGGCAAAGGCTTTATTTTCCTGGACTAATTGTAAGCCATCAAGTTGATGGTTAACAAGTTTTAGCTTTATGTTGGGGTATTCAGCTTTTAATTGCTCAACCAACAAGTCCCCCCTAAGAATAACTAATTCTTTATCTAAATGATTTTCTATGTTTGTAATAAACATCTGGTTTTCAGTTGTAACAATAACTCTTTCTTCTTGATAAAATGTCGGGGTAAACAACATCTCCTTTTTTCTCGCATCTGTGGCTGTTATGCCAGGCAAAATATCGCATGTACCATTTTTTAATCCAACAAAAGCTTCTTGCCATGAGGTTTCTTTACTCCTGATAAGTTGTATCTCAGTACTTTGAATCAGATATGGCATCAACTCAAACCACCAAGCCTCTGCAATGTCTGAACGACACCAAATAACCTCTCGTGACTTAATTAATGATGTTTCGGTAGGAGAAAATATTATTTTCTGTTGCTCAGGTTGAGCAGCACTTATAATTAACTTTCTTAATTCATCTTTATCTGCGGCATTAACTGCTTTAGATAAAATACCGTGTAATAATTTGTTATCTTTATGTGTAGCTATCGTTTGTAATTCATCAAATACTTCTCTTAATTGGTTATTTACTTTAAGTGAACTTTCAGAGTATATATTTAACAATTTTTGCGCATGTGACTTTGTATAAATTAAACCAAAGACCTTTTTATTTTCGATTAAATCAAACGCATCATCGATATTTGACACTTCAATAAGGCTAATCTCTGGGTAGGATTGTTTTAGCCTTTCAACGATAATTGTACTTTTACGTACAACAAATGATTCTTTTAAGTGTTCAGATAAATCCCTTACTTTTGCTTTCTCATTTTTAGTGATTATGACCATGTTTTCAATAAAATAAGGTGGAGTAAACGTTAGTGTTTTTTCTCTTTTTTTCGAGGGTGTTATATTAGTCAAAAAGTCACATGTTTTATCATTAATGGCCTGCAATGCGCTGTCCCAATCTGTGGGTTGAGTTACTCTAATTTTTAATTTTATATTTTTATTGAGTAAATCAATGAGTCTTATATCACTACTGGATCGTTCTTTTATTCTTGGACGACAAAGTGTTACCGTTGAATTTCTTATGTATTCTTGTTCAACTGGAGTAAGAATAAGTTTGTTTTTGTTAGTATTTTCAGTGTATCCAAACCATTTTCGTCTTAATTCAATTTGTTTGTTCTCGGGAATTACATTTATTGATTTTTGTAAAATACTTAGAAGAACAGGATTGTCTTTATGAGTGGCTAAACTGTATTTATAGTTTTCAAGGTTAACTTCTTTAGCTATAGGAATAAGCTGTAAATTAGCTAGAAATTTATTTTCTATGTAATATTGAAGTATAATGCCAGCTTCAAAATAAATATCGCCCTGATTAGTCGAAACTGCCTCTAAGGCTTCAAAAGTTCCTTTTACAGTGATAAATGTACTATTGGGGAAATTATCAATTAATTCCTGATTTATAGCAAAACCTTCAGTTATCACAATACGTTTCCCTGATATAGACTCAGTTGTAACAACATCGAGCTGATCAGACTTTCTAGTTACCGCCAAATTTGTTAACTCCATATAAGGGCTAGTAAAAGCAGCATAAAATTGCCGACTTTCTATATCCATAATATTTACCATGGCATCTAGTTTTTTATTATTTAAAGCTTTTAAGTTTTCTCCCCATATTCTATTTTTTGTAAATTTAATTTCCAGTCCTGAAATGTTTGAAATTTCGTTGATAAAATCAATACTGTGTCCTGTAGGACGCCCATTCTTAATATAATTCAAAGGCGGAAAGTCAATATCACTTTGTACTGTAATTATTGGATGTTCAGTAATGTACTGCTGTTCTTCTGGGGTAAGATTTAGTGCAGCATTGTCTTTGTTTTTTATTTGGTTTAACCATTTTTTTCTTAATGCAATCATTTGATATTCAGGAATTGTATCAATGGCTTTTTGAAAAATACTTGTTAAATGAATATTGTTTTTTAGTGTCGCAATACTTAGGGGTCTATTCGAGTAATTGAGTTCGGCTGAAAATGTAGTTAATTCAAGACCCGTATAGTAAAATTTTTCAATGTAGTAGCTGGCAACTATATCATTTGATAAAAATATATCAGCGTCTTTAGATTTAATTGCCATTAGGGCTTGTTTTGTATTTTTAACGGTAATTATCGTTAATAAGGGGTATTTTTCTATGTATTTAGCTACAGATGCATAACCCTTTATTACTACAAGTTTCCTATTTTTAAATGAATCTCTTGATAAAGATGAAACTAACTCTCCTTTTCTTGTTATCGCTATATTATTTGGTTGAGCATAAGGTGTACTGAAATTTGCGTATTGCTGTCTATTTTCAGTTGCCGTTATATTCAACATGGCATCGATCTTCTTTTCTTTAAACATCCCCATATAGTCAAACCAAGATTTGTTTTGAATAAACCTTATTTTAATGCCCATTTTTTTAGCTAACATTTTAATGTAATCAATACTGAAACCTACAGCTTCGCCCTTAATCATGAAGTTAAAAGGTGGGTAATCACTTTCATTTTGTACTGAGATGACAGAGTGGTTTGTTAAATAACGTATTTCTTTTTTTGTGAGTAGAGCTAACAATTCGCTGTCTATTGAATTGAGGTTGTCAGGTTTAATTAAAAAGTCATTTATTGGTCTCAGTTGCTTAATGGTTTTGTTGATTAATAATTTTTCAGAAATTATTTTAAGTTTATTTTTTTGTATTGAGCCTATCGGATATAGCTCTGACAACATCAACTTTTGAGTTTCAATCGCTTCATATTTGAGTGCTGCTGTTGATTTGTTTTGTTGATTATATTTACGTTTTATTAAGTTAATTATTTCAGTTGGATGTTTAATAGCATACTGCCAGCCTTTATTTACTGCTTGCACAAAGTTTTTAACCAATAATGGGTTTTCTCTAGCAAACTTTCCTGTGGTAAAAAGGTTTAAATCTTGAGTGATCATACCAAATTGACTGGGGTCATAAACTCGATAGGGGATATTGGATTGAGTTAATTCGTATGGCATATCAGTAATAAAAGCTAAAATTGCAGCGACTTTTTTATTTTTGAATAAATCAATTGAATCGTTAGCTTGGGTTGTTTTAATTTGTTTGAAATCGACATTATGTAAATTTAACATCTCTCTAATGCTGCCACGTTCAAGAAGCTTGTCTAAACCATGAATAGTTTCACCTTGTAATTGCTTCAATGATGTAATTTCTGGTTGTGTCACTAAAGTTAACGGACTCCTTTTAAAATAACTCGCTAGTAACTTTACATCCTTGCCATCATGGTATGATTTTATTAAACCTGTTCCTGCTATTCCAAATTGAGCATTGTTTTCAAGAACACTATTAACATGGTTTACTTGTGGGCCATACTCAACAAATTTAACTTTTATTCCCTTTTTGTGAAAATAACCCTTTTCAATTGCAGCATAAAAACCAGCAAATTCAAATTGATGCTTCCAAAATAGTTGTAATTTAACTTCAGTTAAAAGAGGTGTTTTTGCTAGTACTGTAGTTGCAGTACAAAATGAAAAAATAATAGGCAGAGCAACCAAACTTCGAAGTAATTTAAATAATATTTTTTGCAATACCATTTCCCTTAAACTGCATTGTATTTATTGAATATTTTATTACAGATTTGTTGCATGTAATTCTAGGAGATAAAAATAATAAGTGCCATTTTCGTCATGCTTTTATGAAATCGAGTGGATAAAAAAATGAGTTTTGGATAAAAATGGCAATGACATATTTTGTTACGCCATTTTATTTTGGTTTTGCGACGGTATTTTTATCTTTTACATCTTCTTAATTAGATAATAATTATAAGGTGTTAAATTTTGAAAAAAACAATCGTCGCTTTAACATGTTCTGCTACTTTGATTATGACCAACAATACATTTGCCATTAATATTGATGGTGTCTTAAATGAAAGTGAGTGGCAGAGCGCACAAGTCATAAAAGATTTTGTTATCACCAGTCCTTTTGCTTTAAGTACTCCTGAATACCAAACAGAAGTACGGGTATTTACTGATGAAAAGGGGATTTATTTTGGCTTTACCAATACTCAGCCAAAAATTACACAATTAAGTGAGCGTGTTGCTCGTGATGGTTATATAGAGGCCGATTATAATAAAATCACTATTGATTTTGATAATACGGGGTTAGCGGCTTATACCTTTTCTATTGCTAATGGTGGTTCTATTAATGATGGCGTTATTCGTGATGAAAACTCTTTATCTTTGGAGTGGAATGGCGTTTGGTACGCAAAAACATCGTCAGATGAAAACCATTGGGTTAGTGAAGTTCATATTCCTTGGGATATCGCACCTATGGTATCCATTAATAAAAAGCTTAGAGAAATAGGACTACATGTTGAAAGGAATGTAGCGAGTTTATCTAAAACATATTCTCATTCTCCTATTCATAAAAGTAAACAGCGTTATCTATCTGATTTTTCAACAATAGCCATTAAAGATCACGCAGGTTCATCTTTGCAAACCTTTGGTTATATCACTACAAGGAATGATCGAGTAGCCGATAAAACCAGTTTTGATGCAGGGTTTGATATTTTTTGGAAACCCAATAGCCATCAACAACTAAGTTTGGCTATAAATCCCGATTTTGGCCATGTTGAAAGTGATAATTTAGTGGTTAACTTTTCTCCAACAGAAACCTTCTTTTCAGAAAATCGTGCTTTCTTCACCGAAAATCAATCACTTTTTGATATGAGAGGTGCTGACTCTTTACGTTTAATTCATACCCGCAGAATTGGTGGTGCACCTGATATAGGTGATGCTATTGGCGCCGATATTAAAGGTGCGGTTAAATTTACCCGTGTTGGCGATGATGTTAACTATGGTTTTTTCTCAGCGATAGAAGATGGTGATAGTATTGCTAATGGACGTAAATATTATGCAACACGTGCAATGCGTAAAACAGATAATTATAACGTAGGTTATTTATTGACCTACACCGATAGAGAAGATATTAATCGCAATGCTTTAGTACAAGCTATTGATTATGGGTATGATTTTTCGCAAGTATTGAAGTTAAGTGGTCAGTTAATTCATAGTCGAATAGAGACAAGTAATACTGACTCTTATGACAGTGCTGCTTGGTTTGAGCTTGAACATCAACTTTCTGAGAACTGGGAACAGTCTTTTAAAGCCGCTTATTATGGTGATAAGTTTGAAGTGAACGATTTAGGTTTTTTACCTCGTAATGATTTAACCAGTTATTACTATAAAAACAGCATTAAGAATCCAAAATTTAATGAAAATAGTATGGTTAAACAACACTCCATGACTTTCGATATCACTCATAAACGAAATCACTCGGGGATAGAGTTAATCACTAAAACAAGCTTTAATGATGTTTGGTCTTTTAAAGATACCTCAAGTATCCAATGGACATTAACATTAGACAAAGCAGGGCATGACGACTTATTAACCCGCGGTAATGATGTGGTTAATTTAGATAAAGGTTTTGACTTAGATGTACTTTATTTTGGTCAAAGCACCAGTAAATTTAGATACCATATTCATAATACTATTTTTGACCGCACGGTGAGTGGTAAAGGCTTTTCACTTCATGCCCATCCAAGTTATCGCTTTACTGATAATTACATATTAACTACAGGCATTTGGTATCAACAAAGTGATAATTGGCTTATTTGGAAAAATGGCAATCAGCTCAATGCTTTTGATAAAAAATCGTTAACGGCAAGAGTTAACTTTGATGCCATCATTGATGATAAACAAGATGTTAGTATTAAGTTTGAATGGATAGCCTTACGAGCAAAAGGAAAAAATGTTTATGACGTTGCTGATAATGGTAACTTAAATAAACAAGCTCAAATAGCCAATGACTTTAGTTTGTCTGATGTTGCCATGCAAATACGTTATCGTTATGAAATAGCACCGTTATCAAATGTTTATTTAGTTTATAGTCGCGGCGGCAGTACGAATATAAATGAAGATAAACCATTTAGTTCATTGTTTAGTCCGGGATGGGATAAACGAGATGGTGACAATTTATCACTAAAAGTACGCTACCAGTTTTAACTATTCACACGATCTAAAGAGAGATACTGGTGCTTTTACTAGTATCTTTTATTAGGCATTTTTCCATGCTCTAGCGATTTCTTCGCTTTCAAAATATTCAATATCCCCAGCATCATCATTTGATATTTCAAAATATGTTTTGTACATATTTGTTAGACCTTTCATCGCTTGTGTAATTAAATTAATTAGGCTCCCATAATTAAATTTCACTGCCTGCATTATCCATAAATAATATTTTTATATGACGAGAATGATTATATTCAACGCCAATAAGAGGCTGATAATAGTTTGATTAAATGTTAAGCGAATAGTTTGCTGTTTTTAGTCCTTATTAATTGACTTGTATGCCTTAGGTTTCACATTTGTTTCAACAAACGTATTTAACTCAGCAATCGACCGAATCACATATAAAGATTTGTTCGTAGATATCTCTTCTAATTTTTGTAAAAAGTTATCATTCCAAAATTTTGGACAAAGTTTTAACACTTTATAGCTTTGTAACGTTCCTTTTAAAATTGAACACCCATCTGGCCAACCTTCAGGCTTAACAAGCAAGCCTTTTAGAAAACGCTTTGTCACCAAGTAATAACTGACAAAATAAGATAAGTCTATATAAACTAAGGTATCAGCCACAGCTAGTCGTTTATTAAATGGTTCTATTAGATCAAAGCCATCAATGATCCAACTATCAGAGGATAGTATCTTTCCATGTTCCTTGTCGTACGTTTTTCGATCTACCAGATCGCCATTTTTTTTATACAGCATTGAATCTAATTGATGCAATGGTATGTCTGTTGCGGATGACAGATTTTTACTTAACGTAGACTTACCACTACCAGGTTTACCAAAAACTGCTATTTTTTTCATACTACCTCCATTAACTGAGACTAATCCCATGAGGCAGAAATAGAAAACCCGCCTCTTGGGCGGGTTTGATAAATTAAAAACGCATCAATAATCCCACCATTCCTATGGAATGATGATAATTCGAGCTATCTGTTGCGTAAAATTTATATTCATTTGTCCATCCTGCTAGAAGAGCATATTAATGTCAATTACTAATCAGATGTCATCGCTAATACAGTAGGAATATCAAGGGTTTTGGTATAAGCAACAAAACCTACTTCGCGTTGTGTTCTGGCAAGTACCGCCATGCGATCTGATAACTCATTACCTTCAATATTGGCATGACCTTTAACATGAGCAATGGTTAAATTTGTTTTGAGTTGTTCATATAGTGCAAAGCCTTCCTGGATAATTTCAAGGTTTTTAATCTCTTCACCTTTGCCACGTGTCCAACCTTTATTCTTCCAGCCTTTAGCCCATTTAGTTATACAATCAATGGAGTATTTTGAATCTGACAATACCTTTACGGTTTGCCCTTTCGCAATATAAGGTTTAGCAAAACGAAAAGCTTCCAAAAGGCCATTTAACTCTGCGGTATTATTGGTGCCTTTTGCTTGATGAAGGCCAAACCACAGCTCTTTTAAAACATCGAGATGATATACCGCCATACCGGTGCCAGACTTTCCTGGATTGGGTGAGCAAGCACCATCACAATAAATATTAATATCAGCGCTATTCCTTGACGTTGTTGTGGTAGCTGCTTTTGAATAACTTGGTTTACTAGCAGCTTTTACATTTGAGCTACTGGTATTTGCACCGACACCTGAGCTTTTAGCGAGAGAGCGGTTCATCAATGCTTTAGTATAAGTGGATTGAAAAGCACTTTCAGCCTCAGCTTTTGAGGGAAAGCCCATAAACTGGGCATCCGAACGTCCTGCCGTTAATGCTTGCACAGTTGACCAAGTATCAAAAACACCTGTTTGTTTACCTTTCCAGACTACGTAATATTTTTTACTCATTAAGTTTCTTTTTGTTAGAGGTTAATCGGTTGAATTTATTGTCGTGTGGTTCTATGGATATCACCTTCACGAGATTTAAGTTCGCTAATGATAATACCTGCATCACTGATATCATAGCCATAATTGTCATCAATAATAATGCTTTTAGGTTTATTACTTTTGCTTAATGGTTGTGACTTATTCAAACTCTTTAGTGGGACGATATTTAATCGTTTCTTACCTTGATGATCATTTATAAAGTAAAAGTGATCATCGTGTATTTTTAATTGGCGATACTCACTATCAAGAGCAATAACGTCAACTTGATTCGCTGCAATTTTATTTGTTTCAAATTTGTTGTTGGTTGTTAATAATGAGGTAGCAACTTTGTAAACATTTTTTTTATCTTGAGCTTTTGACAAATAGACAAAGGCAACATTTTTAACATCACTAATCGCTTTACTCCATTGTTGATCCATTTTTGTACTTTTTTCGTTTTCAACATCATAAATCGTTAGTTGGTTTTTACCTTCATGACGTAAGGTTAAGGCAATTAACTTCGGTGATAACCAATTTGCCGCGGTTAAGTGATCCTCGCTGCTATAAATAAGGTATTCATCTAGTGATTTAATCGACGTTTTATCTTTCATTAATTGCTGCAAGGGTAATTTCCATACTTTATTATGATTAGTTAACAGTAAAAATTGATCGTCGGCAGAAACTTCAATATGACGAAATATCATGTATTGATTAAGCTGCGATAATATACGTGATTCTCCAGTACGATAATTTCCATAATACAGTTGGCTTTTACCACTACGTTTTGAAACAAAGATATAATACTCACTTTGATGCAGCAGGGCAGGTAAAATATCATAAACAATCGAGTGACCAAGTTTTGAGTTATCATTTTGACCTGTTAGCCATCGATTGTTGTAATTTGTGGTTCTGGTGGAAAACAAAATACTGTTTTTATCTTTAATTAGAGACATATCTCCAGATAAATATTCTGAAACACTGACCAGTGTTTGCTGATCGCTACCATTTAAATGACTGCTAATTATTTGGTGAGAGGGTGGCGGGGCATGATACAAAACCTTCACTGAGTCATGGTACCAGATAGCTTCATTAACAAAATAATTGAACTTTTTATGTGCTTCTATTTTTTGGTTTGTTAAATCAAGTGTAAATAACTGAGTATGATAGTTTTTATCAGAGCGCATGATCAGAAGTTTTTCACCGTTTGGCGAAATATCAATATCGTGATTTCCTAAACCTAATGGCTCAGGTTGGTTAATGACATAATGAGTGGCTGTTTTTATATCAAATTTATATATTTGAGCGGGCTGAAAATCTTCTTTCTGTACAGAGTAATAAAATTGATGATTTTGCTTATGGTATTTTATATTGAGCAACTTACCATCACTACAATCAAATAACGATTCAATATTACCCAGCTTTCTCTTTGATAACCATTGGGCTTGATACAACTGACACTCTTCTTTATTACCACCAATAAAAAAGAGAGATTGATTTTTGTCATTTCGATTGTCAGCTTGGTTGTCGCTTGTGATCAACCAAGAAATTCTCATATCTCCATTATCAACCTTATACTCTTGATTGGAGTCTAAGTCTTTTCGCCATAATAACGTTGTATTGTTGTTTGGATCTTTTTTAAGAAAAAGTAGAAAATTCTCAGCGTTGTTTATTAATGGAGAATACTCGATACCTTGCTGTCGTGTGAGCTCTAACGTATGGGTATTAGTTGTCGGAATTGTTGGCTCTGATCTAAAAGTAAACATTAATAAAAAGCAGGCAATTACCAAGAAAAATACAAGATACGAGGTTAATAGTGAGCTTTTCTTTTTGAGTGGCAATGATGGTGTTTGTTTAACCTCATTGAAGCAGTGTTCATCCGTTACTTCGGTTTGAGCTTCTATATGTATTTCATTTGAGCTAAAGCTTTTTGTTTGGGGTTTATCTTCATCTTCATTGATGTAATTAACAGAACATATCAATCGATAACCTCGTTTAGGTACCGTTTGTAAGTATTGAGGCTTTCTGGGATCGTCTGCTAATAACTTCCTTAAATTAGCGATCATTTTGTTAATAGCATTATCAGTAACAACACCACCTTGCCAAATTTGTTCTAATATTTCTTGACGACTTATGATCCTATTGGGGCTATCACAAAATAATAATAAGAGTTCTAGTAGCTTAGGCTCAATAGCGACTTCTTCACTATTTATTATTATGGTTGAGAGTTCCTTGTTTAGAACAAAGTCTCCCAATTGAATCATTTGCATATTATGTGAGTTGTCTGAACGTTAAAAGTTATCGAACACATAGCTTATCAAGTTACGCTATCGATAAAAAGTGGCATTATCTTTAATGATGAAACATTATATTACAAATGCCATCACTACAAGCTTCTCCATATAACACTAAGTTATTTAAGAAGTTTTTCATCAAGTTTCCTTTCATCACCTTTTATTCACATTTTTTCCTCGTTCCTTCATTTTTTGTTTGATCAAATTTATTAATGTGCAGAAGTAATAACAATATTGTTTTTGGAGGGGGAGGAGCTATGAACAATCGCTTAGAGCATTTATTAGAGTTTTGGTTTGATAAAAAAGACACCTGCCAATGGTTATTAGCAACCATTATTGAAACTAAAGGCTCTGCCTATCGTAAATCGGGAGCGCGGATGTTGATTAACAGTTTAGGGCAAAGTTTCGGTCTACTCAGTGGCGGTTGCCTTGAAGCTGACTTAATACGACAAGCACAAAAGTGTTGGTTATCAGGGACAAGTCTAATCGTTACTTATGACATGCAAGATGAAAGTGATATTAGTTGGCAGCTAGGAATTGGTTGTGGTGGTCTGGTGAACGTTCTTTTACAACCAATAGATGAAACGAACAACTATCTAGATTTATTGCGATTGAGAGAAAAACTGCTGAATAGACAGCCTTGTTATTATCGACAGAGTTTAAATGATAATGCCCTGCAAAAAATAAATGTAGAGGGCAACAACTCAATAAATCACGTATTAACTGAGCAACAGTTAAACGAAGAAAGCTCTGTTACGCCAGTGAACTCTTTTATTAAAAAAATTATGCCAAGACCTGCAATTGCAATTATGGGAGCAGGCAGCGACGCTTTACCTCTGGTTAATATGGCAAATTCTCTTGGTTGGCATGTCAGCGTATTTGATACTCGCGTAAATTATGGCAGAGCCAGTATTTTTAAAAATGCAGATCAGATCATAAAGCAGCCGTACGACACACTGTCGTCTTGTCCACACTTACAACAAGCCAATGTGATTATCGTTATGAATCATAACGTAAACTTAGATGCAATGGCTTTATCAGCAAGTAAAGATTCAAATGCTTTGTACGTTGGTCTGTTAGGACCAGAGCATAGAACACAAAAAGTATTTAAAGAACTAGGTATTCAGCAACAACAGTTTGCTAAACCTCTGTTTAATCCTGTAGGGTTAGATCTTGGTGGTGAACTTCCTGAGTCTATTGCTTTATCAATTCTTGCGCAAGCACATGCCTGTATCGAACAGGCTACAGCGGTATCCCTAAGTACTAATGAGAATTTTCGTCTAGCAAGCTAAAAACAAAACTAAGAGCCTACCAAAAAGGGAAATGATTAAATGATCCAACTTAATGTGAATAAAAAAAATGTGACCATAGATGCAGAGCCAGAAATGCCATTATTGTACGCTTTAAGAGATTTCTTAAACTTAACGGGAACTAAGTTTGGCTGTGGTGCAGGTCTTTGTGGCGCATGTACGGTACACATGGATGGAGAAGCTGTGCGTTCATGTTTAATGCCACTATCTGCAGCCGTTGGTAAAAATATCACAACAATTGAAGGGTTAAGTGAAAAAAGCGACCACCCTGTACAAGAGGCTTGGTTGGCTCATAAAGTTCCACAATGTGGTTATTGTCAAAGTGGACAGATGATGAGTGCGGCAGCGCTACTGGCAACGAATGCAGCCCCGTCTGATGATGAAATTGATATCCATATGCAAGGGAATATTTGTCGGTGTGGTACCTACAAAAGAATAAAATTAGCGATCAAAGAAGCCGGTAAAAATATCGTGAGGGAAGCGTAATGTCACATATTGAAAACTTAAGTCGTCGAGGTTTTTTAAAATCTGTTGGCGTTAGTGGTGGAGTACTTGTTGTTGGTACGGCTATTCCCAGTATGTCTTTTGCTTATTCAGAAAGTGGTACTGCGGGAAATGTTGAACATCAGCTCAGTGTTTTTGTCAGTATTGCAGAGGATGGTATTGTAACGTTAGTGAATCATCGTAGTGAAATGGGCCAAGGTATTCGTACCAGTATTCCCCAAATTATTGCAGAAGAACTTAATGCAAATTGGGATTATATTAACGTAGTTCAAGCCAAAGCCGACAGAAAGTACGGTTCACAGGGTACAGCTGGTTCAGGGTCTATACGTCGATTTTTTATCCATGTAAGACAATTAGGTGCTGTTGTCCGTGATATGTTGGAACAAGCAGCTGCAAACATATGGCAAGTGAATAAATCTGAAGTCAGTGCAATTAATCACTTTGTAGTACATAACAAAACAGGACAAAAAATAGCTTTTGGCGAATTAGCCAAACATGCCGCCAAGCTTGAAATCCCTGCGCCAGAAAATGTAAAACTTAAATCAATTAATGATTTTTCATTAATAGGTACCGATGTTAAACAAGTTGATTTACCGACGATTATTGCGGGAAAGATGATTTATTCACATGATGTGCAATTGCCTGACATGTTAATTGCAAGCATCGAGCGACCCCCTGTTGTTGGTGGTAAAGTTAAGTCGTTTGACGCCACCGCGGCTAAAAAAGTGAAGGGTGTTGTCGATGTTATTCAATTAAAAGAACGAAGCCTCCCTGCTGGTGTTTTTCCAAAATCAGGTATTGCCGTTGTTGCAACAAATACTTGGGCAGCAATCGAGGGTAGAAAAAAACTAAAGGTCGTTTGGGTAAATGGTGAAAACCAAGTACATAACTCTGAAAGCTATCGAGATAATCTTAAGAAATTAGTGAATAAAAAAGGAATTAATGTAAACAATCTTGGCGATGTTTATCAACATGACTATGACCAAAGTCGCACGGTAGAAGCAACTTATAGTGTGCCATATTTACATCATGCGCCAATGGAAACGCCTGCTGCAACTGCAGTCATTAAAGATGGCGGTTGTATTATTTGGGCAGGGTCACAAAATCCTCAATGGGGTAAAGGATTGGTGCTCGAAGAGCTTGGTTTATCGAGAGAGCAAGCCGATAAAGTTGAATTTAATGTTGTCACTATGGGCGGGGCGTTTGGCCGTAAGTCAAAAGGTGACTACATTCTTGAAGCGGTTGAGCTTGCCAAAGTAACATCGAAGCCTGTGAAAGTTATCTGGAGTAGAGAAGATGATATTCAACACGGCTTTTATCACTCTGTTTCTGCTAATTATTGCAAGGCAGAATTAACCAATGACAATAGTGCCGATAACTGGATACAGCGTGTTGCTCTTCCGCCAATAGGTTGGTTATTTAATACGGATTCAAAGTCACCAAGTGACGATGATTTATCGGTTGGCTTTGCCGATACGCCTTTTAAGTTCAATCAAATGAGCATGGAAAAACATGAAGTTAGCTCTCATATTCGTCCCGGTTGGATGCGATCAGTTTCCTGTATTAATAACAGCTTTGCATTAGGCAGTTTTGTTGATGAGTTGGCAAATAAAGCAAAAATAACTACCCAGCAAATGTGGTTAAATTTATTGGCTGAAGATCGATTGGTAGATCCTAATAGCGATACGTTTAAATACACTAACTATGGGGTGAGTTTAACTGAGCATCCCTTAGATACTGCGCGCATGAAAAATGTGATCAATTTATTGGCTGACAAAGCAAACATCGACGAAAAAGTGTCAGCGAATGAAGGTTGGGGGATTAGCTTTTTCCGAAGCTTTAATTCTTACATGGCGGCGGCTACCAAAGTTAGCGTTAAAAATAAAAAAGTGACTATTCTTGAAATGCATACGGCGGTTGACTGCGGCATTGTGATCACACCAGACAGAGTGAAATCTCAGATGGAAGGGGCAATGACCTTTGGCTTGGCAATTGCTTTAATGGGGGAAATAACCGTTAAAGATGGCAAGATTGAACAAGGCAATTTTCACAACTATTTAATACCTAGGATTAATCAAGTACCCAACATGTTTGTGCATATTGTTAAGTCTAACCATGCACCCGGTGGGATTGGTGAACCAGGTGTTCCTGCAATAGCACCAAGTATTGTTAATGCTATTTTTCATGCTTGCGGCACTAGGATACGAGACTTGCCAGTGAGCAAAGTATTATCTATTTAGGTTGAATGTAATACGCTGATTTTAGATGGGCTATTAAGTCAAATTGTGGCTGTTCATGTTGATGAACAGCCATTTTTCATTTCCATTTATTGATATGGAGGTCTACAGCCTATCGTAAATACAATTAAGCGTTCGGGGCGTATATATAAAACAACACCTTAACTTAGTTTTTACTATTTTTAGGATAAGATCATTGTGGCAAGCTGGTTATTCAGCGACAAGGTTTTTATTTCAGTTTTACCCCTAAGCGGAAGTTAGCATGAGAAGGATAAAAACTGATTTGGATTAGTTTTTATATTGATATCGCACATTTAATGGGCTTGTTATGCATACCTTTATTTTAACTAACCTGAACTCTGGATAATGAGTGATTGATATTTATTAAAATCAAAAGCTTAGATTGAATGACATGCATAATAGCCTCTTATAAAGCATTATATTTTCAATCAATGTTTCAATTTATTCGATTATCAAGGCAAAACGTTTATGAATAGCTGGCTATTTATCGACGTTTTAACGTAGAAAATCGGATAAAGGGGAATGTTGAGCAAACGCTGCTTATCCAGAATTCAGGTTAACTAGGTAAGTTCAAACCTATTTCCTTCTGGGTCAACGAAATGAACCCATTCAACTGAGTTTAAGTCTTCTATTTGTCCATCAGGAAGAAGGCCTTTACCCATAATTTCCTCTACAGCTTCTTGTAAGTTTTCTACTTTAAATCCAATCATCATTGATTGCTCTGAAGCCGATTTACGGGTATCAACCGCTGTTCCTTGGTCCCATATCTCAAAGCAGTCTGATTCACCAACCCTAAAAATTGCACAGTCGTCTCTATAAGACTCCAGCTTTAAGCCAACAATCTCTGAGTAAAATGAAGTAAGTTTTTCTAGATCTTTGGCAAAGACCCCAACCCATGATATTCCTTGTAATTTCACTGACTATCCCTATGTGCATAACGCCTACTTAAGCGGAAAAATTTTGTTGGCTAAAATATTGAACAGAGTGAAAATAGCCAACTGTATTTTGTGATCTTCCCCCGATGTTATGGAGCAAAATCGAATTTTGTTTTAACATTTTGAATTGGTTTTGCAACAGTCGCATATTTCCACTGACTAAGTGCTGTTATAGAGGCCTTTTCAAATACACCTTTGGGCATTGATTCTAAAACGACTATATCACCAATAGAGCCATCTAAATTTACGGTAAAAGACATTGTAACGCTACCAATTAGTTTATTAGAAAATGCTTCTTTTGGATAAATAGGTTCGACATGAGTAACTAGTGTTCTAGCTCGTGTCTGTATCTTTGCTTTTAGTGCTTCAACCTGTGCTTCATCTGCAAAAACGACTGAAGAAACGGAGGAGCTTACAAATAAACTGATGAAAATCAAAGATTGATATTTGCGCATAATGATTAGATTCCTTTAGGGCATATAACGCCGTTTTAAGCGGCAAATTATAGTTGGCTAAAATGAGTGAGGCACGAACAAAAAAACAACTGTAATTTGGCCGACTTGAAAACCCTTGTTATCGGCGATTATGACCATTTTTTTAGTGGTGGCTGGTATTTTTCAATACAACGTATTAATAATTCTGGGTTATCAGCTAAAATAAGCATTTCAGAATATTCAGCATTTAAAAATCCGGAATCTACCATATTGTTAATCATAGACAGTAAATGTTTATAGAATCCATTAGTATTATAAAAAGCACACGGTTTTAAATGATGACCTAGTTGTGCCCATGTCCATGCTTCAAAGATCTCTTCTAATGTTCCCGCTCCACCGGGTAATGCTACGAATGCGTCAGCCATTGAAGCCATGCGAGCTTTTCTTTCATGCATATCTTTTACAACAATTAATTCGGTTAAACCTTCATGTGCAATTTCTTTTTCTTTTAGATATTCAGGGATGACACCTATTACTTTTCCTCCACTTTCTAAAACTGCATCTGCTATAGCCCCCATCAAGCCGACCTTTCCACCTCCATAAACTAGATCAATCCCATTATTACCAAAGAACACGCCTAATTTTTTTGCTTCACTGGCGTACGATGGTTGACTTCCTGTACTGGAGCCACAAAATACTGCTATTTTCATTTTGCTTACACCTCAAAAGTATGACGAGCATATAACGCCCCATTAAGAGGCTTTTAATTGTTGGCTAAATGTGGTGCAAGTTCACAGTGAAAACAGCCAACTGTAAATTTTCCTGCTTTAATGACTTATATGTACCTTACACTCAGTTTAAGAAAGTAAGGCAACATATTGTAATTATTGAAATTATAGTTCCTACTTTTATATACCAAAGAGTTGAAGTAGCGGTAATTAGTAGAGCAACATAGCCCCATTGAAATTCAAGAACCAAACCTACAGCTGAAATTAACCACATTACACCTAAGAAAATAAAAAGAGGTCCGATAGAAAATGGATCCAAACCACATTTAGATATAATTTTACTCCACGCCCCTGGCTCAGGTGGACCAAAATATTTTCCGTTTTTTATTACGTGGATACCGTCAAATATCATCCATCCACCATTTAGAGCGGCAAGTAATAATATTGTAATTTGTAACACCATCGGCAAACTTTCCTTAGTACATATAACGCCTCATTAAGAGGCTAAAAATAGTTGGTTAAAATAAGCGATGAAGGAGCAAAAACCAACTGTTTTTTCCGTTTAAAGCGCTTATTAGGTAACACTCCTCTCTTTAATTAAATAGAAAGCGAAAAGTGTAATTAGAATTGAATCTAATATAAATGTTACTGCTGACTGTTCAATGTACTGAGCGCCAAAAACAAGAATAATTGAAATAAACGCAATTTTGCTGAGGCTTACGATAACTAAGCATAAATTCCGATAAACAGGTTTATATGCACCATAAATTAATAACACACCCATTAAGAAAATTAAAAAACCCCAACTTCGAACAACAACCTGAGACAATGGTTCGGTAAGAGCTTCACCAAACATGCTTATTAAAGCTGCTTGAGGTGCGAAAACAGCAAAAATCATAGTACAAGTAAGTAAACCTGCAATAACCATGATCCATTTGATATTAGTAATAATGACGTTCAAATTAACTCCTAGTTTTCCGTGTTACTAATGCCGTTTTAAGCGGCAAATTGTCGTTGGCTTAAATAAGTGAGGTACGAACAAAAAGCCAACTGTAAATTGTCCGACTTGAAAACCTTTGTTATGTGCCTGATTTACCAAGCCTATATTGTTCTATACTACCAGCGACAAAACAAATTCCAACATAAAGCCAAACAATGCTTGCTACAATTTGCCAAATATCTAAACCTGTAGGAGTCACAAATGTAGGAATAGCAATTAAACCACGTAAAGTACAAAGTACCGCGATGGTAATTAAAGCTGATTTGAGTAGAGGTACTTTGCGAATTAAACCAACGGCTGAAAATGCAAAAACAGTACATGCAAACATTAAACTAGCAACGATCACAGTACCAATAGGCGCAAGTAAAGTTCCTTGTTGTGATGAGTCTATAACTTGCTGAGGTGCTCGTGCAAATGCGAACCAACTTGGTCCACCTAAAATACAAAGAAGATGCCAAATAGCGGAAGCTGAAGCAATAACTCCTGCACTGATTAATAACTTTGATTTAACACTATAATTCAATACGAATTCCATCATTGCGCTGGCACATAACGCCGTTTTAAGCGGCAAATTGCAGTTGGCTAAAATAAGTGAGGCACGAACAAAAAGCCAACTGTAATTTGTCCGACTTGAAAACCCTTATATGGATAATACATCAAGCCTTTTAAAAGTTTAATCTTCTGCCAATGCATCAAACTCTTTTTTCTTAGCTTCGAACCAGTTTTGCATTGCTTGAGGTTGCTTCATAAGCTCACTAATCTTGCCCATTGCTACAAGGTGTTCAGCATCTTGTTTTTGAAACATTTCCATCCCATGTGATTTACTCAATTCTGCTATTTCTTCAAATGAATTAGCTTGGAATTGCTTGTCACATGCACCACCTAATTGCTTGCAAGTCATAGTTTTCATAATATTCTCCGTAGCTAAGGTTTAAATACCTAACGCCGTTTTAAGCGGCGAGTAATAGCTTGCTAAAATGTGAAACGAAGTGGAACCGAGCAAGCTGTTAATAGTCCGACTTGAAAACCCTTGTATGGATAATACATCCATCTTTTTTATTCTTTTTAAACCAGCTTAGGTAAAGTGAGGCCCAAGCTTTGGCAGCAACTAAAGCCTTTTTATACGGTAGTTCGATTGATTGCAGGCTCCTCTATTGAGAGACCGATAACAAGATGGAACGCCGTATAAAACTCCAAGCACTAAACTCGGATAGTCAACTGGGCCTCGAGCCCGAATAGCAAGGCAGAGTCAGCTTATTATGAATAGCATAAATAATCAAAACGAAATTAACGTCGGTGTTGATACGGGTAAAACTCAACTCGATATTTACATTCGCCCTTTAGCTATTTATTTCAATGTGACTAACGATGAAAGTGGTATTAAAGAGGCCATTAAAATAATCAAAATAGACAAGGTTACTGGTGTCATTATTGAAGCCTAAGGCCTCACTAAGAGGAAAATAATAGTTGGTTAAAATAAGCGACGAAGGAGCAAAAACCAGCTGTTTTTTGTCCTTTTAAATGGCTTGTTATAACGCTATTTTGCCAATTCTCGTTCATATATAGCAATCATCTGTTCTGTACCACCATTCGAATCGGTAGGCATTACCATTTGTTTAAATCGCCAACCATCAATAGCCCCTTCATTTAAGGCTTCGTCAACGTTAGAGATACCTTTTTTAAACCAACCATGATTGAATTTGATAGATATAGTTTTATATTCGTAGTTTTTCATAATTATGGATTCCTTGTAATCCAGATCATGGATATCGACTTCAAGTGCTGCAGCTAGAGATTTTTTGGATTGTAGCGAAATAGTTGCCTCTTTCTCTATTCGCTGAATAGTTCTTAAATTTAATCCTGAGGCGATAGCTAGCTCATCTTGAGACCAAAACTTTTCATTTCTTAATTCAAGTAGAAGTTTTGCATTTACTTTCATTTGATATTTATGACCTATTGGTTAGAGACAAGGTAAAGATATACTAATTGGATTTCATCCTTTACGACAGTAATACGAATACTTAGCGAAAGTTATACGGCAAACATACGACAACTAGCGTTATAACGCCCGTTAACAGGTTAAATAAAGTTGGCTAAAATAAGCGACGCAGGAGCAAAAGCCAACTATTTCTTGTCCTTTTAAGCAACTTGTTAGTTTTAAATTTTGCGCTCAATGAGCAAGCTAATGCCAATAGAACCAATAAAAAAGGCACAACAACGATTAAATAATTGTCTCATATTCGGTTTTGAAAACCAATTACGAAGGTACACACCGAAAATAGCGTATATAGAAATAGATAATAATTCCAAGAATAAGAATACAGCACCTAAAATGAAGAACTGTGAGCCTGCACTTTGACTAGAATCAATAAATTGTGGTAGAAATGCTGTGAATATTAAAATAGCTTTTGGATTACCTGCAGCTAATAAAAACTCCTGTTTGGCAAGCTGGTATATACCATTGTTGTCTTGATTTTGTTCTTCAACTTCTGGAACTTTCGAATTCCATAATTTATAAGCAACCCAAAATAAATAGAAAGCACCTATGATTTTTATTGTTAGGAAAATTGTTTCTGATGCATATAGAACGGTTGCTAACCCCGTAGCCGCTAAAAATATCATTACGATAAATGCTGCAATTCTGCCTAGCCCTGCACCAACAGCATACTTAAAGCCATAACGTTGTGCATTAGCCATAGAAAGTAAATTGTTTGGCCCTGGTATCATGTTCAAAGCAAAACATGCTGGTATAAATAAAACTAATATGAAGAAATCCACGTGCCGAATGATCCTTTAAAACTAACGCCCTGTTAAGGGGCAAATTGTAGTTGGCTAAAATGTGAAGCGCAGCGGAACCAGCCAACTTATTTGTCCCGCTTGAACAGCTTATAAGTTTTAACTCTTATATGAACAAGCTATTTTTCCATCTTTTGTCCATTCACGATAACTTGAGCCACCAATCATTTTATAATGGTTGCACCTAGCTTCGTTGCCATAAGATGTTTGCCTACCTGATATTACAGAAGATATAACACCATCAATAACTTCTTCAGATGACCAAGGCCTAATATTTAAAGTGGAGCAACCTGAAAGTCCTAGTACAATAAACACTAGTAAAATACGTTTCATATTATTTAAAAAGTCCATTTTCATACTCCAATGTGGAGAAATTTATAACGCCCGCTTAAGCGGACAAAAATAGTTGGCTAAAATATTGATCACAGTGAAAACAGCCAACTGTAAATTTTCCTGCTTAATTGACTAGTTAGTTTTTCATTACACCAGCACGTCTTTTAGCATAATAAATTGCTAGACCACAAATGATTATAAAAAGACTGTAGAAACTTACTTGATACTCCCACGGTACTTGTGGCAATGAACCATAAAGCCGAAGACTATCATTAACGATAAATATACCAATTCCCGAAATTACAGCTGTAACTTTAAAGTAAAATATATTTCCAGTCTTAATTGTAACTATAGATATAACTAATATTAACAGAGTAATAAATGATGCTAGGGCTGACATTGCACCGGGCACTATACTTGGCGCAAGAACTATTACCTCGATTAGAATACACATCCACCCTAAGACTTTTAAAGACACCATTCCTCCTTGAAACACTAACGCCGTTTTAAGCGGCGAGTAATAGCTTGCTAAAATGTGAAACGAAGTGGAACCGAGCAAGCTGTTACGAGTCCGACTTGAAAACCCTTGTTTGGTTTACTTATAACCTGACAGCACAACTTTTTCACTTTTGTCTAACTCGATAATACATTGGTTAGTGACAAAGTAGAGCTTACTACTAAACACAATAATTGAACCTTTTTCATTAATAGTCATTTTATATTTGGACAGTTCGGCTGTTTCCAATTGCTTAACTACATTTGATTTCGTTATACCAGCCGAAAAATTACCGCAAAGATAGAATATTTCATCTTGGGCTATTTTCCAAAAAATTGTACATGAAGTAATAAAAGCAACAATAACTAAAAGGCTAATCAGTATTTTTTTAATTTTCAGCTTCATCCTGATGCTCCCTGATATTCTCGTAAACCTAACGCCTACTTAAGCGGGAAAATATTGTTGGCTATAATGTTGAACGGAGTGAAAACAGCCAACTGTATTTTTTTCGTTTGAAGTTCTTGAATGCTACTTTTCAACTTGTTAGCAAAGTTATTAACTTTGACCTACAACATTATAAAAAACAGGTTTAACTTCTTCGTACATATCCATTAATTGAGCAGGGATCGGCTCTCCTGGTCTTGCTGGCCCAAGAATATCAAATAGCTCAGTAATATGAACATCTAAAGCTTCCTGACTTTCCCACTGCTCGTACAATACAAACTCGGTGAGTTTATCCATGTTTTGGTTAAAGGTATAAGCAATACATCCTTTTTTTGATGTCTTCTCAACCAATAAATTTATTAAATCTAGAAACTCGGAAATTTTTGACTCGTAAACTTTTGCATGAATCATTATCGTGAGCATACTAATTCCTCGGTTAATTTGCACATGCTACTTCTAGCTGCATAACGCTCATTTAAGGGGCTGATAATAGTTTGCTAAAATTGTGTAGCGAAGCGAAACCGAGCAAACGGTTAGAGTAGAGATGATCTACCATAGGAATTTCCCTGCTAACTATTTTTCCTAAATTGGAGTGTACATCTTGAATATTAAAAGCTCCCCGTACGATGTAAGTCTATTAAGAAGTCCTTGAGCACTCTACAATCCTTGTTTTATTGTTACCTTTAAATAAAGAGTGGCTACTTATAAATTTAAGTAGCCAAAGATTGACTTATATAGTCCAATTTTTAGATGTTTTTCTTTTTAATTGACCATATTAATAAAACAACACCCGCGATGAAGAAAGGGATACTGAGCAGTTGTCCGGTGTTTAATACCAGTTCGCTGGCGTAAGCCGCCTGTTTTTGTTTGACATTTTCAATTAAAAAGCGAGCGGTGAAGGTTAAAATTAAAAATACGCCCAATAACGAGCCATGGGGTGTTTTTTCTTTGAATTTTCTATAACCAGCAATAAGTACCAGAAATATAAATAGATAAGCAATGGCTTCATATAACTGTGCAGGATGGCGAGGAGTATTATCAATACGTGCAAAAATAATTGCCCAAGGCACATCACTGGCATTGCCTAATATTTCAGAGTTGACAAAATTAGCGCTACGTACAAATACACCAAATAATGCTGTGCCAATAGCTAATCTATCTAATAACCATAAATAGCTGACTTGATGTTTTTTTACATAAAAATAAATGGCGATAATTACACCTAAACCACCTCCATGACTGGCTAAACCACCTTCCCAAATCGCAATGATTTTTAAGGGATTAGCAAAGTAATATTGTGGATCGTAGAAAAAACAATGACCTAAGCGGGCACCAACGATAATACCAAAAACAACATAACCGAGCAGTGTATCGAGGGATTCTACCGATTGTTTTTCAGTGACATAAATCCACTTCATTACCTGTAAACCAGATAAAATTGCCGCTGCAAATAAAGCGCCGTACCAATGTATTTTAAAACTGCCTAATGATAATAAAACAGGGTCTACGTTCCAGACTAAATGTTCCAATGAAATATCCTAACTAGTTGTTTTTATATTTAATAATTTATTTGTTTTTTACTTCTTTCGGTTGAAAGAGTATAAACAATAATAAACCTAACATAATTGCTACGTCGGCAATATTAAATATTCCGGTACGTAATGATCCTATACCCATATTAATAAAGTCTATGACAGCCCCGTTGTTGGTGATCCGATCAAAAAGGTTGCTAACTCCACCTGAAAAGACTAAAGATAAGCCAGTTAAGGATAACCTCGTAAGTTCTTGATTCTTAATTAAGTACCACAGTAAACCGATGAGTAATAATGAGACTAATACCACAAATAAGCCAAAGCGCATCTCTTCACTTAAATTATTACCTAAACCTAAAAATACGCCCGAATTCTCGGTATAACCAATACGTACGGTATCATATATATAACTTTGACTATCGTCTGCGTAAGAATATTGTGGTAAATGTTCGGCAGCGATCGATTTTGTTGCTTGATCTAAAATAATGGATAAAAGTGATACAAGAATGATGATGGTTAATCTTCGGTAAAGGGTCATTATTAGTGATGATTCCATAGGTTATTTTGGTCGGAGATTATAAAGAGTATTTATGATTATTTCGATAGAAAATAATCAAGTGTTTGTAAGTGAATTTGTAACTTATATTTGCTCAAAGCTTAATTTATTAGCAATCAGGTTTAATATTTTTTTAATTTTAGCTTGGATAAATCCTGCTAATAACTTTGGTTGTTGCACTAGTAGTATGATTTCTGAGTCGGTTATAGCGATATAACAGTTGATTTTGTTCTCGGCTACGTTGTGATAGCTTAAAACATCATCAGCGAATTCATCTTGAGGAATAGCAGACTCTTGCATTTTTTGAAAATAAAAACTTGCTGGCGTTTCCAAAGATAAATGGATCATTAAGATGTTTTCTTCGTCGCCATACCAACCCGCGGTTAATGTTTGAAAGTTAAACTGGGCTTCTAGTTTATTGGATACTGAGCTGAGCTTTGCAAACTTATCAAGCAATTCTTTACTGGCTTGAATTGATATCGGTAGTTGTACAGTCATAACATGAATTAATGATAAGTGATTGATAATCGAGAATATCGACTTTTAAGAAATTAGCAATATTTAAAATCAACTAAGTCTTGGTTTGGGCATCGTTTTGAATATTGATTTGAGCTTTGATTTAGGTATTGATTTGATCATTAGCCAAAGCCATTAATTTATCGATACCTTGGTGCTGTTCCTTTTCACTAAGGCGTGAAAAACCTAACCTGAGATGCCTTGATTTACTAATTTTAACGTCACTAAAACAGCTTTCGTCTTGAATTAAAATACCTTGTTTTAACGCCGTTTCAGCTAATAATGCACAATCGACGTTAAGTTTAAGCCATATGCTTAAACCACTTTTAGCTAAAGTATAATGAATACTTAATTGTGGGGATTGTTTTTGATGATGTTTTAATACAGTGTCAGTGAACAGACGCCTGCTTTGATAGCGCTTGGTAGAACGAAGTATATGTCGAGAAAAACCACCTTCTGTCATCCACAAAGCGAGGGCTCGTTGGGTCATACTTTCATTTTTATGGCTCATTGTTTGTCGTAACTTTATCAGTTGCTTAAAAACTAATGCAGGCGCGCTAATAAAACCAATACGGGCGCCAGGGTACAATATCTTTGAAAAGGTACTGAGGTAAATGATCAATTGCTGTGGATCATGACTTGCCATCGGTGGTGTTATTTGTGAAGTAAAGTGATATTCGTGGTCATAATCATCTTCAATAATAATGACGTTATGTTCTCTGGCTAATTGAACTATTTGCTCTCGTTGTTTAGTACTTAATGATTGTGTTGTTGGGTAATGATTATCAGGTGTTAAATATAGTAACTTAATTTTTTGTTGTTTTAGTTTACTAGCAAGGTCACCAATGTCTAAATTTTGTTGGTCATTTTTAATCTTGATTAACGTTGCACCATTTTCCTTAAAAGCAGACCAAGCATGTTGATAGCCTAATTGTGATACGGCAACTTTATCGCCTTTATTTAATAACAATCGCGAAATCATAAAGATAGCTTCTTGTGAACCACTAGTGATAAATACCGGACGATTAGTAATGTTTCGCGTGCAATGTAAATAATGCTTAATTGCGGTAATTAATTGTGGCTGACCTTGGGCGTGTTCATAACTAAAATCACTTTTGTCTGGATAATTCATTACATGGGCGAGATGACGTCTAAATTCTGTAAAAGGGAAGTGCTCAAAATCAGGTGTGCCAGCAATGAAATTGTACTGAATATTGTCACTGCTCTCTGAAAAAACATTATGACTAACGTTATTAAACTGCCAATCGGTAAATAACGTCTCATTGACTATTCTTGACTGAGTATGACAATTGTTCGTTAATTTTTTATCAACAACCTTTTTATCAACAACAAAATAGCCTGACTTTTCTTTCGCATAGAGTATATCTTGAGCGATCAATTCATTGAGGGCATTTACAATGGTTTGTCTGGCAACTCCAAATTGCTGCGCTAAAGTCCTGCTTGATGGTAGTTTCTGTCCAGCGGTGAGTTTATTTTGCGCAATACTATTTTTAATCGCTTTTATGACTCTTAAATAAAGAGCTACCTTTTTGTCATCATTACCCGTATTAACAAGTGGAGAAAATTTAAAAGTAAAACTCAATTTTTGTGATGCCTGAAATAAACAAGTAACTATCATTTCAGAATTCAATACAACTCACAATAGTTATCCTCTTGTGCTATTGCCAACTCTATAATCTGGCCTAGATAAATAAATGCATCTGGCACTGTAGAAAAAGTATCTGTTTTATAAAATGAAGAAATATTTTATTTATTAGAGTGAATGTGATGTTAAAAGAAATTAATTTTAAAGTAGTATTTTATGGTTTGTTGCTCAGTATCATTTTGACCGCCTGTATCAATACCAATGAACAAAAAAATATACTTAGGGATAAAAGTGAACAAAGGATATTTTCAATCATCGTAATACCGGATACCCAAAATGCTGTTGATTATCGACGACAAAAAGCAATGGGTTTTGCTATTGATAGCCGTGATGTTTTTATTGAACAAATGACAGATATTGCCAGTAGAGGCATGAATAAAGGTGGTAATTTAGCTTTTGTTACTTCTGTCGGTGATGTGTGGCAACATCAAACAGAGAACATGGATAAAGTGCACTTAGCAAGAAATTTTCCACAACTCGATGATCCTAAATATAACGATATTATTGAAATCACAAATAAAACGAAGACTATTGAGATCCCCACAGCCATTAGTGGTTATCAATTATTAAGTAATGCAAATATTCCATTTGGTGTTGTACCTGGGAATCATGATTATGATGCTGCATGGTTTGAAAATACTAATAGAGTGCATATCGGTGGTTTAACAAACTTTCTTTCAGCTTTCTCTAGCAACAGTCAATTTTATAAAGACAAGCCTTGGTATGTTGCTAACTACAATGGGGGAACAAGCAGTGCACAAGTTTTTTATGCTGGTGGCTATAAGTTCCTTCATTTTTCATTAGAAATGCAACCATCAGATAATGTCCTTAGTTGGATGCAGACAGTTGTTAATGAAAACCAAGGTTTACCGACAATCATATCGACTCATGATTATTTAAATGTTGCCGGTGAGAGAAAATCACATCCAGTATTAGATTTAGCGTTAGCAGAGCCTGATTTTCATAATAGCCCTGAACAGCTTTGGCAAAAGTTTATTCGCAAAAACACTCAAGTATTTATGGTGCTTTGTGGACATCAATTAGGACAAACTATGCGTATAGATAATAATGATGCTGGCTACCCTGTTTATCAAATATTGGCTAATTTTCAGGGGCGAGGACAAGCTGGCGTTGATGCAGGTCAGCCACTTGAAACTGCCGAACAGCCTTTTGGTATTGGCGATGGTTGGTATCGGGAAATGATTTTTGATTTTACTCATGAAAACCCTGTTATTAATGTTTTCACCTACTCAAGCCATTACAAAAGTTATTCAAGTAAATTAAAGCACTATGCTGATTGGTATAAACATATAGAAAATCCAACGTTGAGTGATACTGAGTTTTATGCGGCTGATGAGTTCACTATTTCATTAAACGGTTTTTATCAGCGTTTCGGTAATCCTGTTCATTGAGATTAATAAAAGTTAATTTAGGTTAATTTTAAAAACGCCTGTTTAAAGAATTGCTTAACGTGTAATGTGCTGCCTTTATATTTATGGAATGAGAAAACAACATGGCTTATGAAATACTCGTTGGTTTAAACGTTTTAGATGATGACCTTTATTCACAATATCGAGCGGCGATGAAACCTATTCTTAAAAGTTTTGATGGCGGCTTTGGCTACGATTTTAAAATAGCAGAAGTTTTATTATCTGAAGTTAGCGAGAAAATCAATCGTGTTTTTACGATTCATTTTCCCAATCAAGGGGGTATGGAATCTTTTTTCGCTGATGAGGAATACCTGAAAGTAAAAGCGCAGTTTTTTATCAAGTCTGTAGGTGATACTACGATTATTTCAAGTTATGAAAAATAGATTTAAATAGTAAATGGATTTGCTCAACAGAACCTTACATTTGACTTTTTTGTTAGAGGCTAATCAATTTAACCGTTAGTTGTGTTAAGTGGTTAATCTGTTACAGTGGCTCATTGTAAATCTACCCACGGAGAATATTGATGATTGTAATGAATACCCTCCGGGCACTAATTTAATAGAAACTGTTCGTTTAAAGCTAAGCGATTAAAACTACGCTTTTAAAAATTACCTTTTCCTATTTATTGCCCGGCTAATTACCGGGGCTTATCTATATCAAAGCCCTTAAAAATATGACGCACATACATCGGTATGTAAACGTTAGGGTTTATCATGTCACAATCATTTACTTTATCCCAAATGGGGTGGACTGCTTTTTTTCAACAACAACTTTCCCTTGAGCAGTGGGAAACCCTCAAACTTGGTCGAGTGAGCGCACAACACCGCGGCCACCTTGAAATAATGACCACAACTTCATCAAATATGTCTTTGGCTATTAATAGCGAATCTTCAACATCAACTGTTGGTGATTGGATATTAATGGATGAGCACAATAGGTATGTGCAAACGCTGGAACGGTTCTCGTTATTTTCTCGTAAATCTGCGGGTAGTAAAGTTGCTTTACAGCTTATTGCTGCCAATGTGAATACTGCTTTTATTGTCTGTTCACTTGATGGTAATTTCAATTTAAGTCGTATAGAGAGATATTTAGCTTTAGTGAACAATACAGGTGCTGAAGCTGTCATTGTCTTAACAAAAGCGGATACTTGTGAAAATGTACAAACGTATGTTGAGCAGGTGAGATCACTTGATACCATGTTAATGGTTGAAGCTGTAGATGCACGAGAAACGTTGAGCATTAAAGCCTTAAAAAACTGGTGTGCCCATGGGCAAACTGTAGTTTTTATTGGTTCATCTGGCGTTGGTAAATCAACACTCGTAAATACCTTGCTTAATGTTGATACGCAGGTAACTTCGCCATCCCGCGCTGATGATAATCGTGGTCGTCATACTACGACCTCACGCTCTTTGCACTTGATACCATCAGGAGGATTATTACTTGATACTCCGGGTATGAGAGAACTGCAACTTGTTGATTGTGAAGACGGTATTGAAAGTACCTTTTCAGAAATTGGTGAGTTGGCTGAGCATTGTCAATTTTCAAATTGCCAACATCAAAGTGAACCAGGTTGTGCAGTAAAGGCGGCCATTGTTGCTGGTGATGTTGAACAAAGAAGACTAACAAATTACGATAAGCTGTTACGTGAGCAAGCTAGAAATGGTGCAACTCTTGCGGAAACAAGAAGTAAGGATCGGAATTTAGGTCGATTTTATCGAGATGTTCAGTTAGAAGCTAAACAGCGAAAAGGTAAAACAAGGTAGAGGTATAGATAATGCATTATGAAAAACGGCAGCTAATGCTGCCGTTTTTATTTAAATACTAAAAGCGTTTATTTTTGTTCTTAGTTGCATCAGTTTAATGCTTTAAACCGGATAGCAACGCCGCCACTGGTAGCTAAAGGAATTGTTAATGAATCAGAAAAACTTACATTTTTATCTTCGATGATCATTTCATATGGGTTATTAATCCATTCAGCATTTTTACCATCGCGGTATATTTGTGCCTGATATTTTTTATTTTTATCAAGAAAGCTTAATTTAAAAGTTAGTTCCCGTGCATTTTCATCGGTAAGTGCGCCCACATACCAGTCATCACCATGACGTTCTTGGCGTGCAAAAACAACGTACTCACCAACTTCACCAGCTATCGCTTTACTTTCTTGCCAATCCGTTGGTACATCTTTAATAAACTGAAAAGCGGCGAGATTAGCTTGATAATTTTTGGGTAAATCGGCAGCCATTTGAATTGGGCTATATAGCACCACATATAGCGCGAGCTGTTTTGCCAAGGTTGTTTGTGGACGATTAGTATCAGCGCCTAAGCCATTAAAACCTAGATCAAAAATACCGGGCGTAAAGTCCATCGGGCCTGCCAACATCCGTGTAAAAGGTAAAATAGTGGTATGTTCAGGAGGATTTGGTGGTGTGCCCCAAGCGTTAAATTCTTGACCACGAGCACCTTCACGAGCAATCCAATTTGGATATGTTCTACGTAAACCGGTATCTTTGATTGGCTCATGGGTATTAATACTAATTTCATGTTTGGCTGCTTCGGTCACGCTGTGCAGATATTCATTAACCATAAACTGACCATCGTGCCATTCTTTGCGAATAATTCCATTTTCATCAATACGCTTGATATCGCCGCCATCGGTAACATAACCTGTTTTTACTTGTGTGACGCCATGTTGTTCATACAATGCAAAGGCATCACTCATTTGGTTACGATAATTAGTGACATTGCCTGAAGTTTCATGGTGACCAATTAAACGCACGCCCTTTGATGCGCCATACGTGGTAACTTCTTTTAAATCAAAATCATCATAAGCTTTGGTGAAATTAAAAACATCACCATTGTTGTACCAGTCGCCATCCCAGCCAATATTCCAACCTTCTACTAATACACCTGAAAAACTATGCTCTGCGGCAAAATCCATGTATCTTTTAGTTTCGCTAGTCGTTGCGCCGTGGATATCACCGCTGCCCCAAGTATTGGTATTGATGTGCATACCCCACCAAATACCCACATATTTCCCCGGTTTAACCCAAGATACATCACCTAACTTATTTGGCTCGTTAAGGTTTAAAATAAGGTTTGAGTTGAGTAAACCCACCGCATCTTTACTGATTTGAATGGTGCGCCATGGGCTTTTGAAATCTGTTTTTGTCTTAACTAATACACCATCGGACCAAGGTGTTAAATCGGCTTTTAATATGCCAGGTCGTTTTTGATTAATAGTCATTGCTGCATAGTCAACTAAAGCGGCTTCATGAATACTAACGTGTGTACCTGAGTCTAATTTAAAGGTAAAAGGTGTATGAGCGCGATCAACAGTTTCGACATCCGTTGTATTGTAAACGTATTCGTAGCGGTTCCAGCCCCGTGCTGGTATCCACCACGCTGTTGCTTGTTTAGGTTTTGCTATGGTGAATTCAGTAAATTCATTGGTTATTTCAACATCTAAAAGCCCTTGTTGTTTGGGTACTTCATAACGAAAACCTACGCCATCATTAAATACGCGAAAACGAAGATTAAAGGTATTTGCATTTATTCTGTTTTTTCCAAAAGTGATCAACAACTCATTATGGTTATCTTGTACTGTTTGTCGTTCTCCCCATGGTAATTGCCATGAATTATTAACGGAGTTTTTTGATAGTGATTGAATTTTGAAGCCATCACCAAAGCTTGCTACTTTTTTAAAAGCCATACCAAGGCGAGAAGGCATGATGATAGTTTCATTTTCTAAATTTATTTGATAGCTAGGTTTTTGTTCATCATTGATGGTGACAACTATTTTTCCATCGGGAGAACTGACTTTTACAGACTGGGCGTTGGTTGCCAAAGAGCATAACAAGGCCACTGATATTATTATTTTTTTCACATTCACTTCCAATAAAAGAGCGATTAATAAAATAGCTATTAGCATAAACGACTGGTGGAAATTTATAGAGTGCTTGCATACGTATTCAGCTAATTTATGGCAAGAGCTGACGATGCTTTACAAAAATAGCGCTTGTTAATGGCGGTATTACAAAACCAACAGGTGTTACCTCGCTAGATTTAACAACATCGTCTACACCTTGACTTTGTATTGAGTGTAATTGATAGTTTTGGCTGTTTAGATCATTAGAATTAACTACTTTACTTTTTGTGCTGGTATTAAATACCACCAATATCTGACTATAATTTTTATCTAAAATATTAGCGTCGTCACTATCATCTAGTGTCATCGCAATTAATCCCATTTGTTGTTGTGGTCCGGTATTATGAAATTTTACACGCTTTATGATTTCATTAGCGTTAGTTAACCTGAAAAGCGGTGAACTCATTCTTATTTTTATAAACTCTTTAAAAACAGTACTACTAAATTGTATGTCTGCAGAACTAACATGATCACGTTGCTGATTTTTATCCAAAATTTCTTTAATTAGTGACCAGTTTGCTTGGTCTTTATCTGCTGGTGGTAAACCAACATTATAGTTATTGTCTGACATGGTAAAATCGACCTTGTTAAACCAATCACCATAATCATAGCTATCACGTAAAAACGATTTTGAACGTAGTAGTTCTGAGCCCATATGTAAAAATGGAATGCCTTGCGCTAATATTGCAAATGATAAACTTTGTAGATGAAACCTGACTCTGTCTGATGTTGATGTATTAAAAGGCAGGCGATATTGATTATTGTCCCATAAAGTTTGATTATCATGTTTGGACACATAATTGATAGTATCTGCGGGGTCTAATGCATAGCCTGTTGGTTGCTCGCCATAAGGAATATCTTTGCCTAGAACCTGTTTTCCTTGAGCATTAATTAACGGGAAGTTAGCGAGGTTACCTGCTAAGCCGATACGTAGTTGGTCGGCAAACAGGTAATAACTTTGTAGTGACTTTACTTGATTAAGCTTTCCATCGCTAAGTTCTTTGTTATTTAGTTCATTGTCATTTAGCTCGTTAGGAAAGGTGACTAAACCATTACCAATACCTTGGCTTTTTCTGATGTCACTACCTTGAGCACTAAAAGCACCGCCACGCACTGCATCTCGTAATCTATCCGTAAAAGTGCCTATTTGTGTGCCGCCTAGTTCAAGTTGACTTGCTTGAATAAAGCGTTGATTATTCGCTACTTCTCCAAAATTCCAACCTTCACCATAAAAATAGGTATCGGGGTCTACGGCTTGTACCGCTTGACGAGCTTTTAGCATGACACTTTTGGGTTGATGCGCCATTAAATCAAAACGAAAACCATCAATTTTGTATTCTTTTGCCCAAACAACTAATGAGTCAGTCATCAATTTTGCCATCATCACACGTTCTGTCGCGGTATTATCACAACAGGTTGATTGCGATATTGCGCCTGTTATTGGGTCTAAACGGTGATAATAATTAGGGACAAGTTTATCAAGTACTGCTGTCGGTTTTAGACCCGCTTGATGAGTATGATTATAAACAACATCCATGATCACTCTAAAACCCAAGTTGTGAATACTTAGGATCATTTCTCTAAATTCAAGTATACGAGCGCTACCTTCAGGATTTAGTGCGTAACTTCCTTCCGGCACAGTATAGTGAAAGGGATCATATCCCCAATTATAGTTATCTATTTCACGAAATGATGAGATGACTTGTTGGCGTTGGCTATCATCTTTAGGTAATGATTTTAAGTAAGTATTAATACTTTGTGATTTGTCTAACTTTTTATCACATAGACTATTTTCTGATAATAAAGAGCATAATTTACTCAGTGGATCGTTAAGGTCTAATATCTTGGCAGCATCTTCATTGACGGTACCCATATCAAATGTAGGTAATAAATGAATGTTGTTAATTCCTGCTTGTTGCAGCGATTTTAAATGTTTAATCCCTGCACTATTTTTTTCACTAAAAGCTTTGTATTTTCCACTATGACTTTGCGTTGAAAGAAAAGGGTCGTGAGCGCTAAAATCTCTAATATGGGTTTCATAAAAAATATTGTCTTCAGGATTATCTATTAAAACATCTTGCTGCTTTTGCCATCCATCCGGTTTTGTTTTGTTATGGTTTAAATCAATAACATGGGAATATGTACTATTGGCTGATAGACTTAATGAGTAAGGATCAGTGCTAATAACCTTAAGTACTTTTTGAGCTTGAGGATGATAAATTACAACTTGATATTGGTAATAAATGTCAGCATGGATCAGAGAGATATTTGTCGACCAGCTGCCAGTCTTTGTATCTTCACTCATGTCGATTGAGTTTAGATGTTTTTTGTTTGCATTAAAGGTGAGTAAGGTTACTGAAATTGCCGTGGGCGCCCAAAGTTTAAATTGAATGCTATTTTTTTTAATCGTTGCACCAAAGTCTTTGATTTCATTAGCATCACCAGAGTTTTTTGTATATAAATTATCAAGTAGGGCCGCGCTTTGTACATATGATATCTGTTTAGCTACTCTGCTTTCACTAGATGAAACCACATAAAGTTTTGTTTTTAACCACTGCTTAATTTCACTTCTACTTAAATTAACCTGATATGCCGAGAACCCCTTTAAGTACGTAGGGATACTAGTACTATTTTTATTCTCTTTGGTTGGAGTTAAGATAATAGTTTTCTTTATATCTTTATATTCAGATATTAATTCATGATGTGAATAACTGTTTTCTTTGGGTAATACTAATAACGTTTGGCTTAGCCAATGGGCAGCAAAATTAGTTTCACTTATTTCACTTATTTCACTTATTTTAGTTATTTTAGTTAACGGAGTCTGAGTCGCTCTATTATTGGCAACAAGAAGATCACTTTGACAAGCTGCCAAGGTGATAATTGATATAGCAAATGAAAATAGCATTATAAAGCGGAACATAAAAACTCAAGTAATTGATAATCAGTATTTATTAATTTACCTAGCTCTTGAGTATTAGCAAAGCTTCCATTCAAATCTACATACGTATTCATTCTACAAAACGCTCCTTGTTTAAGAATATCGCCCTACTTAATTTATATATATACCCGCTTCACTTGAAGATACAGATTTCAGCAAGTCGAGAAAGGGTCAGGTATAAGGCATTGATTGAAGAGAATGGTTATTCCCTTGTCTAAATCAATAACGCAGGAGATGACCCTTTATCGGCTTGCCCGAAGGGAGCTAAGCTAGAAAACCAGTCCAGCGTTGCGATACTTGTTAAGGGAATAACCATTAACTTCGTATCGCGCCTTGATCTGATTTCCTAGCTTAACTCTGAAACTGCATCTTCAAGTGGAACGGGTATAAGTCACAAAAAACGCAAAAAACGCAAAATTCGCAAAATCCCCAATTTATGCTTAACTTTTATTAGAGATTAGCTCTCATTTTACTCACTTTTATTTTGTGAAAACTATGCCTTCAGCTAAAAAATATTTATCGCCTAAACAAGTTGCACAGATGTTGATGGTTTCAACTGAAACTATCAGACTCTGGGCTGAAAAAGGAGCGTTAAAGGCGACTACAACGATTGGTGGACATCGCCGTTTTAAGGTAGAAGATATTCACTCATTTGCCAAAGAGAATGATATAGAGCTTGTTGCTGTAGGTAATGATGATTCACCTTTAAAAATATTAATTGTCGACGATGAAGAATCATATGCTCAGATGTTAAAAGAGCTGTTAGTTAATGAGCTTGTTGATGTGCAAATTAAAGTAAGTTTAAACGGCTTTGATGTAGCGACCCAGCTACTTAGTTTTATGCCTGATATTATTTTACTTGATATAAAAATGCCGCACTTAAATGGTTTCCAAGTATGTAAAAGTATTAAAGCTGGGCAGGGAAATCCTTATGCTGATGTGCGAGTTATTGCCATTTCTGGTAATGCCTCAGCACAAGAAAAAAAACAGATTATAAAGTTAGGGGCGGAAGCCTGTTTTGATAAACCAATAAAAACCTCTGCACTTTTAAAAATAATAAAAAAGGATATGGCTTAAATGGACAATAAGTTAAATCATAATGATTTTCTCAAGCCTATACTCGGAGTAAGTTATGTTGTAGGTGATACTTTAGGTGATAGTTATGCCTAATAAACCATTCTCTTATGTAATGAGTGCTCGGCTCAGCTTAATTATCATCTCCGCAATTTTATTGGTTGCAGCGCTTAGTTACTTTTATATTTCAGCTTATTTTTCAAATCAGTTTATTGAAGAACAACAAGATAATATAACGGATGATATTTCAATATTGCAGAACAGTGTTTCGTATTTATACCATCAAAAAGCCCAGCAGCAATTAAACCATGCAATGACCTTATTAGATTCAAAACGAGATCTAATTCAGGCACTTGTTTTTGACCATGACAATGTCATTGTCGCATCAAAAAATTCTAGTTTTATTGGTGAATATAGCACTTTTATATTTCCAGGAAAGCTAAATGAAACGCTCCTTTTAAAAAAAGAATTAGCAAAAGATTTGTTAAAAACCGAAATATGGACTGCTGATAATAATCAGTATATTTTTGCATTAGCGCCTATTTTACCCCAATTAGCCGCAGAGCCTATTCCTCTTAAAGAACAAGGCGGTTATTTATTATTACAATATAGTAAAACACTGTTTATCAATGACAAAGAACGGTCATTATTTTGGGCTTTAGCACCTATTGTTTTACTCTTAATTATTGTCGCAATGATGCTTGCCTATTATTTTCATTCTTCCATAGGTTTAAGAATTCATCATTTAAAAATAGTTGCCAATAAATTTCTTTTAGATAATGGCCAATCAGTGCAAGAGCTCTCAGAAAAGGATGAATTAAATGCGCTAATGAGTTCTTTTCATCATATGACTAACTGGCTTAATACAGTGCACGAAGAGCTACATAACAGTCATGAACACCTAAACATCCTATTAAATAGTGTCGCTGAGGGCATTATTGCTACGGATAAAAACGGTCATATATCAAAAATGAATCCTGCGGCAGAGCGCTTAACTTGGTGGCAGAAAAAAGATGCTCACCAGATAACGGTTAATAAAGTCTTACGACTTTATCACCTTGATGATAAATCAGCACTTACCGAGCCCTTTGAACGAGTACTGTTAGGGCAAGAAAGAAGTAAGAGCTTTGAAGCTATATTAAAGACCGAAAATCATTGCGAATTTATTGTTAACTTTTCAGTTTCACCTATTTATCACAATAGTTTAATTGACGGTATGGTTATTGTGATGAGGGATATTACGGAAACACATGACTTATTGAAAACTCTTACCGATACTGAAAGAAATTATAAAAGCCTTTTTAATTTATCAAGAGACGGCTACGTCATTAACAAAGGCAATGGTCAAATCTTAAACCCTAATCCTGCGTATGCAAAAATGTTGGGTTATAGTTGTGAAGAGTTACTTGAGCAGTCATGGCGAACCTTAACGCCTGATAGGTGGGTTAAATGGGAAAGTGAGACTCATGGAAAACTGTTGGTTGAACGAGGTTATACAGATTTATATGAAAAAGAATATATTCATAAAAATGGTGACTTAGTGCCTGTTGAAATACAAGCTTTTTTACTTAATACTTCTGAAAATCTTGATGAAGCAATTATTGGTGCATTTGTACGAGAGATCACAAAACGCAAAGAAAAAGATGAGTACTTAAGGCAATATAAATACATTTTATCAAGTTCTTCTGACTTAATTGCGTTAATTGACAAAGCCTATCAATTTAAAGCAGCAAACAACTCTTTTTTATCTCACTTTGATTTAAGAATTGAACAATTATTGGGGGAAACAGTAAGTTCCATCATCGGTAAACGTAACTTCAGTGAATACCTAAAAAGAAATATAAATCGCAGTTTAATTGGAGATACCAACTCTTTACAAATGTGGGCGGAATTTCAAGCGGTTGGGAAAAAGTATCTAGATATTACCTGTAGCCCATACAAAAATGAGGATAAAGCGATAACAGGCGTGGTTATTAATGCGCGGGATATTACTCAACAAAAGTATCGAGATGATCAAATTATTGCTCAGAAGGTTGAACAAGATCATATTCTTGGCAGTTTAGTTGATGCCGTTATCACTATTGATGAAAAAGGGCTTATACAAAGTATAAATAATTCCGGTGAAAGGTTATTTGGTTATATTAAAAGTGAAATAATAGGGCGCAATGTTAAAATATTGATGCCAGAAGAGTACAGTGAACATCATGATAACTATCTCCTTCGTTATTTAACCACAGGAAAGAAAAAAATAATTGGTCGTGGTCGAGAAGTGGAGGGTTTACGCAAAGATTCAAGTACTTTCCCATTACAGTTATATGTTTCAGAACTTCCTCAGGATAAAAGTAATCAACGCAGATTTGTTGGTACTTGCCAAGATTTAAGTCAACTTAAAACTCAAGAAAAACAAGCGCTCAGAGTACAAAAGATGGATGCTTTAGGTAAGTTAACCGGTGGTATAGCTCACGACTTTAATAATATGTTGGGTGTTATTTTAGGTTACTGCGAAGTACTTGATAAACAATTAAAAGATCAACCCAAACTGGCTCATTATGTGAAAAATATTACTATTGCTGGACAGCGAGGCGCTGATCTTACCCGGAAACTATTATCTTTTTCTAAGAAGAAACATGCCCATAAAAACATTATTAATATTAATCAACTTATTGTATCTCAAGAGGATATTTTAAATAGATCGCTCACGGCATTGATCCATTTGAAATTAGAACTGAATGAAGAACTATGGGATGTGAATATCGACATCAATTCTTTCGATGACATGTTACTCAACGTATGTATCAATGCGATGCAAGCAATGCCTCATGGTGGTGATATTACCATTAAAACAGATAACATTATTTTGGCCGATGATGATCTTGAGCATACAGAATTAGTCAAAGGGAAATATGTCGTATTGAGTATTGAGGATACTGGTTATGGTATGAGTAGTGACGATAGAGAAAAGATATTTGAACCTTTCTTTACTACCAAAGGCGATGAAGGTACAGGGCTAGGGCTCTCTCAAGTTTACGGTTTTGTTCATTCGTCAGGAGGGGCAATAAAAGTTGAATCTGTTATTAATATCGGCAGTAACTTTATTTTCTATTTTCCATGTACATCACAGATTAATAAGAAAGAAGTAAAAGATCTTCAGGTGAATAATGACTTAATGGCATTTGATACTTCTAAAGTGATTCTTGTCGTTGATGATGAACCTCAGTTGTGTGAACTTGCTCAAGAAATGCTTACCGAAAAAGGGTTTAGCGTTTATACCGCACTAAGTGGTGAAGCTGCACTTGATATTTTACGAAATCAAAAAATTGATGTAATGGTTACCGATGTCATTATGCCGAAGATGAATGGTTATGAATTATCCGATAATGTGACTATGCTTTATCCTAATGTAAAAATATTATTGGCAAGTGGTTTTCAAAGAGATCTGGCTGAGCAGAATATGCATCGGATGGCTTCTTTGCAGATGGTCACTAAGCCTTATAGTATTGTGACCCTATTGAAAGGAATTCAAGCATGTTTAGCGCAGTAGATAAAGGAGGTTGTCATGAGTCACTTATATATTGTTGATGATGATACTTTAACATGTGAACTGCTAAGTATTATTGCGGAACCTCTGTTTAAGAGTGTCACTGTATTTAATGATGCTGGGGATTTTATTGAGCACAAAGTTGATGATGACGATGTGGTATTACTTGATTTAATGATGCCAGGAGTTGATGGCATTGAAGTGCTAAGAAACTTAGCTGAAAAGAACAGTACCGCACGTATAATATTGATTAGTGGTTATGACCAAAGTGTTTTACATTCTGCAGAGCGACTAGCCTTTGATTATGGTTTGAAACTTGAAGGGCAATTTACTAAACCAATATCAATTGATGAACTTACCGAGCTACTAGCAACGGTACTGTCAAAAATATGCAGTGAGAATATTAAAAGTATCAATACGACAACGTCGTCCTCTAAGCCTACAACAACCGTTAACTTTCAACCAAATAAAGAAGATTTATTGACGGCCATTAAAAACAACGAATTTGTACTACATTATCAACCGCAAATTAACATGAAGAGTAGTGCTCTTTCTGGAGTTGAAGCGTTAGTACGTTGGCAACACCCCGAGCATGGTTTAATATTTCCCGATAAATTTATTCAGCTTTCTGAGGATACCGGAGTTATTGGCGTATTAACGGAAGAAATTACCAATATCGTCATTATTCAAATTGAACATTGGCGGCGTCAAGGAAGCGATATTAAAGTATCTGTTAACATTTCCGCTCAAAATATCACCACATTAAATTTACCTGAGCAATTAAATGAGCTAATGAATCGTCATAAAATACCGCCATCAATGTTGGTCTTGGAAGTCACTGAAAGTGCATTAATGGGAAATTTAACACTTTCATTAGATATATTAACTCGGCTTCGACTAAAAGGGGTTCACTTATCTATTGATGATTTTGGTACCGGTTTTTCTTCACTCTCGCAGTTACATAAAATTCCATTTACAGAACTAAAGATTGATCAGTCTTTTGTTGCTGATATGGATAAAAATAATGATAGCTTTGCGATTGTTGAAACCTGCATCATGCTGGGACATAAATTACATATGGAAGTGGTTGCTGAGGGGATTGAAGATAAAGCTATATATGATTTACTTGTAGGAATGGGGTGTGACGTTGCACAGGGTTATTACATTGCTAAACCTATGCCAGCTAATAAGCTCATTGATTGGAATAATAATCGTCAGAGTAATTTTAATATGTAGTTTTTGACCTCATTGTTAATCAAAAGGCTTACGTGAATACCGTTGAATAAATACCGCTGAATAAATTATTGATTGAGTATCTCTCTATTGTAAGCCCTTTCATAAAATAGAGTCATAATTATTACATACGTATTCAGTATTGATAAACGCTTACTTTAAACTTTCTCTTCTAGCAAATTTAATATTGGTCTCAGCCGTATACCTTACAATATTTATTTCCTTATAAAAATAAATATCTATATTATCTATTTGATTTTAATGGTATTTATTATACATGCTAAAATGAACGATAATCACGAAATGAAACCTGATTGTTCTCTAATTATTCATAAATTGTATTTTTATAGGTCTATGAAAGAGATATCCAATAATTTATAGCAAATTATGAATACGTATGCAGCATGTATTCATCTGCAATAGTGCCCTTTATATTAGATTCATCCACAAATTAGAGTGGATATATAAAATATAAATTTATTAATTCAGTGTCGGAATACTGGAAAATAATTAAACATGGATGAACTGGGGGAGAGACCAACAATGTTAAAGTTTACACCAAATAAAATCGCCTTAGCGATACTATCAAGCGGCTTAATGGCAATAAATGTACAAGCATTCGCTGCTGAAGAAACTAAAGTAGCCGATAAAAATGCAGAGAAAGAAGTTGAAGTCATTCAAGTAACAGGCTTTCGTAAAAGTGTTGTTGAGTCTATTAACTTAAAACGTTATTCATCAAACGTAGTTGAAGCTATTTCAGCAGAAGATATCGGTAAATTACCTGATTCTTCTATTGCTGAATCTATTGCTCGTTTACCAGGCCTTGCTGCACAGCGTATTGATGGCCGAGCGAGTAAAGTAAGTATTCGTGGTTTTGGTGAAAATGAAAGTGGCACCACTTTAAATGGTCGTGAGCAAGTTTCTATTGGTGATAACCGCGGCGTTGAATTTGATCTTTATCCCTCTGAAATTATGAGCGGTGTGACCGTTTATAAAACACCCAATGCCAGCCTTGAAGGCGAAGGAATCGCCGGTGTAATTGATTTACAAACCATTAAACCACTAAACCAAGATGGTCGCGTTATTCAATTTAATGGAGTTTATGAAAAAACGAGCTTTGATAAATTAAACCCTGATGGTGATGACTCAGGCTTTAAAGGCACCTTTTTCTACATGGATCAGTTTGCAGATGATACGTTAGGTGTCGCTTTTGCTTATACCACTATGACTTCACCAAACCAGGAAAAACGTTGGAACTCTTGGGGTTACCCAACGTTTACTTATGAAGATGGCTCTGAAGGCTCTATCTTAGGTGGTGCTAAGCCGTTTGTTCGTTCTTCTACATTAGAGCGTGACTCAGCGATGTTAGTTATTGAAGCGGCACCAAGAGATGACATGAAGATGACTTTTGATGCTCTTTATGTTGACTTTTTAGACACCAAAGTTCTACGAGGTATCGAAGTTCCGTTTGCTTGGGGTCAAGGGTCTATCTCTGGTGATACCGCAGTAATTGATTCAGCAACGGGTTTTGTTACTAGCGCTATCACGCAAGATCAACGTGTAGTGGTGCGTAATGACTATGAAGAGCGTGATGCGCAATTACTGTCTTTAGGTTTTAATACTAATTGGGCTGTTAGCGACAAGTGGACGTTAGACTTTGATGTCAGTTATTCAAAAGTTGAACGTGATGTTTACAGTGTTGAAAGTTACTCAGGTACAGGTCGTGGTGATAGTCGTGGCGCAGGCGATGATTTAGGTTATACCTTTGATTCAGGTAATACGGGTGCTACTTTCACTCATGGTCTAGATTATAGTGATTTCAACCTAATTCAATTGGGTGGTCCATTAAGTTGGGGTTGGAGTGGTGCACTTAATGACCAATACGGTGTTACGGGTACTGAATACGAAAACCAATTGCAAGATGGTTTCATTAATACGCCAAGTATTGATGATGAATTAACATCATTAAAATTTGCAGCTACTCAAGAAATTGATTCAGATTTCATCACTGATATTACTTACGGCGTTGCTTATCGTGAACGTGAGAAAACAAAAAAATCTGAAGGTTACTTTATGACTTTAAGTAGCTTTAGCTATCCTGATAATCCGGGCATGCAATCAGTACCAGAAGAGTATCGTTTAGGCAGCACTAGTCTAGACTTTATTGGTATGGGCAATATGATCGCTTATGACACTATGGGTTTGATTAATGATGGCTACTATAACTTAATGCAAGAAAGCTTAACGAATACAACACACGCAACTAAATCTTGGACAGTAAATGAAAAAGTACTATCAGCGTTTGTACAAGCTGAAATTGCTACTGAAATTGCTGGTATGCCAGTAATTGGTAACTTTGGTGTACGTTACGTTTATACTGACCAATCATCACAAGGTAGTGCCTTTAATACCGTGGATGGCTTAGTGGTTACAGAACCTACAGATGTTAGCCATGATTACAGCCACTTCTTACCTAGCCTTAACTTATCAATGCAAATTGATGATAGTCAAACCTTACGCTTTGGCGCAGCACAAACTATTTCTCGTGCGCGTTTAGATGAAATGAACTCTTCATTTGGCGCTAAATATAATCAGCGCCCTGATGAAAACGGTAACATGTGGGAAGTTGAAGGTGGTAATCCATCATTAGAGCCTAAAGAAGCGCTTGGCATTGATTTATCTTATGAAAATTATTTCAGTGACGAAGGTTATTTCGCGGTGGCACTATTTCATAAAGATTTACAAAACTGGATTTTTGACGGAAGTTATGAAGTCGACTTAACGGGGGTTGCTAATCCATCGACAGGCCAGATTCCAGCAACCAGTACGGGTACTGGTAAAGGTAAAGTAAATGGCGGTGACGGTGCTCTTTGGGGTTATGAACTTTCAGCAACCGTACCGTTTAATATCATATCTGAGCACCTCGATGGTTTCGGTATCATTGCGAGCTATACCGGTATTGAATCTGATATGAAAGATCAAAATGACGAAGATTACGAGTTACCTGGTTTATCAGACAGCATTACCAGTGCCACTTTTTATTATGATAAAAATGGTTTCTCAGCACGTGCTAGCATGCGTAAACGTGATTCTTTTAAAGGTGAGGTTTACGGTTTAGGATTCAATACTGTGCAAGTCGATGTTGTTGGCGAAACAATTTGGGATGCACAAATTGGTTATGACTTCGGAGAAGGTGGTTTTGAAAGCTTAGACGGTTTATCAATCTTCTTACAAGGTTATAACTTAACTGAAGAGCCGTTCACATCTTTACAAGGTGATAATGCATTGCAAGTACGAGATTATCAAGATTATGGTAGCAGTTACTTATTGGGTTTTAGTTATAAAATGTAAGTTTTTTAGTTACTTCCTATAAATAAAAGCCCTTGTGATAGTATATTACAGGGGTTTTTTTCTTTAGAAATAAGTTAAAATAGTCGTGATAATAGTCGAGAAATATGATGCAGCAAAACAATGCTCAAGCGAACATTCAAAGTAAAACTCAAAAAAAAATTGAACATGTCGTTATTGTCGGTGGTGGTACTGCTGGCTGGATGATGGCGTCACTATTAGTAAAGATATTAGGTAAAAGCCTTAAAATTACTTTAGTTGAATCTGACAAAATAGGCATTGTCGGTGTGGGTGAAGCCACTATTCCGCCTATCGTTAACTTTAACAGTGCCATTGGTATAGATGAAAAAGCCTTTATTAAAGCCACCCAAGGCACCATTAAATTGGGTATAGAGTTTAATAACTGGAACCAAGTTGGTGATAGTTATATGCATGCTTTTGGCAGTGTTGGGAAAAAGTTCCCTTTCTGTGATTTTCATCATTTTTGGTTACGCGCACAACAATTAGAAAGTGGAATCAAAGTAAGTGAAGAAAAAAACGACACTAGTTTTTGGGATTATTCATTAAACTACCAAGCAGCCAAACAAAATAAGTTTGCTGCCTTTAACAATATTCCGAATACTAACTTACCCGGTCTTGCCTACGCTTATCATTTTGATGCTGGTTTATATGCTAAGTTTTTAAGAAAACACGCGGAAGGTATGGGTGTTAAACGAATTGAAGGTACTATCACCCAAGTCATTCAAAATAACAAATCAGGCTTTGTTGAAAGCTTAATACTTGAAGATGGCACTACCATTACAGGCGACTTATTTATCGATTGCACGGGTCTCGCAGCCTTATTAATAGAAAAAACCCTTAGTACAGGCTATGAGGATTATTCACATTGGTTGCCTTGTAATCGAGCCATCGCAATACCTTGTGAAAAAACTGATAATATTGAACCTTATACACGTTCTACTGCCCATAAAGTTGGTTGGCAATGGCGAATTCCACTACAGCATAGAACCGGTAATGGTTTGGTTTATTCTAGTAAACACATGAGTGATGATGAAGCTAAAGCGTTATTATTAAAAAATCTTGATGGCAAACCTTTAGCAGAGCCAAAAGTGATCCCTTTTCAAACGGGTCGTCGCCGTAAACAGTGGCATAAAAATGTTATTGCCATTGGTTTATCCAGTGGTTTCTTTGAACCACTGGAATCAACTAACATACACTTAATACAAACAGCAGCCATTCGTTTATTAAAGTTCTTTCCACATCATGGCATTAATATCGAAGAGGTTGATGAGTTTAATCGCCAATCAAAACTGGAAGCTGAAGGCATTCGTGATTTTATTATTCTTCATTACAAGCTAAACAGTCGCGGCGATAGTGAATTTTGGCGTGCTTGTCAACGCATGGACGTGCCCGAGTCATTACTTAATAAGATTCAATTATTTAAAAAAACAGGTAAAGTATTTTGTAACCCAGATGATTTATTTACCGAAATTGCTTGGCAACAAGTCATGATAGGTCAAGGCAATATACCTGAAGATCATCACCCTTTAGTAGATGCTTTATCCAAGGAACAAATAGATGATTTAATGGCTAATTTAAAAACCTTAATACATCGCACCGTAGAAAAGTTACCAACGCATCAAGAATTTTTAGACTCTTTGACGTAATATAAATATCAGCAGATTGGCTTAAGGTTATAATATGGAACAAATAAATTTTAAACAAACAAATTTAAACTCATCACGCCTTATTTATGGCTGTATGCGTATTTCGGGTAATAATACTGCAGATGATCGTGCAAAAGGTAAGTTAGCAATAAGGACTGCAATTGACGCAGGTTATAATCATTTTGACCATGCCGATATCTATGGTGGTGGCGCATCAGAAAGTTTGTTTGGTGAAGTATTAAAAGAATCTCCAGAACTAAGAGATACATTGATTATTACTTCAAAAGCAGGAATTCGTCCTAAAAATGATGAAAATTCTTATGCTCCAACGCGATACGATTTTAGCGAAAAATATATCCTTGATAGTGTTGATGGTATTTTAGCGCGTTTACAAACTGATCGCTTGGACATGTTTTTATTACATCGACCTGACTACCTCTTTAATGCTGATGAGGTTGCACAAACGTTTGCCTTATTAAAAGCCAGTGGCAAAGTTAAACATTTTGGTGTTAGTAACTTTAAACCATCACAAGTTGAGTTATTAAAATCAGCAATGTCGATGCCCTTGGTGACAAATCAAGTCGAAATTAATATTCACAATATTGATAGTTTGCTTGATGGCACGTTAGATCAGTGTCAGCTGCATAACATAACGCCTATTGCTTGGTGTCCGTTAGGTGGTGTCGCCTATTCTGCATGGGGTAATACCTTTTCAGTTAATGATGAATTACGTATCGAGAATGAATTAAACAAACAAGCTGAAAAACATCAATGTCAACCATGGCAAGTGGTGCTTGCATGGCTGTTAAAACATCCTGCGAATATTTGTCCAATTATTGGCTCTACGACACCCGAGCGTATTATTGCCGCTAAAAAGGCTCTGGAATTAGACTATTCACGTGAAGATTGGTATCGCTTACTTGAAGCCAGAAATGGTCAATCAGTTCCTTAAGCCCTTACTTAAGAAAAAGCTTAAGAAAAAGCTTAAGAAAAAGCTTAAGAAAACTCCTAGTTTATACATTGAATACGTATGAAGCATCTTGTTGGCTACTTTAAGGAAAGGTAACGTTGATAATAAATAATCAACGTTACCTTTTTTGCATTAATAGGCTAAATCATTTTTTGCTTTAAGGTGTTTGTAGTACTTTAGGCGAGAAAATTTATGTCATCGATACGACGTAAACTCACCAATCCTTTTTATATTTTATTAAGTCTACCCGCCACGGCGATGGGGTTTGCATTATCGGTGTAAATATCGGTGCTCAGTGGGTGCTAACCACTCAATACGGGCTCGATATTCACGAAGTTGGCCTTGTTTGGGCTGTAGGGCCTATAGTCGGTATTTTAGGGAAAGTGATTGTAGGTATTATCAGTGATACTTCAGCGAGTTAAATACCAAACTACTTAACCCAACGTTAGTTAACGGCAAGCTCTTTAGCGAGTAAATCAAATACTATTCGTACTCGTCTACTGGTATTTAGTTCGCGGTGTGTTGTTAGCCATATGGGAAATTCAATGGCTGGCAATGTTGGTAATACTTGTTGTACTAAGGGTTCAGAATCGCCAATATTTTCTGGCATAATACCTATGCCTAAACCCTGTTTTACTAATTGCCAATGAGTGATATAGTTTTCCGTAAGAATGGGGAAGTTTTTCTTTGTAAGTGTTAATCCTAAAGAGTTTAAACCATCTTGGTACATGCCCGTACCATCAATACTAATAAAATCAGCGCTGTTTAAATCTTCAGGATATTCTAACTTGCCTAATTGTTGAATATATTGTGGTGTGGCATAAAGTCGGGCATTAACATCTTTAATTTTTTTAGCAATTAAGTCAGGTTGTGTTGGCCGAAAATTACGAATGGCAATATCTGCTTCACGGCGCCTTAAGTCACTTACCTGATTGCTGGCAATAATCTCAATGTCTATTTTTGGTTCTAGCTGACGTAATTTAGCAATAATTGGCGGTAGCCAAAATGCGGAATGCACTTCACTTGCTGATATACAAATAGTCCCTTCTATTAATTGCGATTGACCATTGGCAGCAAGGGATAGTTGACTGGCAGCATTTCCCATGGCGCGAACGTGCTCAACTAACGCTAAACCGCTAGATGTTAATATTAATCCTTGGCCTGCTCGCTCAAAAAGTACTGAGCCTAGCTCTTGCTCAAGTGCGGCAACTTGGCGACTCAGTGTGGGTTGGGTCATATTTAACGCCCGTGCGGCGGCTGATAACGAACCTTCTTCTACGGTAACAAGAAATGCCCGTGCTCTATTCCAATCAAATTTTATCGACCGCCAATCCGTCATATTGAACCCTAATGCCATTTAAATAATCATCTGAAAAACAGAGAAAAAACAACTATACAAAAATGTATACTTGCAATGCAAATTTACTCAATGTCCATTTAATATTGTATAGGGTAGGATTGCGATATTCTAGACTTAATGAATAATTAAATGAAAGCTATTATCTGTACTAAATACGGTTCGCCGGATGTTTTGCAATTACAAGAAAGCGAAAAGCCAACCCCAAAAGAAAATGAAGTTCTTGTAAAAATAGTTGCCGCAAGTATTACTACTGCCGATACGATGATGCGACAAGGAACACCATATATAGGGCGATTATTTATTGGTTTAAGTAAACCTAAATATCCAATTACAGGGACTGGTTTTGCAGGTGTTATTGAAGCCGTTGGAGATAAAGTGACTTTGTTTAACGTTGGTGATCAAGTATTTGGCGAGAGTGTATTTAGTTCAGGCTCTAATGCTGAGTATTTATGTATTGCAGAAGACGGCATGATCGCACCTAAACCAAACAACATAACTTATGAGCAAGCTGCACCATTATGTGATGGCGCTTTAACGTCATTACATTTTTTAAGAAACGTTGGCAAACTTCAACAAGGAGAACACATTCTTATTAATGGCGCGTCTGGTAGTTTAGGTTGTGCAGCGATACAAATTGCTAAACGTTTAGGGGCACAAGTTACTGCTGTTTGTAGTGCTAACAATGCTGAAATGGTGCGCTCGTTAGGGGCTGATAAGACTATTGACTATACAAAAACTGATTTTACTAAAAATGGCCAACGTTACGATGTTATTTACGATACTGTTGGTAAACGCACCTTTGCTGACTGTAAACGTTCTTTGTTAAAAACAGGGCGTTTTATCTCGCCAGTGCTTAGTTGCCAATTATTAATACAGATGTTAAAGACTTCGTTCATAGGGTCAAAAAAAGCGAAGTTTTCCGCTACAGGCACATTGCCTTTGCCTGAACTTCGATTATTGCTCGACGAGCTTACCTTATTAATTAAAAATGAAACTGTGTCTACTGTTATAGATAAATGTTATACGATGGATGAGGTATCAAAAGCCCATCAATATATTGAACAAGGCCATAAAAAAGGGAATCTTGTATTAGTGCTGTAACGAAGTATTATTTTTATTGACTTAAGATGGCAATTAAAGCGATAAGGCAAAATATATTTGCTAGCCAAAAGCTTTGACGTCTTAGTTGAGTGATTTTTTTTAGATGAATACTTTCCATGTTACTAAAATCATAACCCTCTTCAGGTTTTAACGATGTTGATGATTTCATTTCGATGATTTCTTTAAGTTCCTTTTGTGCAGACATTAGCAACAAATGAAAAAATGCAGTAGGGATGTTAAATAACATATAAACAATCAATACTTGGCTATAGTCCGACATAATATCTTCCTTAAATTTATGTGAGGGTATTAATTAAGCTTTAGTTTTAAGCTGTCTTCTATTTCTATTTGAACACTTTCGGGATCTAATACTGAAGGTAAAACAACCCAAGAGCCATGGGCATATAAATATATCGAGCCATAGTTTAGCCATCGCCCGCCGATACTTTTAATTACTTCAATATTTTCAACGGTTTCAAAGCCTAATTTGTCAATGCGCTGGGTGAGTATACCCGTTTGTGTTTCTATACAATTTTTCGATTTAATTACTTTAACAAAAAAAGGAGCAATAATAATATGAGCATCCTTGATGATGTACAGGGCAGGTAATAAAACTAAACTAAATAATGTATCGGCGCGGTAGTCATCTTCAAGTAAGAACCTACCTAATGCATTAAATATTAGATAGGTTAAATACAGACCCGCAAGTTTCATTATAATTTCAATCAACCGTTCGATACAGCGGAAAAACTTGGACGTTTTAATCGTAATAACTGAATTAACTGTAGAAGCTGCTACTGGTGTTGCGGTATTGATTTCTATTTTATTGACGAGTTCCATTATCTCTGTCCATGTAATAAAAAAGTTAAAAATATATGAATGTTTAATTACAGAGTAGTGCTTAATTTTGAAAAAAACAAGCAGCTAGCTTATTGATTTTCACAAGTTTTGTATATTCCTTTTATTAATTTAGATACAGGTTCCAGAGTACAAATGTAAGGTTAATACACTATAGGAATCATACTGAATCTTTCATTCAGCATGATTTTTACAGCTTTTTAGTAATGATAAAAAGGGTGTTAACTCTCGATCGAAACTACTTTCAGGTAAAAATAAATGGTAGCCATAAATGATTGATAACTGCTCCGTTCGATGTAACCAAGCGGCGATTGGTCCTTTAAATATTTTATTGTTTAAATGAAAAACCTCAAAATTTATTAAGCCATCCCCTAAGTATATTCCCTGATTTTTTACCGCTAATATTAATAATTCTTGTTGTTCATGTAGTAGTTTATTTGCCAGTCTTGGTGAGATGTTATCGGCAAGACTCTCTAATGATTGTAGTTTTATACCTAAGTAAGGTAACTGCGTGTATTGTCCATTTATCATAGTATTTAACTCGCCGATACGAATAACTTCTTGCCACATTATTTTCCAGTTTCCATAGCGATGAAAATGCGTTACATCATTTCGAGACAGTTGATAGCTGATGCTAGGCTCTGATAATTTCATGTAACCAATCAGTATAAGAATAAGACAAGCAAACATCAGCAGCATTAACTGAAATTTATACTCTTGCCAAAAAAGTAAGTTCATTAGTAAGCTTACAGCTAATAATAAGACACCTAAAAGGAATGAAAACCACTGATGATGTTTAGATTGAGGGCGAATGTTAATGACTTTTCTATTGCTCATTTTCAACTTTACTTATGATTAGTTATTCATTTGTCGGTGTTGAATTGTTTTTACGTATTTTTAAATTGTAATAAAACCTTGCTATAGCTCTTTAAATTCGAAAGTGATAAAGAAAATCTACTATTCCAATAAATATCAATTACTCATTATCCAGGACTCAAGTTAGATGAGTAGCGAAAGTACATGTTCAAACCAACCCGTTTAAGAAAGTGCTCACTTCTTTATGTTAGATGCTATTGAACATTCAAGGTATCTCTTTTGTCGATTCAATCTTAAATTATGTCGGTTCATAGTAAAGAGACCGACAGCTCTTCTTTTTTACGATAAATTATTTTCATCAATAACAAGAAGAGAAATAAAATGAAAAGCTTAAATAAAGGTGGAACCTTTACATCAAGTCTATTTAATTTAGCCGCAGTGGTAAGCCTAACGGCTTGTTTTAGTGTAAAAGCAATAGATACTCGTATTGATAATGTTCGTTTATATCAGCCGCTATTAAAAAGTTTTAGTCAACCAAGTCGCTTATATATTGAAGAGGGTAAAATTATTGAGGTTGCTTCTTTAATGCAGCCAAAAAAGCCTGCAGATAAAGTGATTGATGCACATAGTAAATATGCGTTACCCGGCTTTATTGATTTACATGTTCATTTAGGTGCATCAGGCAGTAACTATGCTGAATTTCAATATTTACCAGTAGAGTCTCATTTTAACTCTAACTTGTATTTAGGTGTGACAACTATTGTTGATTTATTTTCATTTGATGAAACTTTAAATGAAGCGCGAGGTTTGGCCCTACAACAAGTTACGCCTAATTTATTTTACGCAGGTACATTATTTACCAATCCCGGTGGTCATGGTACCCAGTTTGGTGGCGGTGCCCTTGAAGTCACTAGTGATGATGCTATCGATGGATTATGGCAGCAACATATGGCAAGAAATCCCAATATTACTAAAGCGATTATTGAAACGTTTGGTGGTCATGGGGAGTCATTAACGGATAACCAATTGACTGAGCTGGGGAAACGCTCAGAAGTGGCAGGTTTACCTTATTTTGTTCATGTATCAACATTAGAGGACGGTAAACGAGCAATAAAAGCGGGAGCCACAGCTCTTGCTCACGGTATTAATTCAGAGTCTGTTGATGATGAATTTATTAAATTAATGGTGGATAACCAAGTAGCTTATATCCCAACATTGGCAGTGTATTTTAATCATAGTGATGAAAATAAAAATCAAGCCATAAGTCGTCAAAGTGCATTATTAAAGACAGTACCAGAAAAACTAAAAAGCTGTTTATTTGATAAAGTCAGCGCTCCATCTAAATGGAAAGATATTGCTTGGCAGAAGCGTCAAATTGCTTATGAAAATATTCGTAAACTTCATCAAGCGGGTATTGTTATTGGGACTGGTTCTGATGCGGGTAATCCCTATACGTTGCATGGTGTTGGCTTGCACAATGAAATACAGGCGTTGAAAGAATCTGGTTTGTCTGCTGCTGAAGTACTTAATGCGGCAACATTAAACGCAGCAAAAATCATTAATAATGAACAACGTTTAGGGCAATTAATATCGGGATTTGAGGCGAGCTTTATATTATTAAATGAGGACCCTTTAAAAGACTTATCTGCGTTAGATGATATTGTTGAGGTTTATAAATCCGGCCAAAAAGTTAACCGTAAGCAATTAATTACTAAAAACCAAAGCATTGAACCTAAAGGGGTTGACTGCCATATTAAAGCAGTTACTGGTGAACAGGTTGCCAGTGTTATTGATGATTTTTCGGGAATGACTAAGTGGCAAGCAATCAGTGACAAAATGATGGGTGGTCAATCTACTGCAAGTATTGAACAGACTACAAATATTTTGAAAATTAGCACTTCTTTAGGAAAAACCACTGCTTTTGGTGCATGGGCAGGAGCACACCTATTATTTCAAAATGCTGTAGATGCTTCTCAATATCAAGGAGTGAAAATTAAATATCGCGGCTCAAATATAGCCTTTGGTTTATCGGTTTATCACAGTGAAGTAAAAGATTGGGATCATTTCTCAACTAACGTTACAGCAAGTCAGCAATGGCAAACTTTGGAAATACCTTTTAAGCGGTTAAAGCAATTTGGTTATGGCAGTCAATTAACATGGTCAGCGAAAAGCTTATCTGGATTAAGTTTTGTTTGGCGCACCACACCAGGGGGGAAATCGGCTGAAAATAGCAATCAGTTGGAGTTGGCTGAATTAACATACTTTTAATTAATACTATAAATAAAAAGTATAAATTGACGAACAAAGCAGGGTAAGCTTGTGACCGAAAATCATCTTGCTTTATAAATATACGATTTCGAGAATAATAATGCTTGCCCATCCTTTTTTTAAATACAGTTTTATCTTTTTATTAATGATTGACTTAAGTTATACCGCTGCACTTATTTTGATGAATATGTCAGCTTTTGATATGGACGCTTTAATTGGCTCACTCATTTGGTTTGTTACTTTTTATTGGTTACCGGTGTGGGCTGCGGCGGTAATTATTTTAACGATTAGAGAGAAGGGCATACACAATACATTTTTGGAATGGCTATTAGCTGTAACTCTAATGGCATTAGGTAATACTGCCACGGACAATATTTTGCCACTGCTTTATGAACAATATCCTCGTATGGGCGTCTTTGTTATTTTGAATGGCATTTTATGGGGCTCAGGCATTTATTTTATTAGTCGTTATCTTGAGAGTAAAAAGAGCATAGCGATGGAGCAACAAGCACGTAAAGCCGCACAGTTATCTGCTTTACGGTATCAGTTAAATCCTCACTTTATGTTTAATAGCCTCAATACCATTTCCGCTTATATTCATACCAAGCCTGATGTTGCCGATAAGGTTTTACATGAGTTGGCTGATATTTTGCGTTATTCACTTGATACTGCAGAAGTAAAAAGTATTTCGTTAAAAAATGAGTTAGCGATCATTGATAAGTATTTCAATATTGAAAAAGCGCGTTTTGGTGAGCGTTTAGTGGTGAATTTGGATGTCGCTGAAGAGTTAATGTTAATAGAAGTGCCGCCATTATTAATACAGCCTATCATTGAAAATTCCGTTAAACATAACGCTAAACAAACGATGTTAACGATTGATATAAAAATTAAAATAAAAGCTAAAAGTAAGCTAAGCATTCAACAAAACTTGTTAGAAATTATTATTACTGACAATGGCAAAGGTTTTAGTGATGATATTTTAGCAAAAGGTTTTGGTAAGGGTATAGGTATGAAAAACCTGCAACAACGCATGGCACAAATTGAATATGGAAAAGTGAATTTGTCTAATCAAGAGGGTGCAGTGGTTACTTTGGAGATGGCGGTATGAGTACGGTAATTAAACAAAGTACGGTTAAAATTCGTGTTGTTTATGCCGATGATGAAGTGCCAGCAAGAGAGAAGATCAGTCATCAATTAAGTTTAATTCCGAATGTGGACGTTGTTGGATTTGCGACAACAGGTAAAGAAGCTATTGCTTTAATAAATAATGAGCGACCTGACGTGGTGTTATTAGATATTCAAATGCCTGAAATTAATGGGTTGGAATTACTTGATTTATTAGATTATAAACCACTGATTATTTTTACTACTGCCTACGACAATTTTGCCATTCAAGCCTTTGAGCAGTCATCAACAGATTACTTGCTTAAACCCTTTCCTTTATCACGGTTAATTGCTGCTCTTGATAAAGCGAAAGCGGCGATATTAATGCAAAGGAATAATATCGCTAGTGTAGAAAACTCAGAAAACAAAGCTGCTGCATCTTTTACATTAAATCAAAATGTTGCTGTTAAACGTTTGATCAGTAAAAATGGCGAGCGTATTAAAATTCTATCACCAAGTGAACTGTTTTTTATCAAAGCCGAACAAGGAAATAGCTTAGCTTGGGATGGTGAAAAGCATCATTATTTAAGTGAAACATTGGAGCAATTAGAACAAGCTCTTGAGTCATCACAGTTTGTACGCATTCATCGCAGTTACTTAATTAATATTGATAAAATTAAAGAAATACAACGTTGGTTTAATGGCAAGTTAATGGTTATTATTGATGATGACAATAAAACGGAGCTGAGTAGTAGCCGCAGTGGTGCAGATAAGTTAAAGCAAGTTTTGGGGTTGTAATTCTCGTAATTCAAGTGAAACTAAATCAATGAGTTTCACTTGAAAATTTCATCTAAGTGGTATTACTCTTTGGGTTTTACAAAGCCTCTAAAAACCATAAATACAAAAACAATTAGTGCCATGATGAAATTAACTCCACCTAAGAGATACTCTTTACTTTTTAGTGATTGATAATTCTGTGATAAATCACCACTTGAAAAACCATTTTGAGCGAGTAAAGTCACCTCATCAATCATTGGTGATAAAAATGCAATGCCATTGGTTAAAATCAATAACATCAGGAATAAGATTAATATATGTATTCTCGACTGAAAAGGGTTGATTTTCTTAATGAAAAGAGAGGCAGAGACTGCAACTATTGATAGCCACATGCCCGGTATTGTTATTGAATAGGTGATTTGAGAGATAAGTTGGTGATAGTGAACGTTTAAAGTGACGTCTAAGGAATCAGTAATGACGGTATTAATTACTATTGATGAAAGTATCCCACCAAAAAATAATATAGCGCCAATAATTTGCATAAATATAATACATTTTTCTTTATTCACTTTTTCTTCCTTGTAAAAGTGTGACTCACAGGTTACGAAGTTATTTGGGTATAACCCTTTACCTGTGGTCTACGTTACAGCAAAAGCTAATAAAATAATACGAATTGTTAACAGCGAACTTGATTTATACCCTTTCTCTACTTGCTGAAACCTGCATCTTCAACTAGAGCGGATATATCCTAGTCAAGAAAAATGTATATTTCAGGACGACGAGTATTTAATTCGAACCAAACTTAAATATTAAAGTTCAACAGACCCTAATACATAAACCGTATTTTAAACATTAATAAGTCAACATCGGGATTCTCAAATTGATTTCTAATGACTTCATTATGATGTGTGAACTGTTGCCCTTGTTCAAAAAACATCCCATTCCTCGCATAGACCAAAAATACATCGGATAAAGGGGCAAAACGATAGCGATAACGAAGCTGCAAAGTTAATTGGCTTTGTTTAAAGTTAGGCTGTTGTTCAGTAAGTGACGAACTTGGTATTTGATCGTTAGTAAAATCAACATTTTTTCCGTTTTTGGCTTCAATACTATACCACTGTCCTTTGAGGCTGAGTTCTTGGTTCTCAAACATTGACCACAGCACTTTAAAACTTAATTGATCAAAGTTACGCTGATAGCTAGTTAGTTTTCCATCAGAATCACCTATTAACCAATCATCGCTATTTAAATGAGAGACACTGGCTGAAAAAATAGTTTGATCGCTGAATGCGTAATCAGCAGATAATTTTACGCTATTAGCCCAACCTGCAATGCCTTCCTGCAAGGAGTTAAGGTCTACTTCATAGTGAAAGTCTCCCACATAAGGGCTGACGTATTGCAATAAATAATCTTGGCGTTCGGCTAATTTAATGCTGCCATTATTACGTGAAATAAGGTCATCGATACCAGAGGTAGTATACTTTACTGTCGTAATGTACTTTGCGCTATTTTGTGTCTTTAACGTTATGGCTGCAGTATATTTTTGTGGTAAATGCTCATTTTGAAAATTACTAGCAAGCAGTGCCGAGCCATGAAAATTAATCTGTCTAAAAAAGTTATTATCACCATTTGGTAACAGTAAATAATCACTTGATAGTTTCATTTTTTTTAGATTGTTTCGGGCCAAATAACCCATATCGTTTAAGGCTAACTTATTGTCTAACCAGGTTAATTTTATATCAGTTTGCCATTGACGACTGGCACGATAATTAACATTGAATGTGCCACCTAAACCATCACCTAAACTATCAGCGTTATCTTGTTGTTTAATGTTTGAATATAAGAACTTCCCATCGATAGTTAAACGGTCTTTATTGTAGCCATAATCTATTGCCGAACTTATGGCATGTCGATTAATTGTTGGACGATTTACCCAGTTAATGAGTTGTCCTACATAACCCTGTTCACCTTTATATAACCAGCGGGTACTGAGAAATTGTTTACCTTTAGCGTCACTACTATCATCTTCGGTGACGGCCATTATGCCAAAGTCAATATGTTGATTGGTATTTATATATTTTACGGCAGCAAGAATATCAGACGGTGCGCTACTTAAACCGTCAGTGTTACCACCAATACGACGAGTATTAAGCATTTCAAAGTCATTTCCTTTAACATCAAATAGGCTTTGGTTTTCGGTAAAAAAGGCACGTTTATCGCTGTATAGGGTTTCAATGGCTGAAAAATTTGCGATTAACTCATCACTTTCTGCTTGACCAAAGTCAGGGTTAATTGTCGCGGTTATTTGTTGATCTACCGTTGGCTTCCATAATAAGTCAGTACCTACTCTTAATGTTGATTTTTGTTCATTAAAATCTTGTGTTATTGAGCTATACGGAAATACTTGCATCGTTGAGTTTTCGGGTTTATCGACTTTTACACTATGAAGAGATTGCATGAAGTTAGCTCTTGAGGACGAGGTATCTGGAAATGAGTAACTCTCGCCTTCAGCTATATTGTATCGGCTGAAGTGAAGCTTTATTTCTCCTAAATTATTTTTCTGTGTAATAGGAAAAGGGGCTATTGTCCAAGGAATAAAAATTTCGCTATACCAATTAACCTCATCTTCAGAAATACTGAAATCCCAAGCTCCTTCCCAGTCATCATCAAAGTTATTACCTCTTGAATAAACGCCGTCCATACTACCATTACCCAGTGTTGTCACAAATTCGTAAACGGTATCACCTTGCCCTGAAAAATCGATGGCGACGACATTAAAATCTGCTGAAGTATGTTGGTCTTTACCACTATATTTTCTTGAACGTTTGTCTCTGTCTTGTTGATTTTCAAAAGCAATATATAAGCCGTCACGGGTGGTCATTACTCTAACAACGGTATTTACTTTCGGTGAGAGTCCTGTATCTGGAGAGGTAACTACAAAAGATGAGAATTTTTGCGCCTTAGACCATATCGGTTCATTAATTTTTCCATCTAAGGTGATTTCATCAGAGGAAACTTGTGTACTAAGGACTTCGGCGTTAGATTTGCAAATGGTGAAAAGTGTTATTAATAAAAATAAATTAGTGGCTAACTTCATAAGAGAGGAAGATCTCGATAAGGTAAATTAGTGATGATGTTAATGTAAATTCACCACTTTAAATAAATGAAATAAAGCTTATACTTATGAATTTAATTCATACTTGGTTGTTGGCATGTTTAGAAAACTTCCCCCTTTAAAGTCATTGTTAGCATTTGCTGCAGCATCACGAAGTAATAATTTTAGTCTTGCCGCCAAAGAGTTATATATAACCCAAAGTGCAATTAGCCATCAGATCAAAAATTTAGAAGAGTTTCTAGGACACAAACTTTTTTATCGAGAGGGTAAGACGTTAAGGTTATCTCCTGAGGGACAGCTTTACGCCCAAACCGTTAATCAAAGCATCGAGCAAATAATTTCTGCAACACAAGAACTAGTGGGTCATCATGATAATATTTTGCAATTTGGTGTCAGTAGTACCTTTGCTATTCATCGTATAACACCTGAATTAAATGATTTGTATCAACGATATAGTGAACTTGATATTCGTTTGCGGATGTTAAGTTGCAGTGATGTTATTACCGCATTAGATCTCGATGTCATATTATATGATCACCCCATTGAACATATTTCTTATGAATGTATAGAGCTAAAGAACGAGGCCTATTACCCGGTTGCTAATGTACAGTTAGCTAAACAATTAGGGTCTTTACCTACTGAGTGGCACGAACAAACGGTATTTATTGATATTGAAACCGTTGATTTATGGCAAGACTGGTTCAAAGAGCAAGAATTAGATCTTATTGATACCAATATTCAGTATTTCGGTCATACAATTTTGATTTTAAAAGCTGTTCTTGCTGGACAGGGTATTGCTTTATTAGGTGAAACCTTAATATGCAATGAATTAGCATGTGGTGAACTGGTTAAATTAAGTGATTCCCCCATCACATTTTCTGATGATGGTTTTTATTTTGCTTGGCATAAACGTCGTAAAAATGATGTGAATATTAGAATACTTAAAAACTGGTTATTAGGTTTGTTGTAATTAGTCATTTCTTATATAAAAAATGACTAATATTCATGTACATTTAAAGTGGTTATTTCTCTAATAGATTGCTTAGTTCAAAGGCGTTAATACTGCCCAACAGTGGTAAATGTTTAATTGCATGATAGCGCAGTGATAGTGATATGCAGTGTTTGAGTTCTATCAATGGCAATTCATCAGTTAGTTGGAATATAATTGCGCGGTTTCCTTGATAACTAAAGGTATCACCATAAAGCTCTTTAAACGTTTCAACTAACGACGTTTTACAATTAAAGTAGAGGCAATATTGCTGTGGATATTTTGCTTTCCAATCAAATCTTAGGGTACTGCCATTTTTACTTAGATAGCTAGGTTCATTCCATTTCAGCATTTCTGAAATTTCTTTGATACCATCTTCTTTAGCGACTTCAAAAATTAAGGTTCTTATCCTCGTTAACAATACGGAAACGTTAGTTGGATAAGATGAAAATTTTTCCTTTACTGAATGTTCCATGTCAATTGTCCATGTTAACTATTGTCTGTTGGGTTCAAATGCTTCATATCTTGGTAGGTTGTCATCAAGGTTATCCCAATTAGCTTTTGAAGTAACAAAATTGTGCGATATGGGTTTCTCTTTTATTTCAGAATCAAATATGCCTAAACGTACTCTAATCCTGCTTTTATCTTGGTCATTAGAACTATAAATAGGTGAACCACAACCTGAACAAAAGTGCCTATTCCTGCCTGGTTTAAAAGCGAAAGTACTGAGTGCCTCCTTTCCTTTAACAACTTTTAAGCTATTGATGTCTACAAAACCATTAGTAGCATAGGCCGTGCCTGTTGATTTTCGACACAGGGAACAATGGCAATGAATAATACTGTCTATTGCGCCACTAACTTCAATTTTGATTACACCACATAAACATTTTCCATAATACATAGTGTCATCCTCAATCTAACGGAACTAATTCGAATTCGACATAATCGTGCCATTTTTTAAACCATTGATAAAATAATTCAATATTGTTTGATTCCATTAACTGATAGCAAATATTCTGTTCTTTGTTTACCCATGAGTTTAGGTAATGTAACCCTTCTGGAAACATGCGACCTTTAGTATTGTATCTTTTGTAATTGTCATCAAGACAACCGGGTTTAAATTTTTCTATTACCATATATTTTTTCAAAGAGCTTCTCGTATTATTATTTTTATGACCTAAATATCACAGGCAGCATATCCCAATAAAGCAAAATGAACCATCACTGCAGTAGCATTATTAACATTGATATTCTTCTTTTAAAATTATCCCTAAGTGCATAGCGCTTCTGACTAAGCTCTTCAATTGTTTTTTATAGGGAAATTGCATTTTTCCAAGGCTCATTAGTATTGAAAACACCTCAATTTTTAATCTTGATTCTATCAATATGAACTATGCTAAAAGTAATGGTTATTAACTTATACGGATTGGTATTAGTTAATTCATCTACATGTGAAGTTTATTAAAAGTTACTTTGAATGAAGCCAAACACTGCTATTTCAGTTGTTGAACAAGAATACCTTACCATTGTTAGTGAATTTGCTGTTGATTTACTGGCCATGGACTCTATTGAGGATATTTTATGGCATGTTGCCCAGTATGTTATTCCTCAACTAGGCTTTGTTGATGTTGTGATTTACTTGTTTGATGATAAAAAAAAAGTGCTTGTTCAAAAAGCAACCTTTGGTCATAAAAACCCAAATGCTCATGAAATATTTAAACCTATCGAAATTGAATTGGGTCAAGGTGTCGTAGGCCGTGTCGCAATCAATAAACAGCCGGTACTTATTACGGATACTCGCTTAAATCCTTATTATATTGTTGATGATGAAGCTCGGTTATCCGAGCTTTCTGTACCTATGATGGCAGATGATATGTTTATTGGTGTCATCGACTCAGAGCATCCAGATGAAAATTTTTATGATGAAAACCATTTGAAAGTTGTTGTTACTATCGCCTCTTTGTTAGCAACTAAAATAAGTAACTTAAAAACAATTGATAGCTTAAGACAGGCTGTTGCTGAGCTTGAATACAATAAAAAAATTCAGAGTAGTTTGTTTGAGATAGCCGAATTAATTTTTAAAAGTGTTGATATTGATGATTTTTATCGTCAGTTGCACGACTGTATTAGTCGATTAATGTTCAGTAATAATTTCTATATAGGTTTGCTCGCTAAAAATAAAAAATCATTTACTTTAGCCTACTGTGTAGATGAGTTGGATGCTGATCTTAATAAAGCGTGTATACCTATTGATAAAGAAAAACCCACTATTACAGGATATGTTTTGGCATCAAATGAAGCGTTACTTATATATGAAGAAGAATTGCAGCAACTTATTGCAGAAGAAGAGCTTTATGTTAGAGGCTCTTTGCCTAAAGCTTGGTTAGGTGTGCCATTTGGTGACGGCAGTTTTCGCGGTATTGTTGTTGTACAGAGCTATTTTGGCGGTTATATTTTTACGGAAAAAGATAAACAGTTATTAATCTTTGTGGCGAAACATATATATGATGCTTTAGAGCGCATGAAAGTAAGAACAGAACTGCAATTTCGTGCTTTACATGATCCGCTAACAAAATTACCGAACCGCTTATTATTTACCGATAGAGTGCAGTACGCTATTGCATATACGCGTCGTAATAAAAAATACTCTCTCGCGTTATTTTTTTTAGATTTAGACCGATTTAAAGAGATAAATGATAATTATGGGCATCATATAGGAGATCTGTTATTGATCCGTGTTTCTAAAGTTATTAGTTCATGTTTGCGAGAGTCAGATACGTTATGCAGAATTGGTGGTGATGAATTTGCGGTGTTATTGGGAGATATTTCCTTTCAACGAGAGGTCGAGGCTATTGCCGAACATGTTGCTAGTGCTGTTCAAAAAACAATAGATATAGGTGAGCTTCAATTTGATATTTCTATGAGTATTGGCGTAACATCTTTTTCATCAGGTAAAGAAAATGCTGAGAATTTACTTATTCAAGCTGACCGAGCAATGTATAAGGCAAAAGATCAGGGCAGAAATCAAATTGTCTATTATCGTAAAATGTCTTAACTCTTATTCCTTAATCTTTTATTCTTTTGACTGTTCATAATTTATTAGCCATTCGATAAGTTTTTTTTGAAAACAAGTAGGCATTCCATAACTTGAAGTAGCTAAAAAAGTATAGAAAAGTATAGAAAAGTATAGCAAAGATAAAATGACAAGCGTTTTTGACGTGAATTTTAACAATCGGTATTAATATTTTAATACCATTTTCATTAAGTTTGTTCTCACTCAGAGCTTGTCAGCGGTTTGAGAACAAATAGAATTTTTTTGTGTATAGTCATTCTATATTAAAGAAATTCTGTGCGGTTATCGAATCGCTGACAAACTCCCGAAGGGTGAGTTTAAAAGTATTACAGCCCGCGTTATTGATTTTGACAATGGAATAACCATTCTCTGCAATCAATGCCTTGCCTCTAAGCCTTTTAAATCTCGCTGAATAGGAAGAAACTTAATGGAATTGGTATAGGTGTATGGACTGCTACCTCATACACTTGATTAAAGGTATTATGCTTTTGCTCCCATAAGGATCAGATAATCACGTATTTCTGCTGTTTTCGCGCCATTTAATGGACTTCGTAATTCATTTCCTCGCAGTGTATTTGCCATGACTGCTAAGTTCACATCAGCGCCATTTTCAACTAAAAACTCGACAATTTCATAATTGCCCTGTCTTGAAGCGTTGATTAATGCTGTTTCATCATGTTCAACAATATTGTCAATTTGGGCTCCTTGCTGATAAAGAAACTTAACGAGTGGTAGATTGTTATTAATTACTGCGGAAATTAAGGGGTTACCATCGAACGAAGACGACTTATTAATATTTGCATCTAATTGAATAAGCTTTTTAATCATTTCTATATTATTTTTTTGAACCGCGACGATCAGTGGTGTGCCATCAAATTTTGACGCTTGGTTTATATCGGCCCCAAGATAGATTAATTCGTCTACTAATTTTTCCTTATTTTTTCTTACTGCGATGATCAGTGGCGTGCCGTCGCCAATAATGGTTGCGTTGATGTCTAAACCGTCATTTATTAATTGCTCAATACCACTGATTGAAGTGCTATGAATCATTTCAATTAATTTTTCTCCCTGTAGTAGTGAAATTGTTGATGTATTCAATGGTGTATTCACTGATGTATTGCCGTATTCGCTGGCCGCAACTTGTTCAATGATGATGGAATTGTCGTTGGCATGAGTGGCAATGTTGGTTAGTAATGCTGTCGCTAATAGGCAAAGTTTAAAAGTATTATTCATTTTTTACTCCAGTTGAACCGTTTTTTATTAGAAGATTAATAAAGAAGTAGTGATAGAAATTAAAATAGTTTGAATAAATTATTAAATAATGGATTTACCTTAACCGGACGTTAACCCTCTAAAGTGCATAATACTAATATTACTAATGTAAGTATTGATTAATACCTAACCGATTAAAGGTCTAAGTGACTGATTTTTTATGCGAAAGTGGTTAGGTTTAGTCTATAGTTAAACAATGCTTTTTACTGGAGATTTATTTATGCGCTTATTCTTTATTTCTGTTTCTATAAGTTGGTTATTACTTGGTTGTAATCAACCTGCTGAAACATTCAAAGAAGTTATTCGTCCTATTGCTTGGACTCAAGTTCAACAATCATCATTTGATCAAGTAAGACGTTTATCAGGAGTTGTATACCCGGTTGAGGCGACAAACTTGAGTTTTGAAGTAGGCGGTAAGCTTGAGTGGGTTAAAGTAAAACTAGGTGACTCAGTAAAAAAAGGGGATGCTTTAGCACGTTTAGACCAACGTAATTTTGATTTAGGGCTGCAATCATCACAAGCAAATTTACAAAAGGCGCAAGCGGCTCTCTCAGAAGCGAGTAATGAATATCAACGTTATGCTGAATTATCGGAAAAAGGCTTAGTATCAAAATCTGGTTTTGATAATGCTAAAGCGGCTTTTGAGTCAGCGACAAGTGCGGTGAGTTTAGCGCGAACGCAATTGAACATTTCAAAAAAGGATTTGAGTGATACTTTGTTAGTTGCTCCTTATGATGGCAAAATTACTAAACGTTTAGTTGAACCCTCAATGCAAGTTTCTCCGGGACAAGCAACCTTTGAAATTGAAGGCGAAGATGGTCTGGAAATTCAAGTGATGGTGCCAGAAACCTTAATTAGAGATTTAATTAAAGGTAGTCAGGTTAATATTCACTACCCAGCATTTCCACAAATATTGAGTTCTGGTGCTATTACTGAAGTGGGTTCTCGTGCTGAAACAGCCAATGCATTTCCTGTAACCATATTAATCAATACTTCTCTGGATGGTTTACGGGCAGGTATGACTGCTGAAGTTGATTTTACTTTTGAAGGGGTTGGTCGAACAGGTTATACCGGTATGACTTTTCGTTTACCTATCGCAGCACTTGGTGCTGGCGAAAAACAGAAATCTTACGTCTTTGTTTATGATACCGAAAAAGAAGTACTACATAAACGTTTTGTACAAACAGAAAGTATTTTGAATAATGAAGTTTTAGTATCCTCTGGGCTTGAAAATGGTGAGATAATTGCAATTGCAGGAGTGTCATTTTTACGTGACGGTCAAACCGTAACCTTGCTTGATAAGCATGTGAAGCGTTTTAACTAATAGCGTAAAGGAGATATAAAGATGAATTTAACCAAACTTGCGTTTACTTATCGAAAATCAATATTAATGATTTTGGCTTTGTTATTAATGAATGGTGTTTTTGCTTATTTTACCTTGCCAGCACAAGAAGATCCTACCATTACCATTCGTAACGCCGTAGTCACTACGTCTTTTCCTGGTATGGCACCGGAACGAGTTGAACAATTAATTACACGCGCGATAGAAAAAGAAATTCGTAAAATACCCGAAGTGGAAAAGCTCACGTCGACATCAGTTACCGGTCAATCGGTCATTCATGTAGAAATATACGATCGTTACTTTAATTTAGACAATATTTGGCAAGATTTACGTAACAAGGTAAAACAAGCCGAGAAGAACCTACCGGATGGTACACGTACCCCGTTTGTTAATGACTCTTTTGGTGATGTATCTGTTGTGACCTTAGCATTAACTGCTGACGGTTTTAATATGGGGCAAATGAATGATATTTCAAAACATATCAGAGATAACCTCTATACAGTTACTGGTACTAAAAAAGTTGATATTTTAGGTGTGCAAGCCGAACGTGTTTTCCTTGAAGTGTCGAGTTCTAAATTATCCCAATTGGGTATTTCTCCGCGCAGTATTATTAGTGAATTACAAAATCAAAATATTATCAGCTCAGGTGGACAAATTGATACGGGTGCTAAGTCGTTAATTATTGAACCAAGCGGTAATTTTTCATCCATCGAAGAAATTGGTGATACCCATATCACTATTCCTGGAACTGGCGATACCATTGCCTTAAAAGATATTGTTAGTATTCGTCGTGATTATATCGACCCGCCACATCAGCCCGCATATTTTAACGGTAAACCTGCGGTGATGTTTGCTATTGCGATGTTGCCTGAATACAATTTGCTTGAATATGCGCCTCGAATAAAAGAAAAAGTTGCGGAAATTGAACGGTCTTTACCCATTGGTTATCAAGTCGATATCGCTACCTATCAAGCCGAGCAAGTGCAGCGCTCGGTGCGCGGTGTATCAATGAATGTTTTACAAACATTGGCCATTGTTTTAGTGGTAGTGATCTTTTTCTTAGGCATGCGTACCGGATTAATTGTTGGCTCTATTGTGCCATTTGTGATGTTAACCACACTCGCTATCATGCAATTTGCCGGCATGACTTTAGAAAAAATGAGCTTAGCAACACTGATCATTGCACTGGGCTTGTTAGTTGATAATGGTATTGTTATTGCCGAAGACTTTAAGCGTCGCCTTGAACAAGGACAAGAACGTTTTGAGGCAATGTGCCAAGGTGGTAAAGAGCTTGCAATGCCGTTATTAAGCTCATCTATTACTACTATTTTATTTTTCTTACCTTTGATGCTTGCTGAGCATGTTGCAGGTGAATTCACTCGTTCTATATCTCTGGTTATTTTAATCACGCTTATGACAAGTTGGATATTAGCTTTATGTGTAACGCCGACGCTTTGTTATTTCTTTATTAAAGTGGATGCTGGTGCAGTCAAGGGAGATGTTAAACCGAATGAAATAACTAATGAAAGTAGTGGTTTTTACGCTCAATATGAAGCGTTTTTACATTGGGTATTGGCTCATAAAGCTCTATTTATGGTTATTATGGTGGCATTATTGATGTTTTCATTAAGTGGTTTTAAATCACTTAAACAGCAGTTTTTCCCCGACTCAGATCGTACACAAATCATGATGTACATTGATTTGCCCAACGGTACTTCAGCGCGCACAACCAATCGTCAAATGTTAGAGGTTTTTAAGTGGTTAGATAACAAGGAAAGATTTCCACAAATTATAAACTACTCGGGCTATGCTGGTTTTAATGGTCCTAAATTTGTCCTGACCTTAACTCCTGAAGACCCTGCTGACAATAAAGGCTTTGTGGTTGTAAATGTTAAAGAAGGTACTGACCTTACCCAGTTGGTTAATACTCTTCATAATGGTTTAATTGAAAATTTTCCTAATGTTTCAGGACGTGTTAAACGGATGTTTGCAGGGCCTTCAGACTCCAGCACTATTAGCATTCAAGTGAAGGGGCCAGATAAAGATATTCTTTATGCTAAAGCACAAGAAATTATGGATGTTTTGCAGCAAGTACCTTATACCAAAAACGTACGTACCGATTGGGGAAGTCGTATTGTTAAAGTTAAGGTTAAAGTTGATCAACATCGTGCTCGTCGTGCGGGGGTCACTTCTGATGATATAGCGACCGCGCTACAAGGCTTTTTCAGTGGTGCAACTATCACTGAATATCGAGAGAATGATGATATTATCCCGGTCATTTTGCGAGCACGGGATGAAGAGCGTTTTAATCTTGATCGTTTAAGAACTATTTCGGTATTTTCTAATAGCTCAGGATTACCCATTCCTTTATTTCAGGTCGCAGATTTTGTGCCTGAAAACCAATACGCAAAAATCCAACGAGAAGATATGTTCACTACTATTACGGTAGAAGCAAGTAATACTGAAATGACCGCGCAAGATTTACACGGTATTATCGATGAGAAAATACAGGCTTTAAAAGTTGATTTACCGGTTAATCATTGGATTGAATACGATGGTGTTATTGTACAATCTGCAGATGCTTCTAAAGCATTAGGGGCAAGTATGCCGATGGTTATTGGCTTAGTCTTGATATTATTAGTGGTGCAGTTTAATTCTTATCGTCGCGCAATGATTATCGTTTTAACCATTCCACTTTCTCTTATTGGCACTGTGGTGGGGTTATTAGCGATGAGTGCACCTTTTGGTTTTATGGTTACCTTAGGTATATACAGTTTGGCGGGTATTATTATCAACAATGGCATTGTCTTGATTGACCGTATTGATATTGAACGTAAAGCGGGAGTGAGTGATTATCAAGCGATTATTAATTCTTGTATTACACGTTTAAGACCGATAGCGATGACTACGGTGACCACTATTTTAGGATTGTTGCCATTATTGATGGACAGTGAGTCGATGTTTTATGGTATGGCGACGGTGTTAGCTTTTGGATTAGGTGTCGGCACCGTGCTCACACTGGGCGTAGTACCTGTTTTGTATGCTTCATTCTTTAAGGTCACACGATGAAACGCCATGTTTTATTGGTCGAGGATGATCTCGACTTAGCAGCCACTATGATTGATTATCTCGATTTAGAAGGCATTATTTGTGATCATGCCGCTAATGGTATTGCCGGCTTAGTACTTATTAATCAAAATACTTATGATGTGATCATTCTTGACGTTAACATGCCACGCATGGACGGTTTAGCGGTATGTAAAAATATGAGAGAGCAGGGCATGATAACGCCTGTTTTGATGTTAACGGCGCGAGATACCCTTGATGATAAATTAGCAGGTTTTGCTGTAGGCACCGATGATTATATGGTTAAGCCTTTTGAAATGCTTGAATTAGTAGCGCGCATTCATGTATTAGCTAATCGACGTAGTGGTCAATCATCTAAATTTAAAGTTGATGACCTTTACGTAGACTTTGATGAAAAAAAAGCAACAAGAGCACAGCGTGCACTACAGCTTTCTCCTACGGGCTGGAAAATATTAGAGGTCTTAATAAGAAAATCACCGAGTGTGGTTTCCCGTGATAAAATATCGCAAGCGATATGGGGAGATGAATTGCCTGACAGTAATAGTTTAAAAGTTCACTTATTTAAATTAAGACAACAAGTTGATACAGATAACGATGATAAGCTTATTCATACCATCGCCGGGCAAGGTTTTGTTTTGAAAAAAGTAACGGAATAAGTATGGTTGATAAGTTATTAAAGCCAAATTTAATGTCGAACAACCAAGATAAACCAAAAACACTACGCCGTTATGTACTTAAAGTTCAAAGCATTGTTGCCTTAGTTGTCGTACTTAGTTATACCGTGGTGGTGCATTTTTACTTTATGAATGGATTAGATGAAGCTAATTTTCAAGATTTACACTTAGAAACCAACCATTTTGCCAAAGCTTATCGTATTGACCCGACAATTCAATTGCCCAATTCTATTCACTTTACGGGTTATTTAGATTGGTCGCAGTTGCCATTGACTATACAAGAAGAATTTCCCTCTTTAAAAACGCTTACTCAAGTCGAGATGACAAATATTCGAAAGTGGGACAGAGAGCAATTTATTCCCTGGCCTAAACAAGTTATTTTTGTTGTCGGCCATCCTTTAAATGATGGCAAGGTTCTCTATCTTGTTCGAAATATTGATACTGAGCAGTATGATGCGTTAAGTAAAATAGGCATTGTGAAGATGTTCAGCTTAACTTGGCCTTTGGCATTATTATTTTTAATTTTGATGCAGCTAGTGGTGCATTTGGTATTAAAAAGAACATTGCGACCTTTTAATCAGTTAAGTGATTGGGTTGATACCTTATCATTGGAAAATGCCAAGCAAGTTTTACCTGACTTTGAGTTCAAAGAACTCAATAAAATTGCCGAACAGCAACAAAAATCACTGATCCGCATTAGTGATGTTCTTGATAAAGAACAAGACTTTTTACGCCATGCTAGTCATGAATTACGTACTCCTATTGCGGTGGTAAAGAGTAATAGTGAATTGCTAGTCCGTATTTTAGATAGCAGTGAAAATATTCCTAAAGGTTTAGTTGCTGTAGGAAGAATTAAACGTGCCGCACTTAACATGCAGCATATGACCGAAACATTACTCTGGTTAAGTCGAGAAGATAATGAGGAGATCGCCAGTAGTGAAGTTAGTATCAAGGAAATGATTGAATTTCTTGTAGAGGACAATCAATACCTATTACAAAGTAAAGCGGTAGAGGTGGAACTATGTTTAGATGATAACTCTTTAAATATAGCAGAAACACCTTGTCGTTTGGTCTTAAATAATCTTATTCGTAATGCATTTCAATATACCGCTGAAGGTGAGGTCATTATTTCTTTTGAACAAAATAAAGTGAAGATCACCAATGTCAATAAAAGCGAAGATGCTATCGACCATACGGGTGCAGATTACGGCTATGGTTTAGGTTTACGTTTAGTGGATAAAATTGTCAAAAAAATGCATTGGCAATATCAAAATAATGACATAGCTGGGGGACGTTCGGTTGAAGTGGGCTTTGATAGTTTATCTATAGAATACAATTAATTATTCGACTGTTTTCCTCTTCTTCGAAATATATTATTATTTTATTGGTCTATATTTAATGAATCAAGGAAAACTCAGTAGACATTAATTATGTTCGAGTTTATGCTGCATTTTCAGATCTAGAGAGTAAATATAATTAAAAGAGAAAAAGTCATTGATATATTTAGGGTTAGTTGCATATATACTGTCAAGTTTGCTCATCGTCTCGGCACAAAAAATTACTATTAAGGTGGTAGATACACAAGCTATGCCTGTTGAAGGTATGGTCGTTTATCTTACGCCTGATAACTCACCATCGATGCCCCTTAATCCTTCTACCTTGGTGGTGACACAAAAAAATAAATCATTTGCACCTTATGTCGCGGTTACGCAAAAAGGTCAGAGCATTGCTTTTGAAAATCAAGACAATATTACACATCATATCTATTCGGTATCAGGTGGTAATCGATTTGATTTTAAAATTAAATCAGGTCATTCAAAAAGTACTCAACAATTAAATCACGCTGAAGAAGTTGCTATGGGTTGTAATATTCATGACTGGATGAGTGGTTATGTTTTAGTGGTTGATACGCCTTATTACACTCAAACAAATAATCATGGTATAGCGACAATCAATCTTGATTTAATTGGACGCTACACCTTATCGGTTTGGCATCCTCAGTTAGACGTGAAGAATTACAAAATTGAGCAAGCCATTATGGTTGATAGTGATGTTGCTGGCGCTCAAACATTTTGGCAAGTTAGTTTGCCTAAAGACTTGTTACCACTACCGGAACAAATAGGACAAGATGAATTTGAATTTTTGGATGAGTACTGATCACTGTGAAATTTTCTAGAATAAGAACACTGCAAAGTAAGATACTGATATTATTTGTATTTTTATTACTTGTTGTGCAACTGGTCTCATTTTTTACTACCTACCGAGCAAATAAACAGTTGGTGAGTACGCAGCTTGATAATAAGTTATTAACAGCCAAAGAAGTTTTTAAAGCTCAATTTTCGAGCCGTCGCTCGTACTTGTCAGCGATCACTGCAACGGTGGCAAAAGATCATGGTTTAAAATCTATATTAGAAGAAAGTACCGCTAGTATTTTATCTGCACTAGATAACCACCGAAATAGAGTTGACGCTGACATTGCTTTGATCATTGATATAGATGGAGTAATCAAAGCGCAGCTAGTCACTTATCAAGATAGCAATGGTCGAAAAAGAAGTAAAAAGGGCAGTGGTCAAGACACAAGTTTTCCCGGTAATAATGAGTTTTTTCAAGAGAAAACCACACAATTGATTCGTTTGGATCAAGCGTTATATCAATTAAGCTTGGCACCGATAAAAAGTGGTGCGCGTATTATTAGTTGGGTTGGTTTTGGTCGAGTTATTGATAGTAACTTTGCTGATGAATTTGCCAAGTTAATCGATGTGAATATTGGTTTTTTATTAAAAGGCGATAACCTTAGCCAAGTTGTTACTTATTCAACATTAGATGGCAGTTTTGATTTTAATGAAGCCTTTGCTACGCAAATATTAAACGATAAAAATGAAGACTATATTAGCGAAAATATTCATTTAGGTGATATTGAAAACTCTGCTTTGGTTGCAGTTTTGTTCAAATCAAAAGCTGACTTGCTTAAGAACATTAAAGTCGATTGGCAGTATTTTGCTTTACTAATTGCACTTACCTTAGCGTTATCATTATTAGGGGCTTTATTTATTGCCAAAGGTATTACCAAACCGATTAAAAACCTTATCAAGCAAGTGAAATCAATTACTCATGGCAATTATGAAGGGGATATTAAGGTAGAAGGTAGTATTGAAATGAGGCAATTGTCTGATGAATTTAATCATATGACACAAGCGGTTATTTCTAGAGAAAAAACCATTAGTTACCAAGCTTTTCATGATCCCTTAACCAATTTATCTAATCGCAATTCACTTTTGAATAGCCTTGTTCAACGCAGCGAAAAAGCGTCGGACTTTATTTTGTTACAGCTGAATCTACGTCGTATAGAAGAAATCAATGATACTTTAGGGCATAAAGTGGGTGATCAAGTGATCATTGAAGTTGCTAAACGTTTGCAACGATGTCAGTTGGAGAATGAACACTTTCACCTTGGTGGTCATAGCTTTGTCATGATTGTTGATAACCAAGACATTGAGCATATTATTGCTACAGTTTTACCTGAACTTGAAAAAAGTTATCAATATGAAAATATTAGCCTGCACTTTCAATACGTTGTTGGTATTGCCTATAGTTCACAACAAAATAGGAAGGATATTGCTGAGATATTACAAAAAAGTAATGTTGCTCTGCAGTATGCCAAAAAACAGAAAAAGCTTTACCAAGTTTATGATCCACAATTTGATACGAATACCGTTGAACGTTTACATTTAACCAATAGCCTCAAAACGGCCATTGAAGAAAACCAGTTAGTGCTTTTTTATCAACCTAAACTTTCTTTATCGACGATGAAATTAAGTCATGTTGAGGCATTAGTTCGATGGCAGCATCCTGAAAAAGGATTGATACCTCCAGATTCATTTATCAGTATTGCTGAAAAAACGGGGCAAATGGATGCTTTAACTCGCTGGGTAACTCAAGAGGCCATTGCTCAATACCTTCGTTGGCAGCAAGCAGGGCTCCATATTAAAATAGCGATTAATATTTCAGCTGAGAACTTAGCAGATAAATCTTATAGTGATTTCGTTATTGCGCTTAAACAACAACATGATTTACCTGATGATGATATTACGTTAGAAGTAACCGAAGATGCGGTTGTTGCCGATCCTGAACAAGCGACACAAATATTATCTTATTTGCGAGAGCACGGTTTTAAATTATCCATTGATGATTATGGTACGGGTTACTCGTCATTAGCACAGTTAAAGCAATTACCGGTGCAAGAATTGAAAATAGATCGCTCGTTTGTGCAACACCTAATGAGCAATGAGAATGATAAAATCATTGTTCGCTCAACCATTGAACTTGCTCATAATATGGGCTTAAGTGTCGTTGCTGAAGGTATTGAAGACGAAGCCGCGTTATTATGGTTAAAAGAGCATGGTTGTGAATTAGCACAAGGTTACTTTATTAGCCGACCAATACCTGAAGAGTCATTTAATACTTGGTTAGTAGAAAGTAATTATAGTGTTGAGAAATTAAAAATGAGTTGTTAATGAGTAAATATACATATCCACTTTTGTTATTAAGCATTTTACTATCATCTGCAAGTATGGCTTATGAACAATCGTTTAAAGGGCTTATTGATATTCGAGCTGTGCATGTTAATAGTGATAGTAATGCTGACAGTTATTTATCAGGGGACTATGGGAAGTTCCGTTATGGTCAGGGAACTAGCATTGCCTTAAGTCAACTAGCTATTCAATATAAGAATGAGTTTTATAATCAATATGCAGTGGTAGTTGTCGCTAACGCTTTTGCTGATGATAACCAAACCAATGTAGGTATTACTGAAGGTTATTTATCATATAAAGGTTTACCTAGTGCTAGTGGTTGGCGGTATAAAGCAAAATTAGGATTGTTTTACCCACAAATATCTCTGGAAAATAATGCAACTGCTTGGTCGACACCTTATACCTTAACCAGTAGTACTTTGAATAACTGGGTGGGTGAAGAGTTTCGGCATAGTGGCGGGGCATTTACGCTTGAAAAATTAGGTAAATTTTCTAAGAGTAAACATGACTTTTCACTCGATGTTGCTCTTTTTCAAAATAATGATACCGCCGGCGCTATGCTGGCATGGCATGGTTGGGCGTTGGGCAGTCGACAAACTCTTTTACAAGAAAAGCTAACATTGCCAGATTTTTCTGCACGAGAAGGTATGTTAAAAGCGCAGGCAGCACACTCAGACCCTTTTATTGAATTAGACAGTCGTTGGGGAATACACCTTGTTGGTCAATGGCGTTGGCAACATAAGTTAAAAGCCAATATTGGTTATTACGACAATAATGCTGATACTACTGTCGTGAAAAAAGGCCAGTACGCATGGTCAACAAAATTTTCACATATGGGTTTTAAATATAAACTAAACAAACAGCTTGAATTGATCGCTCAATACATGAAAGGAACAACTTTTATGCAATCACCTTATGGTGACAAAGTTGTCGATAATGACTTTTATAGTACTTTCATAATGCTCAGGAAATATTGGCAGCAACATCATATTGCATTACGAATAGAAGCGTTTTCAGTTGATGATAACGATTCTACAGAAGGTGACAATAATGATGAAGATGGCACAGCAATAACCTTAAGTTATCGATTTAAACTAGGGGCAAGCAGTTTTATTCACACGGAATATAATTGGTTAGAGTCAACTCGCGCTTCAAGAAGTTATGTTTGGCAACCTATTGAATTGACTGAGCAACAGCTACAAGTTGCTTATCGTTACTATTTTTAAAGTAAGGATTTAGGGTAAGCTTTAAAGACAGTTTCAAAGGCCAGTTTTTGGAGTTGAGTTATGTCCAACGATTTTAGAGAAAGTAAATACCAAAATGAATCAGGCTCAAAAAAGGGCAACTGGTATATAAATCGATTGGATTATTTTCAGTTTTATGGCTATCCAAGATATAAACTGCACCGATTCGTTTCACTATTGGTGGGGGTGTTTTGTTACTTTCTTACGATGAAATTACTCAGCAACCACTTTATATTAGCTATTTTTTCAATTTACCTTTGCTACATTTCTTTATTAACCTTTATATTGCTGAAAAGAAGAATATGTCGATATAAAGGCTACTTGCTTTACCCTAAACGAATGGTCAAATTTTTTAAAACAAGAGAAATCGACGTTGAACTTGAAGATTTTGATTCCATTGCTACATTGGAGAAGAATAAAAAATAAACGTGTATTGATATTTAGCTATTCTGTTTGAGAGCCAATATCAATACCTTGACGTCGAGCCGTTAGTCGGCAATTTGTTGACGAATAAGTGGGCTTTTTAACGCGCTAGCCAAAAAATGTGCGTTAACTTTTATACTGTTTCCCTGCTCTTTACTGTACTGTTCAAGTTGACTGAGTGCTGTTTTATCAAATAACTGACCATTAAACATTACCGCAGCAATGTCTCTGGTATTTTTAATATTATCTAAGGGATTTTGATTTAATATTAGTAAATCAGCGATTTTCCCTACTTCTATACTGCCAAATTTATCTTGAAGATTACTATATTGTGCCGCCGATATGGTTGCAGATTGCAGTGCTTTGAGTGGAGAAAGACCTGCGTCAACCATCATTGCTAATTCTTCATGTAAAGAATATCCAGCGATAACCATAGTATCTAAAGTATCAGTGCCTGCCAGTATTTTAACTCCACGGTCACTAGCTTGTTTTAACTGATGTTGTGCCTTTTCAAAAAAATCACCATGAACAAATTTTCCTTGTGTGTCATAACCTTGTTTTTTAGCTCTATCCAAATCGGGTTGCCAAAATAATATTTTCATCAGGCTAGGGATGTTGTTAAAAATAACATCATTTTGTGCTTCAATATTATTAGCAAGCGCGGCGCTTCGTAATGTTGATAAAGTAGGTACCCACCAGCTATTTGACTTTGCCATTTTGTCCATCAAGGCTGCACATTTTTCACTGTCTTGTTGTTCGCTCATTTTTCGCATGAGATTAGCGTTAAAGCTTTTTACCGGATTTTCTAAATTTTGGAATGCTTCAATATTTTGATAACAAGCAAAAAGAAATATTCGTGCGTGTTCGAGACTTTTCTGTTTATATACTAGCGCTTGCTCTAAGGATACGTTTACCGGTTTATGACCCACTAAATCAAGTGGGGAGTTAAGTAATTCAGTAGCTAAACGTGTATATTTTTCTGCCGATATTTTAGCGTGAACTTTAATTTGTGCTGCGCCTTGTGCCTCATAAAAGTTAATAAGCTTTTTAGCGTCACCTTGTTTATTCAATTTAAAGAAAGCAGGGAAGTCATCTGGAACTTCGTCACCGCCATCTGTTTGATAGCTGCTTTGTAAAACATAACGGGGAGAAACCCTTTTACCTGCCAAGGCTTCTTTAGTCCATCTTCTACGATCGTCGATACAAGCCCAAAAACTGTCATTTTCAATCATGCAACCAGACATATCCCTAATATTGGTGACGCCATAACGTATATATAAAGGATGATGTATTTGTGGTGATATTTTTAATGAATGGGTATGCATATCCCATAAACCGGGGATGATATACTTTCCTTTAGCCGATATTTTTTTGAAGCTGGTAGGCACTTTAAAATCTTGGCTTGTCTGAATTTTAGTTATCACTCCATTTTCAGTTAGCAAGGTCATGTTAGTTTCAATTGAGCCATCAACAACATTAATAATGTTGGCATGGGTTATCGCGTACGAGCCTTCAGCGCCTACATTTGGAGCGGGTGCAATAGATGATAAAAGGATGTTGTAAGTTATGGTTAATAAACCAATAAATGCCAGCATAATAATCGTCAATTTTTTCATCAATAAGTTCCCTTAAGTCGTTAGCGTTTGAACAAAGCCACTTTACAATGAAACCATAAAAGATTGGAGGTGAAATAAACGTGAAAATATCTACTTGTTATTGTTATTAATAGAAGTAAATCATTAAAATTACATCTCGATTCAATGAGTGGATAAGTTGGTTTGGTGATATATAAATATAACGGAACGAATCATTGTTATGGAAAACTAATAAAATAATTGGAAAGATTCCAAGGGATAGTTGAAAATCCTTACATGCGGCTTTATTGATTTTAATACGGTTCCACATGTATTTGGGTCATTAGGGAAGCGCAGGACGCAGTTGCTGCTAGTGATCATTATCTGTATCAATACCTTGCCTACATGGACACAGGTACTTAACTTTTGTCTAGAACTAAAAAGTTGTGCCTCTAAGTCTGTAAATTCTCGCGGAGTGGAAAATAACTTAAGAGACTTGGTATTATTAGCACATAAATTTGCCAACAATCACTAGTTCTTCTAACGTTAAAGACAGAGGGTCGTTACATCTACTTTGCTTAAAAGGCTGCATAGTGGCTTAATATGTGATTAGAGTACCGATAACTTTATTTAAGATAATGTTACTTTTATTGAGAATTTATCAATGTCGATTAGTGTCACTCCACAAGAGAAACAGATCCTCGCGAATGTCACCATTCCTCCTCGTCCACAGGCGTTAATGAAAATTAGCCAAGAAGCAAAACAACCTGAGCCCAACGTAAAGCTTATTGCTGATGCTATTGCCGAAGATGCGGCTATATCTGCAGCCGTGCTACAAGTGGTTAATTCTGCGGCTTTTCGTCGTGCAAAAAAGGTTGAATCTATTCATCAAGCCGTGATGACATTAGGTATCAAACGTATTTTTCCGTTAGTTAAAGCGGTCGCATTAAAAAGTGCACTGCCTGAAAATAATGATTTAATTGAATTTTGGCAGAGCTCTTCCATGGTAGCGTCTGCTTGCAGTATTTATGCTGAACTTATTGGTAAGCCTGAACTTGCTGATAATGCTCATACCATTTCCGTTAAGTTTGTTCCCACTCAGAGCTTGTCAGCGGTTTGAGAATAAATAGAATTTTTTTGTATATAGTCATACCTATATTAAAGAAATTCTGTGCGGTTATCGAATCGCTGACAAACTCCCGAAGGGTGAGTTTAAAAGGCTTACAAGCTGCGTTATTGATTTTGACAATGGAACAACCATTCTCTGCAATCAATGCCTTGCCTCTAAGCTTTTTAAATCTCACTGAATGAGAAGAAACATAATGGAATTGGTATTACATGTTAGGTTTATTTCATAATGCTGGTGTTCCTATCATGCTGCAGGCGTTTGATGATTATTGTATCTTACTTAAAAAAGGCATAACCGATGGTTGGGAAGATATTGGTGAACTTGAACGAAGTAAATATCATACATCACACACGACATTGGGTGCTTTGCTAGCACAACAATGGCAGCTGCCTAAGCCGATGATTGAAGTTATTTATTACTTTCATGATACCGAAGGTATATTTAATTCGGGTGAGTTAAGTAGAGTAAGTTTATATTTATTATCTATTTTGAAACTTTCGCGTTCATCGATTGATGGAATTTTGCGTGGTGATAGTAATACACAAGAATGGCAGTTGCTGCAAGATTCTATACTTGAATTCCTTGGACTAGATGAAATACAACTAGACGATATGAGGGAGAAAGTTCTTGATGCTTTTAATGAAGAAGAAGAGGAGTAACGACAATCAAAACACCAGAATATTTTATGTATTAAACGTATTCTGGTGTCTTAATAAAGATCAAATAACCTTATTTTACACCGTGCATTAATTTATTGATAAATGGACCTACAATAAATAATAATAAACCAGCACCGGTAAGTAACCAGAAACTGAAATCAAAACCATTTAGAGCTGATGCCACAGTCATACCTGTTTCACCACTCATACTGCCGGCAAGTATGCCTGAAAAGTTATTTCCTATAGCAGTACTTAAGAACCAGCCACCAAATGCGAGTCCAGCCATTGAAGGAGGCACCAATTTACTCACCATAGATAAGCCTATAGGCGATAAACATAACTCACCAACCGTATGTAAAACATAACAAGCTGCTAATGGCCAAAGTGGGATTAAGTTATTATCATCAAGTAAGTTTTCTAAAGCATAAACTAAAACTAAAAAACCTAAACCAGTAAACAGTAAAGCTAACGCAAATTTACGTGGAATACTGGGTTCTAGTTTACGTTTAGACATGACTAACCAAAGTATCGATACAATAGGAGCAAATATAAGAATACTGACAGAATTCACAGATTGAAACCAAGCGATTTTAAACTCAATAGCATCGCTTATATCTCTATTAACAATATTTTGTGCTAGAAAAGTAAATGAACTGCCAGCCTGCTCAAAAAACATAAAAAAGATCACGTTAAAAACAAACATAATTAAACAAGCAATAATACGGTCAGTGGCTATTTTTCCACCTTTTTTCGCGCCCTTAAATAACATTGAGGCAAGAATAATAAATAAAACAAATAACATCCATGCTAATACTTGTGCACCTGCATAAGCCATTAATGCATAAACTGGAGCTATAGATAAAATAGAGCCACCTATAACGTATAGTAATCTTTTGGTTCTAATTGGAGATTTTTCAATAGCGCCGATGCCTTTTAATTGACGACGACCAATGTAAAACCAGACATAACTAATTAACATGCCAATACCTGCCGCACCAAAAACAGCTTTGTAGTTATCCATCATCGGCGTATCAGTTAAGGTGCTCGCTAACCATTGAGTAATTATTGGCGATACCATGGCGCCAGCGTTAATACCCATGTAGAAAATACTAAAACCATTGTCTCTTCGTTTATCATTTGCTTGATAAATTTTACCAACAAGATTCGAAATATTAGGTTTAAATAAACCATTACCAACAATGACCGTGGCAAGGCCAATCATAAAAAAAGTTTCATCGGGCAGCATGATCAAGAATAACCCTGATCCCATGATCAGCGCACCAACTAATATTGAGTGTTGGGAGCCAATTATTTTATCTGCAACATAACCACCAAATATGGCGCTTGCATATACCAGTGCTAAATATGATCCATAAGTATTTGAAGCAAAAGATTGTCCTGATGCATCACCATTATAAAACTGCGCAACAATATAAAGTGTTAACGCCCAGCGAATACCATAGAAAGCAAAGCGCTCCCAAAATTCAGCCATAAATAACATCCAAAGTGGTTTTGGATGTCCCCACAAATCATCGTATTGCACAGTTTTAGGCGTTATATTTGCCTCATCTGCGCTTATTGTTGCTGTAGTCATTTTGTTTCCTTCGCTAAAAGCTTGTTGGGTATTTTTTATTTTTATTTTATTTTTATAACGTCTTTAAGCATAAAACGTATAGCTTTTGGTAACTTGAAAGTTTGGTGAAGCATGTAGAAAGTTTTAGTGAAGGTTTGGTGAAATAGTGATGCAGGCTTTAAAGTTAGGTGAAGATGAGATAAGTTAACATTCATCATCATCGAGGAAAGACCCATGGCAGATAAAAGAATAACGCATTACATCTTTGCTGATTTAGTTCTCGATGTTCAGCGTGGAGAGTTAACGCGAGATACCATTAATATCGCTTTGCCTAAATTGAGTTATGACCTATTAGTTGCCTTGGTTGAGTCTGCGCCTGCTTTGTTAAGCCAGCAGGAATTAATGCAAAAGGTATGGCCAGAAAGGGTTATTGGCGATGAAACCTTAAAACAAAGAATTAAGTTATTAAGAAAAGCGTTAGGTGATGATGCTGCTGCACCTTTTTATATCGAAGCGGTAAGGGGGAGAGGTTATCGATTATTACCTAAGGTAACCTGTAATTGTATTGTACCAAAACCACCTTCGGTGATGTTAGATTTAAGTGCAAATGACCAGTTTCCAAGCTTTTCTATCCATCAAATAACATCTTTTTGGAGAATGTTATCAAAAGGTGGTTTAATCATTCTTTTTCTGCTGATCATCTCGATTACGATATTTTCGTACTTTACTTCCCCTGAGCAATACTTTAATAATTCAAGATTGGTTATTTTACCTTTTAAACATCAACTACCAGAGTCAAAAATCTTTGTAATAAACAAGGTTAATGATGCTTTGATTAGCGCTTTATCAAAATCAAAAAACAAACAATTAGTGTCTCCTAGTTTAGTTGCCAACATCTCATCAACGGGAAAATCATTAGATGTTATCGCGAAAAAATTTAATGCGGGTTTAATATTAAATGGTGATATTTACCTCTCGCCAGACAATATGTTAAGTATCAGGTTGCAACTAACGGATGTAAATTTTCAGGCATTAATTTGGCATGGGGAGTTTAACTCCTCAGTTAGCGAACTCGATGATTTGCAAAAGGAATTATCAAAAAAATTAATATTAGCTTTATCAGATAACCAAAATGAGCAAGTAGGAAATGACAGGCAACTTAATGAACTTAGTTATCAACACTTTCAAAAAGCCAAGCAATATTATAAGCGTTATCGAAAAGTTGATAATGATATTGCCATCGATTTTTTTTATAAAGCTATTAATGCAGACTCTAAATACTCATTAGCCTATTCAGGTTTGAGTCAAGCATATAGTCAGCAGTTATTTCAATTTGGAGGCAATGAGAGTGATCGTATTAAAGCGATTGATAATGCCTATCAAGCGATTACTTATGACAGCCAATCAGCAGAAGCTTACAAAGCATTAGGCAGCGCTTATTATGTATCAGGATGGTTATCAAAGAGTATTAATGCAAATTTAAGTGCTTTGGAATTATCTCCTAATAATATTGAAATTATTACTAACCTCGGATTTATTTATAGCGAACAGGGGGAGTTAGCGAAAGCATTGTCTTTTAGCCGACAAGCATTACAGCTTAACTCAGTAGATGTTGTCGCTATGGTGCATCATGGTATTACCTTGCAGCGTTTAGCAAAGTATAAACAAGCGCAGCAATGGTTTGAAAAAGCTATTTCGGTACAGCCTGATTACCTTTTGGCGACTTATCATTTAGGTCAACTATATATAGAGCAAGGTAAGTTTGAAGATGCTAAAAATGTTTATTTTAAAACACTGCAACGTCATGAAAATCACCCCCTATTGACTGAAGGTTTAGCTGATAGTTATTTATATTCAGGGGAACTGACAGACGCAAAATCATGGTATAAAAAGTCAAAAAGTATAAGTAACCATAGCAATACCTCAATTAAAACCGAAATGAGTCGGACTTCTCGAGTTGCGCTGTTATCTATATTACTTAAAGGAAATGCGTCTGAACAAGAAGTTTCAATGTTGATAACTATCGCTGAAAAAGCTCACGTTAAGGGCTCTGACAAAGCGATGGATAGTTATAACTTAGCATTACTTTATGCATACAGAAATAAAAAAGAGATGACAATTAGATATTTGGTGCAAGCTGTTGAGCAAGGCTTGATGTCACCACACCTAATTGAAAAGCAACCGTTATTTACAAAGTTACGGTTGATGAGTGCCTATTCTAAAATTATAGATAAAATTCAGGACAAGCGTCAAAAAGAGGGGATCATTTCTATCAATAGTACGTATATACCCGCTCTACTTGAAGATGCAGGTATCAGCAAGTCGAGAAAGGGTCAGGTACAAGGCATTGATTGAAGAGAATAGTTATTCTCTTGTCGAAATCAATAACGCAGGAGAGGACCCTTTATCGCCTTGCC
>JABSOX010000020.1 GCA_013215655.1 Colwellia sp.
ATATACAAAATAATTCTATTTGTTCTCAAACCGCTGACAAGCTCTGAGTGGGAACAAACTTAGTCAAATTGGTATAACTTCAGCTTATGTTGAGGTTAGCCAATCGCTAACCACGCCTGCGCTTTTTCAATTTGCCCATGAGTAAAACGGTCAATAAAAACTTGAGAGAATGGATGTAAAAGCTTAAAGCTCCACTTCAATAAATTACTATTGCCAATTAATGCTATTCGATTGATCGAGTTAAAATATTCAATGCTAAATTTAATTTCCCGCCACAAAGCAGCTAATTCCCAACCTCTAAAGTCATGATCAAATTCAAACAATAAGTTAATTTGTTTATGTTGATTAATAAGTTGATTTAATTTGGGAATGAAAGTGTGCTCAAAATCGTCTTGAGTAAAAACACCATGGATCTTGGCGATGAGTGTATCGCTATGGTCGTCATGACAAATAAAAATCATTTTTTGCCCTTTTTATTTTCAAGTGTAGACCAAAAATTTTAAGAGCATGTCGTTGTTGCCACATTTGTACCATTATTTTTTATAATTAGGAAAAGATGCTGACCGTTCGTCCTATCATCGTCGTTTCTTGCCATCGACATGCATGGAAGTATTAATGCCTCAAAGGCATGGACCCTATGAGAGGTCTTGGCACCACGACATTGCCTGCACGGACGCAGGTACTTAACGTTTTGTCGGGAACTAAAAAGTTGACCGTACATCCTGTACATACACGAAATTATGCTCCTGCAATTTCGATATTGCCTGCACGGACGCAGGTACTTAACTTTTGTCTGGAACTAAAAAGTTGACCGTACATCCTGTACATACACGAAATTATGCTCCTGCAATTTCGATATACCGTACATCCTGTACATCAAAAAGGGGAAGCAATAAGCTTCCCTAAAAGTAACTCCATAGAGTTACCTAACGCAAGATGTCATCCATCAATAGAGTCTTCTATAAAGAGTACTTAATTGATAGTTGTGCATAATTTGAATCAGCATCTTGTTCTGCCATTTCAAAATTACCAAATTCAAGTCCATATGATAATTTCTTGGTAATATTTTTGAAGACATTTATACCCCAATGAGTGCGATCTCGGTCTGACTCATCTGTTTTGGTATTACCGTAAAATACGTTGGTTCGTAACGTTTCAGTCCAAAAATGACGATACGAAACCATAATCGCTGTTGTTTCTTCTACTTCTTCACCCACTAAATCGGTTGCTGCCGCAGCACCAACATAACGACCAGTATTACCACCGTGGAATTGAAAACGAAAATCATCTTTACCAAACGTTTTAATCCGGCCAGTAATACCGTAACCAAAAGCAGACTCAGATGAGCCACCCTTGGTTTCTAATTGTTTAGCAACACCGGCAATAGCAACATTACCCCAGTCACCTTTGAAGGTATATTTACCAATCACATCGGGTACCAAATCTTGTGTACCATACCCTGCAGATCCCACATAACCACCATAAGATTCAGGATTCTCAATCGCTACTTGGAAGTTACCCATGGTATAACGGATCATATCTTGCCTAATAAAACCTGAAGCCACCAATGGGCCACCAAAATCTGCGGCTTCAGCTAACGCACTAGTATTAATAAATGTTGACCATGTTTGGCCTATGGTCCAATTTTTATATTTAATAAAAGCATGACGTAGACGCGGATGTCTTGAGTTGGTTAATTTTTCGTTACCACCACCACCAAAAAAATCCATTTCAATGAAACCAGTTAAGTCGCCATGAACATATTTGGTATTAAAGCGTGTTGAGTCTGCAGAAAAACGCACATTAGAAATATCTTCTTTAACCGCATGACCAATCCAAAAATCATCATTTACCAAGGTTGAGCTTGCATTGCCATCAATAAAGCGGATATCGCCTTGTATATAACCACCAAAAGTAATTTTGTCTTCATCTGAAAGTTTAATTTCATATGCTGCATTTACGCTACCGGCTAAGACAAGTAAACCACTCGCTAAGAAGAGTTTTTTATTATTAAACATACTATTATCCCCAATGTGTTGTTAGCCAGAGAAAAACGACTGCAATAATCTTTTGGCTATTTTTTTAGTTATTATTTTACGTATTGAAATTCTTCTGGTTATTAAAATAGAGAATTAGAGATGATTTAGGAATTAGACCTAAGTCTAAGATATGAATTTTGGGGATAATACTTTAGTCTAAGAGCATAAATAACAGGACATAAATAAAGGTTATTAGATGATCCACAAGAAATTATTATTAGCACTAATAAGTATTTTTTCGGTTAGTATTTCAGCGCAGCAATTAACAATTGTTGATTATAAAAAAGCTGAACAACAACTTATCAAACATACCAGTAAACTAATAACTGGCACCATCGATTACCCGGTATGGGCTGATAACGGCGATTTACTCTACCGAAGTCATACTGAAAAAGGAGATCGTTTTTTTAAAGTAAATCCTCAAAACAAACAAAAAGTCCTCGCCTTTGATCATAACAAGCTAGCTAAAACACTATCAGAAATCACCAAAGATAAAGTTACAGCAGATAAATTTCCTTTTAAAAAGATTGACTTTAATCGCAGAGGTGAATTAGTAATAAAAATTAAAGACACTGCTTACCGTTGTGATTTAACTAAATATTCCTGTAAAGAAAACAAATTAGTTAACAACAAAAATGAGCTCATTGCTCCTGATGGGCATAAAGCCGTTTTCATCAGAGAGCATAATTTGTGGCTAAGAACCTTTGCAGATAACAAAGAAGTTCAGTTAACTCATGATGGCATTAAAAACTTTGGCTACGCTACTAATAATGCGGGCTGGGTCAGACGAGATACTCCCGTTGTTAAATGGTCTCCTGATTCAAAAAAACTGACCACCTTTAAACATGACAGCCGTCATGTCGGCGATATGGCCGTGGTATCTACATCAGTTGGTCATCCCGAAATTGATCAATGGAAATATCCATTACCCGGCGATAAAGATATTTTTACCATCCATCGTGTTGTTATTGATGTTGAGCAGGGTAACGTTATTAACCTTGATATGAAGCCCGATGCTCACCGTTCGACCATTACCGACCATGTTGCCGGTCGTGACGGTAGTTTGTTAGATATTGATTGGAGTGCAGATTCTCAGTCTTTTGCTTTTGTTTCATCAACACGTGACCATAAAACGGCAACATTAAAAATTGCCAATGCCTCTACGGGTGCAGTGCAAACAGTATATTCAGAAACCAAAGAGAGTTTTTATGAATCAGGTATTGGTGGTATTAACTGGCGTTATTTAGAAGAATCTAACCAAGCTATTTGGTTCTCTCAACACAGTGATTGGGGGCATTTATATCTTGTTGATTTAAACACCGGAAAAATTAAAAACCATATAACCCAAGGTAACTGGAATGTCCTTAAACTATTGTATGTCGATGAAAAATCTAAAAAACTGATCTTTACTGGCGCAGGTCGTGAGGGTGGAGATCCTTATTTTCATTACTTATATAGTGTCAATATTGATGGCACAGGGCTGACGTTATTAACACCAGAGAAAAAACACCATCGTATAACGCTATCTAAAGATGGTCTGAATTTTTTAGATAGAATATCTACACCCAACATCGCCGAAGTAAGCTTTATCCGCAATACAAAAACTCGTTCAGGCTTTATTGTTGAGCAAATGAACATTGAGCAACTAACCGCTACGGGTTGGCAAGCACCTGAGCCGTTTGTTGTTAAAGACCGTAATGGTAAACATCATATTTATGGCTTGATGTATAAACCAAGTAACTTTGATAAGTCTAAATCATACCCTGTGATTAACTATTTATATCCAGGACCACAAGTTGGTAGTATTCGAGGTCGACATTTTCGAGCCGCACGTGGTGATCATCAAGCCATTGCTGAATTAGGTTTTATTTTAATTGAAATAGATGCGCTCGGCACACCGGGACGTTCAAAAAGTTTCCATGACTTTTACTACGAGAATATGGGTGACAGCGGCATCCCAGATCAAGTAGCCGCCATTAAACAACTCGCCAAAAAACATTCATGGATTGACGATAATAAAGTAGGCATTTGGGGGCATTCTGGCGGAGGCTTTGCATCAACAAGAGCGATGTTGATTTTCCCTGACTTTTACAAAGTGGCGGTATCTGAAGCAGGTAATCACGACAACCGCAACTATGCAGATGAATGGGGCGAAAAATACCATGGCTTATTAGTTAATAATGACGATGGTACCACCAATTACGACAGCCAAGCTAACCAACTCATTGTTGATAAACTACAAGGTAAATTAATGTTAGTACATGGAACAACAGATACTAATGTTCCGCCGTATAATACTTTATTGGTTGTTGAAGCTTTGATCAAAGCAAACAAAGATTTTGATATGCTGATGTTACCTAACCGCGGTCACGGTTTTGCACGTGAATCCTATATGGTACGTAAACGTTGGGACTACTTTGTTAAACACTTAATGGGCGCGACACCACCAAAAGAATTTTCTTTTGAACCAGAAGATCATTAACGCTAGATTAATTGAATTTTCCTAACAAATAAGGAGCTTAGGCTCCTTTTTTAGTATCTGAATAATTGTAAAAACACTTATACCACTTTCATTAAGTTTATTCCCACTCAGAGCTTGTCAGCGGTTTGAGAATAAATAGAATTTTTTTGTATATAGTCATTCTATATTAAAGAAATTCTGTGCGGTTATCGAATCGCTGACAAACTCCCGAAGGGCGAGTTTAAAAGGCTTACAGCCTGCGTTATTGATTTTGACAAGGGAATAACCATTCTCTGCAATCAATACCTTGCCTGCATGGACGCAGGTACTTAACTTTTGTCTGGAACTAAAAAGTTGTGTCTCTAAGCCTTTTAAATCTCGCTGAATGGGAAGAGACTTAATGAAATTGGTATTACTTGAGCTAGATCAAAACGGCTAGAAATAAAAAGCTTCAACTTGAACATTTTTTTAACGCATATTTTTGTGCAAGATTCACTCCTAAACGATAACCTAAATAAGCAATGATTACCCAAATGAAAAAATTAGACATATCAAAGATATCAGGCCAATACGTAAACCAAAGAGCAGCTTTAATCATGTTCATAATTGAATCGATGAACATGCCAATAAAGGCACTAATTGTAAATAAATCAAGAAAATACTGTAACCCAGTAGCACCCATTAAAAATTCGACAATTTGTTTAAGTTCAATATAAATAAAAGTAACTAACGCCACTAATCCATAGAAACCGCCACCAAAGCCTATCCATTTAGAATGAAAAACAAACAACTTTTTTTTATTCTTTTTTGATAAGAGTCGGTCATCATTATGTTTATCTTTAAAAGCATTTCTAATGGTGACTTGAGGAGATAAATAACCTTTATAATAAGCATAATAAGCCATTAAAAAACTAAAGCAGGCTATTGGTATACCTGCATAAAAAATAGCTTTAATAATATCTTCAATCACGGAATAATCTCTTGTGCATCACATTAACGAATAATTTAACATATCTCCGTTTTTATTTAACAATAAAATAATTATAAATAATGACTTAACTTAGTAAGTAATTTATTTTGTTCGATAGGTTTACTTAAATAGTCATTCATACCCGCGAGTAAACATTTTTCTTTATCTCCGGTCATAGCATTAGCAGTCATGGCGATAATAGTAATTCCTATATAATGATCACCGGCTGCACCTTGACGTATTTTTTCAGTCGCTTGATAGCCATCTAATACTGGCATTTGGCAGTCCATGATCACTACAACAAAGTCTTTAGATTTCGTTAATAAATTAATAGCTTCTTGGCCATTATTTGCAACAGTGACCTGCAGTGAAAACTGCTCAAGCATTTTTTTGGCAACCACCTGATTAATACGATTATCTTCAACTAAAAGAACATGACCCGATAGTTTTAGCTGAATATTGGGAGTATTACGTAAATTATAACGAGTCAACAAAGGCTGTAATTGATTGTTCGGCGAATTGATCACCATGTTCAAAGCATCACGAAGATCTGAACCTGTCGTTGGCTTAGGAAAATAGCCTTGAAAACCAATATCAGCCATTTTTTTAGCATCACCTCTATTGGTCATTGATGTGCAAAGTATTAATTTAGTTGTATCAAAAGCAGGATTACTTCTAATTAACTTCGCTAAATCTTCACCATCAATGTCCGGCATTTGCATATCAAGAATAGCTGCATCAAAAGGTGTTTTGGTTTTTCTCTTTAAAATACTCATAGCTTCTGCAGCATTACTTGCCTCTGTGATGATCATGCCATAGTCTTTCAGCTGGCCAATAAATATCTCTCTACACATTTGATTATCATCAACAATCAACAATGTTTTGTCTTTTAAATTTAGCTTCGGAGTAATGACTCCAGGCTGCTGACTTTCACCCAGCAATATTTCAAAGGTAAATTCACTACCAACATTTACAGTGCTTTTTACAGAAATTTGGCCATGCATAAGTTCACATAATTGTTTGACTATGGTTAACCCCAGCCCTGTGCCACCATATTTTCGGGTAGTGCTACTATCAACTTGGGTAAATACTTCAAACAGAGAAGGTATTTTATATTGCTCAATACCAATACCTGAATCAATAATGCTACAAATAAGTTTGAGTTTGTTTTGTTGTTGATCTTGCAGCACTTTGACAGCGATAATAATTTCACCTCGGGAGGTAAATTTTATTGCGTTGCCAACAAGGTTAAATAATATTTGTTTAATTCTGCCCGGATCACCTTGTACATGAAGGTTTTTTTGAATATCAAGATCAAGTAATAACTCAGTTGTTTTGTAATCAACTTTAAAAGAAACTGTTTCAATAAATTCTCTAAATAAGTTTTCAATATCAAAATCTATAGCTTCAATATCAAGCTTTCCCGCTTCTATTTTTGAAAAATCAAGGATATCGTTAATCAAATTTAATAACGATTTTGCACTTTTTGTTGCCATGTCAGTAAAATGATACTGCTCATTAGATTGCGAGGTATTATTTAATAACGATAACATGCCCAAAACACCATTCATCGGTGTTCTAATTTCATGACTCATGCTGGCAAGAAACTCACTTTTTATATCATTAGCTACATTGGCTTCTTGCACTGCCGCTTCTAAACTAGCATTGGATTTTTTAAGCTCTTGAGTACGGTTTTTTACTTTTGATTCAAGTGTGGCATATGACTCCTGCAATTTTTTTCTCATGTTATTAAAACTTCTACCTAGCTGCGCAAGTTCATCGCTACCCGTTAATTCAATATGTTGGGATAAATGACCGCTGGCAATCTCCCTTGCACTTTCATCAAGAGATTTTATTCTTTTAATTAATTGACTATTCACTAAAAAATACAGCACTAACATCAAAACAAATAACAAAGGAATAGCGACAGTAATGATCAATGATTTTTGCTTATTTAATGCTTCAAAAGCGATATTTTCATCTACTTGCATGACTAACTTATAAGGTTCACCGGCAATAATAAATTCAGTTATTTGTTCCAAATATTGTCCTTCAGTGACTAAATTTCCAGCAAGAATGTCTCCTTTGTTAGAGGTTATGGCACTACCAATAATAGGGAATTCAGCTGAATTTAGCTGAGTTATAAGCTCTTGCTCTAAGGCTGTCATAGAACTAGCCCAACGATAAGATAATAAAACCCAGCCCTTTATCTCTCCTCGTATCAATATCGGGGCACTAAACCATTGTGAGCTTTCGATGGGTAAATTTAATCGAGCAAGGTAAGGGTCAATGGCTATAGTGCCATTGTTAGATTTTGTATCAAGTAAAGGGCTAATAGCTCCGTTAATTATTTGGCTACCTAGAATCTCTTCACTTTTTAATTTTCGTCTTTGATCGTCAATAGTATTAATCGCAAAAATGCTTTTATCAATATCCAGCAATAGCAGGTAATTTAAGTTAGGGTATATACGAGCAATTCTATTTAATTGTGCATTGAGCCCCAAACTTATACCGCGATCCAAGGCTTTTCTTAGCCCGGGATCTGATGCAATAATTTGTGTGCTTAACGAGATGTGTTTTGTTTCTTGCTTTAAGTGATACTTTACAATATCAAGATCATTTTGTAGTGAGCGCTCAATTTGCTGTAATACTTGTTCATGCATTACTGCGTAAAAGTAATTGCCGCCAATTAATAATAATGGCACCACAGCAAGTAACGAAAAGATGACTAATCGTGGCGCAATTTTCACGCGCCACCAGTTATTCAACATAAACGACGCCATCAATTGGAGTTGAAAAACGTAAATCTAGTTTATTAAACCTTGATTTATTAATAAGAAATGTTGGTGGTTTTTGGTATTTAGACTCTAAAGTATGTGGTGTTGCTTCTCCTTTGAGTATTTGTACCGCCATTTTTCCTGACATTTTGCCTAAGGTATAAAAGTCTGCAACCGGACCAAAAGTGGCACCTTGCTCTATACCCTTTTTATTAGAACTTAAGATAGGGATATTATGTTGATTAGAAAGTTCGATTAATGCCCTTTCGGCACCATTTTGCATCAAAGTATCTGTTGTCGTTACAAACGCATCAACACTATTTACAATATTTTCTGCCAACTTCACCGTTTCATTAATAGATTGTGGCTCTATATCAATCACCTTAATGCCTTTCTTTTTAAATAACCGAATGAGATTTGATGCTTGTATTTTTGAGTTAGGTTCTCCTTTACGATGAAATATTGCTATTGTTTTTGCTTCAGGCAAAACAGATGTGAGTAGATCAATATAATTGTGTAAAGGTACAAAATTACTGGTGCCAACAAGATTATTTCCAGAATAATCAAAAGCTTCAATTAAACCAGAATCAGCAGGATAAGTAACAATAGAAAAAACAATGGGTGTTTGCTCGGAAAGTGCATCTTTAATAATAATGGTACCCGGAGTGGTTAGGCTATAGACCATATCAACATTCCGGCGAAAAAATTCTGCCGCTATTTTTTGTTGAGACTCTTTGTTAGATAATGCATTACGATGTAAAAATTCGATATTTGTACCTTCAATAAAACCGCCCTCTGCCAACGCATCTTTAAAACCTCGAACACTTTCTGGATAACCCGACCATACCGATAAACCAATGGTTAATTTTTCTTGTTCAGCGTTTAGTGTAAATGACAATAAAATTACGAGGAGTAGTAATAAGTTTTTCATAGCCTTTTTCCTTACCAAATTACTTTATATTGTGCACCGAAGGCGAGATTGTTGACATCACTGGTACGATATTGATTAAGGCGATACTCTGTAATTAAATAAAAATTATCAATGATGCGATAACCTAATTGTGCTTCAGCAACAATAGGGCTACTAGGCAAATGTGCAGGCAAGTTTTGATTAAAAGTTTGATCCGCAAAGGCTGACAAATAAAGACGTTTACTTAACCATGGAAATTTCAGCATCAATGCATGTTCTAATTGCCAAACATTAGCGTCTTCATGGTCAAATTGTATTGCATGTAAATTAATAGCATAACTGAGATTTATTTTTTGAAATGCTCTCCGTAAAAATGAAGTATCGTTTAACCGCCACCGAAGACCAAATCGATGTCGATCATTATCTTCGCCACTACGAAAATTTAACTGCATGGTAAAATCAACAGGGGAGTTTTCGGCTATTTGCCAACGGATGTTTTGTTCGGTGTAGTAATGAGTGCTATCACTAATATTACCACTGCCATCTTGATTGATAAGATTAATCAAACTGAAATATGACAGTCTATTTGGCAGGTTAGCCGCGATATTCAGGGTAAATATACTGTCGTTATCAACATCACTTAGATGCGAATAAACATTAAAATCTAAAAAACCACCACTACTATTTTTAGTTTTACCGTACGAATTTAAGGAAAATAGCAACAATATTAAGAACACCGCGGCTATCATTTTAGCGATGAAGTTTTTACATTGACTTGCAGGCAGCATTTGAAATTCCATTTTTACAGTTTTTTATCAATATAACTGTAGAATTCAATATGCTATAACGCAAATATCAGATGAAGAATATGAGGTCAGGGTGATAAAAAGTTTTCAATTAGTCGTAGCTTATCTACTGTTCAGTGCGATTAAGCCTTATCAGTAACCTAGTCTTTGATATTCAATAACAACGATATTTATTAATACCGCTGTTATTTTCAAGAGGTTAAAATTTTTAAGGGTTTACCTTTGAAGATAATGCTGGTTTTACCAGAACACGAGCACCGTCTTTACTTTGTTTTTCTATTGTTTTTCGTTGTGCGCGAGTTGTACATAGTTTCTTAGGAATACTACTACCCATAGGATAAACTTTTTCACATTGATAACCAACTGATTCTTTAGCATTTTTTCCTGTTTCCGCTTTTGCAATTTGATCAGGTGTTTGATTACTCGAACAGCCCGCGGCAACTATAACTAAAATACTTACTAATAATGCTTTCATTCCTATTCCTTATTGTACAATGTACTTTATAAAGCCATCGTTCCTATTAAAAATCTTATTACACAATATAAAATTAATTTGCAAAAAAATTTATAGCATCACTCTAAAAATAGCACAATGCATGAGGGATGAATGTGCCACTTTTAGGGACGAAAACAAATAACACTACGTAACTTTTTAATATGGAAGGAGTTTTCACTTCATGAATAGCAAAATGTTAACCTCCTATATGGCAAGATAACGTTGGCTTGCGCATATTTCGAAAACCGACTTTACTCTCTTGTTCCAACTGGTCACGCTGCGCTTGCGTTGTACAGAATGTTCTAGGAATACTCGTCCCTGTTGGATGCACTTTTTTGCATTGATATCCTACAGCCTTTTTAGCTTTATCTGCTGCGGCTACTCACACTATTTGTTCCGATGTTTGTTGATTTGCACAACCGGCAATAACTGTAAGTACAAAACCAATGAATAATAATCTCATTGCAATTCCTTTTTGACCAACACGCGTTGTTTCTATTCAAAATATTAGGACAACTTCTAACTACGAAGTTTTTTGCAGCACATCATCAACAATGACCACAATATTCAAGGGCTGAATTGAGCATATTAAGGGAGGAAAATAACATTTTATTTGAGCAGGAAAATGACGAAATAGATGTCGGCGATACAGCGACCGACATCAAATAAAGCTAATCCAATTCTTTTTCTTCTCCTAACCAAGCAGAGCGAAATAATTTGTGTTGGTCTGTTGTTTTATTATCACTAAGTAGGTTAACCGCTAATTCGGGGTTTTCTATCAAGGTGATTTTTTTCGATAATGTAACGCCACGTTGAATAAATTCAATAGTAGTAGTATCACCTGGCTCGAATTGTTCTATTGCTTTTTTCCATAATTTTTTGGAGCGAATAGTCCGTCGACCTAATTTGGTAATTTGGTCACCACGTTCAATACCAACTCTATATAAAGGTGTATCTATTTTAATGGTTGACGAAATAATTGCTGCTTCTCCTTTAAAGGAGAAACTAACACCACCAAGGTAAGCTTCATCTTCATTGGCAACTTCTACTAATAGTCCTGCAGGAGCTAACAAAGTTTTAAAATCTGGAATAACTTGACCATGAATATGATTGTTAAAAAAGTCATCGGCGAATTTTTGATCATTTAGTAGTTTACCTAGCGTTAAACGTAAATCATCACGTGTATACGGCTGTTCTTTTTTACCAAAATCACGCCACATCATCGCCATATAATCATCTAAAGATTTATCAGGGAAATTCGCTCTTATCGATAAATCAAGCGCCAATGCCATCGCTCGACCATAAATATAATAACTGAAAAATATATTTCTGAAATTTGTTTTATCAATTGAAGTACCGGCATCCGTGAAGGCAGCCATCATGCTTGCGCCTTCAGGTGTGAAGTACTTTCTACCGGGAAAGAAATTAGCTTGATTAACAATGTCTGTCACTGTTTCAATATATTCATCAATACTGCTTTCTTGTGCACGTCTGATTAATAAATCGCCATAATAGGTAGTAAAGCCTTCTGCAAACCATAAACTTTTAGTCATATTGGCTGCACTAAAATCAAAAGGTTCAAGTGCTTTAGGACGAATACGCTCAACATTCCAAGCATGAAAAAATTCATGTGATAAAGTTCCCAACTGAGCAAACTCACCTTCATCTAGCGATGTTGAACTGGTAAGGATCGTTGAATTACGATGCTCCATACCATCACCACTCACATGGGGTAAATAACAAGCAATAAAAGTATATTCTCCGTAATCAAAATCAGGATATTCACCAAAAACAAGTTTTTGTTGTTCAAGTACAGCCTTAGCTTGCCGAGTATATTTGTCCATATCATCGTCATTGCCATTATGGTGTACTGCCAGTTTTATTTTATATTTTTTACCATTCGATTTTACCGTCCATTTGCTTACTTGATGATCACTTAACTCCGTAGGGCTATCCATAAAATAAGCAAGGTTAGGTGCCGTATAGGTATATTTTTTACGTGTTTTTCTTAACTGAGTTGCCACTTTCCAGCTTTTATCAAACGGTTTAAAACGTACTTTAACCGGCATATTTTCAAACCCTGTAGCCCAAATAAAAGTGGCGGGAATATTTAAGTGCGCATGGGTACGATCAATTTGGCTGTAGGTTCCATCGGCTCGATCAGCAAATAACGTATAACTGACCGTAACTTGACCATCGTGGTTTTCAATATTCCACTGATAAGGATTTGGTCGTGTAATAACCAATGCTTCACCTTTGCTATTTACCGCTTTGACGTGATAAACATTTTTAGCAAATTCATGTAACGCATATCTGCCCGGTGAAGAACGACTCATCTTAACTTCTAAAACGGCAGTTTTAATATCTTTAAAAGTCGCCGAAATTTCTGCTTCATGATGAACAGCATTTTCGAAAGAAACTTTATATGAAACTTCATTTTTTGCCCATGAAAAGTGACTGTACAAGATAAGGAATACTGTAAGTATTATTCTCATTTTATTTCCCTGTTTAATTCTTATATTTTTTATAACGAAACTTTTTATTACGATAATAGAGGATATTATATTAATTACGAACTTGACCATCACTAAAAACTACAAACTTACCTGTGGTTAAGGAAGATAATCTCCGTATGAGTTCCATAAGCATGTTGTTTTAGCTAGTTTACTCTCGAACCTGACCATCACCAAAAACCACAAATTTTTCTGTCGTCAATGCCTCTAAACCCATTGGTCCATACGCATGTAACTTACTCGTTGAAATACCAATTTCAGAGCCCAAGCCAAGCTGACCACCATCAGAAAATCGTGATGAGGCATTTACCATGACCACTGAAGAGTTTATCGCTCGAATGAACTGCTGACTACGAGATATATCCTGGGTAACAATAACTTCGGTGTGATTTGAGGTGAATTCGTTAATATGATCAAGAGCATCATTTAAGCTATCAACAACTTTCACCGCAATTTCTTGTGCCAAATATTCAGCATGATAATCATCATTAGTCGCTAATTCAGCTTCTTCAAAATAACTTATGCTTTGTTCACAAGCATGAAATTTTACTTGTTGTGGTGCTATCGCTGTTGATAAAGCGGTTGCCGCCAAAGGCAAAAATTGAGCCGCAATATCTTGATGTACCAAAACAGTTTCGAATGAATTACAAGCACTTGGACGCTGAGTTTTACCATTCACCAAAATATCAATGGCTTTAGTTAAATCAGCATATTTATCAACAAATAGATGGCATACCCCTTTAAAATGTTGGATCACAGGAATTTGGCTATTTTCTGTGACATAACGGATCAAACCTTCGCCACCTCGAGGGATAACCAAATCAATACTTTCACGTTGTTTTAATAATTGTTCGATTACTACACGACTGGTATCTGGGATAACACTGACAATATTTTCATCTATGTTTTGCTCAACCATCACTTGATGTAAGCAACTCGCTAAGGCAAGGTTACTATGAATAGCTTCAGAGCCACCACGTAAAATAACGGCATTGCCTGATTTAATACACAATGCAGCTGACTCAGCAGTGACATTAGGTCGAGCTTCATAGATCATGGCAATGACGCCTAAAGGAATACGCATTTTACCGACCTGCAAACCATTAGGTCGTAGCGCTAAATTGCTGATATCGCCAACAGGATCACTTAAAGTAACAATTTCACGAATAGCATTAGCAATATCAACAATACGCTGTTCCGTCAGTAATAACCGGTCAAGCATGGCTTCACTTAGACCCTTTGCTCTGCCGGCAACAATATCTTTTTTATTTTCAACAATTATGCGTTGACTATTTTCTTCTATCGCTACAGCCATACCGGTCAACAAAGTATCTTTTTGTGTTGTTGATAACTGGGCAACAACTCGACTGGCAACTTTAGATTTTTTAGCCATCTCGGCCATATTAAATTGTTCAATGTTATTCATGTTATTTATTACTCAATATCTTTTTTCGTCTGGATTTTATTTTGAAAGCACAACCATGTCATCTCTATGGACAATAACTTTACTTGGACAGAAGCCTAAAACGTTTTGAATAGCATCACTCTTCTTGCCTCGAATACGTTCTAAATCACGCTGACTATATTGGCTAATACCTTTTGCAATAACCTGTTTAGTTTGAGCATTAACAATATCGATTGAATCACCCGCAGCAAAAGCACCTAAAGCACTTTGTACTCCAGAAGGTAGTAATGAAGCACCTTTACTAACCACAGCTTCAACAGCCCCTTGATCAAGTAAAATTTGACCATTACTTTTTAAAGTATGCTTTAACCAATGTTTTTTAGCTTTTGTCGCGGCTTGGCTAGCAATAAAATGCGTGCCTGGATTTTCACCTTTAAGTAACTTCTCAAAAACATTACTGTTACTACCATTAAGGATATAAGTATCAATGCCATTTTCAATGGCTTTTTCCGCAGCTTGTATTTTTGTTTTCATACCTCCAGTAGCAATATGGTTGGTGGTACTTCCAGCCATGGCATAAAGTTCATCAGTAATTTCTGATATTTCATTAAACATTATCGCATCAGAGTTACTACGTGGATCTTTATTAAAAACACCATCAACATCACTTAAAATCAATAAACAATCTGCTTCACTCACCAATGCAACTAACGCGGCCAGATTATCATTGTCGCCAACTTTTAATTCATCGGTAGCAACGGTATCGTTTTCATTAACAATTGGGATAATATTGTTTGCTAATAATATCCGTAACGTATTTTTTATATTGATATAGCGCTGGCGATCTTTTAAATCACCATGGGTAATAAGCAATTGACTACAGGGCACATCGAAAAATCGCTGCCAGTTAGCCATCATTTGCATTTGTCCTACGGAAGCCATTGCTTGTTTCGTGGGTATCGAGGGGATAGGTGAGCCGTGTTTTATCAATTGTCGACCTGCAGCGACACTGCCTGAAGAAACTAAAATAACCTCTTTGCCTGCTTTATGGCAGTCGGTAATGAAACGAGCAATAGCCAATAAATATTGTCCACTACAACCGTTTTTATCAGGGGCGACCAATGCGCTTCCTACTTTTATCACAACACGTTTAAAATTCATTATTTCCTCACAAAAATTGTCACTGTAAGAATGCCTGTAAAGCAGGGGGGATGGCAACTAACTTTTTCAACTTCATTAGACAATAATGCTATTTTTAATACGTTAACGCCATAAACAGCTATTTTTCTTCACTTTGATAATACAAAATAACAATATTTTGGATAATAACTTAAGGTAATGAAAGAGATGTTTGTTTTCCATGCAGAGCGACTTTTCTTTTACATCAGTTGATAACAATGACCTTCTTATTTTCTATGCGCTTAATAAAAGCAGGTAATCTATTACTTTTTTAGGCTCTATTTAAAATGGTGGTCGTAACAATTAAAACTGACTATTTATTATTTTTTTGTTATTTATGCTGAAACAGACGCCAAATACGATTAACATTAGCCTCATTAGATTTTTGTTACTTTTTTGAGCCAAATTAATGTTACGTTTTTTACCTCATACCATGATTGGTTTTTTATCATTTATTATTTACATCTTAAATACCGTATTCTGGTTGATCCCAATCATTATTTTTTCATTTTTAAAAGCGATTATTCCGTTAAGTTTTTCTCAAAAAATATTTAGCTATTTATTAGATCAGATGGCGAGTAATTGGGTTGCTTGTAATACCTTGAACCAAAAGCTTTTCTTTAAAATTGAGATTAATGTAACCGGCTTAGAACAACTCAATATGCGTGAGTGGTATCTAGTACTAGCAAATCATCAAAGCTGGGTTGATATCGTTGTACTGCAACGGGTTTTACATAACAAAATTCCCTTTTTAAAGTTTTTCCTAAAAAAAGAACTACTTTACGTACCCATTTTAGGTATGGCGTGGTGGGCTTTAGACTTTCCTTTTATGAAGAGACATAGCCAAGCTTTTTTAAAGAAAAATCCACACTTAAAAGGTGACGATATAAAAACAACACGCAAAGCTTGTGAGAAATTTAAACATAAGCCAGTAAGTATTATGAGTTTCATTGAAGGTACCCGTTTTTCTCAAGCAAAACATGATAGACAAAAATCACCTTTTCAATATTTACTAAAGCCCAAAGCGGGCGGTATCGGTTTTGTATTAGACGCAATGGGCGAACATTTAAATAAAATCGTCAATATTACTATATATTATCCCGATCAAATCCCCAGTTTTCCTGATTTTATTTGTGGAAGAGTGAAACAAGTACGAGTACATATCGAAGTATTAGAAATTGACCAATCACTGAAAGGCGATTATTTTAATGACAGACCATTTAAAATTAACTTTCAAAAACGTGTCAACCAAATCTGGCAAGAAAAAGATGTAACACTAACGATGTTAAATAAAGAATAAAGGGGTATGGATGGATGATTGATTTAATCACTACATGGTTGACACAACAAGGCCTCTCGGCTGACTACATTCCGCTTAGTAGTATTTTAGTGGGCACCGTCATTATCCTATTTTTGTGTAGTATCAGTTATTATTTAGCCAAGCATCAAGTACTGGTTGTCATTAAAAAAATTGTCGCTAAATCTCGAAATACTTGGGATGATCTTATCTTTGAAGAAAAGGTCTTTGCAAATTTTGCTTTATTGATCCCCTTTATCTTCTTATTATTTTTAACCCCATTATTCATTTCAATAGACAGTATTTATGGGCATTTTTTAATATCTACCGCCAAGGTCGCCATTAGTTTCCAAGTAGCTCGATGTGCAGGTGCAATCCTCAATGTCATAAAAAGTTTATATAAACAAACCGCGCAAGAACGCTATTTACCTTTAAACGCCACCATTCAAGTGATCAAGTTAGTCATATATTTAATTGCGACCATTCTCGCGATATCTATTATTTTAGACCGCTCGCCAATCTATTTACTGAGTGGTTTAGGAGCATTAACCGCAGTTTTATTGTTAGTTTTTCAAGATACAATTAAAGGTTTAGTTGCCAGTATTCAAATTTCTGCGAATAAAATGGTCGCTCCCGGTGACTGGATTGAGATACCAACCTATGGCGCCGATGGTGATGTTTTGGAAATAGGTTTAAATACCGTTAAGGTGCAAAACTTTGACAATACCGTTACCACCGTACCAACCTATGCATTAATGAGTGGCTCGTTTAAAAACTGGCGTGATATGTTTAATTCCGGCGGGCGTCGTATCAAGCGCACAATATCAATCGATATCAGCAGTATTACTTTTCATAATACTGAGCAGATAGAAAAACTTAGTAAAATAAACCTCATTAGTAGTTATCTTAAAAATAAACAAAAAGAAATTTCATCCACAAATGAGCAATCAGGTGAAATTCATCATATCAATAATCGACAATTAACAAATATCGGCACGTTTCGCGCTTATATTGAGGCTTACCTAAAACAACATGAAAAAGTACATCACCAAATGACTTGTATGGTACGTCAACTTTCTGCAACACCAACCGGTCTCCCCTTAGAGTTGTATTTTTTCAGTAACGATCAAAACTGGGTCAATTATGAAGCGATACAAGCTGATATCTTTGATCATCTTTTTGCAATGGTACCGATATTTAATTTAAGAGTGTTTCAGCATCCCACAGGACATGATTGGCGCCAAAAGTAATCTATACCCGCTCTACTTGAAGATGCAGGTATCAGCAAGTCGAGAAAGGGTCAGGTACAAGGCGTTGATTGAAGAGAATAGTTATTCTCTTGTCGAAATCAATAACGCAGGAGATGACCCTTTATCGCCTTGCCCGAAGGGAGCTAAGCTAGAAACTGCATCTTCAAGTGGAACGGGTATATTTCACAACAGTTAACGTTGCCTGATCACACCTTCTTGCATGGTAGAAGCAACAAGCTCGCCTTTTTGATTAAAGATCTGTCCTTTCACCAAACCACGACCGCCACTTGCTGAAGGGCTATCCATTGAATAAAGCAACCAATCGTCAATACGAAATGGACGATGAAACCACATTGCATGGTCAACTGTTGCGATTTGAAAATTTGGTCGCCAATAACTTGCTGCGTGAGGGAAAAGTGCAGTAGGTAAGAAATGAAAGTCTGATGTATAAGCAAGCATGCAGCGGTGAATACGCATGTCATCAGATAAGTTACCATTAGCCTTTATCCACGTATGGCAAATAGGCGACGCACTTTTTGGAGAGATCCAGTTATATTGCTGCACAGGTCGCAACTCAATAGGTTTTTCAGCCAAGAATTTATCACGGATCGCTTCCGGTAAATATTGTTGATGCTCAAAGATAAAATCTGCATGAGAAGAGAGTCCTTCAGGACCTATAACTTCAGGCATTTTGTCTTGATGATCAAAACCTAATTCTTCTTGCTGAAATGAGGCTGTCATATAAAAAATAGCTTTACCATTTTGTATAGCTTTCACTCGTCTGGTATTAAAGCTTCTGCCGTCTCGAATATTCTCAACTTCATAAACAACAGGTTTAGATGCATCTCCCGCACGAAGAAAATAGCTATGCAAAGAATGGATGTTACGAGAACTAACAACCGTTTGTTGTGCCGCAGAAACCGCTTGCCCCATAACTTGCCCGCCAAATAAGGCTTTAAATCCTAAATCTTGGCTTTGGCCTCGATAAAGACCTTGCTCAATTTCCTCTAATTGCAATAAAGCTAATAAATCATCTAATACTTGGCTCATAAGTTCACTCGAAAGATCAACAGACCCTATTATAATGCACAATAAAAAAATTGAATACTCAATAATATAAGGGTATCCAATCCCATATAGAGACTCAACACCAGTTGCATTTTTATACCGTTTATTATATCGTGACCCCTGACTGAATAATGGTCAATATCAAACATTTTTTAAAGTTATAAAAGTTTTTAATAGAGGCAAGTAATGCAAGCACAAGTCAATAGAGAAGCGTTATTAGAAAGAAGACACTTCACTCCAGAACAATCAACATTGTGGGATAAACTGTCATTAGCGCAAAAATTTGCGGCAAGCAGCTTAACCCAATTTGGCTATGATCTTGCCTATATTCGCAACCATGCTGAAGGTAGCTTAGCTATTTTGATGTGTGATAAAAATACCGCCACCATTACTGATGATGGTGAAATAGATACTTCTCCAGCTATCACACTTCGTTAAAATCAACAGAAATGCCAAGTGAACGGTTACTATTGTGCTGTTCATATAACCAACTCTACATTGCCATTCAAGATGTAATTTTTTAATAATACTTAACAAAGTATTTTTACGATTCGTTATTCATTTTTTCACTTAACCGAGATAAGAATATATAGGGATCAATATCTTGAATATGTGGGGTTTCAAATGCATAACTTATTTTCACCGAAAAAGCGCCTATATTGGCAATAGATCGCACCTTAAGTGCATTTGATAATTTGATTAACTTAACTTCCAAATCTTCATTTGTCTGATGTGGGCATAATATCAAATATTCACCCTGATTGATTAAGCCAGCATGATCAAACTCTTCCATGGTCTCATTTAACAGCTCCTCTATTATTCGGCAAATTTCAGCAATCACTTTTTTATTAAAGTGAAAATTTAGTTCTTTCCAATTATCAATTAACAGATAACCAACTGCGAGAGAGTACTCATATTTTCGCGCTTTTTTATAACTCTGTTGATATATTTTTTTAGTTAAGAAAGGCGTCGCTAGAAATAAGCTCGACTGTTCAATTTCATCATACATTTTATTTTGTTGCGTTTTTCTCTGTTTAATCCAACAAATGCCTAATATTACAAATAACACCGTTAAAGCAATAACAAGCCAAGTAATCACTCTCTTTTGATAAGATATTTTTTTTGAATAAACAGTATGACGATCACTTTGATCTAATAGTTTCATCGCCAAATAGCGACTATCTTCATCAGCCTGTTTATCGTCTTTTATATTTAGATCGTACAACTTGTTAGCCGTATTAAATTTTTCATATAAGTCGATGTACTTAGATTGTGCTTTAAAGGCTTCATCAATATTTCCCTGCTGATAATACATATTAGTAACCAATTGATATAGTTCAATTTGTTCATGAGTTAAATCCACATTTTCAGCAATATATTGCGCTTGTTTTAATAACTCATAACTTTCATCAGTTTTATTAATTTTTGTTGATGCTTTTGCCAGCGCAATAAGTGAACTTAAATAAGTTTTCGTTAAGTTTTGACCTTTAAATATTTTTTCCGCTTGAAGTAGAGCGTGATATGCCGCTAGATACTGACTTTGTAATAACAAAACCTGTCCTAAACCAAGTTCCGCATAGGCAATTCTTATAGCAGCCGACTTTTTTAGTGCATATTTTTTAGCCTCCCAGAAAGCATTATATGCATCATCAAACTGTGTTAATGCTAAATATGCACTCGCTAAATTATAATATGTCTGGTCGATGTTTTTCGTTCGTAAAGAATCAAATCGCAGTTTAATCAAATTGTTATACATTATAATTGCCGTTTGATAACTTCCTTGATAATGATAAGCCACCGCTAATATTTCTAAGAGTTCGAGGTGGTCGGTAAATTGTTGGTATTGTTCAATAAGTGACTCAACACGTTGTAAACCATCAAATGCTAAATCATGTTGGGCAAGTAACGCATAAGCCATCGCTTTATAGCTCAAAGCAATTAGGCGATATTCAATGAATTCCGACTCGGAAGAAAGTTGAATTGCTTGCTCTGCAACATTTAATACCTTGTGGTATTTACCTTTAACATAATGACCAGCTGAAATCTTCAGCATTAAATTTAGCTTTATTGATCGATTAATTCCTGTAAGAGCTAAACCATCACTAGCAAATTGAAAGGATTTACCAATATCCCCTTTATTTTTAGCAACTTCAGCAAGTAAAATAAAAATTTTTCCGAGATCATCGTGACTATAATTAACTCTATTTTGTATAACCGTACTCGCTAATGTGATGATATCGTCATGGGGTAATAACTCTTTGTCAAAAAGAAAGTAGTGATCTATTTTTCTAATATTATCATCTAAGAATTCAGTGTTTAATTGGGAGTCCACAGCCATAACCGCTGAAGTAAATAGGCAAGTAAATAGGCAAGTAAATAATATTAGCTTTAAGTAATTCAAATTGTCATCCAGATAATTCAATATAAGGTAATTTTTATTACCCGTTGCTAATCCCAAAAATAAGGTTTTTCTTTAAAAATTGTAAATTTCAACCAATTACGTACAATGAATATATCACTAAATCAATATTTACACTCTATTTCAATCTCTATCACGAAGAAATTATTTTAATCATTTTAATTACTTAGCGATAAAAACAACAAATAAGAACATTTATCATTTACAAGTTGCTCTGCATGTTTAATAATGCCCTTGAGCTGCTAAAGCTCGAAAAGGGCAAATCTAGTGAAAGCTAGAGACGCAAAGTTACCGGTCTAAGGGGAAACCTATGATAGCGGAACTGCCAAATTTAGATATAGTGGGGGCTTGTCTTAATTGAACAGTTTGCTTTCGGTATACTTTGCGTGCCATCCCTTTTTCCTACTCATTATGCTTAACTTAATCCTACAATATAAAGTTTTATTTCTTATGTGAAATAATTTCTTTTTGCTTTATTACGTAATCTCTCATTATTTTTTCTAACATTGTTAATGGCATAGAGCCATTTTTTAAAATTTGGTCATGAAATTCACGTAAATTAAAATCCTCACCTAAAGCCAGCTCTGCTTCGTCTCTAAGCCTTTTAATGGTTAATTCGCCTATTTTATATGACAACGCTTGTCCCGGCCAAGAAATATAACGGTCAATTTCTGTTTTTACATTATGTAAAGATAAAGCGGTATTGCTTGCCAAATAATCCATTGCTTTTTTGCGGCTCCAACCTTTGACATGCATACCCGTATCAACCACTAATCGACACGCTCGCCACATTTCATAAGTTAAACGACCAAAATTACTGTAAGGGTCTTGATAAAAACCAGCTTCTAAGCCTAAAAATTCAGAATATAATCCCCAACCTTCCCCAAATGCTGAAATATAGATCCTGTTTCGAAATTTAGGAACGTCTTTCATTTCTCGTGCAATAGACCCTTGTAAATGGTGACCCGGTACGGCTTCATGTAAAGTTAAAGCTTCTAAAACATACAATGGTCTACGATCGAGGCGATAGGTATTTACCCAGTAATTGCCCGGCTGATCATCTCTCGAAGGAGAAGAATATCTACCTGTTGTATATTTAGGGGCAATGTTCGCAGGTACAGGGATAACGCCATAAGGTGTTCGCGGCAATGTCTTAAATAAACTAGGGAGTTTTGCATCCATTTTTTTCGCAATGTAAGAAGCTTCTTTAAGCAGGCCTTCTGGTGTTGTTGCATAAAATTGTGGGTCTGTTCTTAAAAAGTGAACAAATTCAGAAAAACTTCCTGTAAAGTTAACTTGTTTAATTATAGCGTTCATTTCCTCACGAATACGGGCAACTTCTGTCAACCCTCTTTGATGAACTTGCTCTGCGCTCATAGGCAGCGTTGTATAATGCTGTAAACGGTTAGCATAATATTGGTTACCGTTAGGCAGCGAGCTAGCTGCTATATTTTTACGCGCATTAGGTTGATAGTGATTAACCATAAAGTCATAATATTTTTGGTAGGCAGGTGTGATTTTATGTTTAATAATTTGTTGTGCTTGTTTACGTAATGAAGCAGCGGCCTTAACATCGATATGCTTAGGCATATTAATAAACGGTTTATAATATCCACTTGTCGTTGCATCTACTTTTATAAATGCGTCAATTGACTCCTCAAAACCTTTCAGTACAATTTGTGGCTGAGTGATTCCTTCAGAGATCCCCTTATTCATCCAGGCAATTTGTTGAGAAAAGTAATCAGGAATAGCAGTTAAACGTTGCAGATAATCTTGATAGTCTTGTTGAGAAGAAATATTAACACGACTAGATATTCTGCTGATCCAAACATGAAAACCAGATTCAGCCGTCAACGGCATATAATGTTCTTTATTTTTATAGCTATCTATTTGGTTTTTTAGACTATAAGTTAATACCGACCAATTAATTTGCTGTTGAGGGGCTAAATTGTCGACATCTAATTTCATTAAATTTTGGTAAGTACTTGTTATTTTTATATTTTTATTAGCTAATGATGATGGGGATAAGTCAGGTAGCTTAGCATTATTACCACCAGCCTCTAATTTATTGAATGGATTCATCGCTTCATAATAAGCTTGATATTCCACCATGATTTTATTTAATTTATGATTATCATCAAGATAACGTTGCCCAGATAATTGGCTACAACTAGCCATTAATAGCGCCACTAAAAATATTAATATTCTCATATACTTCACTCTAATTCGTTTTATCCAGATTACTTTAGCAAAATCAACAACAAAATATACCCTATTAATAACTGCTGCTAGCCATAATTTAAGAAGTTACCCGAATTAAAGCTTATATACCCGTTCGACTTGAAGATGCAGTTTCAGAGTTAAGCTAGGAAATTAGATCAAGACGCGGTACGAAGCTAATGGTTACTCCCTTAACAAGTATCGCAACGCTGGACTGGTTTTCTAGCTTATCTTCCTTCGGGCAAGCCGAGAAATGGTCATCTCCTACGTTATTGATTTCGACAATAGAATAACTATTATCTTCAATCAATGCCTTGTACCTGACCCTTTCTCGATTTGCTGAAATCCGCATCTTCAAGTGGATCGGGTATATATACTTTTTCGGTAGCGAATAAGAATCTATATTTCTGTAAATATATTGTAATAACTAGTAGCACTTTGCATGGTTTTACTAGAGAATATTGTTATAGATATCTAAAGATAAAAATCTCATGCAAGGCGAAGGGGGGACATGGTGAAATACCATGATTCCATAAAACAAGCGGATAAAAAAATGTCCATGTCTGTTAAGCAATTACATACATGGGGTTTGGCTTCCACCCCGATAAATTACGCCGTAAGTTACGAGTATATTTCAGAAATAAATACAGCCTTAATCGCCGCAATAAAATACCAACTTTCTTCAGGAAAAAAATTAGATACTTTTTATATTGAAGAGGTGTATCAACAGTTTGTTTTAGGGCAAAGTAAATTTCGTGATGATCTTATCACCGATCTTGATGGCTTATTATCAATTGCTCAAAGTAGTAACCAACAATCAACTACATCAGTAAACAACCTGATTTCTGTTTTAGATAAAAACCTAGAAAACATACAATCATCCGATACAGAAAAAGTTAAAGCCGCATTTTTTCAAATTAATCAGGCCTCAAAAACATTTAAAACAAAAATACAGTCACTTAACGAAGAACTACAGCAATATCGACAACAAAGTGAACATTTGCAACTTGAGTTAGCTGATATTAGAAAGAACATTTATCTAGATCCTTTAACGGGTTTATACAATCGTAAAGCAATGTCAAAACACCTTGAGGCATGGTTTAAAGAAGATCCAAATAAAGAAATAGCTGCAATTGTTATTAGCATCAACCAATTTAACCAAATAACCAATAAATTTGGTTCCCTTATCAGTGATGTACTGCTAACAAAAATAGCCGATAAAATAGCAAGTTATGTCGATGATAGCGGTTTACCCGTAAGGTTTGCTGGGGATGAATTTTTAATATTATTACCCAATATTGATCGTAACATTACTCAGGAAATTGCAGATAAGATCAGACAAGGTGTTGAAAAACTACGCTTCATTAGTAGTAAATCAGGAATAAGGTTACCGCAATTAACAGTATCTACTGGTGTTAATAACTTTAAGGCTTCCGAAAACATTAATACTATTGTTAGCAATACCCGAAAGATTCTTACCAAAACACAATAAAACATATCAAATCAATCTCAGCTTGCCAACGATTCTATTTAAGCTGAACTCTGGACAATGAGTTATTAATATCCATTAAGATTAAAAATATAGATTAAAATCAGGTTATTTAGCTAATGCCGCAATCAAACTTTCAATGGTTAATTCTGAATAAACTTCAATACCATGTTGCCGTAATAACTCTGTAGTTTTTCCTTCACCAGAGATTTTTTTTCCTGAAAAAGTACCATCATAAACAGTGTTGCTACCGCAGGATGGACTGGACTCTTTTAATAATGCATAACGAATATTGTGCTTGTTGCACATTTTCAGAGCCATATTAGCACCATGCTGAAAGGATGTGCTCACATCAATTTTCTGTGATGTTAGTACTTTACCATTTAATGTCGAGATCTCCGCTGCGGCTCTTGGTACAGATAGCCCTCCAGCAACTTCAGGACAAATACTAATAAGTCGACCTTCAGTCTGCCATTTTTGAATGATAGGGTGATTTAAGGTTTTCTGCTTACCGTCATAACGTACTTTATCACCGAGAAAACAGGCACTAACGAGGATTTTTTTCATTAAATAAGAATATCATAATGTTAGAATATTTATATAACTTAACGGCAGAAATTAATAGACTATTTCTCTTGCTGCTGAGGTGTTTTTAATTGCGCAACGACCGTACAATTTCGTCCTTTACGTTTGGCTACATACAAGGCTTTATCTGCCTGACCCATTAGCTCAGTTGACGTTAGCGCATGGTTTGGAAATATGGCAATGCCAATGGACATAGTCACAGGCTCTAATTCAATAGATTTAAAAGTTAATACCTGCGCGCTGATACAACTCCTGAGTTTTTCGGCAAGAACAAATGCTTCCCTCAGCCCTGTATCAGGACAAACAATACAAAACTCTTCTCCACCATAACGACAAGCAATATCTTCAAGACGTAAGTTTTCTTTAAATTGTCTAGCAACTTCTTGTAAAATCATATCACCAGCTTCATGACCAAAACGATCATTAAACTGCTTAAATAAATCTAAATCAATCATTAGCACCGCTAAATTACGCTCATGACGTTCAGCCCGATTTAATGCCTGTTCAAAAGACTCTAACATAAAGCGACGATTATAAAGATTAGTCAATGGGTCACGTGCCGCTTGATTGCGTAATCGATTTTTCAAACGAATATTGGCCAATGCACTACTAATTTGTTCTGATAAATTTAAAGCCGTAATTCTTAATTCATCACTTATCACCTCACCTCTAGTAATAAAATGTAAGCCACCAACTAATTCCATATCTGCACATAAGTTAATACAAATAAGGTGATCAGATTGGCTACAATCTTCATTAATATTTTGCTTGCTTTTAGAATGTAGTGGAGAAGACTTATTAAATTTATTATACCAACAAGTAGTTGAAGTACACTCTCGCTCACAAGACCAGTTAGCTCCCCAATGAGCTAACTCTTGAATAACATCATCATCATTTAGGAAAAATACCGCACCACTAAGTGGTGGTAACAACTTTGGTACAATATTAGATAGAATATGTGCCGCATCAGCCATATTTTCGGTGCCATGTAACAACGTTGTCATTGTTTGCAATAAGGTTATTTCTCGAGTGCGGGCTATAATTTTACTTTCTTGTAAATTTCGCTCTTTTATAACAGCCATTCGTATTAATTTAAGCGCAAGAAATCCAGAAACAACGGTCACTGTAAGCGTTAAGATAATAATAAATATAAAATTTAAGCGTAAATTTAAAATACTGCTATCAAAAGTATTTAGCGGCATTGAAGCTCTCGCTATGTAGTCCGATTTTTGATCATACATAGCAACATAAATCGTTTCTGTTTTTAGCGTATCACTATATCTCGCTGCTATGCCCTTACCTTTTTGCAACGCAGTTATTATTTCTTTACGATTATTATGATTGTCAGATGACAATACTTGCTCAAAGGTCAGTTTAGAATCACCTAATACTTGACCATTTTTATGAATATAGGTGATACGGGCATCCCCGGAGCTAGCAACTTTATTTGCCAATAAATCTAAAGATGAATTAAAGGGGGTTACCATAACGGGATTAGCGACTGAATTTATCGCCGATAGAGAAAAAGACGCAACAATACCCAGCTCTTGTTCAAACTGTGTTCGTAATGTCCCTTTAAGATGGTGTTCAATGCTAACCATACTGATGATAAAAATAATCATGATGATTATAGTCGGCATAAATATTATTTTGTAATGCAACTTCATATAATTAGTTGCTAATTTTCAATAGCCTCACTTAATTAATCGTACAAAGTACTCGTCTAGCTAAAGTATAGACAAGTTTAAAAAATTGCGCGTTATTTAGACAAAGTATTTAAGGTCATCAGTTAAACGATCAGAGAAGTGATGTTTTGTGCTATTTGAGCAATAAATACCTCACTTGATTCATCTTCCGCCTCAATCCAACATGATTGACTATAATTTTCAAAGTTCAGTATAAAATACCCATTTTTATAACAAAAACGTATATTTATGCGATCAGCTCCAACAACATTTTCAGTTATTTTAGCTCCCTCTACATGTTTAATAAGTGTTGAGGTTAAGGTATCAATATCCTCTTGGTGCCAATATGACTGCCAAATAATCATAACGATGTGATCGTCAGTTAATTTCACCGATTTTATTAACGATTCATTGATTAAAAACATAACATTTTCTCTTTTAAAATAAAGGCCTTCAAAAAAGCAACGACAACAGAGTTCTTTTTTTCTATAATCGTTTTAGGCTTAGAGATTATTAATAATTATAGAGAGATTGTATATATGAAAAAAATTACTTTAGCTATTGCAGCTACAGTTATGATGGCATCTCCAGTATTTGCTGGTGATGCTGCTGCAGGTAAAGCAAAAACAGGTATGTGTGCCGCTTGTCACGGCGCTGCCGGCATATCAGCAGTACCTATGTACCCTAACTTAGCAGGTCAAAAAGAAGCCTATTTAGCAAAACAACTTAGAGACTTTAAATCAGGCGCTCGTAAGGATCCTGTTATGGCTCCGATGGCTATGGCGTTAAATGACGAAGATGTTGCCAACGTTGCTGCATATTACGCAAGTTTAAAGTAAGTTTAAGATACTATTAGAAAAGCGCTCATTGAGCGCTTTTTTTATGTTCAGGATGAACGGTATATCGCGGGTGCATGGATGCACAGGAGCGTGTATGTTCAGGATGAACGGTATATCGCGGGTGCATGGATGCACAGGAGCGTGTATGTTCAAGATGAACGGCATAACGCTGAGGCATGGATAACTAAGATATTGTATATTCAGAACGAACGGTATATTTCGACCATATAAAGGTGAAAAAATAGCAATGTTTAGTGCTAACAAATAGCTTATACCAATTGCTCTCAAACCGCTGACAAGCTCTGTGTGAGAAAAAACTAATGGAATTGGTATTATTTATGCTGCTGAATGACTTCCAAAAAGGCTTGACCATAACGTGCTAATTTTGTATCACCAATACCACTAATTGCTAACATGCTCTTTGACGATTTTGGCTGTTCTCGTGCTAATTCAGATAATGTCGCATCACTAAAAACGATAAACGGTGCAATATCTTCAGCATCAGCAATTTCTTTTCTTAAGACTCTTAACTTTGCAAATAATGCACGGTCATATTGTTTCTGTGTTTTATTTTGCTGCCAGTAACTTGCTTTTTGTAACCTCGGAGATGCAAGCATTAGCGGTTCCTCTCCTTTAAGCACACTACGCGAAGCTTCCGTTAAACGAAGTGCTGATTGCTGAGCAATATCTTGCTGCAAATAACCTAAATGAACAAGTTGGCGAATAATTGAGAACCAATAACCCGGTGTTTTATCACGCCCAATGCCAAAAGTTGAAACTTCATCATGACCTTGTTGTTTAATTTTAATGGTGTGTTCACCTCTCAATACAGTAATAGTATATTCAATATCACCTTGTTGTTTTATACGATAAACACATGAAAGTACTTTTTGAGCGGCTTCTGAGGCATCAAATAAACTCGGTGGATCTAAACAAATATCACAGTTACCACAGCCTTGTTCGGTATATTCAGCAAAATAATTAAGCACCACTTGTCGTCGGCACGTTTGTGCATCAATAAATCCAGTCATCGCTTGAAAACGTTGTAATTCTACATTAACGCGCTGTTCATTTTCTCCGTCAGCAATACGTTTCTTTATTCGTTCCACATCTTTTTCATCATACAAAAACAAAGCTTCGGCAGGTAAGCCATCTCGTCCTGCTCGTCCTATTTCTTGATAATAAGACTCTAATGTTTTTGGCGGTTCAAAATGAATAACAAAACGAATATTCGATTTGTTAATACCTAGACCAAAGGCAATTGTAGCAATCACTATTTGGATATTGTCTTTAGCAAAACCGTCTTGAACGGTATTTCTTATTTCAACTTCCATTCCAGCATGGTAAGCAGCACAATTAATACCTGAACGCGCTAAAAATTTGGTAAGTTTTTCTACTTGCCAACGACTATTACAATAGACAATGCCACATTCTTCTTTACGCTTGCGCATATATCCTAGTACTTGTTGCTCACCATTATATTTATCCGCCAAGGTAAAACGAATATTAGGTCGGTCAAAGCTATCTAAATGTATATAAGGGTCATTTAAACCTAATTGCTGCAAAATATCTTTACGTGTTGTCACATCAGCAGTAGCCGTTAGCGCCATTACTGGTACTGTTGGAAAATCTTGTTTTAAAGTATAAAGCTGGGTATATGCTGGTCTAAAATCATGCCCCCACTGAGAAATACAATGTGCTTCATCTATGGCAAAAAGACTAATTGATAAATGGGATAATCCTTGAAGAAAATAACGGTTTTTTAATCGCTCTGGTGCAACATATAATAGCTTTATCTCACCTTTTGCTAACCGTTTAAAAATATTATTAATGGTATCTTGATCTAAACTAGAATTCACAAAAGCCGCAGGAATGCCTTGCAAAAGTAAGCTATCTACTTGATCTTTCATTAAAGCAATTAAAGGTGAAACAACAATAGTAATACCCGAAAGTAATGTTGCAGGAAGCTGATAACACATCGACTTTCCGCCACCCGTTGGCATCAATACTAAGCTATCTCGTCCTTGCAACAAATTTTGAATAATCTCTTCTTGGCCAAGGCGAAACGATTGATAACCAAACTGATGTTTTAAGGCATCTAATAGTTGGTTTTTTGATAATTCAGGAGGGCAAGTATTCAACAGTAAGTCTTCAATAAAAAGTAGAACCGTTATTTTAACGTATCGCCGTTAGCATTAAAGTATTACTTTTGTTAACAGCCAATATAACTGATAACCTACAAACTCATCCGACCACATACTTGAGAGCAATCATGGATCAAAAACAAGTTTTTCAACAAATAGCTGAATTTTGGACAAATAAAATGCCTTTTAATCAATTACTAGGCTTAAAGATCACACAATTTGATTGTAAGCAATCAGAAGTTCGTTTTGTTTGGCAGGATAAATTAATTGGTAACCCTATTCAAAATATTCTCCATGGTGGAGTGACCGCCGCCGCTTTAGATTTAGTAGGTGGTGTTGTTGCTGCCGCCAATATTATTGAAAATCTTGATGATTTATCAGAACAAACCATCCAACAAAGTCTAAGCCGTTTAGGAACAATTGATTTACGTACAGATTTTCTCCGCCCAGGAAGAGGTGAAGAGTTTATAGCAACCGCGCGGATTATTCGTAGTGGCAACAAAGTAGCCGTAGCTAGAATGGAAATGCACAATGAACAAGGTGAACATATTGCTTTTGGTACAGGAACTTATATGGTTGGATAAACTAGAATATAAATAATATTCTTTTTTAGTTATAACTTTCTTGTATTACTTTTAATACGAAATTGATAGCTGACTAGATAATTATCAACAGAAAATCCGTAGCCATTAGTTCATCTATTGATATAATGCCGCTTTGCAAAAACTAGACTCGAACATGACTTCATCAACAACATCAGAACACCGTGCAGGTATAATCAGTGCCCTAAGTGCTTACTTCTTATGGGGCTTGGCGCCAATATACTTTAAGATGATTGATCAAATAAATTCTAGTGAAATAATGGTTCACCGTGTTGTTTGGTCAACTTTATTATTACTCGTTATTGTCGTTTTAAGCAAAAAATCATCTACCCTTGTTTCACTACTAAAACAGCCTAAGCTAATATTACATTTAACCGTATCTGCCTCTTTTTTGGCTGTTAATTGGTTTATGTTTATTTGGGCTGTCAATAATGACCATCTACTTGATGCGAGTTTAGGTTATTATATTAACCCACTGTTTAGTGTCGCTTTAGGCGTTGTTTTTTTGGGTGAACGCCTCAGAAAAAAACAGTTAATTGCCGTTGCCTTAGCTGTAACAGGGGTATTAATACAACTAATTGTCATTGGTTCACTACCTTTAATATCCTTAGCATTAGCGGGAACATTTGGCATTTATGGTCTATTAAGAAAGAAAATGCATGTCGATTCATTTGTTGGTTTATTAGTAGAGTCCGCGATGATGTTACCGCTAGCATTGATTTATTGGCAGTTTTTTGTTGCTAGCCCAACCAGTAATATGTTTAATAATCCTACAAGTCTAAATACAACATTAATGTTTGCGGGCATAGTAACAACAGCTCCTTTGTTGTTTTTTACCTCCGCAGCAAAACGCTTAACATTATCCGCATTAGGTTTTTTTCAATATATTGGTCCAAGCATTATGTTTTTACTCGCAACGTTCCATTATAACGAACCATTACATATGGCAAAGTTATTAACATTTGCTTTTATTTGGATGGCATTGGTTTTATTTAGTTTTGATTCAATTAAAGCATATAAAGAGAAGAAAATGTTAGCCGCACGGAACTCAGATTAATCGTCAAGTATCCTCGGTAAAGTCACAGTCATAATGGTACCAACACCAACTTGGCTATTGATATCTATTTTCCCTTTCAGCTTCTGTGAAATAATATTGTAAACAATATTCATCCCCAACCCCGTACCACCACTACTACGTTTAGTTGTAAAAAAAGGTTCAAAAATATTATCAAGTACTTCGCTTGGCATGCCTATACCGTCGTCTTTATAAACCAAAGCGATAGACTTTTTATTTAACCTCTCAATGGAAATAGTGATATTTCCAGAGGTTTTATCTTCAAAAGCATGCTTTAGTGAATTAGTAACCAAATTTGTTAAAACCTGTGCTAACGCCCCAGGAATGGTTGTAATTTTTATTTCAGATAGACCACTATAACGATAATTTATTCGACATTTTTTTAACTCTGCAGATAATGTCGACATAACTTCTTCAATATAACCGACCATTTCTATTTCACGTTTTTCACCAACAACTTGGTCAGCAGCTACTTGCTTAAAACTATTGAGTAATTCAATAACTCGCTCTAATGCTGTGGTATTTAACTTAGAAGATTGCTCCATGGCATTAAAATAACGCGCCATTGCCGATTTACTTAATGCCCCTTGTTCAAATTTATTTTTGATCTCATTAGTGCTTTCTAGAGCTGAACTTGTTGAAGTGACAACGATTCCTAGTGGGGTATTAATTTCATGAGCAACACCAGCAGTTAAAGTACCCAGAGATGCCATTTTCTCAGATTGCACCAGCTGAGCTTGCATATTCTTTAAGTTGTCTAAGGTATCTGTAAGCTTATTAGTTGTTCTTTTGTTTTTAATAAATAAAGCGACCACCAAAATCGTACCTAATATTGAAAGTACAATCAAAACTGTCATCAATACAATATAGAAACGCTGTTGATCTATTTTCTCTTTTCTAACTTCTAATTGTTCATTTTGTTTATTTATTTGAGTATCTTGTTGGGTTAAGTTTTCTTGCTGCTGCTGCAGTATGGCTTTATTTTTTTCAATACGTTCTGCCATTTTTTTATTTTTATTTTCTTTTGTTTTAACTGAATCCTGCTGTTGTAAAAACTCGTCTTTTACACTACTTAGTTGTTTAACTATTTCAGTATATTGAAGCTCTTTTACTTTCAAAAACTCATATTGCTGGTCAATACTTAACTTCAATGCTGCAAGCTCATTTTGGCGAGCATTTGCTTGTTCAGTACGACTTTTTAAGTCTTCATTTAATTGAGTTAATCTTTTACTACTGTTTTTTAATTGCAGCTCTTGGTCTACCAATTTTTGATTAAGATCTGTTTCGCTCTGTCGCATTGCTTGCAAAGCAACTTCAGTTTCCCTATATAAAGTAGCGACATCGAGTTCCGTCCCACCTAATAACAACAGCTCTGCCGACATTGTTAATTTTTCATAAACTATATTTGATTTATTTACTTCAAAAGAAATAGCGGAATTATTGTTGTTATAAACAAGGTTAATCATAACGTTATGTAAGTCGGTACTATTATCGGTAACTAATAACGTTGCTGTGCTTCTCAATTGAGCGGCGATTTCAGACATTTCATTATTATGATCACTAGCAATAAAAAACAGATCTGCTGACTTTGCGGCTTGCGGGGAATAAACAAGGGTAACAACTAATGGTTTGCTCTTGATTGTCCTGTTATTTAAAGATAGGGATAACGACTTATAAAAAGCTTCGTCGTCATAAACCGCCAGTGTATAAGTCGATTTATTATCGTCATCAGGCCAACTTATGTGTTTAACAAAGTTGAATAAATAAGCCGATTTAACTTGATCGATATCGAGTTGTTGAGCAAAAGAAAACGTATGCTGAGTGAGCAGTATAAAAAATGCAGTCAGCACTAAAGATAATTGTTTAACCCGCTTTTTCAACACTTACTCTCGGTTGATAATTTATAAAATCTATAATTTACTTTACTGTTTTTTTTGCAAAAGCTCTACTAAATTTCCCCTTATACTTCAATAATTAATCTCACATTAAGAAAAAACAGCAGGTAATTAACGGTAGTGTTATTCTTCGACACCATATATAGATACTTGATTACGACCATTTTCTTTGGCGATATACAGAGCCCCATCAGCATCATTAAGTTGTTTTGCCATTGAATCTTTACTACTTAAATTAATACCTAAACTTATCGTGAAAGTAATATGTTTATCTTCATAGTTTAACTGAGACACAGCAATCTCACGGCGAAAATCATCCAGTTTATTATAAAGCTGGTCATCATCTACCCCTGCTATTAATACAACAAACTCCTCCCCACCTAAGCGAGCCAATAAACCTGTTCCTAAATGTTTTCGCATGTATAAAGCTAAAACCTTTAGAACATGGTCTCCGGCATCATGACCAAAATTGTCATTCACTTTTTTAAATAAATCAATGTCTAACATCGCTAAACAATAGGGTGTCTGCTGCTTAATATATTCAGCAATTTGTATTTCTGCATTTCGAAAAAAAGCACGACGATTGGGTAACTCTGTAAGATAATCGGTATTCGCCGCTTTTTGAATTTGTTCAATGTTATTTAAGTTTTCAATATTTTGTGTAATACGGCAATAAAACTCTTCCGGACAAAAAGGTTTCCGTAAAAAATCATCCGCACCATTTTTAATAAATCGAGCAGAATGCATGCCATTACTTGCTCCAGAAATACCAATTATCGCAAGCTGATCACGAGAATAAATTTTTCTGATTTCATTGGTTAATTCGATGCCATCCATTGTTGGCATTTCTAAATCAGTGATCACCATTTTTATGTCGTTATGTTGAGCCAATACCTCAAGTGCTTTTACACCCTGATCGGCAATATAAACTTTGAAATTACGGCGTTTTAATAATTCAACAACATGATTTCTCGCAGAAGAAGAGTCATCAACCACTAAAACACCATTCTTACTGTTGGTTAATTGCCAATGTAAGATACGTTTTAGATATAAAAAGGCTTGGCTGTTTTCTTTGGGAATATAGTCAATAACAGGCTGAGCAAGAATTTTTTGGCGAGTATCTTCATCCATTTTACCGGTCATCACGATACTCGGAATTCCGTGTGATAAAACACACGTTATTGCCTCGCCATTGTTAGCATCAGGTAAAGCATAATCGATAGTCGCAGCAAAAAACTCACTATCGCCTTGCAGAATGGTTTCTACTTCCGCCAGAGTAGTGGCAAGGGTCACTTCATAATTTAAAGCTAAAGCAATCTGCTTAATCACGCGTGCAATAGGTCTACTGTCTTCAACTACCAATAACTTTTTTGACATAATTATTCCTAAATATATTGTTACAATGCCTGTAGTTTTGCATAACTAACCACTAACCATTTACTACCAACATCGGCAAAATTCACCTGAATACGACTTTGGGCGCCGCTACCTTCATAATTTAGCACCACACCTTCGCCAAACTTAGCATGTAATACTGACTGGCCTAAACTGAATCCTGTATTATCAAACGTTTCAGTTGTAAACGTTGATGAAAACCGGCCACTATTTACCGGTCGAGTGACTTGATTTTGCAATCGAATCTCTTCGGTACATTGTTCCGGTAATTCACGCAAAAATCGACTGGCTTTATGGTTCTTTTCTTGCCCATATAAACGTCGACTTTCAGCATGACACAAGTATAGCTTATGCATCGCTCTTGTCATGCCAACGTAACATAAACGTCGTTCCTCTTCTAAACGACCTATTTCTTCAACTGACCGTTGCGAAGGAAACATGCCTTCTTCCAAACCGGCAATGAAAACCAGAGGAAACTCCAAACCTTTTGCCGAATGCATCGTCATTAACTGTACTGCAGGCTCATACTCATCCGCTTGTGATTCACCTGACTCAAGGGCTGCATGAGTTAAAAAAGACGTTAATTTACTTTGTTCTTCTTCGAGATCAGGGTCAACCTCATAAGTTTGACAGGCGGTTATTAATTCATTTAAGTTCTCAATACGAGCTTCCGCACGTTCCCCCTTTTCAGCTTGATACATAGCTTTTAGGCCACTGTGCTGAATAATGAAATTTGCTTGTTGATCTAAATCTAAATCTTCCGAGTCATCTTCTAATTGGTCAATTAAATCAACAAAGTTATTAATGACCTTAGCACTACGACCTTTTAAGGCATCATGCTTTAACATATGTTGGCATGCTTGCCACAAAGTCATTTCTAAACTTCGTGCTGCATCTCTAACTAAGCTGATACTTTGATTACCAATGCCTCGTGTTGGCGTATTAATAATACGCTCAAACGCAGCATCATCATTGCGGTTATTGATCAAACGTAAATAAGCGAGGGCATCTTTAATTTCTTGGCGTTCAAAAAATCGTTGCCCACCATAAATACGATAAGGTAAATTCGCTTGTAATAACGCTTCTTCTAACAAGCGCGATTGAGCATTACTACGGTATAAAATGGCGACATTATCTAATGTGCGTTTATCCGGTAAAGGACAATCATCACGCCAAGCCATTATTCTTCCAGCAATAAAACGTGCTTCATCAATTTCATTAAATGCGGTATAAATGGATATTTTTTCCCCATCTTTATCTTCGGTCCAAAGTTCTTTACCGAGGCGGTTATTATTATTTGAAATAAGTTGATTAGCAGCATTCAAGATATTAGCTGTTGAGCGATAATTCTGCTCCAAACGTATGGTTTGTGCATTCTCAAACTCATTGAGAAAGCGTTGGATATTTTCAATTTTTGCGCCACGCCAACCATAAATAGACTGATCATCGTCACCAACAATCATTACTTTTGATCTTTTATGACCTAATATCGTTAACCATGCATATTGAATAGCGTTTGTATCTTGAAACTCATCAACCAATATATGTTTAAATCGCTGTTGGTAATGCTCCAATAAAACGGGATTATTTAACCAAAGTTCATGAGCCCGCAATAACAGTTCAGCAAAATCCACTAGACCCGCTCGATCACAAGCTTCTTGATAACCACGATAAATTTTTACAAATGTTTGTTCGGTAGGATCATCATATACTTCAATGTGTTGCGGACGAATTCCTTCATCTTTTTTACCATTGATATACCATTGTACTTGCTTAGGTGGCCAACGTTTTTCATCTATTCCTAATGTACGGATAATACGTTTTACTAATCTCAATTGATCATCAGAATCTAAGACTTGAAAGGCTTGTGGCAGCTTTGCTTCTTGAAAATGCATACGTAATAGCCGATGCGCTAATCCATGAAAGGTGCCAACCCACATACCATGCACGTTGCCATCTACAGTTTGTTCAACACGAGCTCGCATTTCAGCCGCGGCTTTATTGGTAAAGGTTACTGCTAAAATACTGTGTGATGAGGCATGTTCAACTTGCATTAACCAAGCAATACGCTGTACTAATACACGTGTTTTACCACTGCCAGCACCCGCTAAAACCAACATATTTTGTAATGGCGCAGCAACAACATCACGTTGCTTCTCGTTTAATGAATCAAGTAACTGGGAAACATCCATAGAGGGGTATTATTAAAGTTGAAAAATGATGGCAGTACTATATCAAACCATGTAGTTCAACTACATCAGATAATTCGATATTTGGTAAAACGGATAAGGGTTTACCAACATTATAACAAGATAACCAAGCCGTTTGGCATCCCGCGTCTTGTGCTCCCAAGATATCACTACGACCACAATCACCAACATGTAATAATTCATCAGTTTTTATCGATAGCTCATTACATGCAGCGACAAACATATCCGCAAAAGGTTTTTGTCGGTAATGTACATTGCCATCTATACCTGCATGTTTTCCTGCATGTTTTCCTGCATGAAAAGTAGCCGAAAAATAGTGTTCAATACCAATAGACTTAGTATCAACATTACCGTTACTTATTGCGATTAAAGGCCATACTTTTTGTAAACTAGCTAATAATTGATGAACAGGCTCAGCAACAGTAAAGTTGCTTCTCTGTTCAATAAAATAATTTAATGCTAATTGAGCTTCTGTTTGGGCAACGGCAACTGAAAGTCCGAAACTTTTAAATCCTAAAAAATAACTTTCTAATCGTAAGGCCACAACGTCATGAATAAGAAAGTTATTATTAGTGAGTGCTTGTTGACGATAATGCCACCAAAATTTACTATCCAAACAAGTGGTATTTATAGAAGTGAGTCTGCTTTTAGCAAAATACACCACCATTTTTTTATCAATCGCCAGCATAATAGGTCGATTACTATAAAGGGTATCGTCTAAATCAAAACTAATTGCTTTAAACGGTTTAAGGCGACGGTAAAACTTCATTTATCTGTTATTTCTAATATATTACAAACACTAAAGAGATAATTGCTGCTGAAGTAATTTAGCAATAAGTTTTCTAAATTGGCTTAATAACAAGGTATCCATACGGGGATCAAAGTGTTCAGCATCCGCACTACTAATCGCTAAAAAACCAAGCTCTTTATCATGGTGAGATAACTTAACCAAAACAACGGAGCCTGTTGTTGCTTGAGAAAAAATAAGTTGTTGCTCACTTTGTTGCAAACGTCCAAAGTAATATTCATCTTGAGACAAACGATTTTGCATTACGCCAGCGCAATCATTACTGACCAAGCTATGATGTTCTAGTTCAACAGGCTGTTTTAACCACAATTTCAAATCGGCTAGTGATAACAGTTCAGTGGTGGTTTTATGTAAACAATCCAATAAATCGACCGCCGAATCGCTATCAAGTAAATGAATATATAGATCACTATAAAGTGCAAATAACTGTTCATTTTGATTAGCAATTGACATCAATTGGGTAATTTCTTCTTCTAAACCGTGTATTTTCTGTCTTAATTGCTGCTGTTGTCTTTCAACAAGTGAAATCGTGCCTCTATGATGATCGGTCACCCGTAAACTTGTTAATAATTCAGGATGACGATTAAATAAATCAGGGTTATCCTCTAAATAGCTCACCACAATTTCATCAGATAATTTAAGCTCAGCTGATTGCATTAAGTTTTGTTTAGTTGTTTCAGTATCTTTTTCTATTTTCATTGCTTAATTCTTCGTTTAATTTTTTTAATATCAAGTTGCGTACTTAATTACTCAACTTACAAGTCATTAAAGGTGTATTTGAGCATCAAAAACATGCACCGCAGGGCCCGACATTTTCACGGGGTTCCCCGGACCTTTCCAATAAATTCTTAACTTGCCACCAGGCAATTCAACAGTAACTTGTTTTGCTAATTTCTTCTGCATTTGACCAATAACGACTGCCGCACAAGCACCACTTCCACAAGCTAAAGTTTCACTGGCACCACGCTCAAAAACACGCAATTTAATATAATCCGGTGCCACAACTTCCATGAAACCGACATTCACTTGTTTAGGAAAACGCTCATGAACAGATAAAGCGGCGCCCAATGAAGCAACAGGTGCATCTAGTACAGAATCGACAGTCACCACACAGTGAGGATTACCCATAGAGACGACACCACACAATACAGTTTCATCTTCACTACGTAAAATGTAGGTTCCTTCTGCTTTTTGTGCCATAAATGGTACTCGTTCAGGGTCAAATTGCGGCACTGGCATAGTGACCGAAATATTACCATCACGTTCAACATATAAAGTCATTTTTCCTGACTGTGTTGATACTTTTATTTTATTTTTATTGGTTAATCTTTTCATGCGTACAAATCGTGCAAAACAACGTGCGCCATTGCCACATTGACTAACTTCGCTGCCATCTGCGTTATATATGCGATAATGAAAATCTAAATCAGGATCATAAGGCGGCTCAACAACTAAAAGCTGATCAAAGCCTACACCTAAATTACGATCAGCTAAGTGCTTTATTTGTTCATTTGATAAATATACATTTTGAGTAACGTTATCCAGTACTAGAAAATCATTACCTAAACCATGCATTTTAGAAAAATTAACTAACATTTATTTTGTTTTCTCACTGAAAGATAAATCTATATTTAAGTTGTACTCGTTATATAGATTTAAGGTAAAAGTGCTTCACCTTGCCAAAGTTGTTCTAGTGTTTCTCGTTGACGAATAACATGAGCCTGTTCACCATCAACCATTACTTCAACAACACGTGGTCGGCTATTATAATTAGAGCTCATAGTAAAACCATATGCACCAGAAGAACGAACTGCTAACAAGTCACCTGCTTTTATTGCCAATGCACGGTCTTTACCTAAAAAGTCACCTGTTTCACAAACAGGGCCAACAATATCATATTTTTTTATTTCAACATCATCACGTTGTTCAACAGGAATTATAGCTTGCCATGCTTGATATAATGCCGGTCTGATCAAATCATTCATCGCGGCGTCAACAATGGCAAAATTACGGGCTTCGTTTGATTTAATAAATTCAACTTCGGTCACCAAAATACCGGCATTTGCCATAATGGCACGACCCGGCTCATAAATTAAGGTGATCTCTCGACCGTTAAGTTTTTCTGCAATAGCTTTAGCGTATTCATTAGGGTGGGGTGGTTGTTCATTGTCATAACAAACACCTAGTCCGCCACCAACATCGATGTGCGATAATTTTATTCCTTGCGTAGCCAAATTATCCACTAATAATAAAACACGGTCTAAGGCATCTAAAAAGGGCTTAATATCAGTTAACTGCGAGCCGATATGAGAATCAACCCCTTTTATAGCCACATGGGATAAGTCTGCAGCATATAAATAAAGCTGCTCAGCATCATCAATGCTGATGCCAAATTTATTTTCTTTAAGCCCTGTAGAAATATAAGGATGTGTACCCGCATCAACATCGGGATTTACTCGTAGCGAAATTGGCGCTATTTTATCCATAGACTTAGCCACCTGTTGAATACGATCCAACTCAGCTGCTGATTCAACATTAAAGCAATAAATGCCTTGTTCGAGAGCAAACTCAATTTCCTCTGATTTTTTACCAACGCCAGAAAAAACCACCTTATTAGCATCACCACCCGCTTTTAATACTCTCGCTAATTCACCTTTAGAGACAATATCAAAACCTGAACCTAAACGTGCCATCACATTAAGTACTGCTAAATTACTATTAGCTTTTACCGCATAACAAACTAAATGAGGTCGCTCACCAGCGGCATTATTAAAAGCATGCCAATGACGCTCAATGGTTGCTCGCGAATAAATATACAAGGGTGTGCCATGCTTTTGAGCAAGTTCAGTAACAGCGCAATCTTCCGCAAAAAGTGAGTAGCTTCTTTGATTAAAAAAGTCCACAGCTATTTCCCCTGCTCTTTATTATTACTGCTATCATGGCTGTTATCTGCTATCGATTTTTCTTGTGGAGTTGATTCAGGAGCTGTTTGATACAGGGGACCTTTAACTCCACAACCAGAAATAGCCAATATAAAGATAAAATAGACAAAAATAATTGAGTTTTGTTTACACATATTGATTTATTCGATTTTTTTCCCATGATAGACGTTTTATAATCAGATTGGTATAACAGCTCCGCTTTAAACAAACATTAAATTAGGTCTGTTAAGCTTTCGAATTTGACAGCCCCTAATTAAAGGATAATTAATGAACGATAGTCAATACAATATACTTACCGACGACCTCTTGTTAGCCATAGAAGAAGCCATTGAAGGCTGCGGTCATGATATCGACTATGAAGGCGTTGGCAGTTTATTAACACTAACGTTTAAGAACACCACGAAAATCATCATTAATAAACAAGCACCATTACAAGAAATATGGGTAGCGACAAAGTTTAATGGTCATCATTTTCAATATAACGATAAACAATGGATTGATAAGCGCAGTGATGAAGAATTTTGGCAATTTATATCAGCTGCGGTGAGTAAACAAGCAGAAAGTGACATTATCCTTTCAGCTCAATAAACCACGGTCTAGTTTCAACAAAAAAATAAGTCTTACAGGAAAACTTCATGACAACTCAAACTATACGTATTGCCACCAGAAAAAGTGCTTTAGCATTGTGGCAAGCTGAATACGTAAAAGCCCAATTAGAGCACTTTCATCCGGATATTATTGTAGAACTTGTTCCGATGACCACCAAAGGCGACATTATTTTAGATACGCCATTGGCAAAAGTAGGCGGTAAAGGCTTATTTGTTAAAGAGTTAGAAGTTGCCATATTAGAAAACCGTGCCGATATCGCCGTGCACTCAATGAAAGATGTACCAGTTGAATTTCCACAAGGGTTAGGGTTAGAAGTTATTTGCCCAAGAGAAGATCCTCGTGATGCCTTTGTTTCAAACAAAATTGCGAGTCTGTCTGAACTACCTGAAGGCGCTATTGTTGGTACCTCAAGTTTACGCCGCCAATGCCAAATTAAAGCCCTTCGTCCAGATCTAGATATTCGCGATTTACGTGGTAATGTTAATACACGTTTAAGAAAATTAGATGATGGTGAATATGATGCCATTATTCTTGCCGCAGCTGGCTTAATTCGCTTAGAAATGCCTGAACGTATTCGAGAATATATTGCCCCTGAAGTTATGTTACCTGCTAACGGACAAGGCGCAGTTGGTATTGAATGTCGTAATGATGATCAAACCATAAAAGCTTTATTGGCTCCTCTTGGGTGTAAAGAAACGCATATCCGTGTATTAGCAGAACGCGCAATGAACAGAGCACTTGAAGGCGGCTGCCAAGTCCCTATTGGTAGTTATGCAATCATTGAAAATAATAATAATGATGAATTATATTTACGTGGTTTAGTAGGCGCAACCGATGGCAGTACAATTCTTCATAGTGAAATTCGTGGTTCATTAGCGCAAGCAGAAAGTTTAGGAGAACAATTAGCTCAAGATCTACTATCTCAAGGTGCTGATAAAATATTACGACAAGTATATGACGAGCATCAATCTTAAGGTATTGATCACACGACCTGAAAAATCTGGTCGTGTGTTGGCTGAAAGCCTATCAAGTATTGGTATATCCTCAATATGCCAACCGATGTTTGATTTCCAAAAATCAAATAACTTTCAGCATATACAGTCTTTATTAGAATCACTGAAACAACCCATTCTTATTTTTGTTAGTACAGCGGCGGCTGAATTTGCGAATCAAATATCCCCCTTAGCGCAGTGGCCACAAACTAAAATAATCGCCGTTGGCGAAGCAACGACTAAGATACTTTATAACTTTGGACTGCAAGCCTCTTACCCACAGCAGCAAGATAGCGAGGGGATTTTATCTTTACCTGAGCTCCGTAAAGTAACAAATCAAGATATTGTTATTGTACGTGGTGATGGCGGTAGAGAACTATTAGCAGAAACATTGCAACAACGTGGAGCACATATTCATTATATTGAAAGTTATCAACGTATATGGCGAACATTGGACAAAAAAATAAGCCAGCAATGGCGTGTTCAACAAATAAATTGTATCGTGATAACCAGTAACGCTTTATTAGAAAGCGTAGTACACTTACTTGATAAATCAGATAATTATTGGCAAAGCAGCTGTTTATGGATCGTCGCCAGCAAACGCATTGCCGATCACGCTAAAAAATTAAAATTGCAAAATGTTGTTAATGCTAATGGCGCCAACGAACAAGCAATTACCGCTGCTTTAGTTAACTATGGAATGAATTCATGATTGATAAAAAAACTTCTGACGCCAAGGATAAGAGCGATGTAGATGTAGTTAAAGCAACTACCGGACTTTCTGCATCTATCACATTATCAGATCATACAAACAAAACGAACAGTGAAACATCAGCTAAAGAAAGCGCAGTAAAAACTGACAGTAGCAATACCCAAAAAAATTCAAATGTTAAACCTAAGCCAATTCCCACTAAATCAATTAAAAAAGAAAATATGCAATCAAAACCTCCAGCTCCAGCTAAAATATCCAAAACGGCACTATTATCATTTATCATCGCGCTGACTGCCCTAGGTGGTGTTGGCGGTCTTTATTATTGGCAAAACCAACAACACAACATATTCGCTCAAGATTTGTTGACTCAACTTAAACAGCAAACCACCAATAACAAACAACAAGCAATACAATTATTAGCTGAGCAAAAAGATGCTCTAACACTTCAGTTAGAAAAAACACTTAGCGCTAATCAATTGGAAAGCCAACAAAAAATAACTAGCCTTGAAAATAACATTGCTCGTTTAAGCCAAAATCAACCCAGTGACTGGTTAATACATGAAGCTGAATATCTTATTCGTATTGCGGCACGTACCATCTGGTTAGAGCAAGATACTCGGGCAGCTATCAATTTACTTAAAGATGCCAATCAACGTATTAGCGAACTTAATTCACCTGAGTTTTTACCGATCAGACAATTGATACATCAAGATATTGAAGCTTTACAGCTTATGCCGGTATTAAATACGGAAGAAGTTATTTTGACTTTAATGGCCATGGAAAAACAAATTAAATCGCTATCGTTGGCTATGGTAAAAATCCCTAAAAGAACTGAACTTAACGAAAGCTTTGAGCTTACCGAAAATGCCAGTGATTGGCGCAGTAACTTGGCTAAAACATGGCATAAATTTTTAGCTGATTTCATTACCATAAGTAGACGTACCGCTGATGTAGAGCCTTTAATGTCACCTCAATATCAACAGAATTTACGTGAAAACTTGGTATTAAAATTACAACTTGCACAATGGGCTGCCAGCAAACAAGAAAGTAAACTCTATAAACAAGTCATCAGCGATATTCAATTATGGCTTACCGAATATTTTGACATGAGTGACACTGTTAACCAACGCTTTAACGATGGATTACAATCTCTTAGTAATGAAGTTGTTGCTTATGAATACAATAATAAACTTTCTTCTCTGCATGCCATTCGAAACTTACTTAACGATAATTCCTTAAATAACCTTCCTCTCAAAGTAAAAGATGAGTTGCAACAGCCTGAACAAATAGAGCTTAAAGATCACATTGAAAAAGTAGAGCCAACAGTCGTTAACGAAAATAACTTAAACGAGGATACATAATGAAACGTCTGGTTATTCTCGCTTTACTTTTTTTTGCAGCCGTTGCTATAAGTCCTTTATTAGTCAATGAAAAAGGCTATATCCTTATTGCTATGGGCGACTTAACCATTGAGTCAACAGTAGTCACCGCAGGTATGATGTTAGTCGTGCTATTTATTACTTTAATAATACTTCTTAAAGTTTTACGTGGCAGTTTAAAATTTAGCTTAGGAACGTGGAATAAAATCGCTTTTGCTGGTAGACGACGAGGGGTAAAAGACTTTAATCGCGGTATTGCGGCTTACATTTTGGATGACTATGCACAAGCCGAGCATTTATTTGCTAAAAGTGCAGAACCTGCACAATGTGAACGCACCGCATATTTGTTAGCGGCGGCGGCCGCATCAAAACAATCTTTACGTTCAAATACCAATCACTATTTAACAATACTTGAAAACTACGATAATGCCGTTCAAGTTTCAGGTTTAGAGTCGGTATTGGTCACAATTAAACTACTTATTGCTCAAAAAGACGTTAAGAAGGCGCGAACATTAATTGATGAACACCATAAACATATTGGTCACGATGCCCGTTTATTAAGTTTAGAAATTGATCTTTGTATCATTGAACAGCGATACGATACGGCGGTAGATTACTTAGTTTCCGCGAGAAAACAAAAATCACTGCTCAATACCACAATTAAAGAATGGGAAGCAGTAGTATTTTCGGCAGTATTTAACGAAAAAATTACCAAACAAGACAATACTGCACTCAGCGCCTATTGGAAAAGTCTGCCTCGTAAAATTAAACAACGTGAAGCAATAATTTTGGCTTACTGCCAGATATTAGCTAAGCATAATATTACTGAACCATTGGATAAAATATTAGTACCTGCGATTAAAAAAGGTCAGGATACTGATTTCATCAAGAGCATACGAACACTGCCTTTATCATCTGCTGATACGTTAATTTCTATCGTACAAAAACATCTGCATCATGATCAACTCAGTGCCCTATGGTTAAGTTATTTAGCTCATTTAGCCCGAGCCAGCAAACAATGGCCAATGGCCGAAAAAGCATTTAATAGTTTAGTACATTTGGATGGGCAACAATATGATGACATTGACCTAAATGCATTCGCCGATACGTTAGAGCAACAAGGTGAATTTCAAAAAGCGAATCAAGTATTAAGAAAAATAACGAACTGATATTCAAAATATTAGTCGCTATGATTGCCTTATCACAGCGACTAAACTTATACCAATTCCATTCAATACTGTATTACAAAGGTTTTTGTTCAGAAATAACATCTGGGCTCGACATTGGCCAACTAGAAAAAGGGAATGGATAACGCTCTGAATTTATCGTCAAAAATTGGTTTATTTGATAAAGATAAGTATTTAAACTCTGGCCAAATTTAACCAAAGGACCGTTGGGTTTTTCGGTTAATAATAATGAAACAAACTGAAAAACAGCAATCAAAGTAATAGCCAAGCGCGCAAAACCAGCCAAAAATCCAAAAAACAACATCACTAAACCACGTTTCCATATACTAGTATTTTGCCAAGATTTCTTTTTTTCATCAAAAACATCATTATTCATGGTTAATTCCTTATTTTATAAAGATCTTACTACTGCAACATAGCTCCAACGTTGCAATTTCAGCGCCAGATAAATTAACATTATTTTTCATGGTGTTAATTATATTCAGACTTTGTTTTGATCGTTAAACTCGCTATTTTTTAGTGAAATAATAAGTTCTACTGATATCATGCCCTCTTGCTTTATCATTAAACGTTATTAAGCCAAAATGAGATTAACAATGAAACGAGTTGTGTTATATACCATGAATAATTGCCCACATTGCCAAACAGCAAAACGTTACCTTGATCAACACCATATAACTTACCGCTTATGTAATGTGAAAACACCTGTTGGACAAAAAGAATTTAGGAAAACAGGTATGCGAGCGGTGCCGGTATTAAAAGTTGGTGACCAATTACTAAATGGTTTTTCAGTGAAACAGTTTAACAATTGTTATCATGATAAATAACAATACCGTTCATCCTGAACATATATATTCAGGACAAACGAGAGTTACAATACCACGGAGTAGGAGATTGTATTAATCAGCCTTTTTGATGAGATATAGTACGTTTATCTTGATACAGCTTCCGCTCAACCCAAAAATCGATACTGATATAACGTCCACCACCCATAAATAATAAAGCGAGTAACATAATGAAATAAGTTACTGAAAATTCAATACCATTATTTAGCATGACAAGACTGCCGCTTGAAGTGAGGTAATCATAATTGGCGTTTTCTTGAAGTACTTCTTTTGCAAAAGCCAGTTTATTTGAAGCATCAATCACTCTTTCATTAGCAAATGGCGCACTGGGGTCAGTTATTGCTTGCCAGCCATTATCCCAATGTACTGATGATGCAGCCACCACCATAGTGATCATTAAAGGAATAGAAAACCAGCGCACGGCAATGCCAAGCAACAATGCTACGGCACCAATCACTTCAACAGCAGTAGCTAAAAAGGCTAAAACTAGCGGAAAAGGCAAACCTAAACCCCACTCAGAATTACCAAACCATTCCACAATATTTTCAAAACCCGCAACTTTATTAGTACCTGCCATCCAAAAAACGGGCACTAAATACAAACGAAGTAGTAAGGGAGCAAAAAAGTCTAATTTTTTCGTTTGATTTAACCAAGAATGTAATTTTATTAATAACGATTTCAAAAGACTTTCCTATATTTAATTTGATTAAAAATAACGTGTACTCACCTACCGCTAATGTTATTTTATTAATACTTTGATGCTGCCCAGTTTAAAAGGTTACAACTTCATTGGAAAAAATAAAATCTAATAGCATGTTAGCTCAAGACCAAGAAAATCACCTTATTGATAAATTGCTAGTAAACGATAACAAAGCATTTGACCGGCTGGTGCGTAATTACAGTTCAAAAATGTATGCGGTTGCACGAAGTTTTTTACATAACGATGACGATGCTCAAGAATGCTTGCAAAAAACATTCGTCCAAGTTTTCATTAAAATACATACCTTTAGACGTGATGCAAGTTTAAGTACTTGGCTACATCGTATTACTGTCAACTGTGCATTAATGATCTTAAGAGCGCAGAAAAAACAGCGAACGATATCACTTGAAGATTTTTCTCAGCACTATAATGAATATGGTGAACGAACGACATTCTCTGATAATTCAGGAAATAATTTAGAGCAAATTTTTGAACGGCAAGAAACGAAAACAGTAATAAATGAAATGATTCGCACACTTCCGGAAAAATATTGTAACGTAATTCAATTAAGAGACATCCAAGAACTAAGCACCAAGGATACCGCTGAAATTCTAGAGATATCTGAGGCATCGGTTAAAACTCAATTACATCGTGGACGTTTACTTTTAAAAGCTATATTAGAAATTTAAGGACACTAGAATGTTAATGATAAAACGCCTGATGACCCAATATGTGCCAGGCATGTTAACGTGTAAAGACGTTGATAGTTTTTTATACGACTTTCATGAAGGCCAATTGAGTATTGCAGAAAATCTAAAGTTTAAGCTACACCTTAGTATGTGTCGAGAATGTAAAACGTATGTGCAAGGCTATAAAAATGCCATTCGAATTTCTAAAGAAGGTGTAAAAACAGCGGAACCCATTGAGAAAGTACCCGAAGAACTTGTACAAATAATATTAAAAAGCAGAATAAAAAAGTAGTGCCTCTTTAAACTCTTTTGCTATAAACAGGATCAACCATAAATGCGCAACAGCCAGTTAGAAATACTTGCACAAGCTCAACAATATCTAGAATCAGTTATCAAAGCTGATTATATTGAAATACTTGCACCTAATTTTATGAGTTCTGCTGGTTCACATATTCGTCACATTATTGATCATTATTCAGCAATTATAACCGGTACAGAAAACGACTTGATTGATTACGATGTAAGAACTCGAGGCAGTCAGATAGAAGAATATCCTGAAACAGCTATAGTGAAAATAAATAAAATATCAACTTGGATAAAGCAGCTCTCAGATGCTCAGCTGTATAAAACAGTCTGCTTATCTACTGAAGTATCCATTAACAGTAAAAATGTACAAAGGGTGCAAACATCAATCGCCAGAGAACTTGTTTTTGCAGGCAGTCATGCCGTTCATCATTTTGCTATGATCACACAAATTTCAATTGCTCAGCAAAAGCCTCTACCTGTTTTTTTTGGTCTTGCACCTGCAACCGCTACTCATATTCGTCAGCAAAACCTTCAACAACACTTTCAATAAAGCAATTTATGGATAACTTAAATACGCGTCTTTCTCTTTACCTAAATACAACTTTAGAAGCTTATCCGGAGCCTTGGGTAAATCGACACTAAGTAGTAATCCTGGCGTTTGGTTAAAATTAGTATCAATACCTATACAATGAAAAGTAGCGCCTAATTTATGATATTGCTTTAGTAAAATCGGAATGTCTTTACCATCATGTTCAATACCTGTAATCAAGGTTGATAATTGCTCTATTTCTAGATTTTCTGATGCAATAAATTCCATAACTTCAGGATGAAGCTGCCCCTTAAAAGGGACTTTAGCCATAACATCAGTAACGTTAGAGACCATAATTTCATTTATTAAAGCGACTGAACGTGGATCATAAAGCTTGCTTAACGATACCGTACCATACAAGGTTCTATAATGAGGGTTTTGACAAACAAAAGCACCGATGCCTTTCCACAACAGCAATAAGCCATGAAAACTATTCTGATGGGCAGCAATGATAAAAGAGCGCCCCATTTCTAAACAAGGTTGTTGTTGGTTTATAAAGTCGGGACGGAAATCAAACATTTGTGCTAAATAAAGTTGTGATAAGCCGCCGTTACTTAGCAATACATCCGTTTGACCAATCCGATAAGCTCCAATAATTTCTTCATTTTTATGGTCAAAAATAAATAAATGCATATAAGTTGCATCAAATTTATCAGTATCGCTTGCTTCACCGCTACCTTCATCAAGGGTACGAAACGTTATCTCCCGTAACCGCGCGATTTCTTGAACACACCCAGGGATTTGCTGTTGATAACCGTAATAAACAGCAAACGATTTAAAATCTATTAGGTGCTGTTTTTCTGGTAAAGCTGATAGTTCATCTTTAATCGTTAGAGGCTCTGCGGCGACACTTATCTCCTGGAAATATTTTGGTTTTTCATCCTCAGGCCAAGATGAAAGATATGCTTGATCATTTAAATAACACTGCACTCTTAAAAAATCATTCATTTGTTCCACACTTTTATATTCTTTCAATTGCTTAATATCTATGATGTTATTTGCAGCTAAACCAATAACGTGTTTATCTAACTTAAACATTTCATGTGCCAGCATGATCAAACGAAAGCGATAATAAATACGCCCTAATCGATGAAATAATCGGCTATTGGTACCAGAAAAAAATATCGGTAAGATAGGTGCTGATGTTTTTATTGCCAGTTGTACCGATAATCGATTCCACTGTCCGTCGCTAATTCGTTGTTTGTCTGCTTGATAAAAAGATACCCGTCCGGCAGGAAATATAACCAATAAACCATCATTATTAAGGTGCTGAAAGCATTGCTTAATTGCCGAGGTATTTATGGGTGATTTAGGTTTTAATGGATTAGCAAAAATAAAATAGTCTTTTATTTCTTTAAATATTTGTAAACCAACATTTGCCATTATTTTAGTATCAGAGCGAAATGATGTCAGTAAATGAGCAATTATTACACCTTCAATCATGCCATATGGGTGGTTACAAACAACAATACAACGGCCCTCTTTTGGTAATTTAGCGATTACATCATCACTCCCTTCAACAACCACCCCTAATGCTGATAATGCTTTTTGAGTAAAATCCTGTTTGTCTAATCCTGCTAAATTGTTACTTAGATATAATTTTCGTAATTTACGAATACCTAAAAGGCGATCAAGCAGAGGGCCAAAAATAGTTAACATCATACCCAACCCTGATTTTGACGCGAATGACGATATCCGTAAGTCAGAAGTGGGTTTATCCTGTTTATCCATAAGATTTAAATTACTTTGTAATGTTCGAAAGATTAACGATGGGATGAATAACCAAAGAATAACACTACTATTATTTCTTTAAAACTTGCGTTAACTAACCAATAACGCCAGCTTTTATTTACCGTGTTATTTTTGTTTATTCTTGATTTTAGATGAGATTTTTTCTCATTACGATATTTTTCATTTGCTAAGTTATTTTTATAGCGTTGTTCATCAGCCATATTGGCACGGCTGGAAAAATTAAGTCGAGCCTCTGCACTTATATTCGACAATAAACTACCACTATAAGCAGTTTTAGCTGTAATTTTACCTCTAGGTCTAGGAGTACTACACATAATCATCTCTCAACTAAGCTTTCAAAACTAAAAATTTATGTGAAATTAATAATATTTAGATGATGGCAAATGAAAAAGGTTACAAAAAAGTGTTATGTCATTTTCATTAAGTTTGTGATCTTGTTGTACGTAGGAAAAATAAATCGGGGCAAGGCGCTCGATTGAGCAATAGCTGGCTATTGGGATTGGGGGCAACGCCGCCGTGGCGTATTTTAACTAGATCAAGTGAGCAATAATTTAATAAAATTGGCATTAATGCTATTATTTATGAATGCTCACTGGGGTGTTTTCTGGCTTAAGTGACGTTTCTTCTTTTTTTGACAACTTATGATAAGTCATCGAAGCCATTTTATGTCCTGCAACACAGCAGTTAAAGCCGATGGTACAAAAAACACAAGGAAGTAATTTATACTCTAGTCTTTTCATGATTGCACTCCACTATATTTCTTAAAAGAATAGATCGCTTTTTTCATAAAAAATTCAGCTAATATAATGATAAAAATAAAAGCCTTATCTAATAACAACATTTATGCGGCTATTAAATAAGGCTCTTGTCCTTTATGCTGATATTTTTCTTTGCGTTGATAGGCACCTTTACCTTTTTTAGCTTGTACTATTTGTTGTTTATACACTTTAGAAGTAACTAACGCAGCGAGAAAATTATCTTTAATAACTCCTCTACCTAAATCCACCGCAACTCTTGTTATCGTCGTTTGTTTATTTTTCTTTTTGAGCTTACCCATAATACCGTCCTCAATTTAATGAGCGACTATTATAAGCAATAAACGAAAATAAAACATCACCACGCTATGACATCCATATCAAATCGTTCATCCTGAACATAAAAAGCCGATTAAACATCGTTTAATCGGCTTTAGAATATAATTAAAGGTTATTAAATATAGGCGAAAGCATCTGCATACATATGTTCAATCAATGCGCCACGTTCAAGGAAATCTTTACGAACAGCACCCACCATATCGAAACGTCCTGCCAAATAAATATCATAATCAGCTAGATTATTTATATCATTCATTACCACCTTATGAACCATACCAACCTTTCCTTGCCAATGGTCATGAGGTGTTTCAACCACCGCGTGAAAAGTACTGTTGGCAATTGATGATATTGTTTGCACTGTTTGCTCAAGTTCATAACAGGCACTGGGATCACGTAAGCCCCAGTAAACAACAACTTGACGAGTTGTTTTCTGCTTAGCTAAATATTCAAACATTGATTTGATATATGAAAAACCCGTGCCTCCAGCTAGCAATAACAACGGTCGTTCACTCTCCGTACGTAACTGAGCGTCTCCCATCGGTATTTCAATAGTTACTGTCGATGTTGCTTTTATATGATCAATTACTTGCATGGGGTAACTATCAGCAGCAAAAGCACCTATTTGCAATTCAATAAATTCCGCACCGGGCTCACTAGCAATAGAAAACGGACGTTTGTCATCTTCACTCATAACAAAATTTAAATACTGTCCGGGGATAAAATCGATTGGTTTACTCGGTTTTAATAAAACCTTATAAACAAACTCCGTTAATGACTCTAACGATTCTATCTGACAATTCACTACATTCATTTTTCTATAACCTTTATACAACAAACATCAATATTCTATATGTTCACTATTTTACATCAACGGGCTACTCAAAGATATTGAGTTCATCCCACAAGTCATCAATTTCATTTTTAATAGATTGATCCATTTCAATGGGTTCACCCCACTCTCTAGTTGTTTCACCGGGCCATTTATTTGTTGCATCCATGCCCATTTTTGATCCCAAACCAGAAACAGGAGAGGCAAAATCGAGATAATCAATCGGCGTATTTTCAATAAGAACGGTATCACGGCTAGGATCCATACGTGTAGTTATCGCCCAAATAACATCTTTCCAATCACGCGCATTAATATCATCGTCACAAACAATAACAAACTTGGTATACATAAATTGTCGTAAAAAAGACCAGACGCCCATCATTACTCTTTTTGCATGACCCGCATATTGCTTTTTAATAGTCACTATTGCTAATCGATACGAACAGCCTTCTGGAGGAAGATAAAAATCCTGAATTTCAGGGAATTGCTTTTGTAAAATAGGTATAAAAACTTCGTTTAATGCCACCCCTAAAATTGCAGGTTCATCGGGTGGACGACCTGTATAAGTACTGTGATAAATAGGGTCTTTACGATGGGTAATATGGGTTACGGTAAAAACAGGAAAATCATCTACTTCATTATAGTAACCGGTATGATCACCATAAGGTCCTTCGGCTGCCATTTCATCGGGGTCAATGTATCCTTCAAGTATTATTTCAGCAGTAGCGGGCACTTCCAAACCATTACTAATACACTTTGTAACTTCTGTTTTACTACCACGTAATAATCCAGCAAATGCATATTCAGATAAAGTATCAGGTACCGGCGTTACCGCTCCTAAAATGGTTGCCGGATCGGCACCTAATGCCACTGATACTGGAAACATTTCGCCCGGATGTTCTTTTTTCCATTCCAGGAAATCTAATGCGCCACCTCGATGAGATAACCAACGCATGATGACTTTATTTTTGCCTAATAATTGCTGGCGATATATCCCTAAATTCTGACGTTCTTTATGAGGGCCTTTGGTTACTGTTAAACCCCACGTAATTAAGGGGGCAACATCACCTGGCCAACAGGTTTGAATAGGTAAAGAGGTTAAATCTACTTCATCACCTTCCATAATAACTTGCTGACAAAGTGCCTTTTTAATCACTTTGACTGGCATATTTAATACTTGTTTATAAACAGGTATTTTACTTAACGCGTCACGAAACCCTTTAGGTGGCTCTGGCTCTTTCAGCATAGCCAACAACTTACCCACATCTCGCAATGCTTTAACGTCCGTTTGACCCATAGCCAAAGCGACCCGTTCAGGCGTGCCAAATAAATTGGTTAGTACTGGAATTTTACTTTCAACACCATCTTTATCTATCGGGCGTTCAAATAGTAGCGCCGGACCTGCTGCTCGCAAGGTACGATCACTGATTTCAGTCATAGCCAAATTAGTAGATATTGGTTGAGTTATGCGTTTTAACTGCCCCATTTTTTCTAATTGAGCAATAAAGTCTCTTAAATCACTGTATTTCATAAATAAGAATATTTTTTTATTGGTAGTTGGATTATACGCTATTGATAGCAGATATGAAAAATCCAACGGTCAGATTTAAACTGACTACAATTTTAATTGACGATGAGCTGCTTGAAGATGTTTAACAATTTCAATATCTGATGACTTATTCATCGCAAAATAAAGAGCGGAGGAAGCAAGGTCTAATTTATAAAAGGGCTTAATACCACGACAATCAATTTTAAAGTGTTCGCAGCCCGCTTTGAAACTAGATAAATTTTCCGGAAATAAATCTATTCGATGTTGTACCAATTTATAGAAATTTTGTTTACCGTGTCCAATGAAACTTATCCTCACAGTCTGCCGTTCGAGCTAAAGAATATATTAAGGTATTTTTCTGCGTTAATGCCATTTTATAAGCACGCGACCATGGCAACATCTTAATATCATAACTAAACCCTGCTTGTTCTATGGTATCTGTAACTATATCTGTAGCTGGGCCAACTATTTTTCCTTTCTCTTTATACTGTAGTATCACGGAATCTTCGGTGATTATATTAATAGTAACAACTTTAGCATTTGCGACAGAGCATTGGCTAAGATTAAAGGCTAAGATTATAAATACGAAAGTAATACTGCGCTTAGAAATATTTTTTGGTGGTGGGTAGAAAAATGCGCATACTACATTAGAAAAACCTATTGGTATATAAATCAACCATATTGTTTTTATGTAAGTCAGAATTCGTTTGATACATAACTAAATAAAGAGGCATTAAATTGAAATTACCTTTTATTATCATCACCTTGCTAATATCAAACTCTGTAAATGCTAACTGTTAAAGCAAAGAATATTTAGCATTCGATTTTTGGTTAGGTAACTGGTAGGTAACTACTACTAGTGATAACGTTGTTCGACACAATAAAATCACTAAAACAAATGATGGTTGTACCTTATTAGAAAAATACTCAACGCCTAATGGTTACCTAGGAAAAAGCTTAAATATTTATAATAAACAAACGTAAAAATGCCACCAAACATGGACAGATAGTACCGGGTTATTATTGCAACTACACGGCAATATTATTGGTAACAGTATGGTTATGACAGGACTGACAATTGATGAAAATAATAATAGTATTATCAACAGAATCACATGGAGTCCAAAACCTAGTGGAACAGTCAGACAGCTTTGGCAAACAAGTCATGATAATGGTAAAACGTGGCAGACGACATTTGATGGGTTATATACCAAAACACCATAATTTTTGAAACAAAAACGCCAGCTTAATACTGGCGTCAATCGTAAATTTATTGATATTTGAAACTTATTATTTACGTTTCATTGAATCAAAAAACTCATTATTGGTTTTAGTCATCGCTAATTTATCAATAAGGAATTCAATGGCACCCACTTCATCCATTTCATGAACAATTTTTCGCAAAATCCACATTTTTTGTAATTCATCAGGCTTAGTAATAAGCTCTTCACGACGAGTACCACTGCGATTAATATTAATCGCTGGAAAAACACGTTTTTCCGATATTTTACGAGACAGGTGTAATTCCATATTACCCGTACCTTTAAACTCTTCGTAAATAACTTCATCCATTTTAGAGCCAGTTTCAACTAACGCCGTAGCAATAATAGTTAAACTACCACCTTCTTCAATTTTACGTGCTGCACCAAAAAAACGTTTCGGGCGATGTAATGCATTAGCGTCAACACCACCGGTTAATATTTTCCCAGATGAAGGAATAACCGTATTATACGCACGTGCTAAACGGGTAATTGAATCAAGTAAAATAACCACATCTTTTTTATGCTCAACCAAGCGCTTAGCTTTTTCGATAACCATTTCTGCAACTTGTACATGTCGACTTGCTGGTTCATCAAAAGTAGAAGCGACCACTTCACCCTTTACTAGGCGTTGCATTTCAGTCACTTCTTCAGGTCGTTCATCAATGAGTAAAACAATTAATTCAGCATCAGGATGATTATGGGCAATACTTTGTGCAATGTTTTGTAATAATAACGTTTTACCTGCTTTTGGCGGAGCAACAATCAATCCACGTTGGCCCATACCAATGGGCGAGGCTAAATCTAATACTCGAGCGGTAATATCTTCTGTTGAACCATTACCGCGTTCCATCGTCATTCGACTTATTGGATGAATAGGCGTTAAATTTTCGAATAATATTTTATGACGAGAATTGTCAGGGCGATCAAAATTAACTTCACTCACTTTTAATAAAGCAAAATAACGCTCACCATCTTTTGGTGGGCGAATTTTACCGTGAATAGTATCACCGGTACGCATACTAAAACGGCGAATTTGACTAGGTGATACATAAATATCATCAGGTCCAGCTAAATATGAACAATCTGCTGAACGCAAAAATCCAAAGCCATCTTGCAATATTTCTAAAACACCACCACCAAAAATATCTTCGCCGCCTTTTGCATGAGCTTTTAAAATGGCAAAAATAATATCTTGTTTACGTGAACGAGCTAAATGCTCAAGTTTCATTGATTCAGCGAGTTTTAATAATTCGCCAACGGATTGTTCTTTAAGTTCGGTAAGATTCATAGTGGGGTTTCTTAGACTAATTTATATTGCAATGCATTGCATAGAGGTTCTGCATGAATGTTAGAGTTGATTTTGGATGTGTTTAGATCTTATTGAATGTTAAACTTAGCACTAAAATTAAAATTCGTAAAGTAACAAAAGATGTATATTTAAAAATATGTCATTTAACTTTAAACAAAAGGCTCGCAAATTAACGAGCCTTATTAAAATATTTATAGATTGTTATCTATAAATTCTTTTAACTGTGTTTTTGATAACGCGCCAACTTTAGTATCGGCAACAGCGCCATCTTTAAACAATAATAACGTTGGAATACCACGAATACCGTACTTAGGTGGTGTAAGTTCATTTTGGTCAATGTTTAATTTACCAATAGTTACTTTACCTGCATACTCTTCAGCAACATCATTTAATAATGGTGCAATCATTTTACATGGTCCACACCATTCAGCCCAAAAATCAACTAAGACAAGGCCTGAAGCATTAATTACGTCAGTATCAAAGCTGTCGTCTGTTAACTGAACAATTTTATCGCTCATTTTTTTCTCCGTTAATAATGGCATAAAAGCCAAACTGCGGAAGATTATACCCTCAAGATAATTAATAACCAAGCACCAAAGTGATTACTCTAAGATCAAATAAGTAAAACAAATTACGAATTCGACTAACTTCCCCTATTATACCCGCTCTACTTCAAGATGCGGTGTTCAGTGGAAATTTAAAAGACTTTAGGCAGGCATTCATTGTAAAGAATGGTCATTCCCTTCACAAAATGAATAACGCGGCATAAAGTCTTTTAAAAACCACCCAAAGGGGAGCATAGAGCAACATCACTTCGTTGTTGCACCAATTTGTAAGGGAGTACCATGACTTCATCGGTCCGCCTAGAAGTGAAATTGCTCTGTGTTCCTGAACTTGCATCTTGAAGTAGAACGGGTATATACGCCTTAAGGTCGCTATCTAAGTCGTGCAATTATCGACTAATAGCTTAATACCATTTTTATTGACTAACTAACCTGTTAAGCTACGCGCTATGAAAAAATCACATTTAACTGAAATAAAGTTCTCTGAACTTAATCTTGCTCCGCAAGTAGTCGCTGGCCTCGATGCCATGGGTTTTCAATACTGTACGGCCATTCAAGCTAAGTCATTACCTGTTTTAATCAAAGGTACTGATATTGCAGGACAAGCCCAAACAGGTGAAGGTAAAACCATCGCTTTTTTAGCGGCAACATTCCATAAGTTGTTGCAGACACCAAGCTCTGAACATAAAAAACCACGTGCACTGATAATGGCTCCTACACGTGAATTGGCAATACAAATACATCGTGACGCTATTGAAATGGCAAAAGCCTCAGGGTTACGAGTCGGCGTTGTTTACGGTGGTGAAGGTTACGAGAGCCAACGTCTAGAATTACAAGCAGGTGTCGATATTTTGATTGGTACTTGTGGTCGTTTATTAGATTATTTAAAACAAGGCGTTTATAACCTCTCTAACATTGAAGTTGTTGTTTTAGATGAAGCGGATCGAATGTTTGATTTAGGTTTTATCAAAGATATCCGTTATATGTTCAACAAAATGCCTACTGCAACTAATAGATTAAGCATGCTATTTTCGGCAACACTATCATTTAGAGTTAAAGAGCTTGCCTTTGAACATATGAATGATCCTACCAGTGTTGAAGTTGAACCGGATCAAAAAACAAACATACGTATATCTGAAGAGCTATTTTATCCTTCAAATGAAGAGAAGATGGCACTATTACAAACACTTATTGAAGAAGAATGGCCAGAAAAAGCCATTATATTTGCCAATACCAAGCATGTTTGTGAGAAAGTTTATGCACACTTAGAAGCAGACAATATTAGAGTCGGTTTATTAACTGGTGATGTTGCTCAGAATAAACGTCTTAAAATTCTTGATAAATTTACCAAAGGTCAATTAGATGTTTTAGTAGCAACAGACGTTGCCGCTCGTGGTCTTCATATTCCAAGTGTTACTCACGTTTTTAACTATGACTTACCCGATGATTGTGAAGATTATGTTCATCGAATTGGTCGTACCGGACGAGCAGGCGCTTCAGGACACGCAATAAGTTTTGCCTGTGAAGATTCTGTTTTTAATCTACCTGCAATAGAAGATTACATAGCGCATGCATTGCCTGTCAGTAAATATGATTCTGATGCTTTACTCACCGACTTGCCAAAACCAAAACATCGCCCAAGACGTCATAAACCACATAATGGCGGACAAAACAGAGGTCGTTCAAGCGGCGGACAAAACAGAGGTCGTAGGTACTAGCTTCTATGTCCCCTTTGTACGCTGTCATTGATTTAGGCTCCAATAGTTTTCACATGTTGATCACTCGCCTAGTTGCTGACAGTGTACAAGTTGTTGATAAAGTAAAACGGAAAGTTCGCTTAGCTTCCGGTTTAAACTCCAAAAACGTTCTTGATGATGCTGCCATCGCACGAGGCTTAGAATGCTTGAGTTTTTTTGCTGAACGTTTACAAGATATCCCACCAGAAAATGTTCGCATTGTCGCCACCGCTACTCTAAGGTTGGCCAGCAATCGAAATGACTTTTTAAAACAAGCCTATATAATTCTTGGTCAAAAAATCAAGCTACTCAGTGGCATACAAGAAGCTGAAAATATCTATCTTGGTGTTGCACATACCAGTTGCGGTGCATTAAAGCGTTTTGTGATTGATATTGGCGGCGCAAGTACAGAACTTATTTTAGGTGATGGCTATTCCATAAGACACATTACTAGTTTAGACATGGGCTGCGTCACCTTTAATAATATTTATTTCCCTAAGGGTGACATTACACCACATACGTTTACACAAGCCATTCAAGCCGCCAAAAAATTAATTCATCCCTTATTGGCAACTTACAAAAAAACACCTTGGGAAATCACTTTAGGTGGTTCAGGAACCATTCAAGCGTTAGCTGAGATGCAGCGTTTTAATCATCAAACAACCGGCATTACCTTAAAGTACTTAGAAGAAATAAAACAAAAGCTCATTAACTGCAAAAACATTAATGCAATCAAACTTGCCGGCTTGGTAAATGAACGAACTCCTGTTATCACTAGTGGGCTGGCTATTTTAATTGCACTATTTGAAAGTTTCGCTATTAAAGAGATCCAGCTTTCTAGCGGCGCACTACGAGAAGGCTTGCTTTATGAAATGCTGCCAAAAAATAAAGACCTCAGTATTCGCCAAAAAACGATTAATTCATTAACCGAAAAATTCCATGTTGATAAAGAGCATGCCAATAGAATTAAAAAACAAGCAAACAGTTTATTCAGACATTATGAAAAAACGTGGTCATTAAATGCAACAAAGACCTTAGCTTTACTCAATGCTGGCTGTGATTTGCATGAAGTGGGCTTGTTATTAGAATATAAACATCATCAACAACACAGTGCTTATATTTTACAGCACGCAGTATTACCTGGATTTGAACAAGCAGACCGACAACTCATTGTTGCCTTAGTTTTATTATACAAAGGTGAAATTGAGGTAGACGTATTACAAGCTCAATCAGCAACTGATTATCAACAAGCCTGCTATATATTAGCCATTTTACGACTAGCCGTTATTTTATGCCGACGCCGAAAAGACGAGGCTTTACCTGATTACAAAACAACTGTAATAGGTAACATCATTAATTTATATTTACCTAAAGAATGGCTTGAACAACACCCTTTAATTAAAGATGAGTTACAGCAGGAAAACGAACACTTAGCCGCTATTAACCTGTCACTCAATATCTCTTGCCAATAAAGTAAATTACTTAAGCTATCGTTTTACTCGCCCAAACATTCGTAGCAATAACAATAACTCCGCCGAATACCATCATCATAGTAATTTGTTCACCCAGTAAAAAATAAGCAGCAACAATACCGTAAATAGGCTCCAAACTTATCGCGATACTCGCCGTATGTGCTTTAACAACTTTTAATGAATGATTAAACAATGAATGAGCAACGGCAGTAAAAATAACACCTAAAATAACTAAAACAGTTAATTGTGAGGATGTGATCGTAATAGGGTTTATAATCATAATGGGTAATAAACAAATAGATGCGCAGGAATTTTGATAAAAAGCAACTTTTTTAGCTGAGACTTTAGCAACAAACTTTCGATTTAATAGCGTTAATAATGCAAAAGAAAAAGCGGATAATCCCCCCCATAAAGCACCACTAAAAATATCAATACTCATTTCATTTAAGGGCAATATCAAATAAATACCCAAAATAATGAATAGTGCCTGCACTAAAGCTAGATAATGAAAACGTTCTCTAAATAGTATCGGTTCCAAAAAACTAACAAAAACAGGAAAACTAGCAAAAGTAATTAACCCGATAGCTACACTAGAGACTTGAATAGCATAAAAGAAACTGCCCCAATGGAAAGCTAAAACAATGCCGGTAAGCATTAAGGGTAAAAGCAAAGATCTTGCAAGGTATAATGATTGTCTTTTTATTAATAAAATAAAGATCGCAAGCGTTAATGCGGCAAAGAATGCACGACCAAAAACAATATGAGTTGCAGGCATATTAAGCCATTTAGCAAATAACCCTGAGAGCGCAAAAAGTAAAACAGCACTGTGCAAAGAAGTAAGAGATTGTTTGTAGCTAGGCATTTATAAATAATTGATAGAATAGAACACAGTCTATTTTACCAGCTAATCAGGTATTAACCGATAAAATAAACAGATTGAGGTGTTATTAGTTATATCATTAAACAATTATTCTTCTTTGAGCCAATACGCCACTTTCTTAGCAAAATAAGTCAAGATACCATCAGCACCTGCTCGTTTAAATGCTAACAGCCCTTCCATAACACAAGGTTTTTCAGCTAACCAACCATTTTGAATAGCCGCCATATGCATCGCATATTCACCACTCACTTGATATGCATAGGTAGGCACTTGAAACGTGTCTTTTACACGACGTACAATATCTAAATATGGCATCCCCGGCTTCACCATTACCATATCAGCACCTTCATGAATATCTTGTGCTACTTCATGAAGCGCTTCATCACTATTTGCAGGGTCCATTTGATAAGAATATTTATTACCACCTTTTATATTACTCGCTGAGCCCACTGCATCACGAAAAGGTCCATAATAATTGGAAGCATATTTTGCAGAATAAGCCAAAATTTTGGTATTTACATACCCGTGTTGCTCTAGAGCCTCACGTATTGCACCAATACGTCCATCCATCATGTCAGATGGTGCAACAATATCAGCGCCAGCCTCTGCATGTGACAAAGCTTGCTTAACTAAAATATCTTTAGTCACTTCATTAAGCACATATCCGTCTTCATCACCTGTAGTACCTAAAATGCCGTCTTGTCCATGTATTGTGAACGGGTCTAAAGCAACGTCAGTAATAACGCCCAACTCAGGGAACTTGCCTTTTAGAGCTCTAACCGCACGTTGTGCAAGTCCATCTGGATTATAAGCCTCTTCAGCCATCAATGATTTAGCATTTGCTGGTGTTACCGGAAAAATAGCGATAGCAGGAATACCTAAATCGACCAACTCTTGTGCTTCTTCAAGTAATAGATCGATACTTTTACGTTCAACACCCGGCATCGAAGCAATTGCTTCCCGCTGATTTTCACCTTCAAGAACAAAGACAGGATAAATTAGGTCATTAACCGTTAATTGATTTTCTGCCATTAATCGCCGAGAAAAATCATCTTTGCGCATCCTACGCATACGACGAGCTGGATATTGACTAAAAATGTTATTCATTAATAATTCCTTGGAAAGATAAAATCTCTGTTAATGGTTGTTGCTGCACTTGATTACGACCATTGTCTTTTGCCATATATAACGCTTTATCTGCAGCAGAAAATAAATGTTCTGGTAGCGCGTCTGCTTCTTGTTGGTAAGTACTAACACCGCAACTAATAGTGAGTTCGATATTTAAATCTTGAAATTGTACAGCCTGCGCACATACTGATAATCGTAACTCTTCTGCCAACGCCATAGCTCCTGCCGTATCGGTTTCAGGTAAAATAAGACAAAACTCTTCGCCGCCATACCGACAACCAATATCCGTACTACGACCTAAGCACGCTTTAATTTTTGTCGCTAACCACACTAAACATTGGTCACCAGCTAAATGTCCATGGCTATCATTAACACTTTTAAAGTGATCAATATCAATCATCACCAAACTAAGTGGTGTTAAATTTCGCCGACTACGCCGATGTTCAGCAATCATTTTTTGATCATAGTGACGTCGATTATACAATCCAGTTAATTCATCCAAAGTATTTTTTTCTGCAAGTTCTTTATTTACATGTTCGAGTTCTTGTAAAGCAATATTAAGCTCCAAAGTACGCTCTTGTACTCGGCTTTCTAGTTGCTCTTGATCTTCTTCTTGTAGTACTAATAACTCTTCTTGGGCTTTTTGAGAGATGAGAGTACTTTCCAATACTTGCTGCTGAGCAAATTGTTTATCTTTAATTTGGTAATAATAACCACGACTTAAAATAAAAATAGTGAAGAATCCACTTAACCAAAAAGAGATACTATATAAATAGGGCGATTCTGCGAATATGTTAATATTTAGCCAAATTAAACTAACCGAATTTACTATAGAAAAAATAAATTGTATAAAAATAAAGGTGATAAATAATACCGCTAATCGTTCTGATTTCTTCACCAAGAAAAAACCGAGTATAAGTAAAAACACATTGGCAGCTAAATGAGTAAATAAACCTAAATATAAACTTATTTTTATCTCTAACAATAAACTTATCGGTAAATAAACTAAAAAACTAAAAGCAAAAATTTTTAAACTTTTCGATAGTTTAGGCACCAGCTTATTAGTATCAAACAATACATAGGTAAACCAAAACAGAAACATATCTGCCGCTACTAATAAAAAAGAAACATTTACCTTAGTAAATAAATAAAACGGCAAACCCCTGGTGAAGCTAATATTAAGTAATAAGGCTAAGAGTAGTGCCCTAATAAAAAAATAACTACTCAGCAACAATGTCACCTTACTTGAGTGAGCTAAGTAAAAGAAAAATAAGGTAATCGCTAAGGCAAAAGCGGCTCCTACCGCTAATCCTTCTCTGTACGGGTCAGTAATAAACTTACTTTCTACAAGCGAGTTACTTTCTAAAAGAATAGAATAATCTGCTATTTTTTGTGATGTGTTGGAATTTAGCTCTCCATCATTAAGCAGCTGTATCATTAATAGCGACGCTAAGATGAGAAGAATGATAGTGAATAGCTTATGTTTGCTCATTGCTAGCTATTCCAATTAAAAACTTGACGTGAATTCTGCTCTGTTTGCTCAATAATCTGTTGTTCTGAATAATCAGTGAACTCTGCTATAGCCCTAACAATGTAAGGCAAATAACTGGGTTCATTACGGCTACTTTTGGGTTTAGGTTTTATAGTTCTAGGCGTTAAATAAGGTGCATCCGTTTCAATCATTAAGCGCTCGAGTGGAATAACACTCACCGCATCTCTTAGTTCTTTTCCTCGACGTTCATCACACAACCACCCTGTAATACCAATATACATACCGGCATCTAAACATTGCTGTAATTCAATTATGGAGCCCGTAAAACAGTGAGCAACCATTGCCGGAATTTTATCAACGTAAGGAAGGAGTAACGAATACCATTGTTCAAAAGCATCTCGTTGATGGAGAAAAAGAGGTAAATCGAGCTTTGCAGCAAGCTCAATTTGATTTGAGAATACTTTTATTTGGTTCTCTGGCGTAGAAAAATTACGGTTGAAGTCTAATCCACACTCCCCAATCGCTTTTACAAAAGGACTTTCTGCCAGTTTTTCAATGAGATCGATGTAGTCGTGTTGCACATTATCCGCATCATGTGGATGAACACCCACTGTACAATTTAAATAATTGGCATATTTTTGACATAACTTAAGTGCTTTTTGGCTTTCTAGAATATTAGTTCCAGTAACCAGTAAGCCATTAACACCGTTTGATTTTGCTCTTAATAAAACGTCATCGCGATCTTTGTCAAAACGGTTGTTTGTTAGATTAATACCAATATCAATCAAGGTTATATCCGCTATTTAATGCGTTTAACTTTAATAAGGTAAACAACACTTGGTATAAACATTAAACTTAATATAATACTCAATACTTTATTTAACATTAACTTGCATCCTTAGTTTCAATATCTTCTTCTTTTTTTTGATAGAAAGAGGCTATCAATATACCTACTTCAAATAACAATAACATAGGAACAGCAAGCATTGTTTGTGAAATAATATCTGGAGGTGTCAATAACATCCCTATGACAAATGCCCCAACTGCCACATAAGGCCTTTTAGTTCTTAAACTTTCTGGTGTTGTCACTCCACTCCAACACATCAAAATAATTGCTATTGGGATTTCAAAAGCCGCGCCAAAAGCAAAAAATAATTTTAGAACAAAATCTAGATAACTACTTATGTCCGTTGCAATTGTGACGCCCTCAGGAGCAACCGAATTAAAAAAAGTAAAAACAACGGGAAACACTACAAAATAAGCAAAAGCAATACCGCTATAAAATAACAAGGTACTACCAAACATTAGCGGTGCAACCAAACGCTTTTCATTACGATACAAACCAGGAGCAACAAACGACCATATTTGATATAAAATGTAAGGCATCGCAATAAATGTTGATAATACAATGGTTAATTTAAATGGTGCAAAAAATGGAGAAGCGACATCTGTTGCTATCATTTGTGTTCCTTCGGGCATCGTTGCCAACAAAGGTTCAGCCACAAATTGATAAATGTCTTGTGCAAAATATATTAGTGAACAAAAAACAATTAAAATTCCCGCAACAGCATGTAATAGCCTAGTGCGTAGCTCTAATAAATGATCAAATAATGTATAATTGCTCTGCTTGGATGAACTCATTAAGCCTACTTTTTGTTATTTTTATCAATACTATTATCTGGAAATAACTTACCTAAGGTTTCGTCACTTTTTTGGTAAGGTCGATTAACCATTTCAGCGGCATCTTGTAGTGTTTTCAAAGACTCCGCGACTTCTGGAGATAAATTTTGCAAATTAGTCTCTTCAGCCTTTTTTAAATTACTGTGTAGTTCCTGAATACGTAACTCTTCTTTCAGCTCAGTTTTAACACTGTCACTAAAACTGCGTACACTGCTAACCCATTCACGTAAGGTTCTTATAGCAACAGGTAGCCGCTCAGGACCTAGCACTATCAAAGCCATCAAGCCAATAAGTAAAAGCTCCCAAAAGCCAATATCAAACATAAACTAAACCTGATCTTTTTCTTTAATATCAACAGAACTTTCAGTTGAAGAGCCATCAGCTGAAGATTGATCATTTAAAGATTCAGAAGTTTTTGTTACAGTATTATCATCATCCTTAGCACTTTCATCACTTTTGGAATTTTCATCTGTTATAGCGCTTTTAAATCCTTTAACCGCTGAACCTAAATCAGAGCCTAAGTTACGTAACTTTTTTGTACCAAATAGTAAAACAACAATAACGGCAATAATTAATAATTGCCAAATACTTATACCACCCATGAAAATCTCCTATAATTTATAATGATACCAAGTGAAATAATGAATCAATTGGTATACGTTCATTATAAAGTTTTAATGATAAAAATCACCTTTTCCAACATTAATTTTATGAGGTAAAACAAACTTTGTTTAAAGGATTAACTAAAACGCTACTCTATACGTGCATTACAGTATCACTTTGTAACAATTCATCACTACTTGCTCAAGAATTAACAAAAGATGAAATTGAAAAATTTGATCCTATATTGGACGACTCATACTGGATAAACAGTTTTCATGAGTCTGTTTCAAACTCCGTTTATCAATCAGCGGCATGGTTTGATAATTTTTTCACTGATGAGGAAGGTAATACAAAGGATCTAAAAACGAATGCGAGAATACGTTTTGGTTGGAAGCCTAAAGGTGGCGACTGGAATAATGTCGAAAGTAGGTTCCGTATTAAAGTCAAACTGCCTCATTTTGAAAATAAGGTAGATTTAATATTTTCTGACGATAGTGAAGTTGAACAAAGTTTATTACCTTTAGAGAGTGTGTCGGCACAACCAGAATTCAAAGAAGAAAGTTTTTCAGCCGCTGTTCGTTATATTTATAAAAAAGGGAAAAATAGATTTACCGATACTAGGCTTGGTATTTCAGGGGGAGATATTTTTGTTCAAGCCCGTCATAAACGTCGTTTATCCTGGAATAATAATCATTACTTTAAAGTTGAGCCATCACTTTATTATTTTTTAGGAGACGGTTTTGGTAGTCGCTTATTACTCGAATACAATTACCAACAAGACAAACAAAAGCAATTTCGTATAAACTATAGTATTCGTGGCTCAGAGTCTTTTAAGGGGATAAAGTGGAAGCATGGTTTTTATCGCCTTAATCAACTTGATCAACGTTCAGCATCAATTATAGGTTTGCAAATACAAGGAGAAAGAAACGGCAAACAAAAGTTTTTTATTGATAAATATACCTTAAGTTATCGTTATCGATTTAATAAATTTAAAAAGTGGTTGTTTTTTGAGGTTGAGCCTTTTTTAGAATGGTCTAAACAGCAGAGCTATTCTACAACTCCGGGCATTGCTTTAAGAATTGAAGGACATTTTTATAAAGGTTAACTTCATCTTTTGGCTTGTTAACCTCTAGCAAGTTTCACCACGTTGTTAGAGCTTTTTTCGTTTTCTAATTTTCGTGGTCGACTAATATGGTAGCCTTGACCAAATTCACAACCAACACTTTTGAGTTTTGTTAGCATTTCTGCCGATTCAATGCCTTCAGCAACTAATCGATAACCAAAATTCCCACCCAATTCATGTAAAGCTTTAACTAAAGATAGATTTTTTTCATTATGGTTTAACGTTCGAATAAAGCTACGGTCCAATTTAATAAATTCGAACGGATAATTATGCAAGAAATTAAATGACGATTGTCCTGCACCATAATCATCGAGTGCTAATTTGACACCAAACTCTTTTAATTTTCGTAATCCTTTTAATGCCAACTCGGTATGCTGACTAAAAGCCGATTCATTAAACTCTAAAATTAAGCGGTGTGGTTCAGTAGTATTTTCCTTGATAATCTTCATTAATATTGCCAGTTGATTAGCTTGGGTCAAATGACGACCAGACAAATTAATACCAATAAAGACATTTTCTCGCTCAGGTGACTCTTTCCAGTATTTAAATTGTAAACAAACTTCTTGAATCACCCATGCTTCGATATCTAAAATCATACCAGTTTCTTCAGCCATGAATAGAAATTCGCTCGGTGTTAATAAACCTTTTATCGGGTGTTGCCAACGAAGTAAAGCTTCAAAACCTATGGTCTCGGTATTTTCAAGGTTTGTTATTTCTTGATAATGTAATTCAAATTGCTGTTCTTTGATTGCTATTCTTAACTCTTGCTCCAATGTCATACTCGCAATAAGTTGTTCACGCATACTATCATCAAAGAAAACGTAGCGACCACGACCCATACTTTTGGCTTGATACATAGCGGCGTCGGCATCTCGCAGGATTTCATTAGCATCACTATATTGATTATTACACATCGCAATACCAATACTAGCGTTGGAATATAAGGTATGTCCCTCTAATGCAAATGGTTGCTCAATTGCGGCAATGATCCTTGAGGCAACTTCTTCAACATCTTCCGATGACTGTAAAGAATCCAGTAAAATTACGAATTCATCGCCACCTAAACGTGCCAAAATATCATTATCACGAACACAATCTTGCAACCTTATTGCGATCTCGATTAGAAACTGATCGCCTGCGTGATGGCCCAAAGTATCATTGATCATCTTAAAGCGGTCTAAATCAATAAATAATACCGCAAAACGATTATTCGGATGACGTTTTAAATGACGAAGTGCGTAAGTCAAACGATCGGCAAACATTGCTCGATTAGGCAATTTGGTTAACGCGTCGTGGTGTGCATCGTGATATAACTGCGCTTCAGCTTTACGTCGTTCTTCAATTTGCATCAGCAAATTTAAGTTAGTTGCTTGTAATTCTTGAGTACGTTTATTGATGATTTTTTCAAGTTCATCATTACTTTTTTGTATTTCTGTTTGTCTACGAATACGTAAAATAGCGGTGGCAATATGATGACTTACAAAACGTATAAGCTCTAAATCACTCTGTTGATAAGCATTGTCATCTTGGTAATGTTGTATAGCGAGTACACCAAAGATTTTTCCTTGATCAATTAAAGGTGCGCCTAACCAAGCTTTGGGCAGGCGTTTTTGAGGATAATTAATATTAAAGGTTTTTGATTTAATTTCACCATGTTCGGCCATGGTAATAATATTATTTTGTGCAATCAATAAAGGCTCAGCTGTTTTTATTGCTAACTCGGTTAAACCATCAGCAAACTTTCTTGAAGATGCTGGAGCTAATTTTTCGTCACTATAATAAGGAAATTCAATCCATTCCTTATTTTTTGAAACTAGAGCAATATATAAATTTTCAGCTGGTAATAAAGTATTAACCTCTTTATGAAGCGCCAAATAAAATTGTTCAATATCTTGAGAGGTTGCAGTTATCTCTGAAATAGACAATAACGCTTTGTGAATTTTGACTGCTTTTTGTCGTTCAGCAATTTCTTGTTGAAGTTTTTTATTGGTTTCGGTAAGTTTTTGAGTACGCTGTCTTATATTACGCTCTAATAATTCGCGACTTCGAACTCGATCAATTGCGGTAACCAAATGTTCGGCAATAAACTGTAATAATTGACAGTCACGGTCATCAAAATATAGTTTTTCATCATAACTTTGTAATGCAATAACACCAATCACCTGATGTCCACGCGTTAATGGCACACCAAGCCAATCAACACATGAGGATTCATAATGAGCAATTTTTTCGGCTTGAACTAAAGCCATTCGCTCGGCAGAATTACAATGAATAGATTCAGAACCATCAAAAACAATCCTTGTTAAACTATGATGCCAGTTATTTTTAGCAAAGTTATTCAGCAAGATTTTTTCGATAGGGTTATGACAATGGGCAAGGGTCAACTGACGATTTGAATTAGCCAAGACAATATGAAAACTATCCGTAATCAACAACGTTTTGATTACAGATTCAAGTGCAAAATAAAAAGAGTTCATGTCTGTTACTGTACTTGCCAATTCTGACAACTTCAGTAAACCAGATTGCATCGTTTTTACCTGTCGATATTTTTTCAATAACGACTTTAGCTTAGGTAACTGACGAGCAGCCTCTATATTGTCCTTCGCCCTGACTTCCATTAAGGCTCATCCATTTTTTTATTAGTATTATTTTTAAGCGGTTAGTTTATCAAAATAATATGACTTAGCTAGTACAAATTCTGAAAAACACAATATTAATATACATTTTATTAACACGACTCTTAAAAAAGTAAAAATAGGAAATGCAGACATAAAAAAACCGACTTTTTCGTCGGTTCTTAAAACACTTAAATTAATTAAGCTGCCATTGAATTTTTAAGTTTATTTAACGCATTTTTTTCTAGTTGACGTACACGCTCTGCTGATATTTCATATTTATTAGCAAGTTCTTGTAACGTTGTTTTATCGTCGGTCAACCATCGCGTACGAATAATGTCTTGGCTACGCTCATCTAAACAAATTAATGCATTGCCTAAACGTTTATTTGCATGGTTATCCCAGTTTTGATTTTCAACAAGTGTTGCAAGATCTGAACCTTTATCTTCAAGGTATTGAGCCGGAGAAAAACTGCCTGAAATACTACCGTCATCATTATCTGATGACAACTCAAATGCTTGGTCTTGATTACTCATTCGAGATTCCATTTCAAGAACATCTTTTGTTGATACACCTAACGTTTCAGCAACATTATTAACTTCATCGTTGCTAAACCAGCCTAAACGCTTCTTATTTTTTCTTAAATTAAAAAATAATTTACGCTGTGCTTTGGTTGTTGCTACTTTAACGATGCGCCAATTACGTAAAACAAACTCATGAATTTCAGCTTTTATCCAATGTACGGCAAAGGAAACAAGGCGAACACCCACTTCAGGGTTAAAGCGTTTAACTGCCTTCATTAGGCCAACGTTGCCTTCTTGAATTAAATCAGCTTGTGGTAAACCATAACCAGCATAGCCTTTGGCAATATGAATAACAAAACGTAAATGCGACATAATTAACTCTTGTGCCGCTTGTAAATCATTTTCAGAATATAAACGAGTGGCCAGCTCATGCTCTCGATCCGCAGTAAGCATTGGGATGCTATACGCAGATTGCATGTACGATTCAATACTACCACTTTGTGGGATAGTCAGGGCCATCGTTTGCATTGCTTTACTCATTTAATAACTCCATTTCAAAATCTAGCTCGCGATTATAGCATTACTTTTGAGAATTCGCGACGGGAAAATCCAACATTAACGTAAGAGACAGCACTAAACAACATCCTCTTTCATATTTAATGAAATTATAATGTTTAAATTTGTAACTAAAATGAATAATAATTAACAAATACAGTTTATTAAGTGAAAACTAGCAAAGAATAATAATTTCATCATCAACAACTCATTGGTATTCATCAATCAGCTGTAGGTTCTATCGCTCTTATATGTTGACGAACAGATATGTAGCTGCCCAATAAACCTAAAAAAACCGCAGCGGCAATTAAAGTGAGAACTTCTGAAAATGATAAACCCTGTAAAATAAAGTTACTCTGATAAAGGCTTGTTAAATGTTGTAAGGCTCCGGTTAAGTATTGAGCTAACAGAGCCACACAAAAACACGCTAGAATGCCACCTAAAATTCCATACCAAATACCTGAATATAAAAAAGGTCGTTGTATAAAGCTATCGGTGGCACCAACTAATTTCATCACCGCAATGGCATCTTTTTGATTTAATATAGCTAATCGAATGGTATTACCAATAATTAATACCACAGACAAACATAATAATAGCGCAATACCTATCACCATATCTTCAATAAGTACCGCCATAGCCTCTAAACGTGATAACCACTCTAAATCAAGTTTACCTTGGTCTACCTCTCGTTCTTTTTCCAAGCTTGCTAACAAATCACGTGCGGCTTGTGCTTGACTGGCCCGTTTAGTAGGAGTAACCAATACCGTCGCTGGTAAAGGGTTATCATCCAAATATTCTAGTGCTTGACCAAAACCTGACAATAACTTGAATTCCTCGAGTGCTTGATCCGCAGAAATGTAATCTACTTTGGCAACATCAGGATTTAATCGAATTCGTCGAACTAAATTTTTTGCCGACTTATCATTTACAGACAATTTGAGAAATAGGGTTATTTCAGAGGCTGAGCCCCATTGTTCAGTAACTGTTTTAGCATTTTTAACGAAGAGATGAAGGGTCGCAGGTAAAGTTAAACTAATGCCTAATACCAAGACGGTCATAATAGAGGTGAACGGTGTCCGCCATAAGTCGCCTAAACTACCGATAGCTTGCTGAAGATGTCGTATAGTAAGAGCCACAACTCTTTCTGAGAAACCACGCTTGCGATGAGTACTAACAGCCGAATTACTCATCGCCTGCTCCTTGCACCTGTAAGCCTTCAATAACACCGTCGGTGATCATACTTCCTTGTTTAAGCGTTAAGGTTCGATACTTCATACGAGCAATTAAACCAAGATCGTGAGTCGCAATTAAAACCGTCACACCAAAATCATTAAATTCTTCAAACAAATTAATAATATCTAAAGACAATTTTGGATCAAGATTACCGGTTGGTTCATCCGCTAAAAGAATAGGGGGCTTATTCACTAATGCCCGAGCGATACCGACACGTTGCTGTTCACCACCCGATAACATGCTAGGAAAACAACGAAGCTTACTACCTAAATGAACTTTATCTAACGCTGCTTCTACTTTTTTCCGTGTTTCTTTATGACTATAACCTTCGATAATGAGCGGTAAAGCAACATTATCAAAAATGGTACGATCCATTAATAAATTGTGGTTTTGAAAAATCATTCCTATACCACGTCTTACATAGGGAATATCTTTGTATTTAATCGTTGAAAGTTCAGTGCCGTTAATGATAACACTGCCCTTACTAGGCTTTTCCATTAAACACATGAGTTTAAGTAATGTGCTTTTGCCTGCGCCTGAGTGCCCAGTTAGGAATGCCATTTCACCCGCAGCCAAATCAAATGTTACTTGATTAAGGGCAAGAAAACCGCCTGCATAAGTTTTACTGACATTACTAAAGCGGATCATAAAATTACAGCTTACTCAGTTTAATTAACATCAAGAAAGAGATCTTTCATCACTAAAAAGCGCATCAATAAAATCATCGCCATTAAAGGGTCGTAAATCATCGATGCCTTCACCTACACCTAAATAACGAATAGGAATATTATGTTTATCGGCAATCGCAAAAACAACGCCACCTTTTGCCGTACCATCAAGTTTCGAAATGGTTAGTCCTGTTAATCCTACAGCTTGATCAAATAACGCAGTTTGGCTTAAAGCGTTCTGCCCAGTGCCAGCATCTAAAGTTAACATCACTTCATGCGGAGCATTTTCATCTAATTTTTTCATCACCCGAACAACTTTTTTAAGCTCTTCCATTAAATGGCTTTTATTTTGTAAACGGCCTGCAGTATCAGCAATTAATACATCCACTTTTCGAGCTTTTGCCGCACTTATTGCATCAAATATAACCGAGGCACTATCAGCACCTGTTTGCTGTGCAATAACAGGTACATCATTGCGCTCACCCCACACTTGTAATTGTTCAACCGCAGCCGCCCTAAAAGTATCACCTGCAGCAAGCATAACGGACTTACCCTCTGCTTGAAATTGTTTCGCAAGTTTACCTATCGTCGTCGTTTTACCAACACCATTTACACCGACCATAAGGATGACATAGGGACTATCACTTTTAGGAATATTCAAAGGTTTGCTAACCGGTTCAATAATTGTTTTCAACTCAGCTTTTAATAAACCGTAAAGTGCTTCTGCATCTTTTAGTTGTTTTCTATTAGCCACATCCGTTAAAGAGTCAATAATTTTGGTGGTGGTATCAATACCAACATCAGCAAGTAATAAGTGTGTTTCAAGTTCTTCAAATAATTCCTCGTCAATTTTTTTCCCACGAAATAAGCTAAAAATTCCACCACCGATATTTTGGCGTGTTTTTGATAAACCTTGTTTTAAACGTGTAAAAAAACCAACCTTTTTTGGCTCTGGCTCTGGCTCTGGCTCTGGCTCTGGCTCTGCAGGAAGAATATCAGTAACTGCCCCATCAACCACAACATCTTCTTGTTGAATATTTTCAACGTCTTCAATGCTCGTAACTTCCTGATCGACTACTTCCGTATCAATAACTGCTTCCGACTTCGTAATTTCTACAATGTCTTTAACCGTTTCTTCTTGCTGACTTCCTAAACCTAACCAGGAAAACATACCTTTTTTCTTCGACATAACAATAAATTCTTCTCTGAACCATCAATAACGATGGTAATAATACGGTAAACAAGGATAAAATCGCAGCTATAGTAACACCTAAAAACACTAGTTCCAAAAAACACTCTTTCCAATAAAAAATATTAAAAACAAAAGCCGGCGAAGTTATGAATAAACAAAGAAAACAATCAAATAAAAATGCTTCAAAAGGCAGTATTCGTATCATTGCGGGTAAATACCGTGGTAGAAAACTTCCGGTATTGATGGCTGAGGGCTTAAGGCCCACCACCGATCGTGTAAAAGAAACAGTTTTTAATTGGTTAATGCCCTATATACAGGACAGTATTTGTTTAGATTGTTTTGCTGGTTCTGGAGGACTTGGCTTTGAGGCTTTATCACGAGGTGCAGCGCAAGTGAGTTTTGTCGAATTAAATAAAGCTGCGACAAAACAATTACAAGAAAACCAACATTTGTTAAAAGCCGTTAATATGTCCGTTATTCAGAGTAATGCTTTAGAATTTATTAAAAAGAATACGCAAAAATATGATGTGGTTTTCCTCGATCCCCCTTTTAGAAAAGGCTTTATTGAACAAACCGCAAAATTATTAAATGAGAATAGCTTGGCAGAGGATGCGTTAATTTATGTTGAAATGGAAAGTGAACAAAATCATCAACAACTTCCTGAGAGTTGGCAGATTTTAAAAGAAAAGGTGGCTGGTCAAGTCGTTTATCGTTTATATAAAAAGGGCCTGTAACCAGTCAGTTACAGACCCTAAATTTATTCTTTTAAAAATTTGTCGTACTTCGCTACGCTCATGACGACCTACAAGAAACTTAACCTTTAGGTATAAGTTTTAAATCATGAAAATCAAAACTAAAGTCTGTCGCATGAGAAACAGCCTTCATAGAAACGGTATTAATACTACCGTCAGTATTTAAATTAAAGTTTACAAATGCATCTGCCTCAAGCGTTCTATCGTCCCAGCGCACAATAAAAGTATTATATTGATAGTGTTCTAAAGTCCCTTTCAGTTCTACCGTTTTACTAAATTGCATTTCAAGTTGATTATCAGTATGAGTAATATAAATATCTCCATACCAATCATCTTGATATGTTTGCGCATAATCAATTAACGCTAACGACGGCTTTGATTTTTTATCAATATTACCAAATGTTTCGGTTAAACGTTCTTTTTCATCTATAGTCCGTTTGTCTTTAATCGTCTTATAATGTGCCACCCAATCAGTATCGCTAATGTTTAAATAGCTATGTAAAATCACATTAGCAATGGCGTTAAACGCATAACCAGATTGCTGATTAGTTAAAATCACTAGTGCTAGGTTTTCTTCCGGGACCATAACAATTTTTGAAATCATACCTAAAATACCACCTGTATGTTGCACAAGCTTAACACCATGATAATCTTTCAAGTCCCAGCCTAATCCATAAGCTGAAAAATGTGTTTTATCATTTTTTGTATCACTTTCTGAGACGGATTTAATTGTATGGGCTTGCCACATTTTCTGATTTTGTTTTTCACTAAACAACTGTTTATCTTCACCATTTAATTTATAAACACCTCTATTTAGTTGGGCCTTAAGCCATAAAGACATATCATTTACGGAAGATGCTACTGCACCTGCAGAATGAAATTTTTCAATAAAGTTACCGCCAATAACATTAATTTCGCCCTTTAATGGTACGTGCGCTCTGGCAACATTTTTATTGTTTTGCTCAATTAGAGAAAACTTCGCTTTAGTACCATTCATGCCTAGAGGTTTAAAAATATTATCTCTAATATTTTCTTCCCATGATTTACCGGTAATACGAGCAATGACTTCACCCGCTAAAATATACATTAAATTATCATAAGCGTATTCACTTCTAAAACTCGACACTTCAGGTAAGTATCTAATGCCTTTAATAATATCGTCTATAGTATGCGTAGTCTCAGGCCAGATCATCAAATCACCTGCACCTAGCCCTAAGCCACTATTATGAGAGAGTAAATCGGTAATAGTAAATTCTCGGGTAACATAAGCATCAGGCATTTGAAATTCAGGAATGATATCAATAATCTTACTTTTCCAAGAGAGTTTGCCCTGATCAACCAATTGAGCAATTAATGCCGCAGTCATCGCTTTAGTGTTTGAAGCGATACCAAATAAAGTGTCGGCATTAACCTTAGATTTTTTACCATATTCAATAACACCAAAACCTTTGCTCATTACAACTTTGTTATCTTTTACGATAGCAACGGCAATACCGGGAACTTGAAAGACTTTCATCGTTTTTTGAATGGCTTGTTCAAGCTTGATGTTTTTTTCTTGTAAGCTTGTAGCATTAGCAATCGAAGTAAAAATTACGATTATTGATAAAAACAATGCAGTTTTATTTTTCACAGTAAGTCTCTATTTTTATGAATTTTATAAGGAAACCATACATTATATTCGAATAAAAACCTAGTTACATGGCTTTATCTTTTATAAAAATAGATGTGTACATTTAGATTTCAATTCCTAAGTTAGATAAACCTTCTTCTAATACCAAGGATTTAGCATACAGACATGACTTCTTATTTTCTGGTGCTAATTTAATGAAGTCATATAATTCTGTTTGAGTTTCCTGTTCCCACTGCATTAAAGGATGGTTTTCTATTTCTTCATTAGCAATATCACTTTCATCCGTTCGATCCTGCGCCAAAATAAGCTCAACATAATAACTAACGCTATTTTCTGAAAGTCGGCTGACACTCTGGCAACCATCACTGTCTTTATCTTGCATAATTTGAAATAACGAGACCAGTGCCATACAGACATCTAGAGCAGGAAAAACACCAAAAGAATCAAACTCTTCAGGATTAGGGATATGTAATTCCAACTTTGCGAGCTGCGCTTCATAGTTGATTTTACAGCGATTGTTTTTATCTAACCATTGCCAGACAAGATCCAGTTGATTACGCAATAATTTAGAGTCGCCAAACTCTACTGCTTCAGCAAACATTTTATAATTAGGTAACATACGTTCAATAATTGCGGCACTGTATGCAATTTGTTGCCATTGATTTAATGCGAAAAAAGAGAGTTGAATTGTCACAAGAATTACCAAAAAATTGAAATTAAAACTATTATACCAAATAAGCTAATTGTTATTTAATTGCTTTTGCGCATATTCAAATCGCAGTCGATATTCTCGAAGCTTATCTTCTAGTTCTGATACTTGCTGCTCCAACTTAGCACTTAATTTAGTATTTTCATCTCGTAGATATTTTATAGTTTCTCGTGCTTTACTATATTCAAGCTCTTGTTTTTCCCGATTCCCATCTACACGCTGTTGAATATTGACTGCGTTTTCTTGAGCTGAATCGGCTTTTTCTTTTAATACCAAATTTTCTTTTTCAAGGTTTACAATAAGGTTTTGTGTTTTTTCAGATTCTGCTAAAATATCATCCTTTTTTTGTTGTAAAAGATCGAGCTGTTTTATTGAGAAAATTAATTTTTCATCTTGTTTCGAAATTTTCTGTTGATGAATTTTTATTACTTGTTGCAGTTCATCGGTATCATTTTTATATTTTTTATTAGACTCATCAATAAACAAAGCTTTATCAGCAAGCGCATTTTTCAATGACGACTTTTGCTTATGTGCTTGTGCTTGTGCTTGTGCCAAATTTAGATCAAATAGATCTTTATCAGTAATACACTTTTCTTTTAGTCCTTTAATTTCAATGTTTTTCTCATCAACAATTTTTTCAAAACTTGCGCTTCTTTGCTGCGTTTCTTTTGTTAATAATACCGTGCGTTCCAATTCACCTTGGTATTCCGTGTTCATTGCTTTTAATTGCACTATATCTACTTCATGTTTTTCTTGTAATGACACATACAGTTGCTTTTCATTGTTTATTTCTAAGCTATAAGTATGGTTAACACTTTTGAGCTGATCATCCAATTTAGTGATTTGATCTTTTAAATGTTCTTTGGCTTGTTGAAGCTCTTCGAGTTGCTGTTTTTCTTGAGTCTGTTGTTGTGAAGTTAATATTGAGCTTTGGTCATGTTCTGCTTTGATATAGTCTAGTTCGCTAACGGCATTATTCAGTTGCAGTGTTAAAGCTGATATTTGTTGGTTTTGCACAGCAATAGTTGCAGATTTAGCTTTATCATTCTTAGCTAAGTTCACTTCTGATTTTTCAAGTGACTCTACTTTTTGGGTAAGCTGTATTGATTCTTCTTTTGCTTTTACTACCGCTATTTTCAGACTTTTTTCTGATCCAACTGATTTGATCAATTGCTCTGATACAGAAGATAACTCTCTAAGTTTATCTTTTAAACCTTGTTCAGAATCCGTTAGTTTTGCTGTATTTAATTGTTCAAGACCCTTTAATTCCCTATCACTTTCAATATGCTTTTTATTAAGAGAATCTATGTTTTTTTTAAGTTTAGTTTGTTGTTCAATGGCATGTTCTCGAGCATTATTAAACGTTGTTTGCAGTTGCTCATGCAAAGATTTTAATAACTGATAATGTTTATGCTGTTCAATATCCTCGTTGCTTAGCTCTTTATTTTTAATATAGCTAGCAACAAAACTAGAAACTTTGTCCTCTATTTCAACATAAATATCCCCAGCTAGACTTTGGATTTGTTCATCTAAATCCAAGGTTTCCTTCTTCTGCTGTTTCATATAAATGCCTCATATTCAAAAATATGGAATAACCCAAGGGTAAATGGTTATTTACACTCATTATATTAGCAGAGATATGAAAATCCGGCTTTTGTGAAATAGACTACTCTATTGCATCAAGTACATGGAAATATTAATTACACGAAGGTATTTATGATGTAGCAGAGGATCGAAGCTGTAGCTTTTATTAAGAACGAAACACCCGCGATATAGCGTTCAACCTGAACATCGACATTGTTTCACATCTAAGTGACCATGACATTGCCTGCACGGACGAAGGTACTTATGATTTGTCGGGAACAAAATCATGACCGTTCATCCTGAACATCGTCTTTCTTTCACATCCATGTGACCATGACATACCGTTCATCCTGAACATAAAAAGGGCCGAAGCCCTTTTATCATTTTTACTTATTAGTTAACTATTTAGTTTCTTCAGCAACTACTGGTCGAAATTGAATACCGTTAACTTTAACTTCTGCAGCACTTTGATTACGTAATTGTGCTAAACGGTTAATTTGGCCGATAGAGCCTAACATTGCATAAATAGGAATAAATAAACCACGCTTGTTAAAGTCTAATACTTTTTCATCAGATAACTTTTGCAGTTTTTGCTCATCAATACCAAACAAGCCAACTAACTTTTTCTTTTCGTTATTGCTAAAGTTAATATTTAATTCAAGCTCTAATAATAAATCGTTTTCAGCTAACTCTTGTACAAATTTCTCGGTCATCACTTCATTGTCGTACAATGCACCCAATGAGTCTTGGATGCCTTTAAAGAAATCAGTATCGTTACCTTCCGCATCAAATAAAGCGTTTTCTTTATCTTCTCCAACAAAAGCACTGTCTAAATCAACACAAGTTGTTAACGTTTTTTCTTTTTCAGGATCTAAACCTAAGCTAAATGGTACTAAAGAAATGCTCTGTGGAATGTAGATAGCATCCCATTTTTCTTCACTATAATATAAGTTTTCACCCGCTTCTAAACCTAGCATAACAACACTACGATAACGTGTTGACTCAGGGTCTTTAACCAATACTACAGGATAACATGTTGCTGCTTGCGCATATTCACGAGCACTGATCGGTGCAATATGTTGATTTGCAACAAGAGATAAATCACGCTTTGATGCAATTTTAATGTTTTGATGTTGATCTTTTCTTACAGGAACGATATTAGCCATTTATAATTTCTCTTTTTTGCTACATTTAGTGCCCGTATGATAAGGACAATGTGTATATTAATTTTTTTGTTAAAATAGTTATGGTGACAACAATAGGCGCTTTCAATGCTTTTTTATAAATAATTATTGAAAGAAACTTTTTTACTACTCAAATAGTATATAGATCAGATAAGTACTTTGAACTAGCTATAACTTTAAATGGTTCAGTGCTATATTTTACTTAAGAAAAAGTCATTAGAATATTCATTATGAAAATTAAACTCTCATTATTTATTAGCTTGCTGTTCATTACAAATGTACAGGCAAAAAATAAAAATATTGAGATTAGACACGGTTATACCGTTGATGGTTATGCACAAGTAAAAGTATTAAACAATATAAGAAAAGAGTTAGCTTGTTATGTTGCTATAGATGGTCATAAATCAAAATTTCGTTTACCGCCACTTAAAGCATCACGATGGCACATCGCTAATAGTAAACGTTATAATCACACCAACTTCAGTACTTGGTGCGATCTTTTAGAGTTTTATCCGCAGTATAAAAAATATAAGTACTAGGCCTTAGAATATTAGTCTTTAAACTGATAAACATAGTTCATGGTAAAACCTCCGCCAACAATTAAAATCAAACCTAAAACAATGAAGATATCATTATAGTTTGAATAACGTTTAGCTGAAGATTTCAATTCATAAACACGTCTTTTCTCTGGAGATATATTTTCTATAAAAGACTCACCCAAATACTCATCACTTAATTTATATACTTCATTAATACGTGATCTATTATCGTGAAGGCGTTTTCTAAACTCCTTACCATTTTCGTCAATCATTCTTATGGGTGAAGATATATACTGTTTTAACGTTTCATTTTTGTTTATTTCCCCAATAGACTCATATTCGTAAATACTGTTAGGGAACAAGGCTTTGCTTGCGCCCATAAAAACCAAAGCGATACCAAAAACTATCATTAGTGAAGCCATAATATAGCGATTTTTAAGTTTTTGACTTTTAGCGATACGCATTTCTGTATATTTTTCTGCAACTTCAGGTAAATGAGCCAAGTTATCACGAACATAGTTACTGTCTAAACTTTCAATAAATGCCATTGCTTCATAATTTAGTGCATTGGCAATTTTATCTATCACTTCAAATGAAGGAGATCCTTTATCATTTTCTAGTTTTGATAAATACGATTGTTCAATATTTGCTTTAGTGGCTAACTCTGGTTGAGTAAGACCGGCATTATTTCGTAGTTGTTTAATTTTTTCGCCAAGTTTCATTTTTTATCCTTTTACTTGAATTTACTAAATGAGCAAGTCGAATTCTTGGCTATCATAACAGGAATATAAAGATGAATATTCAATGATATATATGAATAATGGGAATAATAAGCAGGATAATACGATCGATTAATGTTTCTTTTCTGAGCTAGAGTTTAAGTATCTTCAGGGTGAAGTGGGAATTGTTCTCGAATATCAGTTGTTGTGGTACGCCATACAAGGATAATAAATACCGCCAACTCTAAGTCTGACAGTAGATGATGTGTTATTAAACTCTTATGTCCAAAAATTCGTTGTGAACGTCCACGTGATGCCAAATCACGAGCTGTCAACCAAGAAAGATAACTATCACCATGACCAGCACCTCGACCTTCTTTAATCCATTTGGCATTTTTAACTTCAGTATTGAAGTATTGTTTTGCAACCATAAAAAACCACCCAAACATTGCTTGTTAATTAAGCATATTTTAAGTGGTTTCAGTAAAGAACTTTATTGTTCTCGTACAACAAGTAAAACTAAAAGTTCAGTATTTATTCAACAGTGACCGATTTTGCTAAATTTCTTGGTTGATCGACGTCAGTACCTTTTATGATTGCCACGTAATATGACAATAGTTGTAATGGTAAGGTATAAACAATGGGAGCGATAATTTCATCACAATGGGGAACATTGATCACTTTCATGGTGTCATCACTTTCAAATTTTGCATCACTAGCAGCGAATACATACATTAAACCACCACGTGCGCGTACTTCTTCAACATTCGATTTAAGCTTTTCTATCAAGTCATTTTTAGGTGCGACAACTATGACTGGCATTTCAGCATCAATCAGGGCTAATGGTCCGTGTTTTAATTCACCTGCGGCATAAGCTTCTGCATGAATATATGAAATTTCTTTTAATTTCAATGCACCTTCCATAGCAATGGGGTACTGATCGCCACGGCCTAAGAACAAAGCATGATGTTTATCTGCAAAATCTTCTGCCAGCTCTTCAATGGAAGGAGCTAATGCTAATACTTCTTCTAATTTGCTTGGTAATGACATTAACGATTGTGCTATTTCAGCTTGTTGCTGTACAGACATGCCATGATGTTTACCAATAGCTAAGGTCATCATCAGCAAACCCACTAACTGTGTAGTAAAGGCTTTGGTTGAAGCAACACCTATTTCAATGCCCGCTTTGGTCATAAAGGCAAGGTCAGATTCACGTACTAGTGAAGACCCTGCAACATTACAGATAACTAAACTTGCTTTGTAGCCTAACTCTTTAGCTAAACGCAGAGCAGCTAGTGTATCTGCTGTTTCACCTGATTGCGAAATTGTTACGATCAGCGCATTTTTTGGCACATGCGATTTACGATAGCGAAATTCACTGGCTATCTCGATATTACAAGAGACACCCGCAAGTGCCTCTAACCAATAACGAGCAACCATGCCTGAATGATAACTGGTTCCACAGGCAATTATTTGTACATGTTCAATATCTTTAAAAATATCGTCAGCACCTGTACCAAACGCATTAATATCAACCGTATTATCTATCAAACGTCCATCTAGCGCATTACGGATAGCGGTAGGTTGCTCATAAGTTTCTTTCAACATGTAATGACGATATTCACCTTTATCACCACTGTCTTGACTAACTTCTTGTTCCTTTGCTTCTCGCTCAACAGGTTCACCGTTAATATCAAAAATGTTAACCTCAAAACGAGTCACTTCGGCAACATCACCTTCTTCAAGAAAGGAAAACTTACGGGTAACGGGTAATAATGCCATCATATCTGATGCGATAAAGTTTTCACCTAAGCCATAACCAATCACTAATGGGCTGCCAGAACGAGCAACAACAAGTCGGTCTTTATCACGGGTATCAAATATAACGGTGCCATAAGCACCATCAAGTTGTTTTACTGATGTTTGTACCGCAGCAAGTAAACTTGATGAGTTTTTTAATTCATGATGAACAAGATGAGCAATAACTTCGGTGTCCGTTTCAGAAACAAACTCATAACCTAAACTTTGTAATTTTATTCGCAGTGCTTGATGATTTTCAATAATACCATTATGGACAACGGCAATTGTTTCACTAGATACATGTGGATGAGCATTATTTTCACTCGGAATACCATGTGTAGCCCAACGAGTATGTGCGATACCCGTGCCACCTGACAAAGAGTTAATAGCTAAAGCATCGGCTAATTCTTGTACTTTTCCTAAACGGCGTGCACGTTGTAGTTGATTGTTATTATCTATAATTGCTACACCCGCAGAGTCATATCCTCGGTATTCTAAACGTTTTAATCCTTCAACCAAGATATCTGCTACATCACGTTGTGCTACTGCACCGACGATTCCACACATAATTTTTTCCTTTATTTTGCGATAAGTAAATTAACGCCTTGTTTTAATAATTGTTCTTTTATATCGGCATCTAAATCATTATCTGTGATGACCGTATGAATTTGTTGCCATGGTATTTCTAAGTTTGGTATTTTTCGCCCTATTTTCTCTGATTCAATCATGACAATCACTTCACGAGAAACGTCAGCCATAACTTGACTTAAACCTATAAGTTCATTAAAAGTTGTTGTACCGCGAGTTATATCAATGCCATCGGCACCAATAAAGAGCTGATCAAAATCATAAGAACGTAGTACATTTTCTGCAACTTGTCCTTGGAAAGACTCAGAATGAGGGTCCCAAGTGCCGCCAGTCATTAATAACGTTGGCTCATTTTCTAATGATTGCAACATATTGGCGATGACCAATGAATTAGTCATCACCACTAAACCTTTTTTATTATCTAGCTCTGAAACTAATGCCGACGTTGTTTGACCACTATCAATAATAATACGATGATGATCTTTAATCAGTATTGCTGCTTTTTTGGCAATAGCGCGCTTTCGTTTCGAAAGGTTTTCCGATTTTATTTCGGTGATCTCACTGGGTAAAGGCACAGCGCCGCCATATCGACGTAATAAAAGCCCACCATTTTCCAAGATAGCGAGATCTTTTCTTATCGTTACTTCCGATGTATCAAATTGCTTAGCAAGGCTATCAACGCTGACTTCACCATTTTTATTCAACTCTGAAATAATGGTATGACGTCGTTGTTGTGTATTTCTTTTTGACATAAGTTTCGTTTCACTAAAATATGTTTCGTTTTAAAACATGGTTATTTAACCAAAAGACGACATAAATTACAATGACCAATTTATTTTAAGTAAATTGTTTAACTTTATTTAAGGAGTATATGAGTTATTTGAAATCAGCTATACCCTAGCGGTAGGGCATAGCTTGATTAAAATTTTATTTCTAAAGATATTTTTTATGTCGACTTATTTTTTACTGGCCGTTGCCAATTAGCGATATTTCGTTGTTTACCGCGAGCAACTGCCAATTCATCATCACCCACATTCTTAGCAATAACCGAACCAGCACCTATTGTTGCCATTTTACCAATGGTAACTGGAGCAACAAGCGAACTATTTGAGCCAATAAAAGCACCATCACCAATAATGGTTTTTGATTTATTTACGCCATCATAATTACAAGTGATAGTACCAGCACCTATATTCACTTTACTGCCTATTTCACTATCACCTAAATAAGATAAATGACCTGCTTTTGCACCTTCACCCATGGTAGTTTTTTTCATCTCAACAAAATTACCTACATGAGAATTAGTTAACATAGTAGTACCAGGGCGAATTCGAGCAAAAGGCCCAACAGAGCATTGATTAGCGATATCTGCCTCTTCAATAATGCTATTTGATTTAATGACAGAATTATCACCAATACTGCAATTTTTTAAAATGCAATTAGCACCCACTATTACATTATTAGCTAACGCAACCTTGCCTTCAAAAATACAATTAACATCAATAACAACTTCTTCGCCAACGGTTAATTCACCACGGATATCAATACGCGCAGGATCACGTAACGTAGCGCCTGCAATCATCAACTCTTCAGCTTTTCTTAATTGAAATGCTCTTTCTAAGCCCGCTAGTTGTACTCGGTTATTAGCACCTTCAACTTCTATTTCACTGTCAGGATGAGCCGTAGCAATGATTTTATCTTCACTATGACACGCAGCAATGATGTCAGTAAGGTAATATTCTCCTTGAGCATTATCGTTCGATAAATTTGCTAGCCAACGTTTTAAATCGACACCTTTAGCCAATAATATTCCGGTATTACACTCCTTAATTTTTAATTGCTCTTCATTGGCATCTTTTTGTTCGATAATACCAATAACCGTATTTGAGCTATCGCGAACAATACGACCATAGCCTTTTGGATCAGCTAAATTAACGGTTAATAAACCCATGCCATTATCTGGTTTTACGGTTAATAAACGTTCTAAAGTAGAAACCTTAGTTAATGGAACGTCACCATATAAAACTAATACGTCTTCACCGTCTTTTACAAATGGTGACGCCATATCTACAGCATGACCTGTACCTAATTGTTCAATTTGTTCAACAAAGGTTAAATCATCACCATTATTTTCTTTGATAAGAGCTTCTTTTAGTACATCTCCACCAAAGCCATAAACAACATAAATGTTTTCTGCATTTAGCTTACGCGCACTATCAATGACATGACTAACCATAGGTCGATCAGCTATGGGATGAAGTACTTTAGGAAGAGAAGAACGCATACGGGTGCCTTTACCCGCGGCAAGAATAACAACAGAGAGGCTCATAGAGTATCCAATTTTTTATAATTATTAGCAACTAGTCAGTATTGTACCGTTGTTTATTCAACAATTACCATTCTTAAATATTAGGTTGCTTTGCATCTATTAATTAATATTGAGTTGCCCTATACAATTTAATTTTTGTTACGCTAGATCAATTTTTAAGTGCACTATTTTTTAGACAAAAAAAAACGACCTTTACTATAAAAGTAAAATGTCGTTTTTAATTCACTAAAACTTAGTGTTATATTGCAGAAAAAAGTAACTAACTAATAGTTTAAACTTTCTTTTTAGTTGCTTGAATTACACGTAATTGCGCAGTCACACGAGCTAACTCAGCAGCTACTTCAGCATAGTCCACATCACCGCCAGGAGCGTTCATGTGTTCTTCTGCACGTTGTTTAGCTTCTAAAACAACTTGTTCATCTAAATCATGAGAACGTACTGCCACATCGGCTAATACTGTCACATTATTTGGTTGAACTTCTAACATGCCACCAGAAAGATAAAGAATTTCTTCTTCTCCGCCGTATTTTACAATACGTGCCATACCAGGTTTTAGTGAGGTCAACAAAGGTGCATGACCAGGCATAATGCCTAATTCACCCTCTGTACCTGCGATCTGTAGTGATTCAATACGTCCAGAGAATAATTCCTCTTCAGCACTTACTACACTTAGATTTACTGTCATTGCTGACATAACGACCTCCTAATAAGTAAGGTTAACTTAATTATTAATTTACTAACAAATAGTAACTAAAAATAACTAAGTAAACCCTTACCCATATGATTACAAGTTTTTAGCTTTCTCTACAGCTTCTTCAATATTACCAACCATGTAGAATGCTTGCTCAGGTAAATCATCATATTCACCAGCTAAAATGCCTTTAAAGCCTGAAATTGTATCTTTCAATGAAACATATTTACCTGGTGAACCGGTAAATACTTCAGCAACAAAAAACGGCTGAGATAAATAACGTTGGATCTTACGAGCACGAGTAACTGACAATTTATCTTCTTCAGAAAGCTCATCCATACCTAAGATAGCAATG